>JBNKNO010000058.1:9004-19370 GCA_050293885.1 Rhodocyclaceae bacterium | reverse complement strand
CAACCGATTCCTGCGCCTGTTCCCCAGCTACTGGATCATCTGCCTTGTCACCCTTGGACTGATCTCGCTGTACGGGGAAGAGATCACCCGTGCCTATCACTCCGGGTTGTTCGTGCCCGAGCGCGCCATCGAGGTGGTCGCGAACGCCTCGTTGATCTTTCCCGAAGTGTCGCCTAAGTGGTTCAAGCCACGCCTCGCCCCGCCGACCTGGGCACTCACGCTGGAGCTGGTCTTCTATGTGGTGATCGGCCTGGGCGCATCGCGTTCGCGCCTGGTGACCTGGACGTGGTGCGCACTGGGGGCCAGTTACTTCGTGGCGACCTATATGTTCGGTATGAGCCACGAGACCCGCTACAGCTATGTGCCGGCCGCCTCGCTGCCGTTCTCGCTGGGCGCCCTGCTGTTTCACTACAAGGCCGAAACGGCGCGCTTCGTGGCGAAGGTTCCGGGACATCCGCTGGCATGGCTGGCCGCCTATGTGCCACTGGCCTTCGCCGCGCAATTCGACCAGCGGGCCTTCATCGAACCCCTGTTTCTGGCCAACATGGCCCTGCACGCGATGATCATCGCCAAACTGCGGGATCTGCCCCGTGCCGGGTGGATGAAACGCACCGACAAGACGATCGGCGATCTGAGCTACCCCATCTACCTCGGCCACTATCAGGCCGGACTGGTGGTGGCGATGACGCTGTGGAACGCGCCGGTACATGGCTTCAGCACCACCGGCGTTGTGGCCGCCGCACTTGCGGCCGTGGTGGTCGCGTGTTTCGGCTATCTGATCAATCAGTTGCTCGACAAGAACATCGAGCGCCTTCGCCGCGCACTCAAACAGAAGGCGCAGCCGGCCAGCGCCGTGGTTTGACACCCTCGCGTCAAACCACGGCGCCCCGCACGCGCATCAATCGATTTCGACCATGCCGCGCGCGGTCAGCACCGCAATGACCTGATCGGCGGCTTCTTCTGGCGTGCAATCCGCCGTGCTGACACACACTTCGGGTTCCTCGGGCGGCTCGTAGGGCGAGTCGATGCCGGTGAAGTTCTTCAGTTCGCCGCGTCGCGCCTTCTTGTACAGCCCTTTCGGGTCGCGTTCCTCGGCGACCGCCAACGGCGTGTCCACATGCACTTCGAGGAATTCGCCGTCCGCCACCAACGCCCGTGCCATGCGGCGTTCGGAGCGGAACGGGGAGATGAAGGCGGTGATGACGATGAGGCCGGCATCGACCATCAGGTGCGCCACCTCGGCCACGCGACGGATGTTCTCGACGCGGTCGGCATCGGTGAAACCGAGATCCTTGTTGAGCCCGTGGCGCACGTTGTCGCCATCGAGCAGGTAGGTGTGCCGCCCCATGGCGTGCAGCTTCTTCTCGATCAGGTTGGCGATGGTCGATTTGCCGGCGCCCGACAGCCCGGTCAGCCACAGCACGCAAGGCTTCTGGCCCTTGATGCTGCCGCGCGCGGCCTTGTCCACATCGACGTGCTGCATGTGGATGTTGTGGGCGCGACGCAGGGCAAAGTGGATGAGGCCGGCGCCGACGGTGTTGTTGGTGAGGCGATCGACGAGGATGAAACCGCCGGTATCGCGGTTGTCCTTGTAGGCATCGAAGGCGATCTGGCGATCGAGATTGATGTTGCAAACGGCGATGCCGTTGAGCTCGAGCTTCTTGGCGGCCATGTGATCGAGGTTGTTCACGTTCACCTGGTACTTGATCTCGGTGACGGTCGCCATCACCGTCTTGGCGCCGATCTTGAGCAGATACGGGCGGCCCGGGAACATGGGCTCGTCGTGCATCCACACCACGGTGACTTCGAACTGGTCGGCCGAGCTGCATGGCGCTTCCACGGTGGAGATCACATCACCACGAGAGATGTCGATTTCGTCCGCCAGCGTGAGCGTGACCGACTGCCCGGCAACGGCCTGGGGCAGATCACCGTCGTAGGTGACGATGCTGGCCACCGTGCTTTCCTTGCCGGAGGGCTGCACGCGGATGCGGTCACCAACCTTGACGACGCCGGAGGTCAGCGTGCCGGCAAAGCCGCGGAAATCCAGATTCGGCCGATTGACCCATTGCACCGGCAGGCGGAAGGGCTCTCGTTGCAGGCGTTCCTCGTCGATTTCGACGGTTTCGAGGTAGGCCATGAGCGTCGCGCCGTGATACCAGGGCATGCGGTCGCTGGGCTCGATGATGTTGTCGCCCTTGAAGGCCGACATGGGGATGAAGGTGGCCGACTCCAGCCCGATCTGCGCGGCGAATTCGCGATAGTCGTCGACGATCTTGCGGAAGGTGCTTTCGCTGTAATCGACCAGATCCATCTTGTTGATGGCGACCACGATATGGCGAATGCCGATCAGCGACACCAGATAGCTGTGGCGGCGCGTCTGGGTGAGGATGCCCTTGCGCGCATCGACCATGAGCACGGCCACATCGGCCGTGGACGCGCCGGTGACCATGTTGCGGGTGTATTGCTCGTGGCCCGGCGTGTCGGCGACGATGAACTTGCGCCGATCGGTGGAGAAGAAGCGGTAGGCCACGTCGATGGTGATGCCCTGCTCGCGCTCGGCGGCGAGGCCATCGACGAGCAGCGCGAAGTCGAGCTGCTCGCCCTGCGTACCCCACTTGCGTGAGTCGGATTCGACGGCGGCGAGCTGATCCTCGAACAGCATCTTCGATTCGTACAGCAGCCGGCCGATGAGCGTGCTCTTGCCGTCATCCACGCTGCCACAGGTGATGAAACGCAGCAGGCTCTTGTGCTCGTGGGCCTTGAGATACTGCTCGATGTCGGTGGCGATGAGATCGGAAACGTGTGCCATTTCAGAAATACCCCTCTTGCTTCTTCTTTTCCATTGAGGCTGCGGAATCGTGGTCGATGACCCGGCCCTGGCGTTCGGAGGTCTTGGTCAGCAGCATTTCCTGAATGATCGCCGGCAGCGTGTCGGCTTCGGACTCCACCGCGCCGGTGAGCGGGTAGCAGCCCAGCGTGCGGAAGCGCACCTTCTTCATCATCGGCACCTCGCCCGGTTTGAGCGGCATGCGCGCGTCGTCGACCATGATCAGCGTGCCGTCGCGCATCACCACCGGGCGCTCGGCCGAGTAGTACAGCGGCACGATGGGGATGCCTTCCAGGTAGATGTATTGCCAGATGTCGAGCTCAGTCCAGTTGGACAGCGGGAACACGCGCATCGACTCGCCCTTGTGCTTGCGAGCGTTGTAGAGCTTCCACAACTCCGGCCGCTGGGCCTTCGGGTCCCAGCGATGCTGGGCCGAGCGGAAGGAGAAGATGCGCTCCTTGGCGCGGGACTTCTCCTCGTCGCGGCGCGCACCGCCGAATGCGGCGTCGAAGCCGTATTTGTCCAGCGCCTGCTTGAGGCCTTCGGTCTTCATGATGTCGGTGTGAATGGCCGAGCCGTGGGTGAAGGGATTGATGCCCTTCTCCACGCCTTCCGGATTCACATGCACCAGCAGATCGACGCCGAGGTCCGCCACCATCTTGTCGCGGAAGCTGTACATCTCGCGAAACTTCCACTGCGTATCCACATGCAGCAGCGGAAACGGCGGCTTGGCGGGGTAGAAGGCCTTCATCGCCAGATGCAGCATGACGGCGCTGTCCTTGCCGATGGAGTACAACATGACGGGGTTGTCGGCTTCGGCGACGACCTCGCGCATGATGTGGATGCTTTCGGCTTCGAGCCGTTGCAGGTGGGTGAGCGTCATGGGCGTCCTCGTGACGGTTTCTCTGATTGGGGGGCCATCGTGGCCGGCGTTCTTTGCATGTCGTGTCTGTGTGCCGGGGGCGCACCATGCGCCAGGCAGGGTGTGCACTTCGATTCTCTCGGTCATGCTCGCCAGCCAAGCACCCAGCGCCGGCACCGCCGCGAGCGTGGGGCCATGCCAGAGCAGGTGAATCTTTCTGCCGGCGGCCGCGCATAACCGCGTAATGAATTCTTTAATATCGTCACTTTTCAGCGGCGCCGGCGTCACCCGCCAGCGCAGTTTTCCGCGGGGGTCGTGCGCATAGAGCAGCACGTGCGTCTCGCCGATTTCGGTCGCCGCGGCCCACAGCACTTCCGACTTTTCGCGCCGGGCCTGTGCCACCAGCGGCGCGTGCACCGTCTCGCCCCACTGCGCCGCCGTTTCCGTATCGGCCTCTCGCCAGGCATCCTGCAGGTCGGTTGCGACCAGTCCCCAGCGGGCGGCATGGCGGGCCGCCGTACGCGGCGTGACCGACACATCGAAGTGCGTTTTCAGCCATCGACTCAGACCGGCATAGTCCCATAAACCATCGTCACCGCCGGCGGCCTCGGGTTCGGCGGCCAGCAGCGCGGCGCGAATGGCGGCGTCCTTCTCCGCCGGCACGCTGGAGCCACTCCCGAGCTTGCGCCCACGACGGCCGACATCGACGCCGGCCCAGCCGCCCCGCTCATAGGCCTTGCAGGCCGAGATGATGGTCGGTGCGGACAAGCCGGTTGCCTCGGCCACGCTGGCCAGCGTACGCCCCTGGCGACGCAATTCCACCGCGCGGCGCCGGGTGGCGTTCAAGCGGTCGAGGGAGCGGATCGTGGATTTCATCGCAAGCAAGACGTGAGCATGGTGATATATTAAACAAACACATCGCTCAATGTGCTGTTAAATATTTATCTGCACAATACTAATTCGCTGGAGTTCCTCCCATGACTGACCGGGTCGCCCTGCTGGACGCACTCATTCCTGTCATCCGCCAAGCCGGTGACGTCATTCTGGACATTTACCGCACCGACTTCGAGGTACGCGGCAAGGACGACAGCTCACCAGTCACCGAAGCCGACGAAAAAGCCGAGGCGCTGATCCTGCCGGCGTTGGCGGTCTTGCTGCCCGGCGTGCCGGTGGTCGCCGAAGAAGCGGTCGCCGCCGGCCACATCCCCGAGGTGGGCGAGCGCTTCTGGCTGGTGGACCCGCTCGACGGCACCAAGGAATTCATCAACCGCAATGGCGAATTCACCGTCAACATCGCCTTGATCGAAAACGGCCAGCCGGTGCTCGGCGTGGTGCTCGCGCCGGCACTCGGGCGCCTGTTCGGCGGCGCCGTCGGCACCGGTGCCTGGATTGAAGACGACGACGGTCGTCGCCCGATCCACGTGCGCACGCCGCCCGAGGCCGGCGTCACCGTCGTCGCCAGTCGCTCGCACGGCGACGCCACCGCGCTGGACGCCTTCCTTGCGCCCTACACGGTCGCCGAACTACGCAGCGCCGGCTCGTCGCTCAAGATCTGCCTGGTGGCCGCCGGCGAGGCCGATCTGTATCCGCGCCTGGGGCGCACCATGGAATGGGATATCGCCGCCGGCCACGCGGTGCTGGCCGCCGCGGGTGGCGTCATCACCACGATCAACGGCGTGCCGCTGGGCTACGGCAAACCCGGTTTCGACAACCCCCATTTCGTCGCCAAAGCCGGCTGACGCGTACCGCGCGCGAGACGCATCATGGAGGCCACCGCCGTCCTGCTGTCGCTGGGTTTGCTGCTCGCGCTGCTGATCCACGGGCGCATCCCGCCGATGGTGCTGTTCTCGATCTGGGCGGGCGGCTATCACGTGCTCGGCCTCATCGACCAGACCGAGTTGCTGACCAGCTACGCCAATCCGGGCCTGGCGGTGCTGGTGCTGCTGATGATGGTCTCGCTCGTCCTCGAACGGGCGCCGTTGCTCGAAATTGCCTTTCGCAAGCTGATCGCCGGACGCACCACGCCCGCGGTGTTCCGGCTGTCACTGGTGACCGCGGCCGCCTCCGCCTTTCTCAACAACACGGCGGTGGTCAGCGCGCTGCTGGGCACCGTCAGCAATCAGCGCGAGCACCCGCCCTCACGCCTGCTGCTACCGCTCTCCTACGCCGCCTTGCTCGGCGGCATTACCACCCTGGTGGGCACCTCCACCAACCTGGTGGTCAACTCGTTCGCGGTGCGTGCCGGCCTCGAGCCCATCAGCATGTTCCAGATGGCCTGGGTCGGCGTGCCGGTGGCGCTGGCGTGCATTGCGCTGCTCAGCGTGCTGTCGCGCGGCTTGCCGGATCGCGGGCAGGATGAGCAAAGCGGCCGCCAAGGCTATTTTCTCGAAGCCCGGATCGATGCCGACTCCCCGCTCATCGGCAAGAGCATCGAACAGAACGCGCTCAGAAATCTCGAAGGGCTCTACCTGGTCGAGATCATGCGTGAAGGCCGGCTCATTTCGCCGGTCACGCCGACCGAAATCCTGCACACCGACGACACCCTGATCTTCACCGGCGAAGTCGGCAAGATGCAGGTCATCGAGCGCTTTCCGGGGCTGCACGTGTTCGGCACACAAGCCGATTCGCTGCTGCGCTCCAACCTCGTCGAGGTCGTGATTTCAAACGAATCCGAACTCGCCAACCGCACCCTGCGCGAGGTGGACTTCCGTACCATGTTCGACGCCGGCGTGGTCGGCATCCGGCGCGGCGAAAAACGCCTCACCGGCCAACTGGGCCGAATTCCCCTGCGGGTCGGTGATTCGCTGTTGCTCGCGGCCGGCAAGGATTTCTCGCAACACCGCAACCTCACGCGCAACTTCCACGTCGTGGGGGGCGCGCCACTACACCCCAAACTCTCCACCACGCAGACCGCGTGGTCACTGGGCGGATTCGCATGCGTGATCGCACTCGCGGCCAGCGAGCTGGTGCCGCTGTTCGCGGGCTTGCTGCTGTTGCTCGGCGCGCTCATCGCGACCCGCACGCTGACGCTCGGAGAAATCCGGCGCCGCTTTCCCTTCGAACTCGTGCTCGTCGTCGGCGGCGCACTGGCCACCGCGCGCGTGCTCGAATCGTCCGGCGCAGCCGGGCTACTCACCGACGCAGTGCGCTACCTCTTTGACGGCAGCGGGGTATGGGGCGCCTTTATCGGTGTCTATGTCGTGACCGTGCTGCTCTCGGAGTGCGTGACCAACAACGCGGCCGCGGCGCTGGCGTTTCCCGTCGCGTTGAGCACCGCAAACGCCTTCGGCGCCGATCCCACACCGTTCGTCATGATCGTCGCCTACGGTGCCAGCGCCGCGTTCCTGGTGCCCTCGGGCTATCAGACGCATCTCATGGTGTATTCACCGGGGCGCTATCGCATCGTTGATTTCATACGCACCGGTCTGCCCATCACGGCCCTCTATGCGGTGATGGTCCTGGCACTCGTCCCGGTCTTTTTCCCTTTTTAGGAAGAAAGCAGGTTTTGCAGCATGCGCACCCCGAAGCGGAAACGGGTGCGATCCCAAGGGGTGAAACGGGGGAGTTGGAATCGGTCGGAGGCCGCGCTGGCTGCGCCCCAGGTTGTCGACACGGCCGCGTCGAAACCCAGTTCCGACATCAGGCCGACATGCTCGGGCAGGTAGTCCTCACCCGGCCGCCCGTTCGGATAGGCAAACAAACGTACCGGCTCGCCGAGCAAGCGCTCGAGATGTTCGCGGCTGCCGGCGATTTCGCGACGCGCCTCGTCCAGCGGCGTCCTGGCCAGAATCGGATGACTGATCGTGTGGGCGCCAACGCCCTGCCCGGCCTGACGCCAAGCCTTGAGTTGCTGGCTACTCATCATCAAATCGTCGGGCAGGCATGCCTGCGCGGCGTCGACAATCCGGGCGACCGCAGCGGCACGCTGCGACGGCGGTAAATGCTTGATGGCCGGGATGACGACGCCGAGCGCGGCACGTTTTTCTGCCAATGAACCGACAGCGACATCGCCCAAACCCAGTTCGGCGAGCGCCAGCGCGGCCTTTTCGGTGCGGCGAATCGCTTCGATGACCGAATCGTTCCACATGCGCCCGCCATCGAGAAATCCGGTGGCGACAAACAAGGTGGCCTGCATGCCGTGACGCGCGAGCACCGGCTCGGCATTGAGAAGGTTGTCGGCATAGCCGTCGTCAAAGGTCAACGCGGCGGCGGCGGGTGGCAATGTGCCCTCGCGCATGCGCCTGACGGCCTCGTCGAGCGGCATGACCCGAAACCACGAACCGATCCAGCCAAGCATGCGATCGAACATCGCGGTATCGACTTCCGTCGGGAACAGCGGGTCCGGCGCGGCATGCACCCGATGAAAAACGAAGATACTGAGCCGCTGCACACCGGCACGGGTACTGGCGATGCGAATTGCCGATTTGAGCAACATGAGTACCTCAGACGCCGAACTTGTTGGCGGGCACCGGTAGCGGATCCACTCCCGCACCGGCCGCCTTGTGTGCTTCAGCCGCCTGCGCCAGCTCTTTCTTCGCATACTGCTCGGTCGCGAGCAGTATCACGATGAGGTAATACGGCATATCCCAGTAGGCCAGCGAGAGAAACGCACCGCCGGTGGCAAACCCGGCAATACTCACGGTGGCCATGCTGCCCAGCGTATGCACCCAACGCAGTTGCTCGTGGCGCTTGCCGATTTTCATCAGACGCGCGGCGGCGCGGTAGGTGAGGAACCAGAACAGCACGTAAAGCGCCAAGCCGATGTAGCCGTGATCGCCCAGAATCTGGAAATAGATACTGTGTGCGACCAGCACCGCGTTGGCCGTGGGCGCATACATCGAATAGACCAGTTGCGTCGCAGTGGCGAACCCGGCCCCCATCACACGATCGTTCGCGATATTGATCGCCATGCGCCATGCCTCGATACGCCCCATGGCGGAACCGTCGCTCTCGTAGGTCTGGATGGTGTACATGCGGTCGACCCATTCCTGCGGCATGAACAGGAACAACGCGGGCGCAATCACCAGCAAGGCAATGCCAAGACTCATTTTCGACTTGCTGCGCATCCACAACATCACCGCCATGGCGACGATCGCCAGCAAGGCGCCACGTGACTGACTGCCGATAGCGGCAATCGCGCACAGCACGATACTCACGTAGATCCCCATGCGCAGGGTTTTCTCGCCGAATCGTCTCAAGATCGGCATCTCCCGCAGCAGGAACACTTCCTTGGCCATGAAGTACATGAGCGGAATGGTCATGACCAGCGCGAGCGCCAGTTCGTTGTTGCCGTTCACCACGCTGCTGGGCGGCCCCCAGACGCGGAAAGCGCCGCCCGTGGTGATGGTGAAGATGCCGCCCTTGACACCAAAAAAGGCCAGTGAGCCGGTGACCACGACGATGAATCCGATGATCTGTTGCCTCGATCGCACGAGAGAACCCACCATCAGGGTCATGCCGATCACCTTGAACACTTCGATGAGCTTGTTGAGGCTCGGCTCCGGTACGATGGCCGTCGCCGTGGTGGCGCACATCCACAGCAGCAGGACGATCAACACCCACACCGCACCGCCACCCAGCCATCGCGCTTGTTTTGCGTTCAAGGCGATACCCAGCGCCGTTACCACTGCAGCGACAAGCGCGAATGGCAGGTCGTAGGCAAAGCCCCAGCCGAGCCGGTGCGGATTCATCAGTCCGATCCACACCCACAACAGGCCGCCGATATACGGGCGGCGCAAGGCCGCCATGGCGCCAGCGACGAAGATAAGGGTGACAAGTATGTCTCTCACGATTGCGTTCCTCGCGCCAGCCCGATGTTCATGCGGCGACCTTGCTCATGACGAAGCGGAACTTACCGGATTTTTCCGCCGGCATCTGTTCGACCAGTTCGACATCGATCTTAACGCCCGCGCCAAGCCGCGCGGTGAGCCCATCACGGATCCGGGTTTCATCGTCTGCGCAGAAGCGTGAGTCGGGTCTCACCAACACGCGGGTCAACTCGATCGACTCCTGCACGATCTTGAATTCGGCCACCGCAGGAATATCCCGCAGCACGTAGATCAACGACAGGCCGTGCATCACCGTTCCGTCGTGGGCGACCACGAAATCGGTACTGCGCCCCTGGATCTCCTTGAGGACGGGCAAGCCGCGTCCGCAGGCACAGGGCTGATCGTCCACGACACCGATATCGCCGGTGCGATAGCGGATGAACGGAAAATCACGCGTCGCCATGTGGGTGACGACGATCTCGCCGGACTCCCCGTGCGGAAGCACTTGCCCGTTGGGGCCCACGATCTCGACAATGATGTCTTCCGCCGTGATGTGCATAGCACCCGAGGGGCACTGGTGCGCGATAAAGCCGGCGTCACGCCCCCCGTAGCCGTTCGCCACCGGGCACCCGAAGGTCGTTTCAATGACCTCGCGTTGGTGATCGTACAAGCGCTCCGAGGTCACGAACACCACCTTGATGCCCAGGTCGTTCATGGCAATGCCGCGTTTGGTGGCATGCGCGGCGATATGGCTGATGGCCGAGGGATAGCCGAACAACATCCTGGGCCGACGGGCGCGGATGCGCGCAACAAACCCATCGAGTTTCTGTTCCGACATCTCGAATGCCGGCAACAACTCGGTGCGCATCAACCCGTCACGGATCAAGCGAACACGATCCTGCGCACCCA
>JBNKNO010000058.1:2317-8905 GCA_050293885.1 Rhodocyclaceae bacterium | reverse complement strand
ACTCGATGGGCGAGCCCCAGACAACGATCTCGCGATCGCCGATGTCCACATCCCACCACCGCGTCGCCCGCCATTTGGCAGCCACGTCGTGGGTGACGCGCTCCTTGCCGATGTAGAAAATCAGCGGCTCACCACTGGAGCCGCCGGTATTGAAGCGCGCCAGATCGCGTGCATCGTCGGCGCGAATACCGTCCGTATTGGCGCGGATCTCCGCTTTGGTGAGAAACGGCAATGCCTGTAGATCGGCCACCGAGGTCAGCGCCTCCGGCTGGAAGCCAGCACGCTCGAAAACGGCGGCATAGTACGGCGAATGCGCGGCCACATCGCGCAGAAACGCGCGCAGCCGCTTGACGCGGAAAGCCTCCAGCTTGTCCGCGGGCCACCACTGCGAGTCTTCCATCGCCTGGCGCACATTCACGGTGTCATGCGCCTTGGCCCGCTCCTGCAGCGGGAAAAGCACCGACGACACAAATCTTGTATAGAGCCCCATCGTCTGCGTCCTTACACGCCCGTCGTTGCGCCGGCGGTCGACGCCGGCATTACGTCCTGATACGCCTGCAGCCACTGGTCACGCACATGCGCCCAGTCGTAGCGGCTGACTTCGCACTTGCCGGCCTCTGCCAGCGAAGTGGCGAGTGCTTCGTCACTCAGCACCCGTACCACGGCGTTCGCCATGGCCTGCTCATCGGCAGGCGGCACCAGCAGTGCCGTGCGCCCATCCTCGACGATGAAGGGCACGCCGCCCACCCGCGTCGACACCACCGGGACACCGCACGCCATCGACTCGAGCACCGAATTGGGCATGTTGTCCACGCGGCTCGGGTTGATGGTCAGCGCTGCGCTGCGATACAACTCGGCCATCGCGTCGCGGTCAAGCCGACCGGTAAAGTTGACCGCAGTTTCAAGCTTCAGCGAACGGGCGAGCGCTTCGAGTTCGGCCCGCTGGGGACCGGACCCGGCGATCGTCAAGCGCGCCTCCGGCAAACTGGCTTTCACACGAGCAAACGCCCGTAACGCCACGTCGATGCCGTAGATGGGTTCCAGATTCCGCGCGATCACCACGTGCTGTCCATGCGTACCCGCCTTCGCGGCCGGCTTGAAACGCTGCCGGTCGATGATGTTGGGGACCACCCGGTTGGCCATGCCGAAACGCTCGAACACCTGCGCGAGAAAACCGGACGGCACCACCAGCGCATCGACGCGCGCCATGGTGCGCGCCACCACCGACGCCGCGCGCGCCAGAAAAACCTCGGCCTCACCGCCGCGATAGTTCACCACCACCGGCACACCACGCAGCTTGGCCAGCCACACCGCCGGCGCAGCAAACAAGTGCCACGACCAGCCGGAATTAGCCATCACGTGAGCAACGTCGGCTCGACCATACGCAGACCACAATCTCACCAGATAGGGCACGAGGCGGAACAAGGCCCGAACACCGCGAATCCGCCCGGCCCACGCCGGCTGATACGGCGCGTTGGTCTGCACCAGCTCAACGCGCGCGCCCTCGGCCGCCAGCAGTTCCGCCAGTTGCCGGGTCTGGTTCGCCATGCCGCCCGCTGGCGGCGGAAGCGGGCCGACCAGCGCGATGCGCAAATCCTCAAAACCCATTACCGGCCCTTGTCCGCCAAGGCAGAATAGACGGGCACGTAGTTGGCGACGCTGTTGGTCCAGTTGCGCACCTCTTCGACAAAGCTGCGGCCGGCCTGACGCATCGTCTGCCAGTCCTCGCGGCGATCGAACAGGGCGACAATGGAGGCACACAAGGCCTGCGCGTTGCCCGCGGGGAACAGCACACCCGTCTCGCCGTCGCGAATCAACTCCTTGTGCCCGCCCACATCGGAGGCCACGAAGATGCGCCCCTGCGCCATGGCCTCGAGGGGTTTGAGCGGCGTGACCAACTCGGTCAGGCGCATCGAATGGCGTGGATAGGCAAGCACGTCGACCAGATCGTAGTAACGCTGCACGTCGCTATGCGGCACCCGGCCGGTAAAGATCACCTTGTCTTCGATGCCGAGCGACTTTGCCTGCGCTTTCAGGCGCGCCTCCTGCGGCCCGCCGCCGACCAGCAACACGCGGGTTTGCGGGCGCCGCTCAAGCAAGCTCGGAATCGCGCTGAGCAGCAGATCCAGCCCTTCGTATGCGTAAAACGACCCGATGAAACCCACCACGTCGCATCCGGCCAGACCCAGTTCGGCCTTGAGCGATTCGTCGGCCACGCCCGACATCTGAAAGCTCTCGACATTGACCGCATTGGGAATGACCGTCACCTTTTCCGCAGCAATGCCGCGGCCGACGATGTCCTTGCGCAAGCCCTCGCAGATGGTGAACACGTGGTCGACGCGCTTGAACGCATAGGTTTCGAGCGCGCGCGTGAGCCGGTAACGCAAGCTGCCTTCGGTCGTGGTGCCATGATCGACCGCGGCATCCTCCCAAAACGCGCGCACTTCATACACCACGGGAATGCCCAGCCGACGGCCGACCTTGATGGCCGGCAGTGCATTGAGAACCGGGGAGTGCGCATGCAGGATATCCGGGCGAATTTCCTCGGCCAACTGCATCAAGCGCGCCTCGGTGGCTTTCATCATCGCGATCTCACCGACGATCGGCGCCTTGACGCTCGGCACCGGCGTACGATGAAAGACAAGCCCGTCGGCCTCGTCAGACGTGCTTTCGCAAACCCCCTGCTTGGGCGATGTCAGGTGATGCGTTTCCCAACCGAGAGCGCGTTGCCCCTTGAGAAGGTTTGCCGTACGGAAGGTGTAACCACTGTGCAACGGGATGGAATGATCAAGGATGTGAAGCGTTTTCATTTTATGCCGTGATACCAGCGCCATTTCGCAGGATGGCGCGAGCCCTCATCTTGAATGAGGGCAACAATACAGCCAAAGACCGAGGACATCTGCGTAAGAAGTAGCACTCAACCTGGATTTATTCCCGTCGCCAGCAAATTCGTCGCGAACCACGGTCGGAAGGTACTGACTCGATCGACCACCGAACGCCAGCGCTCGGAGTTGTTGAACGGCTGCACCTCGATGTCGGAAAACCCGGCCCGACTCATGAGCGCCGCCAGCGTCTGGGGGCAGAACCAGCTCACGTGCTGCCCGTTCACTCTGGCCTTGCCCTCGAACAGCACTTCGATGAAGCGCTTGGGGTAGAAGGGATTGGGGGTCGTCATCACCAGTTTGCCACCCGGTTCGAGGTGACGGCGCATGTTCTGCAGGAAATTGCCCGGGTTGCCAAGATGCTCGATCAACTCGCCGGCCACGATGACGTCGAATTTTCGTCCCAGATCGACCACTTCAGCGTCACCATGGATGATGTTGTATCCCTTGGCGTTGAGCTTTTCGACTTCTTCGGCCTCGAAATCCAGGCCGGTCAGCTCACTGGCCTGCTCGCCGATGACCCGGTGCAACCATTGTTGGCCCGCCTCGTTGCTCGATTCGTGATCCACACATCCCACATCCAGCACCCGCTTTCCCCGCACGATGTCGCGAATGGCGTCCAGCCGAGAGTCGATCTTCATCGGTCAATCTCCAATTCAGGTTCGCCTTGACTATGGCATAGATCAATTGCAGACACATCACGTACGGCTTTCGCCATGCCCGCCGATGTAGTCCATCAGATCGCTGGCAAGCGATGGCGCCTCCAACCGGGCCGGCGCAGACGCCAGCGCCTCGGCAACCCGCTCGCCCAGCTCATCGAGTTCGTCCGTCCAGATCACCGAGGAACGCGCACCGAGAAAGGCCAGAAAGCGGGCTTGGTGGTTACCATCGAGCGAGGTATTGGCGACTGCGACAAAACGCTTGCGCTGCCCCAACAGCGAAAACACCGTCGCACCACCGTGTGTAATGACGAAATCGGCCGCTTCTAGTTCGGGGTCGATCGACGGTTTGAAGCGGAAGAACGTCCCATGCCTGGGCTCGTACTTGCCCGATCCAATCTGGTAGACGATGTCGCCTTCCAGCCGGCCCTGCTCGACCAGCGTATCAACCGACTCGATCAGGGCATCGAAGTGGGTCGTCCCCACCGTCACGAAAATCACAGCACCGCCCCCCGATAAACGAGCTTCGCGTCGTCTACGGCCTGTTCAGGCCATTGGACGTAGAAGCGCGAAGCCAGTCCGAATTTTCTGATCAAGCGGCCCGTCCCCGACAAATCGTCGGTCCGGGTAATACTCTCGACAAAGATGGTTGGGATGCCCTGCAACCGGGCGGCCATGAACCCGGGCACGCAAATCGACGAGCCCACACACAGGAGGTATTGGGGGCGTCCGGCGCGCAGGATGCGCCAAGCCTGGCGAAAATTGCGCAGAAATCGGCGCAGCGTGTGCCAACGCCCGCTGTTGGCACGTGACCCCAGCGCGATCACCCGGTGCAGGGTGAAATCGTTCATCCACGGCGACACCACGGAATCGTTTGGCAGGATCAACGACAGCGCCACGCCATCCAATTGCTGCAGCAACAGCTGCGATTCGAGCTGAAATCCGCCACCCGGCACGTAGGCGAGCATTCGTACCGGTGCCACGTCCCGGTCCGCGTTCATATGCCCGACGACCCCAGCCCGAGGTTCCGCTTCAGGAAGGCCTCGAACATCATCAAGGTCCACAGCGGCGCGCTGTAGTCACGGCGCCCCGACTGATGGTCGGTCACCAGCCGTGCCAGCAGATCCATATCGAACACACCGGAATCGGCCATCACCTCGCTACTCAAAGCATCGCGCACCCGTTGCTTGAGCGGGCCACGGAACCAGCGCGACAGCGGCACGGCGAAGCCCATCTTGGGGCGATAGAGCACGTCGTTGGGCAGCTTCGATTCGAGTGATTTCTTGAACAGGAACTTGCCCTCCTGCCCCTTGATCTTCATGTCGTTGGGCAGGCTGGCGAGCCATTCGACCAGCGGATGGTCCATCAACGGCTCGCGCACTTCGAGCGAGTGCGCCATGCTGGCGCGATCGACCTTGGTGTTGATGTCGCCCACCAGGTAGGTCTTGAGGTCGAGGTACTGGATCTGCGCCAGCGGATCTTCCGTACCGGCGTTGGCCGCGTGACGGCGGAACACGTCGATGGCGTTGTAGCCCCCCAACTCGCGCTGGAACTGCGGTGAGAAGAGCTGTTGCCGCATGTCGTCGCGAATGATCGAGACCGAGTGGAAGTAGGCCGCCACGGAATCCCGCGCGAGCGCCTGGAAGGTGGTCTTGGCACGAAACACGCGCGGCGCCCAGTCGGCCTTGGGATACAACTTGCCCAGCAGGCCGAACACCGGGTGACGAATGCCGTACGGCAGCGCGTCGCGCATGCGCTGCTCCATCATGTGCAGCCGATAGCGTCGGTAGCCGCCGAAGCTCTCGTCGCCGCCGTCGCCGGAGAGGGACACGGTGACATGCTTGCGCGCCAGTTCGCACACGCGATAAGTGGGGATGGCCGAGCTGTCGGCATAGGGCTCGTCGTAGAGGTCGGCGAGCGTGTCGATGAGATCGAAGTCGTCCGACTTCACCATCTCCACATGATGGTTGGTGTGGTAGCGATCAGCCACCATCTTGGCAAACTCGGACTCATTGAACGCCGGGTCGTCAAAGGCGATCGAGCAGGTATTCACCGGACCGCTGGACAGATCCGCCATGGTGGCAACCACGGCACTGGAATCCACCCCGCCCGACAGAAACGCTCCCAACGGCACTTCGGAGATCATGCGCAGGCGGATCGACTCATGCAGCCGATCGTTGAGTTCGTCGATGGCGTCGCTAAAGGAAATCCGGTTGTCGAGCGAGAAGCGCACGTCCCAGTAGGGGCGGCTGTTGGGCACGCCTTGCCCACGACGCAGCGTGAGCGTGTGGCCCGGATCGAGCTTGGCCGCGCCTTTGAAAATGGTGCGCGGTTCGGCCGCGTAACCGAGCGCGAAATACTCTTCGACCGCCATCGGATCGATCCGCCGATCCAGTTCCGGATGCGCCATCAACACCTTGAGCTCGGAGCCAAAGGCAAAGCTTCCGTCGGGCAGTTCGGCATAGAACAACGGTTTGACGCCCAGCCGGTCGCGGGCGAGAAACAGCGTATCGCGGTTGCGGTCCCACAGCGCGAAGGCAAACATGCCGCGAAAACGCTCGACGCAAGCCTCGCCCCACGCCTCCCACGCGTGCACGATGACCTCGGTATCGCTGTGGGTATGGAATACATGGCCCAGCGCCTGCAACTCGGGCACCAGTTCCTGAAAGTTATAGATTTCGCCGTTGAACACCACGCAGACCGAGTTGTCCTCGTTGAACAGCGGCTGCTGTCCGGTGGCCACGTCGATGATCGACAGACGACGGTGCGCGAGCGCAACGCCCGGCTCGAAGTGGTATCCCCCTTCGTCCGGGCCACGGTGGAATTGCACATCGCTCATGCGAGTCACGAGCTCACGTGAAAATTCGCGCTTTCCCTTCAGGTCGAACAAACCGGCTATGCCGCACATAAATTGCTTCTCAGTTTCTGGAATTCACACCCGACGCCACCAATCCGGCGCGGGCCAACATTTTGTCATACACGTCCAGGTAGCGATCCACCATCGCTTCCAGACTGAACTGCGACACCGCCCGTGCGCGCGCGGCCGA
>JBNKNO010000058.1:0-2218 GCA_050293885.1 Rhodocyclaceae bacterium | reverse complement strand
AGGCCATGGCTTCGAGCAAGGTATTCGAGATGCCTTCAGCCTGCGATGGCAACACGAAACAATCCAACCCGGCCATCATCGCGTCCACGTCATCGCGCGCACCGGCGAGCCAAACGACATCACCCAAGCCAGCAGCCTCTATCTCGGCCTCGACCTGCGCCCGCAGCGGCCCATCACCCACCAGCACCAGACGAGCGGCATTTCCCGTCGCGCCCCCGTTTGAACGCCACAGGGCAAAGGCACGCACCAGGTTGAGTTGATCCTTCACCGCCTGCAAGCGCCCTACCGTGCCGAACACCAGACTTTCATCCGTCATGAAGCCGGTCGGCGCATCCGGCAACTCGGCACGCTGCGTGTGCGTCGAGAAACGCGACACATCGACGCCGTTACAGATGCGGCTCACACGGGACGACGCAATGCCGACGCCGCGGGTCAAATATGACGAAAGTTGTGCCGACAGGGCGATGTACTGTGTCACGAATGGCGAGTGGAGCCGACGCAACAAGCGGTATTTCTTCGATAGACCGCCCGGATCCGAGGTATCCCAGCCATGTTCGCCGTGGATACGAACGGGGACGCGCGCGGCCCAGGCCGGCAAGGTCATTTCGAGCGCAGCCAGATTGCGCGTATGAACGATAGCCGGCTTGAGCTGCCGCAGCAGTCGATACAGCCGCGCAAAGAGCTTGATGCCGTGCCCTGGCGGCTTGTGCAGGGAGATGAACTCGACGTCAGGCCGGGTCACGCGCGCGCTGAACGCCGGATCGCAGTCTGACAACGCAATGACCACGTGACGATAGCGATCCACCGGCATGCGATTGATGAGATTGACGACCCCATTCTCGAGGCCGCCAATATGAAAACTGTAGAGGATGTGCGCCACCAACGGTGGGCGCGCCCCTCCCGTCATCAGTCCTTCGCCTCGACGGCGTCGTCGATCGCGCGATCCAGGGTCTTTTCGTACTCGCTCATGAACGCCTCGGCGAGCTTGCGCGCGGCCGCCTTGTCTTCGCTCGGCACCGCGACAACAACATGCGCGCCGCCATCCACGCCTTCGCGCAGTCGACGCCAGGCAATACGGAAAGTGGCCAGATAATCGTTGTCTTCCACACGATCGTCGACGCGGTACCAATGCCAGACGTTCACCGCTTTGTCATCAGGGCCGATGAGCCGCACGTAGTTGACCCGCCCGACCGGCATGTCGGCGGGCGCTTCTTCGACGATCCGCCACGTAAACTTGTCGGGCCACAGCTTGTTCGACCAGGCCACCATCTCGCGCCCCGGCGCCTGGTCGGCATAGAGCGCGACATACAGGCTGACCTCCGCACCATCGTGGGCATAGACCGTCCCGGACTCACCTCGATACCCACGAAAGTCGGGACGATAAACCGACGCATCCGGCAACACCGTCCATCCGGGCGCGGGCGCCGGTGCGGTCATTGCCAGTTGGATGTCGCTATCGACCGGACGCACCGAATACCCCCCCCAAGCGGCAGTAACCAACACCAGCCCACCGACCACCAGTCCGGAAAGCAGGCGGCTGCGCGACGGGGTTACCACCGCAGCCAAGTCCGGCATCTGGAATTCGTCGTCTGGATCGGCCCATCGATTGCCGATCCAGAACATGAGCGCAATCACGATACCGAAAAACACCCAGCCATAGAGCAAGTGATCGACGCCAACGGCCAGTGTGTTGCCACTCAGATAACCGAGCATCACGATCATGTAGGCGCGCACCCAGTTGGCCACGATCGGCACCAGCAGCGCGACCAACACAAACAGAACGCGCTTGGAAAGCGTGCGATAGTTCAGATAGGCATAGAGCGCGCCCACCATGAACGATGCGATCAGATAGCGAATGCCGCTGCACGCGGAAACGACCGACCAACGCCCGTTGGGCAGCACGAAATGATGGCCTTCCTGAAAAACCGGCACACCGGTGAGGCGCAGCGCCGTGACGGTAAAGTCAGCCGTGAAATCCATGAACGTCGGCACCAGGAAGTCCCCCACCGGCGCCATGAACATCAGGAACATGATGGGAAAGGCGATCACACCAAAGAACCGATGCCCGACACAGAACCAGATGGTGAGCACCAGCACGGCAGTGCCGGCCAGATGTTCGACACCGGCCACGCTGAACGCGACCCCGGCCCCCCAGGCGACGATCGCCAGCAGCAGCGGCACGAGCATCCACCAGGCCGGTTGCGGTGCAACCGCACTC
>JBNKNO010000057.1:1279-19446 GCA_050293885.1 Rhodocyclaceae bacterium | reverse complement strand
CCAAGTCCTTCTAACTAACGCCCAGGCGGGGCCACGACCCCGCCGGTATTCTTCAGGGAGCAGTCATGAAATATCTGATCGCAATCATCAAACCCTTCAAGCTGGACGAGGTGCGTGAAGCACTTTCGGCCATCGGCGTACAGGGCATCACGGTGACCGAAGTCAAGGGTTTCGGTCGCCAGAAAGGTCATACCGAGTTGTATCGCGGCGCGGAATACGTCGTCGATTTCCTGCCCAAGGTGAAGCTCGAAGCCGCGATTCCGGCGGCCATTCTCGATCAGGCCGTCGAGGCCATCGAGAAGTCCGGCAGTACCGGCAAGATCGGTGACGGCAAGATCTTCGTGTTCGACCTGGTTCAGGCCATCCGGATCCGTACCGGCGAAACCGGCCCCGACGCACTTTGAGGAGTTATACAACAATGAAATATCTCATCTCGACCCTGCTCGGTGCGCTGGCGCTTGTCGCGGCGCCCGCGTTCGCTCAGGAAGCCGCCGTGGTCGTCGACAAGGGCGACGTCGCGTGGCTCATGACCTCCACGCTGCTGGTGACTTTCATGGCTGTTCCCGGCCTGGCCCTGTTCTACGGCGGTCTGGTTCGTTCCAAGAACATGCTGTCCGTGCTCATGCAAGTGATGGTGGTGTTCTCCCTCGGTGTCGTGCTGTGGGCGTTCTACGGCTACTCGGTGGCCTTCACTGAAGGCTCCGCCTTCTTCGGCGGGCTGGACAAGATGTTCCTGTCGGGCGTGACCGTCGACTCGCTGGCTGACACCTTTTCCGACAACGTGAAACTGCCCGAGTTGGTGTTCGTCGCCTTCCAGGCCACGTTTGCAGCCATCACTTGTGCGCTGATCGTCGGCTCCTTCGCCGAGCGCATCAAGTTCTCTGCCGTGCTGCTGTTCACGGTGCTGTGGTTCACCTTCAGCTACCTGCCGATCTGCCACATGGTGTGGGGCCCGGGCGGCTACCTGCTCGACGCCGGCGCGCTCGACTTCGCCGGTGGTACGGTGGTGCACATCAACGCCGGTGTGGCCGGTCTGGTCGGTGCCTACATGCTGGGCAAGCGTATCGGCTACGGTCGCGAGTCCATGGCGCCGCACTCCCTGACGCTGACCATGGTCGGTGCCGCGATGCTGTGGGTGGGCTGGTTCGGCTTCAACGCCGGTTCCAACCTCGAAGCCAACTCGGGCGCCGCGCTGGCCTTCGTCAATACCCTGGTCGCTACCGCTGCCGCAACCCTCGGCTGGATCGGCGCGGAAGCCATCTTCAAGGGCAAGCCCTCCATGCTGGGTGCTGCGTCGGGTGCTGTTGCCGGCCTCGTGGCCATCACCCCGGCTTGCGGTTCGGTGGGTCCGATGGGCGCGATCGCGCTGGGTCTGCTGGCCGGTGTGGTCTGCCTGTGGGGCGTCAATGGCCTCAAGCACATGCTGGGCGCGGATGACTCGCTCGACGTGTTCGGCGTGCATGGTATCGGCGGTATTCTCGGTGCCATCCTGACCGGTGTGTTCACCGCACCGTCGCTCGGCGGCACCGGTGCCGAGGACTTCTCCATCGCCAGCCAGGTGTGGATCCAGACCGAGAGCGTGTTGATCACGATCGGTTGGTCTGGTGTGGTTGCGCTGATCTCCTACAAGCTGGTCGACCTGGTTGTCGGTCTGCGTGTGCCGGAAGACGAAGAGCGCGAGGGCCTGGACATCACGTCCCACGGCGAATCGGCCTACAAGTACTAATCGGCCGCACGCTGGCGCACTGCGGTGCGCCGGTTGCCACAACCCGGCGTTGCCTTCGAGGCGCGCCGGGTTTTTCGTTGACGGTCAAGACGCGAACATGCCGCTCGTGCAAACAAGAACGCCGGCTCACAGGCCGGCGTCTCGCGCGCGCATCGTATCGCGCGTCAGCGGAACACGATGGTCTTGCGGCCATGCACCAGCACCCGGTCTTCCAGGTGGTAGCGCAAGCCACGCGCGAGCACGGTCTTTTCGATGTCCTTGCCGTAGCGGACCATGTCCTCGACCGCGTCGGAATGGTCGATGCGGATCACGTCCTGTTCGATGATCGGCCCCTGATCGAGGTCTTCGGTCACGTAGTGGCAGGTGGCGCCGATGAGCTTGACGCCCTTTTCCCACGCCTGGTGGTAGGGCTTGGCGCCGACGAAGCTGGGCAGGAAGCTGTGGTGGATGTTGATGATGCGGCCCGGATAGGCAGCGCACAGCGCAGGCGAGAGGATCTGCATGTAGCGCGCCAGCACCATGGTGTCGCCGCGCACTTCCTCGAAGATGCGCTGCACCTCGGCATAGGCCGCGGCCTTGTTGTCGGGGGTGACCGGCACGTGATGAAACGGGATGCCGTGCCATTCGACGAAGCCGCGCAAATCCGCGTGGTTGGAGATCACGCAGGGGATCTCGACGTCGAGTTCCTTGCTCTTCCAGCGGGCGAGCAAGTCGTAGAGGCAGTGCTCCTGCTTCGACACCAGCACCACCAGCCGCTTCTTCACCGCCGAGTCGGTGATCTTCCAGTCCATCTCCAGCGCGTCGGCCAGCGGCGCGAAGCGCTCGCGGAATTCGGCCAGATGACAGGGGATGGAATCGGCGCGAATCTCGAAACGCATGAAGTAGCGCCCGATCGTGTCGTCGGCGACGGGGGGCTCGGCGTGCAGCGAGGTTTCCAGAATCCAGCCGTTCAGGTCGGCGATGAAACCCGACACCTTGGCGACGATGCCGACCCGGTCGGGGCATGACGCGGACAGCGTGTAGAAGCGTTCTCGATGCATGTCGAACCCGACGGGCGTCAGATACGCGCCGATGCGGCGAGAATCTCGCGCATCAGGGCGTCGTAATCGCGGGTTACCGGAAACTGCGGAAACTCCTGGACGACGTTGTCCGGCGGGCAGAACAGGATGCCGGCATGCGCTTCGCCCAGCATGTTGGTGTCGTTGTAGGAGTCGCCCGCAGCAATCACCTGGAAGTTGATTTCCTTGAAGCGTTGCACCGCTTCCTGCTTCTGGTTCGGCATGCGCAGATGGTAATTCACCAGATAGCCATCGGCGTCGGCCTCGAGCTTGTGGCAGAACAGGGTCGGCCGGTCGAGCTGATCCATCAGCGGTTTGGCGAACTCGTAGAAGGTGTCGGACAGGATGATCACCTGGAACTTTTCGCGCAGCGCGTCGAGAAATGCCTTCGCGCCGGGCAACGGACTGAGTGTGCCGATGACCTTCTGGATGTCCGGCAGGCCCATCTTGTGTTCGCGCAGGATGTCGAGCCGGTACTGCATGAGCGTGTCGTAGTTGGGCTCGTCCCGTGTGGTGCGACGCAGCGCGTCGATGCCGGTGACGGCCGCAAATTCAACCCAGATTTCAGGAATGAGCACGCCTTCGAGATCAAGACAGACGAGTTGCACGGGTAAGCCCTTGTCGAGAGTGAGAAAATTGCCCGCATTCTAGCAGGTGACGGCGAAACATCCGCGTGCGAACCGGCACAGCTGTCACCGGTCGTCGCCTCGGGTGTTGGTGTTTCACAACCATTCGAGGCGTGAAAACCATACGTCAGCGTACGGGCGCTTGATCCGGCCACCACGAGCGGCCAGAATGAATTTTTGAACAAGCCGTCGGGCTGGGGGGCACTTCATCATGTCGCAGCAAATTGTGGTGTCGTACGGGGCAGACAAGGAGTATGAATTCATGGTGCACCCGGCGGACAAGGCCGGCATGGGCAAGGATGCCGCGCGCGCCTGGCTTGCGCGTGAATTCGCCGATCTGGAATGCACGCCGAGTAACCCGATGGGCAAGGTGCTGGTGCTCGACATGATTCTCAACGTGGCCAAGTATGGCGGCGAGGAACGCTTTCGGGCGGGGGGTGAGTGGGTCAGCAAGTTTGCCGCGGCCGTGGCCGTGTCGCTCGATCGGCCGATCGTGAAGGTGGATGTCCCGGCCTTTGTGGTGGGTTGAACCGCCCTGACACACAAAAAAACCCGCGCATTGCGCGGGTTTTTTAATGGGCGAGGAGCCTATCGCCCGAGTCGATAGAGCGCAACACTGGCCAGGAAGTTGGGTTCGTCCTCGATCACCTTGCCATGATCGAAGCCCAGCCCCTCGTGAATGACGATGCCGTTGATCTCGCACAGGTCCTCGAAATCCGCAATGGTGAAGAAGCGCACGTTGGGCGTGTTGTACCACTGGTACGGCAAGTCTTCGCTGACCGGCATGTGGCCGTTGAGAATGGCCTGGCGGTGGCGCCAGTAGGCAAAGTTGGGAAAGCTCACCACCGCTTCGTGCCCGACGCGCAACATCTCGTTGATGATGCCGACCGTGTTGTGCATGGCCTGCAGCGACAGGCTCATGATCACATGATCGAAAAAGCCGTCGTCGAAGCCGGCCAGCCCTTTTTCGAGGTCGATCTGCAGCACGTTCACGCCGTTGGCGATGCAGGCGCGAAGGTTGTCCGGGTCCTTTTCGACCCCGTAGCCGAGCACCTGCCGGTTGTCGGTCAGATAGCGCAGCAACTGGCCGTCGCCGCAGCCCAGATCGAGAACTTTCTCGCCCGGCGCGATCCAGGTGGCAATGACTTCGTGGTCGTATCGCAAGGGTTTCATAGTCACCGGAATTCTCCAGATTCCCGCAGGGGGTACCCGCCCACCCGCCGGGCCGCCCCAAGGGCGGGCGCCGCCCCCATGGGGGGGTGAGGCAGGGGTTTCGCGAAGCATCGCTTCGCGCCTGCCGAACGGGTCGGCTGTGCAAAGCCGACCCGCCGCGAACGAAAGTGAGCGTGGGGGCCGTTCACCTAAACCTCGATACGATCGAAATAGGCCGACAGCACGCGATGGTAGTGCGCGTCGTCGAGCAGGAAGGAGTCGTGTCCGGCGTCGCATTCAACTTCGGCGTAGCTCACATTGCGTCGATCGTGCACCAGCGCATTGACGATCTCGCGACTGCGTTCGGGGGGGAAGCGCCAGTCGGTGGTGAACGACACGACGAGGAAATCGGCTTCCGCCACGGCAAGCGCGGCCGGCAAATGGCCGGCATGGTCGAAGGCCGGGTCGAAGTAGTCCAGTGCCTTGGTCATCAGCAGGTAGGTGTTGGCGTCGAAATAGCCGGCGAACTTCTTCCCCTGATAGCGCAGGTAGGACTCGATCTCGAACTCGACGTCGTAACTGAACACCTGTTTGCCATGACGCAGGCTGCGACCGAATTTGTCGGCCATGGCATCGTCCGACAGGTAGGTGATGTGGCCGATCATGCGCGCCAATTTGAGCCCGCGCTCGGGCACGACGCCATGGGCATAGAAGTCACCGCCATGAAAATCGGGATCGGTGAGAATGGCTTGGCGCGCTACTTCGTTGAAGGCGATGTTTTCGGCCGACAGCCGGGGGGCGGCGGCAATGATCGCGGCGTTGGCGACACGATCGGGGTATTGCAGCGTCCACGACAAGGCCTGCATGCCCCCCAGACTGCCGCCGACCACGGCGGCGAAGCGTTCGATGCCGAGGGCGTCGGCGAGCCGTGCTTGCGACGTCACCCAGTCTTCCACCGACACAAAGGGAAAGCTCGCCCCCCAGCGCTGGCCGGTGGCCGGATTGATGGACGACGGGCCGGTGCTGCCATAGCAGCCGCCGAGATTATTGACGCCAATGACGAAGTACTTGCGCGTGTCGAGCGGTTTGCCGGGGCCCACCAGGTTGTCCCACCAGCCCACGTTGTTCGGCGTGTCGGCGTAATGCCCGGCCACATGGTGCGATCCTGACAGGGCGTGGCAGACCAGCACGGCATTGCTGCGCTCGGCATTCAATTCGCCGTAGGTTTCGTACACCAGCTCGTAGTCATCGAGTTGCCCGCCGCTCTTGAGCACCAGCGGCTCGGTGAACCGCATGTGCTTTGGCGCGACAAGCCCGACGGATTGTGGTTGCGTCATGGCAGTCCTGATCAAACAAAAACCCGGTCGGCGTCTGGCGCGGACCGGGTTGCCCTCGCTTTAGCCGAATTTTTTGAGCGCCCGCAAGCTGATATCAAATCGGCGCTGTACGTTGGAAAATTAGCCGGGTGTGGCCGAATTGTCAAACCATCAGGCGGGCCACCGCCTCGTGCACCCGTTCTTGCTCGTCCATTTTGAGAATGCGCTGCACCTTGGGCGCCAGATCGCCCACATCGGCACGCAACACCTCTTGCTTGATGCCGAGCAGCTGGGTCGGCTGCATGGAGAAGTTCTTCAGCCCCATACCCAACAGCAAGCGCGTATAGGCGGTGTCACCGGCCATTTCGCCGCACACCGACACCGGCAGTCCGTAGCGCGCGCCGGCCTGAATGATGCCGCCGATGAGCTTGAGCACCGCCGGATGCAGCGGGTCGTAAAGATGCGCCACGGCCTCGTCGGTGCGGTCGATGGCCAGCGTGTATTGAATCAGGTCGTTGGTGCCGATCGACAGAAACTGCAGCCGGCGCACGAACATGCCCAGTGCCAGCGCCGCTGCCGGCACCTCGACCATGCCGCCCACCTCCACCTTTGGATCGAACTTCTGCTTGGCTTCGCGCAGCTGCCGCTTGGCAAGATCGATCAGTGCCAGGCACTGGTCGATCTCTTGTGCGTGCGCGAGCATGGGCAGCATGATCTTGATCTTGCCGTAGTGCGAGGCGCGCAGCAGCGCGCGCAGTTGCGTGAGGAACATCTTGGGCTCGGAGAGCGAATAGCGCACCGCGCGCAAGCCCAGTGCCGGGTTGCTTTCGGTGCTGCGCTTGCCGACCGATTCGAGCGCCTTGTCGGCGCCGACGTCGAGCGTACGGATGGTTACCGGCGCGCCCATGAGCTTGAGCGCGGTGCGGTAGGCTTCGAATTGCTCGTCTTCGTCCGGCAAGGCATGACGATTCATGAACAGGAATTCGGTGCGGAACAAGCCGACGCCGGCGGCGCCCACCTTCTTGGCATCGCTCGCGTCCTTGGGCAGCTCGATATTGGCCAGCAGGTTGATCTGCTCGCCATCGAGTGTTGTCGGCCGCGCACTCTTGATGCGTTGCAGCTTGCTGCGCGCCAGCTCCAGCTCGGCCTGACGCAGTTGATACTCTTCGAGAATGCGCTCGTCCGGCTCGATGATGACCACGCCACGCGTGCCGTCGATGATGATGAGCTCGTTGTCCTGCACCAGCTGGCGGATGTTGTGCAGGGCCACCACCGCCGGGATGCCCTGGCTGCGCGCGACGATGGCCGTGTGGCTGGTGGGGCCGCCGACATCGGTGACAAAGCCGCTGATATCGTGGTCGCGAAAGCCGATGGTGTCCGCCGGCGACAGATCGTGCGCGACCGCGATGGTGCCGAGTGACGACTTGCGCTTGCGTGGCAGGCGCCCGGGGTGGCCGAGCAACACCTTGACCACCCGCTCGACGATCTGGATGACGTCGGCCCGGCGCTCGCGCAGGTAGGCATCGTCGATCTGGTCGAACTGCTCGACGAGCAACTCCATTTGCTGCACCAGCGCCCACTCGGCATTGCAGCGGCGCTCCTCGATCAACGCCCGCGCCGCATCGACAAGCATCGGGTCGTCGAGGAACATCATGTGCAGGTCGACCAGCGCGCCCATTTCGGTATGCGCCTGATTTTCCTCGGCCGCGGTACGCAACTCACCCAACTCGACGCGAACGGTCTCGATGGCGTCGTCGAGCCGGTTCATCTCCTTGGCGACCTGGCGCGGCGCCACATGGTAGTGATTGACCTCAAGCAGCGCATGCGAGACCAGATGCGCATGGCCGATGGCGATACCGTGCGAAACCGCGAGTCCGTGCAGGGTAAAGGGCATGGTCCGCCTGTCCTCCCAGTGCGTTGTCGTTATACGGCCGCGGGCGCGGCCGAGGTGTTATTCGTCTTCCCCAAAGCGCTCGGCAATCAGCTCGACCAGGGCATCGAGCGCCGCATCGTCGTTCTCGCCCGAGGTGTCGATGGTCACCTGCGCCCCTTTGGCCGCGGCCAGCATCATCACCCCCATGATGCTTTTTGCATTGACGCGCCGGCCATCGCGCTCCAGCCACACTTCGCACGGAAAGCTGCTCGCGAGCTGAGTGAGTTTGGCCGAGGCGCGGGCGTGCAGGCCAAGGCGGTTGATGATTTCGACGTCTTTTCGCGGCATGGATCTATCTTCGTTGGTATTCGTTTCAGAGCGGCTTCATCCGCACAACCCCATCACAGGCGCCGGTGATGGCGCGTTCGAGCAGTGGCGCGAGCGGCAGTTGCTCCCGGTAGGTGAGCACGCGCAACAGCATCGGCAGACTGCACCCGGCCACGGCCTCCACCTGGCCCGGCACCAGCAGCTTGGCGACCAGATTGGCCGGGCTCGCGCCAAACAGATCGGTAAGTATCAGCACCCCGTCACCGCTGTCGAGTCGATCGACCAGCGCTTGCGCGCTGGGGAGCAGATCGCGCGGATCGTCCTGAGGCGTCACGGCCAGCGCCAGCAGATCGGTCGGACGGCGGTTGAGCACGTGGCAAACACACTCGATGAGCGATTCGCCGAGCGTCCCGTGCGTCACAAGCAGCACTCCAACCATGGTGCTCTCCGCAGTGGCTGTGGCTCCGATTGTAGCCGAGCCGCGCGAGCGCTGGGGGGTGCTTCAATCGTCCAGCACCGTATAGGGCACATCGCCCAGCGGCTGCATGCGCGCGCCCATGTCCGCAGTGACCTCGATGCGCCCGTCGGCAGCGACACGCAGCACATGGCTCACCGCATAACGTCGCGCCATCTCGCGCCACTGCCCGGCGGCGATGAAGATCGGTTTGCTGGCGACGTCGGACAACACGCCCGCGCCGCGACGCGGTGTGACCAGCACGGTGACCGCCTGGGTTTGCGTGGCCGGCGCGCCGGTGCGCGGGTCGATCAAGTGACTGTAGCGATGGCCGTCGAGCTCGAAATAGCGCTGATAGTCGCCCGAGGTGCCGATCGCTTCGCCGTCGTAGAGCGCCAGCGCGGCAATGGGCGTGGGTGCGCGTGGGTGCTGGATGCCGACCTGCCAGGGGCGTCCGCCCTTGCTGCCGAGCGCCATCACGTTGCCGCCGATGTTGATGAGCGCGTTGGCGACGCCGTTGGCGCGCAGGATCGCCGCTGCCCGATCGAGCGCATCGCCCTTCGCGTAACCGCCCAGATCGAACTGCACATCGGGGTTGTCGGCACCTACCTGCAGCCCGTCGATGTGCACATCGGTCATGCTCGGCGCGCTATCGACCAGCGCCTGTCGGGCCGCCGGATCGGGCAGGCGCGGCACAAAGGTGTCGGTGTGAAATCCCCACAGGGCGATGAGCTTGCCCATGGCCGGGTTGAACCGATTGTCGCCCAGCCCGGCCAGTCGCTTGGCGTCCGTCAGCATGCTGGCCAGCTCGGGCGACACCGTCGCGCGCTTGCCTGCCGCAATCGCCGCGTTCAGTGTGGTCAGTTCGGACGGCTGCCAGGCGTGATAGGCGCGATGCATGCGGTCGAACTCACGCAGCACGGCGGCCATGGCCTTGCCAGCGGCCTGTTCGTCATCACCCCACACCGCCACTTCGACGCGGGTGCCGAACACATAACTTTCGCGATGCCACACCTGCTCGCGCGCGCAGGCCGACAGCAGCAGGACGGCGAGAAAAACGGCAATGAGGCGGTGCATGCGGCGAGCGCTTCGGAACGAAAGCGTCAGTCTAACGGCTTCTCGCCACTGGCGCGGCGCAGGCGCGCGATGCGCTCGGGGGTGGACGGATGGCTCGACAGGTAGTCACTCCAGTGGCCCTCGGCCTGCTCGGCGGGCAGGTCACCTTCCGCGATCGCTTGTTGGGTGAGGGCGTCTAGCATGTCGGCCAGCAGCATGGGCGACTGCCCGGTCCAGGTCAGCAAGGCCGCGCCGTAGTCATCGGCCTCGCGCTCGAAATCGCGTGAATAGGCCGAACTGAGCACCACCGTCGCGCCCGCTGTCGCCAGCGTGCTGACGTCGCCCGTCCACACGCTCACCACCGCCGCCAGAATCGAGGCCTGGATCATGTTGCGCAGGCCGTGTCGATGCGCGACATGGCCCAGTTCATGCGCCACTACCGCCGCCACATGTTCGGGCGAGGGCGCCAGTTTGACCAGTTCGTCGGTGACCACCACGTCGCCGCCCGGTAGCGCGAAGGCGTTGGCGCCGACATCCGGCGCATGGCGAAAATGCAGCGCGACCGGCGTCGGTTCGGCGCGCGCCGCCAGCAGCGGTGCAATCGCCGCTTCAATCGTGTCGATCTGATCCGCGCTCAGTTGGGTCGGCTTGAGCAAGCCGGTCTTGTCGAGCGTGAGCAGCACGTGCCCGTCAATGGCCGTCACCGCTTCTTGCGGCAGCACATTGGCCACCCCCCTCGCCACCAGCGGCAGCCCCCAGCGATAGCCGGCCAGCCCGACAACGATCAACAGCACGATCGCCACCAGCACTCGCACACCACTGCCCTGCCACACCGTGATGGCGCGCTCGCGATGACCGCAGGCTGACAGAAACGCATCCAGCGCCGGGCCCTTGGGCACTTCGCAACTGCGCCCGTCGGGCAGATCGACACGCCGCCGGGCGCCGAGCGGCTCGTGCCAGTGCAGGGCGTCGAAGGCAAAGCGCTGGCGTGGCGCCGAGCCATCGAGATAGTCCACATCCACGCCCTGGCCGACGACCGTCAGGCGCACCGGCGTCGGCCGGCTCGATTCGCCGTCGAACAGGCGGGCGTCGATACGGGGCGTGTCGTGCATCAGAAGCCCAGGTCGATGTCGAGCATGTCGGCGGCCTCTTCGCCGAGGACGCGCACGTCGCCCTCCTGGGCGGAGACGAATTCGTCGAGCGAGCCGGCCGGCAGCATGGCAATGTTTTCGACGCGGTAACGGTGCAGGCGCACCACCGCGAAGGGGCGATACAAGCCGAGCGTGAGCGCCGTCAGCAACCAGTTGGTGAGCACGATGAACATGTAGCGGCGTGCCTTCATCTGCGACAGGAAGCCGTGGTTGTGCAGGTTGGTGCGGTTGAGCACCAGGTTGGTCAGGCGCACGCTGATGTAGGGGGCAACGAGTGCGGCACCGAGATAGACGCCGAATATCGACATGCCGATGATGGCCGCGGCACCCGCGTTCTGGCCGTTGCGTGCCGCACCGGTCTGAAAGTCAGCGGACGAGGCCATGCCGAAACCGATGAGCGCGAACACGCCGACCACCGCGATGAACACCAGTCCGGCGCCAAGCATCATCTTGTAGATCGGCTTGATCGGCAGTTCCACCTCGAACTCGGCGGTGCCGAACTTCAGATGATTGGTCAGGTAGCGCCGCTGTGCCGCCAGCGCGTAGGGCGTGAGAATGCCGAGCGTCAGTGCAGCGGCGATCGGCCACAGAATCCACGCCTTGGCCGCCCCACCCGCCAGGCCGGTGAAGCCGAAACGCAGCCCGCGCCAACTGGTGTTGTGGGCCCGAAAACGCATTGCGCGCGAGATCATCCACGGCAGCAGCACCAGGAACAGGATGGATACCAGCGCGTTCAGGAGCGGATTGAACTTGGCGGCGATGTTGCCGACAATCAGCACCGTGGCTACCAGCAGACGCCCCTTGAGGATGTTGACCGGATCGGCGTGATATTCGAAGGCCGAATAGTCGAGCACGGTGTTGTTGAGGAAGTAGCGCTCGCGGCGCACCTTGGCCCAGGCTGAGTAGATGCCCAGCGTGACGATCGACAGCAGCACGTTGACGATCCAGATCTTGAAGTACTCGTTGCCCGAGCCGGTAAAGCTCAGCGGCAAGTCGTCCCGGGTCGGTTCGGGCTGTTCGAATGCGGGTTGTGCGGCAGGCGCGTCCATGGCGGTTCCCTGAGTTCAATATTTTGGGGGGAACCCTAGCACACACATGCCGTTTGAATGCTGGCTTACGTCACACCCGGGCCACTGCCGGGGCCATTCAGGCCGCCTCTAGCGCGGTCACGACCTTGTCGGCCACGTGATAGCCCTGCTGCGCGTGGATTTCGACCATGCAGGTGGGGCTGGTCACGTTCACTTCGGTGAGATGTCCGCCGATCACGTCGAGCCCCACGATCAGCAGACCGCGCGCCCACAGCGTCGGTGCCAGCGTCTCGGCGATCTCGCGTTCGCGCTCGGTCAGCGGCATGGCGACGCCGCGCCCGCCGGCGGCCAGATTGCCACGGGTCTCGCCCGCCTTGGGAATGCGCGCGAGGCTGTAGGGAATGACCTCGCCACCGATGATCAGCACCCGCTTGTCGCCATCGACGATCTGCGGCAGATAGCGCTGCGCCATGATGGTGCGTTGACCCATGTCGGTGAGCGTTTCGATGATGGCGTTGCGGTTGGGATCGTCCGCGCGCACCCGGAAAATGCCCGAACCGCCCATGCCGTCGAGCGGCTTGAGGATGGTGTCGCCCATGTCGTCGATGAAGGCGTTCAGGTCCTCGGCCGCGCGGGCCACCAGCGTGGGCGCGGTGAATTGCGCGAACTCGGTGATGGCGATCTTTTCGGAGTGATCGCGCACCGAACGCGGGTGGTTGAACACCCGCGCACCCGCGGCCACGGCACTTTCGAGCAGCCAGGTGGCGGTGATGTATTCGAAATCGAAGGGCGGGTCTTGCCGCATGAGCACGGCGTCGAAGGCGGTGAGCGTCTCGGTCGTGGTCTCGCCCGCCGCATACCAGCAGGCGTTGTCGTCCGACACGGTGATCGCCTGGACACGGGCAAACACCTGCCCCTCGCGCCAGGCCAGATCGGGCCGCAAGATGGCGTAAATGCGGTGCCCACGCGCCTGCGCGGCACGCATGATGGCGATGCTCGAATCCTTGTAGGCCTTGAGGCCGGGCAGGGGGTCCAGAATGAAAGCCAGACGCATCAGGCGTCGTCTCCGTCAGCAGAATCGAAGGGCGGCGGGCGCAGCGTGACGTACACGCGTCGCGCGACGTAAAACCCGGCGGCAATGATGATGAGCCCGACCGGGAGCACCACCACCGCGCTGGCCATCGACAGCATGTGCTGCTCGGTGGTGGCCGAGGTCAGCGACAGCACGCCGATGAGCAGCACGACGCTGGTCACCCCGCCGCCGACCACCGCCATCAGCAGCGCCAGCGGGCCCGGCAGGCGGCTCACTGAACGGCCCGCCAGTCGCTGACGCGACGGAGGGTCGCGCTCATCATGCGGCGGCCTGGTCCAGCGAGGCCGGTGCGGCTTCCTCGATCTCGAGCGCGGCGGCGAGCAGCGCCAGACGCGCCACCACGCCGTAGGCGTAGAAGCGGTTGGGCGGTGCATCGGGGCCTTGCGCAGCGTCGGGCAAGGTGCAGCAGGTGTCGAAGGCCAGCGGCTTGAAGTGCATGCCGGGGGCGTTGAGGTTTTCGTCGCGACCGCGTTCGGTATGCACGCGGTAGAAACCGCCCACCACGTAGTGATCCATCATGTAGACCACCGGCTCGGCGACCGCGTCATCAAGTGTCTCGAAGGTGTGCACCCCTTCCTGAATGATCACTTCCTGCACTTGCAGGCCTTCCTTGATGACACTCATCTTGTTGCGTTGGCGCCGGTTCAGCCCTTGCACCTCCGAGGCGTCCTTGACCGTCATCACGCCCATGCCATAGGTGCCGGCATCGGCCTTGACGACCACGAAGGGCTCGTCCGACACGCCGTATTCCTGGTACTTGGCGCGTATCCGTGTGAGCAGCGCGTCGACCTGAGCGGCCAGGCATTCCTCGCCGGTGCGCTCCTTGAAGTTGATCTGCCCGCAGACGCCGAATTCGGGGTTGATGCGCCACGGATCGATGCCGATCACCTCGGCAAACTCACGCGCCACGCGGTCGTAGGCGCGTGCATGGTTGGATTTGCGACGCGCATGCCAGCCGGCGTGCAGCGGTGGAATCAGCCATTGCCCGTCGAGGTTCTTCAACACCTCGGGCACCCCGGCCGACAAATCGTTGTTCAGCAATACCGCGCAGGGCTCGAAGCCCTTGACGCCCAGTTGGGTGCCATGGCGTTCCAGCGGTTCGAGCAGGAGCGTGCTGCCGTTGGCGAGTTCGAGCGTGGTCGGCTCGGTCACTTCGGCGGACAGACTGCCGATGCGCACCTCCAGCCCGGTCAGGCGCAGCACGGCGACCAGTTGCGCCACGTTTTGCAGATAGAACTGGTTGCGGGTGTGGTTCTCGGGGATGAGCAGCAGTCGCCGCGCGTCGGGGCAGATGCGCTCGATGGCCGCCTGCGCCGCTTGCACGCACAGCGGCATGAAGGACTCGTTGAGGTTGTTGAAGCCGCCGGGGAACAGGTTCAGATCCACCGGCGCCAGCTTGAAGCCCGAGTTGCGCAGGTCGGTCGACCCGTAGAACGGCGGCAGGGTGTCCTGCCACTGGCTGCGGAACCATTGCTCGATGTCGGTGCGGGAGTCGAGAAAATTGCGCTCCAGCTCCAGCAGCGGCCCGGTCAATGCGGTCGTCAGATGAGGAACCATGCTGTTGTTGCTCCGTTTGCCGGCCTCCGCCAGCAGGGGAAAGGGTTTTCGGCGCATCTTACACCTTTGTCGCGCATCGCCCGCCGGGACGCAGCGCCCCGGGCGCAGGTCAGGCCAGCGGCAAGGTGGCGCAAAAGCGCACCTTGCCGCCACCGGGCAGATTCTCCGCCGACAGTCGGCCGCCGTGGAATTCGGCGATCAGCCGGGCGACATACAGGCCCAAGCCCAGGTGAGGGTCTTCGCCGCCATCGCCGTGGCGGCCGGACACCATCGAATCGAACAGCTTGCCCTCGAGCGCTTCGGGCAGGGGTGGACCATCGTTGCTGACACTCAGCCGCGTCTGCGTCTCGTCCAGCGCCAGTTCAATATGGACGGGTGTGCCCGGCGTGGCGAAATCGACGGCGTTGTCGACCAGTTTGTCGAGCATTTGTGCGGCCAGGTCAGGCGCGCCACGCACCCACACGGGGTGTGCCGGCAAGGCGGCGTCGATGCGTACCTCGTCGTGGGCCAGCCGATAGCCTTGTGCGCACTCACTGACCACCGCGCGCAGATCGAAGCGTTCGCTGTCGGTCGAGGCCAGTGCCTGCTCCATGCGCGTGGCCTCACTCATGCGCGAGAGGATGCGGGTGAGCCGTGTCAGGCCCGCGTTGGCACGATCGATATAGGCTTGCGAGGGCGCCGGGAGCGATTCGAGCTGCAGGTTTTCGAGCGACGAGCGCACCACCGCCACCGGCGTGCGCAACTCGTGCGACAGCCGGCTGGCCATGGTTTCGAGATAGCCGTGGTGCTGCGCCAGCCGACCGAGCAGGCGCGAGAAACTGCGCGACAGGTCGCCCACCTCGTCGCCGGCCTTCGACGCGGCCGTCAATTGGCTGATGCGCCCTTGTGCATCGACCGCGCTTTCGGCTTCGTCGCGCAAGCGCCGGATGCGCCAGGACAGGCGCGAGGCAAAACCCAACAACACCAGCGTGGCGATGGCGACCCCGGTCAGACTCAGCAGCATCAGCCGTTCGATGGCCCGATCGCGCACCGACAGAATCGCATGCGTGCTCTCCTCGACCACCACCGCGCCCTGTACTCGATCGGTCACCCACACCGGATGCGCCGCGGCCACCACCACCACGTCGCCCGAGCCCACCGGGCGCACCCACGAGGCGGTGGCGCCGAACAAGGCGCTGGCGACCGCCTGTGCGCTGGGTGGCGTGGTGTCGGCGAGCAGCGCGCGCACATCGCGCCGGTCGCGCACGTCGGCGCCGGTGAGCCGGCGCCACCAGCGCGTCACCGGGCCGACTTCGCCCTCGGTCTCCGGATCGACGAGTTTGCCGCTCATGGCCACCACGTCGAGATTGCGGTCGACGACCCAGATGCGCGCCGTGTTGCGTTCCAGCCCGCGCAAAATGGCTGCCACCTCGCGCGCGCCGTCCACCGGCGACGCGGGCGCCATGGGCAGCAGCGGGGCGTCGGGCGTGGGCAGATTCGGCATGCTCGAGATGGCCAGATCCAGCACCTCCTCGTTGGGCAGGATGGACTGCTCGAGGCTCACGTCGCTGTGTGCGTGCGTCGGCCGGGTGAATAGTTGTGGGCGTTCGTGCAGGGCGGTGGCCACGGCGCGCGCGGTCGCCACCAGCGCCGCGCGCTGGCCTTCGCGCAAAAAACGCTCCATCTCCTGCACATAGCGGTAGCCCACCCAAGGCAGGGCGAGCAGCAGCAAGGAAACCAGCGCCAGCTTGATCCGCAGGCTGAAACGCACCGGGCTCATGCGCAAAACGCGCGTTCAGCGCACCCGATGGCGCGCCGGACGTGCAATCGGGCGCGTGGCGCGCTCGAAAACAGAATGGTTCGCATAGTCAATCTCTTGCCGTTGGCGCCAAGGGGGCAACGGCGGTGTCCGGGATCACGCGTCACTCGCGTCGACGCGAGAGAGAAAGGACTATAGCACCGGGGCTCAAGGCGGGTCCGCACCCGCAGTCTTTGCCCGATAAGCATCGTTTCAGAGTTTTGCGTGCGGACAAGGGGGTTTGCATGGTAAAACCATACCCGGACGGCACGTGGAAATGTGTTGTTACATGCCGGCTTCTTGTTTCGGCCATGTCTGCAGGGGAGGCAGAGCCATGACCACCTATTCCATCGTCTTCAAGGGCGAGTTGCGTGACGGTTTTACCCGGGATGCGGTGACGGCCGCCTTCCAGGCGCGCGGCAACCTGAGTGACAAGCAGGTCGAGCAGGTCTTTTCAGGCCGCACGGTCACCCTCAAGAAGGGATTGACCCGGGACGAAGCCAAGCGCTTTGCGCGCGACTTGCGGGCGCTGGGCATGCGCGTTATCGCAGCGGCGCCCGCCGCGCCGAAATCCGAGCCGGCGCAGGAAACCGGTTACCGCATCCTGTTCGCCGGCGAGGTCGTCGATGGCTTCGCACGCGAAGCGGTCATGCTCATGGCCAGTTCGAAGCTCAAGTTCAGCGACGCGCAGCGCGATCTGCTGTTTTCCGGGCGCGAAGTGACGATGAAACGCGGCCTGGGCGAGGACAAGGCGCGACACTATCTGGGCACCCTGCGCAAGCTGGGCATGCAAGCGCGGGTCGAACCGCCCCTGCCGGTGGTCGAACCCCCCGCCAAGGATCCACTTGTCGACGCGGCGGAAGCCTCGTTGGTGGAAACCCAACTCGCGCAAACGCCTGGCTACAATTTCGAGGACACCTTCCACAGCAGCTCCACCATCGAAATGGCGCAGGCGGCCAGGGAGGCGGCGGACCTGGGTGACATTCATCCAGCGCTGCTGGCGCCCACGCCACCTGCTGCGCCGCCACCTGTCGCCGACGCGCCGGGCGTTGGCGAATCGATGACTGCGACGGTAATCAACGACGATGTCGTGAAAGCCTACGAGGCGGAGTTGTCCGGTCCGGATGTGGACCCGGGCATCGAGGCACTGCGTGCCGCCCATGATCCGCAACCGGCGGTCGCCCCGGCTTCCGTTGCACCGGTTGAAGCAGCGAAGGTCGAAGCGCCGCCCGCGCCATCGGCCCCACCGATTGCCGATGCCGGGCCCGATTCACGGCCAGCGCCCGAGCAGTTCCCCGCCACCAGCGAGCCGTCGTTCGAGGTGGACGAAGACGCTGCCGCCCTGGCCGCCGCAGCCCGCCAGAAAACGCTGATCGCCGGCGTGGTTGCCGCCTTGGTGATTGTCGTGGTGCTTGCCTGGTGGTTAGGCTAAGACGCCAAGGCCGCTCTCAACTGCGCCAGCGATAACCCGCGCCATAAACGCTTTCGATGCGGTCGAAATCCGCGTCGATGGCGGCGAACTTCTTGCGAATGCGCTTGATGTGGGAGGTGATGGTGCCATCGTCGACCACCAGCTTGGCGTCCGCCATGAGCTGGTCGCGGCTCTTCACGTGGCCGGGGTGTTTCGCCAGGGTATGCACCATCCAGAATTCGGTGAGCGTGAGTGGCACCGGCTCGCCACGCCAGGAGGCCGCCAGCCGGCTGATGTCCAGATCGAGCGCCTCGCGTTCGAGCCGCTCTTCCTTCGGAGCCGTTTCCGCCAGCACGTCCACCCGCCGAAACAGCGCCGCCACACGCGCCAGCAAATGCGGCAGGCTGATGTCCTTGGTGAGATAGTCGTCGGCCCCCAGCCGTAAGCCCGACACGACGTCGAAATCGCTGTCGCGCGCGGTCAGAAAGATGATCGGCAACCGATTCGACAGCGCGCGCAGCTCGGCACACAGGGTGAAGCCCCCCTCCGGCTCATCGCCCAG
>JBNKNO010000057.1:0-1180 GCA_050293885.1 Rhodocyclaceae bacterium | reverse complement strand
AAAGATGATCGGCAACCGATTCGACAGCGCGCGCAGCTCGGCACACAGGGTGAAGCCCCCCTCCGGCTCATCGCCCAGCCCGATGTCGATGATCGCCAGATCCGGCAGGCGCGCCTGAAACGCGGCCAGCGCGCTGGGGCGATCCGCATAGGCGGCCACCTCGTAGCCCTGGCGCGTGAACGCATCCGAGTAATTGGCGCGGATGGCGGCTTCGTCTTCAACAATGGCGATTCGTCGTCCCATGGGGCGCTACTTTAGCACTGCGGCATGGGCGTCGGCAGTGGCGATGCACGCTGCCATCTTTTCGCCACAATTGATCGGCGCTTTGCCCGATTCGTTCCCCGAAGTGGCCGGTTTACCCCGTTTCAATGACGTCATCGAAAAACGTCTTGAAACGGAGAACAACCATGACGCCCGCCCCGCTCAGCCTGCAGATCCGCGTCCGCGAAGTTTTCGAGTTGCTTGCCCGCTTGCTGCTGATGTTCATCACCGGCCTCGGCGTCAGCGTGGCCCTCGGTGGCATCGTGCTGCTGCTGGCCGGGCCGGCGCATGCGGCCGATGCGACGGATGACGACGCTGTCGCCCAGGGCACGCTGCTGTTTGCCGGCGCCGATGGCGGCGATCCGCAGGCCGCGCCGCTGCTGCACACCGATGTGAGCATCCGTATCAGCGGCCCGATCGTGCGCGCCACGGTGGTGCAGCGCTTCCGCAACCCGGCGGACGACTGGCGTGAGGGTAGCTACGTGTTCCCGCTGCCCGAGAACGCCGCCGTGCATCGCATGCGCATCCAGGTGGGCGAGCGCGTCGTCGAGGGCGAGATCAAGGAGAAAGCCGAGGCCAAGGCCATCTACGAGACAGCCAAGCGCGAGGGCAAGCGCACCGCGCTGGTGTCGCAGCAACGACCCAACATCTTCACCACCAAGGTCGCCAACATCGGCCCGCGCGACGAAATCCGCGTCGAGATCGAATACCAGCAGACCCTCGACTACGAGCTGTTGGGCCAGGTCGGCCGCTACAGCCTGCGCTTTCCCATGGTGGTGGCGCCGCGCTACATCCCCGGCCAGCCGGTGGTGGATGAGGAAACCGGCACCGTGATCGGCACCGACGTGGTGCCCGATGCCACCGCCATCCTGCCGCCGATGATGCTGCCGGACGAAGCCGGCCCGGTGTTCAACCCGGT
>JBNKNO010000056.1:6682-20796 GCA_050293885.1 Rhodocyclaceae bacterium | reverse complement strand
GGCCGACGCTGGCGGCGTCATGCAGCGCCAGCGGCAGCAGATCGTCGGGCAGCGGCTCGGTTTCGGCATGGGCCAGCAGTTGCCGGGACGGGGCCTCGCCATGCAGCAGCAGCGTCGGCGCAGCACCGCTCACCCGGGCCCAGGCCGACAGCGCAGCGCGAATGCGCGTGCCGATCTCGGGCACCGAGGGGTAGTTGTAGCGCATGGCGCCGGTGGGGCACACGCTGGCGCAGCCGCCGCAGCCCATGCACAGATGCGGCTCGACGCGCACGCCGTCGCCGTCGGCTTCGATCGCCGAGGTCGAACAGGTGTCGATACAGCGCGAACAGCCCTCGATCTTGTTGCGCGCGTGGGCACACAGACTGCGCTGGTAGTCGAAGAATTTGGGCTTCTCGAACTCGCCCACCATCTCGGTGAGCGCCAGCGCGGCGTCGGCCAGCCGCAGCGGATCGCCGCCGGGCGCAAAGTAGCCCTGCGGCGGATGCGGCATCGCCAGTCGCGGCCGGTCGGCCAGATCGAGCACCAGATCGAAGCTGGCGGTGCGTGGCGTAAACGAAAAGTCGATGGCGCCGACCGCGCACACCTCGATGCAGCGGCGCTTGTCGTTGCAGCGCGCGGCATCCACATAGGCGGCGACGCCGTCGCGCACGATGGCGTCGGAGCTGCAGGCGGTGATGCACGCGCCGCAGCCGGTACAGGTGGCGGCATCGACGGCGTTGGCCTGGGTCCACGCAATCTCGAAGTTGCCCAACCAGCCGCGCACGCGAAGCTCGCGGGCGCGGTGCGCCGGCACCCGGCGCGGACTCATGGCCGGCAGCGGCGCTTCGTCCTCGGCGAACACCGTGACCTGCAAGGCGCCATCGGCCTTGCCGTGCAGACGTTGCGCCCAGGCCAGCGCCTCGGGGCCCGATCCGATAATGGCGACGCGCCCGGCACTGTCGTAGGCCACCGCATCGACCGGCGACGCCTCGGGCAGCCGCGCCATGGCGACCAGCGCGGCAAGCCGGGGCGCCGCCGCCACGCCGCCGGCAGCATATTCACGCGCCGGGAAGAAACTGACGGGCGCTGCATCCGACGCGCGGGCGTCGAGCAAAGGCGCCTCACGCTGGCAGCCGATGGCACCGGCGACGCCGGCATCGGCCGCACGGCACAAGCGATCTTCGACGCGCAGGCCCGATTCGCCGAGGTGACGCTGGACGAGATCGATGGCGGCCGCGTCAACGCGGCCCTGACAACGACAAACCACGGGATCACCAGCCCGAGCGGGCTGATCCTGTCTGGAATCCAAATTTGTCTCCTCGCGGCGTTATCTCCGGAAGTGGATAACGCTTGGCAAACCACGACGCGACTTGAATGCGCGCTTGGGTCGAGGATGACTTAGCGGGTTCCGTGCCAACCGGCAAAACCCTTGAATGACAAGGGATTTTGCCCAATCCCCCCGGCACGGTGTGAGACATTTTGTCTCAGCCTTGCTGGGTGGTCAGACAAAATGTCTCAGTGCGCGTCGAAGTGCCAACGGGCCTGAAAACCGGGCGCGGACGGCCCTTCGCCGAATACGGCTTCGCGCAGCAGCCAGACATGGAACACCGTGCCCTGCCCGGGTGTGCTGTGCGCCGTGATGCGACCGCCGTAACGCTGCACCAGCGTCTGGCTGATGGACAGGCCGAGGCCGGTGCCGCTGCCCTTCTTGGTGGTGAAGAAGGCGTCGAAGATGCGATTGAGGTCGGCTTCGGCAATGCCGGGGCCGGTGTCACGCACGCCGATGCGCACGCCGACGACGGCCTCGCCGTCCAGCCAGTCTTCGCTGCTGAGCGTGAGCTGACCGCCGTCGCTCATGGCCTGCACGGCGTTGACGATGAGGTTGATGAGCACCTGCTGCAGTTCGCTGCGATTGACCTCCACTGTCTGCGTGGCGGCGTGGCGCTGCACCACCGTGACGCCGCGCTTGTCGAGCGTATGGCGGGCGAGCACCAGGCAGTCGGCCACCACCGACGGCACGTCCACGGCCTCGGCGTAGCCGGCGAACTCGCCAGGGCGGGCAAACTGCAGCAGCTTGGTGACGATCTGGCGGATGCGGTCGGTCTGCTGGTGAATGAGGCGAATCTCCTCGCGCACCGGCTCAGCGGCATCGCCGAGAATGTCGGCCAACACATCCACATTGCCCTGAATCACCGCCACCGGATTGTTGATTTCGTGCGCCACGCCGGCGGTCAGCTCGCCCACGGCGGCGAGCTTCTCGCTCATCACCAGCTGCTGCTGGGCGCGGCGCAGGATCTCGTTGGCCTCGGCGAGCTCGGCGGTGCGCTCGGCCACCTTGTGATCGAGTTCGTCGGCCCATTGCTCGAGTTGCTCGCGCTTGGCGGCGAGGCTGTCGAGCAGATGGTCGAACTCGCGCGCCACACGGCCCAGTTCATCCTCGCGTTTCAACTCGCCCACCCGCGCCGCCGCCTCGCCCTGCTCGACCTGCGCAATCACCCGGTTCATGCGCTCGATGGGCTTGAAGATGGTCCGAGCACGGCGCAGCGACACGACGCTGCCGAGCAGCGAGATGAGCACGAACAAACCGAACAGCACGCCCATGGCGGTCTGCTTGGCGGCCTGCAACGGCGCTTCGAGAAAGCCGACGTAGAGCATGCCGACATTGCGCCCGGCACTGTCGACGAAGGGCTCGTAGCCGGAGACGTAGAAGTCGTTCACCACGAAGGCGGTGTCGTGCCACACGTTCCCTTGTTCGATCACGTAGCGATACACCACGTCGGACACGCGCGTGCCCAGCGCGCGCTTGCCTTCGAACAGGTGCACGTTGGTGGCCACGCGGGTGTCGCCGAGGAACAGGGTCGCGGTGCCCCGACTGCCCAGCGGCAGCGAGCCCTCGCGATAGACGATGGCGTTGATGCGGTCGACCATGTCGAGGTTGCCATTGAGCAGCACGCCGCCTTCGAGCACGCCCACCAGCTTGCCGCGCGCGTCGACGATCGGTGCCGCGGCATGGATCATCAGCCCGCGGTCTTCGCTGGTGCGGGTGTCGGGCCGCGCGGCCGGTGTCGGCACCAGCTTGGTATGCGCGCGCACCGCCAGCGCCGGATCGATGGCACCGAGCTCGTCGGCACCGAAGACGTCGATGGCGGTCTGCGCCTTGCCCTGTAGCGCCGCCGCCACCACCGGCCAGTGGGTGCGATCCGGCAACGCCCGGGGCGCGCCACGCGCGGCAGCCAGCGGCCGTCCGTGAGCGTCGAGCACATGGAGGAAGTCCATGCCGTAGCGCGCCAGCACGCTGTCGAGCAGCTCGCGCAGCTGGGCTTCGTTGCCGTCGGGGTAGGTCAGCGCCAGCCGATGGGAGGCCGCCAGACTCTGCAAATCGCGCCCGATGCCGTCCTGGACGCGATCGAAGTACTCATGAGCGATGACCAGATCGGCGCTCACCTTGGCGATCACCAGACGATGGTAGGCCTCGTTGCCCCAGGTCCACACCAGGGCCAGCAGCACCGGCACGCCGACCAGCAGCGGCGCGAGCACCAATACCAGCAATTGCGCGCGGACGGAACGACGCAAGGGCGCGAGCAGTCGGCGCAACATGAGGCTCAGCGCCTGTGACGATATCCCGCGTCGTCGCGAGAACGCGCCTGGGCGTTCCCGGCAAGGCGCGGGGGGGCACAAAATCGGCGCGCGTAGCGAGCTACGTAAGCCGATATTGGGGGTCCATGCAACGCCGCCGGGGGTGGCCAGGCGCGTTCGCAGCAGGCGGGGGACATCGTCACAGGCGCCCAGACACCGTGACGCCCCACTCGGCGCACTTGCGCTCGAGCGTCTTGCGCGACACCCCCAGCAATTCCGCCGCCTGGGTCTTGTTGCCCTCGCACTGGCGCAGGACGGCGAGGATGTGTCGCTGCTCCACTTCCGCCAGCGTCAGCGGCAGATCCTTGCCGGCGCCGCCGTCCTCGTCGGCGCCATCGACCGGGAAGTGGCCGAGAATGAGCGCGCGCTCGATGAAGTTGCGCAGCTCCCGCGCATTGCCGGGCCAGGCGTAGGCACTCAGGCGCGCCGCCACTTCGGGCCGCATCGCCAATGGCGGCAGGCCGAGACGCGGTGCCAGTTGCTGATTGAAGTGCTCGGCCAGCGGCACGATGTCGTCGGGCCGTTCGCGCAGCGGCGGAATGGTCAGGGTCAGCACTTCGAGCCGGTAGTACAGATCGGGCCGAAAGCGGCCGGCCGCCACCTCGCCATGCAGGTCGCGGTTGGTGGCGGCGATCACGCGCACGTCGACCGGCACCTCCTTGGTCGAGCCCACCGGGCGCACCCGTTGCTCCTCGAGCGCGCGCAGCAACTTGGTCTGCAAGGGCAGCGGCAGTTCGCCGATCTCGTCGAGAAACAGCGTGCCGCCATTGGCATACACGAACAGGCCGCTGCGCGTGTCGGTGGCGCCGGTGAACGCGCCTTTCACATGGCCGAACAGCTCGCTCTCGATCAGCTCCGGCGACACCGCGGCGCAATTGACCGGCACGAAGGGGCGCGTAGCGCGCGTACTCATGCCGTGCAGGGCGCGCGCCGCCAACTCCTTGCCGACCCCGGATTCGCCCTGGATGAGCACCGTGGACGGCGTCGGCGCGACACGCTTGATCAGCTTGTAGAGCTGGCGCATGGCCTGCGAGCTGCCGACGATGCCGGCCTCGCCCGACAGGTCGGCGATCTCCCGCCGCAGCACGTAGTTTTCACGCGCCAGCTGCGCACGCTCGAAACAGCGCTGCAGCGAATTGAGGATCTGGTCCACCCGGAAGGGCTTGAGGATGAAGTCCGCCGCGCCGGCACGCAAGGCGTCGATGGCGGTGTCCATGTCGGCAAAGGCGGTGATCAGGATCACGTCGCCCGAATAGGCACCGGCACGCAGTTCGTACAGCCATTCGATGCCTGCCTTGCCGGGCAATGCGATGTCGAGCACGATGGCATCGAAATGCGCATCGGCCAGCAAGGCCGCGGCGGCTTCGGCCGAATCGGCGGTTTCCACCTGTGCCCCGCGTGCACTCAAGGCGCGATACAGAAAACTGCGCAGGCCCTCTTCGTCGTCCACCACCAGCACGGCATAGTCGGCCCACTGGCTGCGCGGTGCGACGGACTCGTCAGGTGAAGGCGGCTGGCTCATGGGGCGATTCCACGTGGGGCTCACCGGCATTAAAGCACGGGCGACAGGCGATAAAAAAACGCGCGACGAGGGTCGCGCGTTGTGCCCGAGACGACCGGCAACGCGGCCTCAGGCCATGGCACGCAAGCGCGCCACGCGCTCCGCGGTGCTCGGGTGGGTGGAGAACAGGCTGCGTAGGCCGCCGCCGGAGAGCGGGTTCATGATCATCATCTGCGCGGTCTCCGGATGTTCCTCCGCCGTGTGCATGGGGATACCACGGGCGTAGGCGTCGATCTTGGTGAGCGCATCGGCAAGCGCGTTGGGATCGCCGGAGATCTCCGCACCGCCCTTGTCGGCGCCGAATTCGCGCGTGCGCGAGATGGCCATCTGGATGATCATGCCGGCCAGCGGCGCCAGGATCATCATGCCGATGGCGACGATCGGGTTGGGCCGGTCGTCGTCCCGCCCGCCGAAGAACATGCCGAACTGGGCGAGCATGGAGATGGCGCCGGCCACGGTCGCCGAAATGGTCGAGATGAGGATGTCGCGGTGCTTCACGTGCGCCAGTTCGTGCGCCATCACGCCGCGCAGTTCGCGCTCGGAGAGCATCTGGATGATGCCGGTCGTCGCAGCCACCGCCGCGTTCTCCGGATTGCGCCCGGTGGCGAAGGCGTTGGGCTGCTGCTCGTCGATGATATAGACCTTGGGCATCGGCAACTGCGCGCGGCCGGCCAGATCGCGCACCAGGTTGTACAGGTAGGGCGAGTTGGTCTCGTCCACCTGCTTGGCGCGGTACATCTTGAGCACCATCTTGTCCGAGAACCAATAGGCCCACAGGTTGGTGGCACCCCCAAAGGCCAGCGCCAGCAGCATGCCCTGCTGGCCGCCAATGGCCGCACCCACGGCACCGAACAAGGCCACGATGCCTGCCATCAGGATCGAGGTTTTCATCCAGTTTCCGAACATGTTTCGTGTTCCTCCGATTACGCCCGACTCAATCGGTCAGGCTCCGGTTAGATGGGGTGTTGGAGAAAAGATTCAATCCCCGTCCGGCAAGGCGCAGCGCGCACCAACGGCGATCGGCAGACCGGCCAGGAGCTCGCCGATCGGCTGACGCCGGCTGCCCGGTTTTTGCGCCACGGTGACGCGCAGGGCGCCGGCACCGCAGGCGATGACGAGGCCGTCGGCATCGGCCGCCAACACCTCGCCCGGCGCACCTTCGCCCGCCACCACCGCGGCCTGCCAGAGCTTGATCGTGTCGTCGCCGATGCGCGCCACGGCGCCGGGAAACGGATCGAAGGCACGCACGGCACGCGCCAGCGCCGATGCGCCATGGCGCCAATCGAGCTGCGCCTCGCACTTGTCGATCTTGTGCGCATAGGTAACGCCGTCGGCAGGCTGTGGCGTGGCCACGAGCTCGCCGGCCGGCAGCTTGGCCAGCGCCTCGACAATCATCTCGCCGCCCAGAGCCGCCAGCGTGTCGTGGAGGCTGCCGGTGGTGGCATCGGCGGGGATGTCGACCGACCGCCGCAGCAACATGGCACCGGTATCGAGCCCGGCGTCCATCTGCATGATGGTGATACCCGAATGTTCGTCACCAGCCTCGATGGCGCGGTGGATGGGCGCCGCGCCGCGCCAGCGCGGCAACAGCGAGGCGTGGATGTTGAGACAGCCGTAACGCGGGATGTCGAGCACCGCCTGCGGCAGGATGAGCCCGTAGGCGGCCACCACCAGCACCTCAGGCGCCGCCTCGCGCAATGCGGCCTGCTGTTCGGGTGTACGCAGTTTTTCGGGCTGATCGACCGCGATGCCGCGCGCCAGCGCCACCTGTTTGACCGGGCTGGGCGTGAGCTTCATGCCACGACCGGAACGCCGGTCGGGCTGCGTGAGCACCAGCACCACCTCGTGACCGGCGTCGATGAGCGCACGCAGCGCCACCGCGGCAAAGTCGGGGGTGCCGGCAAAGGCGATCTTCATGTTCGGGCCTTATGCGGTGATGCGCGCCCGCTTGGCGAGCTTGCTCTTGATCCGCCCCTGCTTGAGCAGCGACAGATACTCGACGAACACCTTGCCATCGAGATGGTCTATCTCGTGCTGGATACACACCGCCAGCAGCCCATCGGTCTCCAGCTCGAAGGGCTCGCCCTTCTCGTCGAGCGCACGCACCTTGACCCATTCGGCGCGTTTGACTTTGTCATACACGCCGGGCACGGAGAGGCAGCCCTCTTCGCCGATGTGCTCGCCCGAGCGCTCGAGAATTTCCGGATTGATGAACGCACGCAATTCGTCGCGCGCTTCGGACACGTCAATGACAATGACGCGTTCATGTACATTGACCTGCGTCGCAGCCAGGCCAATGCCCGGCGCTTCGTACATGGTTTCCGCCATGTCGGCGATCAGGGTACGGATACGATCATCGACCTTGTCCACCGGCCGCGCCTTGGTGTGCAAACGCTCGTCGGGGTAATGAAGGATGGGGAGAAGTGCCATAAAAGCTTGCCGCGTTATGGGATTACGTGCAGAATTTCAAGTACTTTGCCATGCCCGTTGATTGCACGATTATCATCGGGACGCTCAACTTCCGGGAAATATGACCGTCATTAAACGGACAGATTCCCGGCAGGGCGTCGGAATGCCGCCCGCATCAACACGGAAGCGAGTGATGATCCGCATTATATTCTCTCTAGTCATTGGCGTCGCCGCCCTCATCCAACCGGCAGTCGCCGCCGCGCCTGTCGAGCTTGCGAAGAATGCGCCCGACAGTTACGTCGTCAAGAAAGGCGACACGCTGTGGGACATCTCGGGCAAGTTCCTCAAGCGCCCCTGGCGCTGGCCGGAGGTGTGGCAGATGAACCGCGAACAGATTCGCAACCCGCACCTCATCTACCCGGGCCAGATCATCGTGCTCGACCGCAGCGGCCCCTACCTGCGTCTGGGTCGTCGCGTCGGTCGCGACATCAAGCCCACGGTTTATACCGAGCCGGCCGAGCTGGCGATTCCGAGCATTCCGCAAAACGAGATCGCCCCCTTCCTGACTCAGCCGCTGGTGGTGGACGAGAAGAACATCGCCAATTCGGCCACCATCGTCGCCACCCAGGAAAACCGAGTGTTTACCGGTCAGGGTGACACCGTCTTCGCCAAGGACGTGAGCCCCGATGTGGATACCTGGCACATCTACCGCCCGGCCCGTGCGCTCGAAGACCCGGTGACCAAGGAAGTACTCGGCTACGAAGCCGTGCATCTGGGCACGGCCGCCGTCACCCAGCACGGCATGCCGGCCGTACTCGAAATCACCTTGGCGAAACAGGAAGTGGGCACCGGCGAACGCATGCTGCCGGCCTCTCGCCCCGAGCTGATGTCCTACGTCCCCCATGCGCCCGAGGGCGACATCGAAGGCCGCGTCATCGGCATCTACGGCGGCGTGAGCGAAACCGGCCGACAAGGCGTGATCACGCTCGGCGTCGGCCAGCGTAACGGCCTCGAAGTGGGTCACGTACTCGCCCTGCACCGGTATCGCGGCACGGTGGAATACAAGGATCAGGAAACCGGGGACAAGGAAGAATTCGAACTGCCCGAGTACCGGTACGGCCTCGTCTTCATCTTCCGTGTTTTCGATCGCGTCTCTTACGGTCTGGTGGTCGATGCCACCGCATCGGTGAAGGTATCAGACACGGTGCGCACGCCCTGATACGGGCGTGAATCCCGACGCGCTGGCGCACTGGTTACGACTGACGCTCATTCCCGGTATCGGGGGTGAGCGTCAGCGCCGTTTACTCAAGGCATTCGGGCTGCCCGGCCACATCTTCGATGCCGGCCACGGCTCGCTCACCCCGGTGGTGGGCGACAAACTTGCCCACACCGTGCGCGACCATGACGCTCAGGCAGCCATCGACGCCGCGCTCGCCTGGGCGCAGGCGGCCGACAACCACATTCTCACCCTGGCGGACGAGCGCTATCCGCCGGCGCTGCTCGATACCGCCGATCCGCCCACGCTGCTGTACGTCAAGGGCGACCCATCCGCGCTGTCACTGATGAGCCTCGCCATTGTCGGCTCACGCAACGCCACCCCTCAGGGCCTCGACAACGCCGCGGCCTTTGCCCGCACGCTTGCCAGCGACGGCCTGTGCATCGTCAGCGGGCTGGCACTGGGCATCGACGCGGCCGCCCACGAAGGCGCACTGGCGGGCAACGGCCGCACGGTGGCCGTTATCGGCACCGGGGCCGACCGCCTGTACCCGGCCCGCAACAAGGCGCTCGCCCAACGCATTGTCGACAACGGCGCCATTGTCAGCGAGTTCCCGCTCGGCACCCCGGCCGCCGCGCACAACTTCCCGCGACGCAATCGAATCATCTCCGGCTTGTCCCGCGGGGTGTTGGTGGTCGAAGCCGCACCCGGCAGTGGCTCGCTGATCACGGCACGCATGGCCAACGAACAGGGGCGAGAGGTTTTCGCCATCCCGGGATCCATCCATTCGCCGCTGTCCAAAGGCTGTCACCAGCTCATTCGCGAAGGGGCCAAACTGGTCGAAACCGCGCAGGATATCCTCGAAGAGCAGGCGTTCTCGCCACCTTCCCGCACATCAAAATCGAGCCGGCAGGCGCCGAACCGTCCGGAGGAAAGTGGCTGCGCGCTGCTCGACGCCATGGGTTTTGACCCCGTGACCATCGACACGCTGGCCGATCGCAGCGGCTTGACGGCCGAAACGCTCTACGCCATGCTGCTCGACATGGAACTGGAAGGGCGAGTCAGCCGCCTGCCCGGCGGCCGCTTCCAGCGACTGTAAGACGCAGGCACCCCGATGTTCGACGTACTCGTTTATCTGTTCGAAAACTATATTCACGCCGAGGCGTGCCCTGCGCCCGATCAACTGGCGCGCCGACTCTCTGCGGCCGGCTTTGAAGACGAGGAGATCACCGAGGCGCTCGAATGGCTCTCGGAGTTGAACCACGTCGCCGGTACGCAACCCCAGGTCGAAGCGCCGTCAAAAGACTCGGTGCGCGTCTATGTGGCCGAGGAGATGGCCAAGCTTGGGCGTGAAGGGCATGGCTTTCTCGCCTTCCTGGAAAGCGCCGGTGTGCTCGATGCACGCGCCCGCGAGGTCATCATCGACCGGATCATGGCCCTGCCCGACCCGTTTCTGTCGATCGGCCGCATCAAGGTCGTCGTCCTCATGGTGTTGTGGAAAGAAGCCCGGCCGATGGATACCCTGCTGGTAGACGAACTACTGACCGAGGACGACGAGGTCGAACCGCCGACCCTCCAGTAAGCCGCCCCGCGGCCGTAACAGCCACAAAGCGGTTTTCAACGCCTTTGTATTTTCGGGTACCGCAGGCCGGCGCCCGTGGTCTCTCGTCGGCCGAAACTTGCAAGCGTCGCCGCGGCTTCCTTATCATGCCGCGCTCATCCACCTGATTTTCGGGAACCTCGCGGGCCCTTGCCGGCTCGCAGCCACGACATGAGCAAAACACTGATCATTGCGGAGAAACCCTCGGTTGCGCAGGACATTGCACGCGCACTGGGCGGCTTCACTCGCCAGAAAGACTTCTTCGAGTCGGACGACTACGTGCTGTCCTCCGCCGTCGGTCATTTGCTCGAACTGACGGTACCGCCCGACGAGGAGGTGAAACGAGGCAAATGGTCCTTCGCCAACTTGCCGGTCATCCCTTCCAAGTTCGCGCTGCAACCCATCAAGAAGAGCGAGGATCGGCTCAAACTGCTCACCCGCCTCATCAAGCGCAAGGATGTGGACGCCCTCATCAACGCCTGCGATGCGGGGCGTGAAGGCGAGTTGATCTTCAATTTCATTGCCGAGCACGCGAAAACGAAGAAGCCGGTCCAGCGCCTGTGGCTGCAATCGATGACCGCCAACGCCATCCGCGACGGCTTTGCCGAGCTGCGCTCGGCCGAGGATGTCTCCGGTCTGCGCGAAGCGGCAGTCAGCCGCGCCGAGAGCGATTGGCTGATCGGCATCAACGGCACCCGTGCCATGACCGCCTTCAATTCCAAGACCGGCGGCTTTCACCTCACCACCGTCGGTCGCGTGCAGACGCCGACACTGACCCTGGTCATCGAGCGCGAGAAGCGCATCCGCGAGTTCAAGCCGCGCGACTACTGGGAACTGCACGCCAGCTTCGGCTGCGCCGAGGGGGAATACACCGGCCGCTGGTTTGACGAAGGCTTCAAGAAGAACGAGGACGAACACGCCCGTGCCGAGCGGCTGTGGGACGTCAAGCGCGCCGAAGAGATTCGCGCACGTTGCGATGGCAAGCCCGGCACGGTGGAGGAAGCGGCCAAGCCGTCCACCCAGCAGTCGCCGCTGCTGTTCGACCTCACCAGCCTGCAACGCGAAGCCAACGGCCGTTTCGGCTTCTCGGCCCGTGCCACGCTGCAGGTCGCCCAAGCGCTGTACGAACGTCACAAGGTACTCACCTACCCGCGTACCGACGCCCGCGCGCTGCCCGAGGACTATATCGACACGGTCAAGGAGGCGATGTCCACGCTGCCGGCCGAATACGCGAAATACGCCAACGAGATCAAGCGCCAGGGTTGGGTGAAACCGAACAAACGCATCTTCGACAACACCAAGATTTCCGACCACTTCGCCATCATCCCGACCGGCACCGAGCCCAAGAAACTCTCGGAGCCCGAGCAGAAGATCTACGATCTGGTCACGCGCCGCTTCCTGTCGGTGTTCTATCCGCCGGCTGAATTCCGCATCACCACGCGCATCACGCGCGTCGAAGGCGAAGCCTTCAAGACCGAGGGCAAGGTGCTGGTCAAACCGGGCTGGCTGGTGGTGGTCGGTCGCGAGAAGAGCGGCGACGATGAACTTGTCGCCGTGGCCGAAGGCGAACAGGTGAGCACCGAGGACATCGAGCTCAAGGCGCTCGAAACGCGCCCGCCGGCGCGCTACAACGAAGCCACGCTGCTGTCCGCCATGGAAGGCGCCGGCAAGATGGTGGACGACGAGGAGCTGCGTGCCGCCATGGCGGGCCGTGGCCTCGGCACCCCGGCCACCCGCGCCCAGATCATCGAAAACCTGATCGGCGAGCAGTACATGCACCGCGAGGGCAAGGAGCTCGTGCCGACCGCCAAGGCGTTCTCGCTCATCACCCTGCTCAAGGGGCTGGGCGTATCGGCGCTGACCTCGCCCGAGCTCACCGGCGAGTGGGAGCACAAACTGTCGCAGATGGAGCACGGCGCGCTCTCGCGCAATGCCTTCATGGACGAAATCGCGCGCATGGCGCAGGACATGGTCGATCGCGCCAAGCGCTACGAATCGGACACCGTGCCCGGCGACTTCGTCACGCTGCAGACCCCGTGCCCGAAGTGCGGCGGTGTGGTGAAGGAAAACTACAAGAAGTTCGCCTGCCAGGCTTGCGACTGGAGTACCTGGAAGATCGTCGCCAGCCGCCAGTTCGAGATCGAAGAGATCGAAACCCTGCTGCGTGAGGGCCATGTGGGGCCGCTGCTGGGCTTCCGCAACAAGATGGGCCGGCTGTTCAACGCCGACATCAAACTCAACGAAGACATGCAGCCGACCTTCGACTTCGGCCAGCCCAAGGACGACGAAAACGCCGAGCCGGTGGATTTCTCCGATCAGCAAGCCCTTGGCGCCTGCCCCAAGTGCCAGGCCAATGTGTACGAACATGGCATGGCCTACGTGTGCGAGAAATCGGTCGGGCCGGACAAGTGCTGCGACTTCCGCTCGGGCAAGATCATCCTGCAGCAACCGATCGAGCGCGAACAGATGGGCAAGCTGCTCAGCGAAGGCAAGACCGAGCTGTTGCGCGGCTTCATCTCCAACCGGACAAAACGCAAGTTCTCCGCCTTTCTGGTGCGCAAGCCGGATGGCGGGGTCGGCTTTGAATTCGAGCCTCGCGCACCCAAGAAGCCGGCCGCGGGCAAAGCCGGCACCAAAGCAAAATCCAAAGCCAAGAACGCGACGGAATGAACACGCCAGCACCGCCTGCCGCGCAGGCGGTGCTGGATTTCTGGTTCGGCACTCCCGGTTCGGACGAATACGGCACGCAGCGGGCGCTGTGGTTCCGCAAACGCGATGAGACGGACGCGCACATTCGCGCGCAGTTCGGCGCGCTCACGGCGACGGCCCTCGACGGCGGTCTGCGCGACTGGGACGCCTCGACGCGCGGCCTACTGGCCCGCATTCTCGTGCTCGACCAATTCACCCGCAACATCCATCGCAACACGCCCCGCGCCTTTGCAGGCGATCCACTGGCGCGCGAGGCCGCGCGACAACTCATCGATTCCGGCGCCCACGAACAACTGACCCCGGTCGAGCGCATCTTCGTGTACCTGCCGCTCGAACACGCAGAAGACGCCCGTCTGCAAGCCGAATCGGTGCAACTGTTTCAAACCCTGGCCGATGCGCATGCGGGCTTCGCATCCACGCTCGACTACGCACTGCGCCATCAGGAAGTGATTGCGCGCTTCGGCCGCTTTCCTCACCGCAACGCGATTCTCGGGCGCACAAGCAGCGCGCAAGAGGCGGACTACCTCGCCCAAGCGGGCAGCGGCTTCTGACGCGACAACGGCCGCTTTCGCGGCCGCCGTGGCAGTGAGACGGTATTACTTGTCGAGCAGGCTACGCAACATCCACGCCGTCTTCTCGTGCACCTGCATGCGCTGGGTGAGCACATCCGCAGTCGGCTCGTCGCCGGCCTTGTCGACCACGGGCATCAACTCCCGTGCGGTCTTGACGACGGCCTCCTGCCCTTTCACGAGCAGGCGGATCATCTCCTCCGCACTGGGCACCCCGTCGGGCTCCTTGATGCGTGTCAGCGATGCGAACGCCGAATACGTCCCCGGCGCCGGCTCACCCAGCGCGCGAATGCGCTCGGCGATCAGATCAACCGCCAGGGCCAGTTCGTTGTACTGCGTCTCGAACATCAGATGCAGGGTGTTGAACATCGGCCCGGTCACGTTCCAGTGGAAATTGTGGGTCATGAGGTAGAGGGTGTAGCTGTCGGCCAGCAG
>JBNKNO010000056.1:0-6584 GCA_050293885.1 Rhodocyclaceae bacterium | reverse complement strand
GGGTGTTGAACATCGGCCCGGTCACGTTCCAGTGGAAATTGTGGGTCATGAGGTAGAGGGTGTAGCTGTCGGCCAGCAGCCGTGACAGCCCCTCGGTGATGTGCTTGCGGTCTTTCTTGGCGATGCCGATATCGATGTCCATGACTGACTCCCTCAGTGGCTGATTGCGATGGAGACAGCTTACGATCCGACGATCGATAGATCCAATCAAACATCACCATGAAAACGATTGCGTAAAACTATGCAGCAACTCCCTGCAGCGCCCCATCGATCGGACGCACGCCCGGCAACGCACAGTCGAGAATGGCCCGACGCAGCACATCGATGGCACCACTGCGCGGATAGGTCACGCGCCATGCCAACGCCACCGTGCGCGTCGGGTCCGGCGCCTCGAAGGGGCGCACCGCCAGCAGCGCATTGTGGTTGGGCATGCCGTCGGCCGCCGTGCTGGGCAACACCGTGACGCCGATGCCGCTGGCCACCATCAGCCGGATGGTCTCCAGCGAACTGCCTTGCAAGGTACGCTGCAACCCGCCGACACCACTGCATTCGGGGCACACTTCGAGCACCTGATCGCGGAAGCAGTTGCCTGCCCCGAGCAACAACAGCTGATCTTCCGCGAGCTGCTCGGACGAGACCGTTTTCTGCTGTGACCACGGATGATCCGCCGGCATCAGCACCCGGAAAGGTTCTTCGTAGATCGGCTGAGCCACGATACCCGGCTGCACAAAAGGCAGCGCCAGGATGGCGACGTCGATATCGCCGCGCTTGAGCGATTCGGCGAGCTTGGCGGTGTAGTTTTCTTCGAGGATGAGGGGCATCCGCGGCGCCAACTCCCGAACCTTGGGAATCAGGCGCGGAAACAGGTAGGGGCCGATGGTGTAGATGGCGCCCACACGCAGCGCGCCCCCGAGCGGGTCTTTTCCGGCCTGGGCGATCTCCTTGATCTGGCTGGCTTCGACCAGCACGCGTTGGGCTTGCTCGACAACACGCTCGCCCAGTTCGGTGACTTTGACATCGCTGGTGCCACGCTCGAAGAGCAGCACGCCAAGCTGCTCTTCAACCTTCTTGATCGCCACCGAGAGCGTCGGCTGGCTGACGTGACACTGCTCGGCAGCACGCCCGAAATGACGCTCGCGAGCCAGCGCAACGATGTACTTCAGATCCGTCAATGTCATGAAAAACCTCGATCCCGGAACGGTCCGGACATTCCATGGTCAGCAGTAATGTGATTATTCCAGCCTATCACCCAAGCGGGTAGCGTGCATTTTGATGGCATGTCGCGCGACGCCCGCAGGCTTGCTCATCGCGCCGATGTCGCCTTGCCCCACCAGGCCGGCATTGAACTTGTCGACTTCGACCTCATATCATGAGCATGACTCAAGGAGGATTCATGAATCGTCGCACCGTCCGTATCGCCGTCGTTGCCGGCAGCATCGGTCTTGCCGCCACCTTGTGGCCGCAAGGCTCGCCGGTCGGCACCGCTCACGCCGCACCCGCCACGCCGGCCACCGCCAGCGCCGGCCTCGCGATGGCCCGAAATCTGCCGAACTTCGCGGATCTGGTGTCGCATGTCGGTCCGGCGGTCGTCAACATCAGTGTGGTTCAGGAAGTTTCCAGCGGCTTTGGCGGCGCCGGTGACCCGTTACAGGACTTTCTGCGCCGTTTCGGCGTGCCTATCCCCCCCGGCATGCCGGGCGGCCCGGGCGGCGCGCCGCAGATTGCCCGCGGTGTCGGTTCCGGCTTTATCGTCAGCGATGATGGCTACGTGCTGACCAACGCCCATGTGGTGGACGACGCCACCGAGGTCACGGTGCGCCTGACCGACAAGCGGGAGTTCAAGGCCAAGGTCGAAGGCGTGGACAAACGGACGGACGTTGCGCTGCTCAAGATCGACGCCAGCGGCCTACCCACGGTCAGGATCGGCGATGCGGAAAAGTCACGTGTCGGCGAATGGGTGGTGGCCGTCGGCTCGCCGTTCGGCTTCGAGAACACGGTCACCGCCGGCATCATTTCGGCCAAGGCGCGACGCCTGCCGGACGAAACCTATGTGCCGTTCATCCAGACCGATGTCGCCATCAACCCGGGCAACTCGGGCGGGCCACTGTTCAACCTGGACGGTGAAGTCATCGGCATCAACTCGCAAATCTACTCCCGCTCGGGCGGCTTCATGGGTATATCTTTTGCCATACCGATCGATGTTGCCATGAAGGTGAAAGAGCAGCTTCAGGAATTCGGCGTGGTCAAACGCGGCCGTCTTGGTGTCACGATCCAGGGCGTCGACGAAGAACTGGCCGACTCCTTCGGGCTCGATACGCCACGCGGCGCACTTGTCTCGAGCGTCGAGCCCGGTTCCGCCGCCGACGAAGCCGAGCTGAAAGCCGGCGACGTGATTCTTGGCGTCAATGGCAACACCGTGAAGGACTCCGCCGACTTGCCGCGCATCATCGGCGAAATGCGTCCGGGTTCGGAGATCAAGCTGGAGATCTGGCGCGACGGGAAATCACGCATCGTCGAGGCCACGCTCGGTGCCATGGACAGTGAGATCGTGCAGGCACGCACCCGTCGCGGCCACGATACCGGCGGACAACTCGGCCTGACGGCACGGGCACTGACCCGCCAGGAAGCCCAGCAGCTCAACGTGCCGGGGGGCTTGGTCGTCCAGCAGGTCGACGGCCCCGCCGCCAAGGCCGGATTGCAACAGGGCGACGTCCTCCTGGCGCTCAACAACCACCCGATCACCGACGTCAAGACCTTCAGAACACTGGTCAAGCGCGCCGGCAAGCGCTTCGCGTTATTGATCCAGCGTGGCGAAGGACGTATCTATGTCCCCATGCGAATAGAGTAATCTTGCCCATATTGAGTACAATCGCAGCCGGCGGAGAAATCCGCCGGCTGCATTTTTTACAAAAAAACCTACGAACGACCGTGCTACTTGTGACCTATTACCACTACGCCTAAAGTCTAATAGCGATAAGCTCCGTCTTATTTCCCGGTCCCCTATGCCCTGCCGCCCATCCCTCCTTTCAGTGTTCGCGAGATTTGTCGCCCTTTCGGGTTTCTACGCGACGCTGACGGTGTGCTCCAGCAACGCGCTGGCAACCGAGGCGGGTTTCGAAGAGGACGCCTATTTCGCGGCAATGCCGGTCGTGCTCACCGCGGCTCGCCTGCCGCAGCCGCTGCAAGACGCACCGGGCGCGATGACGGTGATCGACCGGCGCACCATCGAGGCGACCCACTACCGGAACATTCCCCGCCTGCTGCGCTTCGTACCGGGCATGCACATCGGCCATGAGCGTGGGCATGCGACCTGGGTCAGCTATCACGGTCTGGGGCTGTCCACGCCCGGCGAGATGCAGGTACTCGTCGATGGCGCTACGGTCCACGTCCCGACCAACTTCGGCACTGTCGGGTGGTCGGGCGTGCCGATCTTCCTGAGCGAGATCGAACGCATCGAGGTCGTGCGCGGCGCCAGCGCCAACAGTTTCGGGTCAAGCGCACTGCTCGGCACGGTCAACCTGATCACCCGCACTGGCGGCGAAGAACCCGGGGTTCGCGTCAGCACGGTGCTGGGTGATTCGTCCATTCGCGATGTCGAGGTCGGCTGGTCCGCGAATCTGGCGCCCATTTCCTTGCGGCTCACTGCCGGGGAGCAGCACGACGACGGTTTCAAAGGCCTGCACGACACGCGCACCACGCAGCGATTGAGCTTGCGTGCCGATGCGCTCATCGACCGCGAAAACACCGTCACGGTCCGGCTCGGCAGTTCCCATGAACGCCCGCAACGGGGCTATCCGGATTCACCGCTCGACAACAACGACGTGCGCACCGCCGACGACGAAAATCACATGATGCACCTGCGTTGGCATCATGTGACCGACGCCGACCGGGAGTGGTCGGCGAGCCTCTATCACCACCAGCTCGACTTCAAGGACGACTGGACCGCCGACGCACTGAGCTTTACCGACGTACCGCTGTCACGCGACCGCCGAGACCAGCGGACCGGCGTCGAATTTCAGGTACGTGATCGCTGGTCGCCCGAACTGCGCGGCGTGTGGGGCCTCAGCTCGAACCAGACGCATGTACGCGCGCCGTTTTCCTTCTCGACCCGCGACAACATCATCGACCGTCAGCACCGCCTGTTCAGCAATCTGGAATGGCAGCCCGTCGACGGCATCAGCCTCAACCTGGGTCTCGCCGCCGAAGATCCGGGCATCGGCTGGCGCCTGAGCCCGCGCATCTATGGCAGCTACCGGGCGATCCCCGGCACCACGCTACGGCTGGGCGCCTCGCGCGCATGGCGCGGGCCAACGATCTTTGAGCGCTACGGCGACGTCAAGGTGTTCGATCCGAAGACGAACCTGCTCCTCGCCCATCCGTATATTCCCAACCCGGACATTCGCGAAACCCGTGCGGACACCCTCGAAGCCGGCCTGATTCAACAGTTCGAAACCGGCAAAAGCATGCTCGACCTGCGTGTCTTCCGCGAAGAGCTGCGCGATCTGGTCATTCGCGCCCAAGCCGCGAACCCGCCCGGCCCAGCCCCCGTTCTCGCCAGCGCCGTCCCCACCACGCACTTCGCGAACTTCACCAAACCGGTGACCCTGACCGGCCTGGAGATTCAACTCCAGACGCACCCGTGGGCAGGCAGCGAGTGGCGCCTGGCCTACAGCCTGATCAATCGCGACGCCGACAGCGAAGCGGTGGAGTCCGGCATTGCGCCGTTCACGGCCCATCTGAGCTGGCAACAGGAATGGGGCGAACAATGGACGAGCTTTGTGAGCATCACGCGCATCGGCCCTGTTGCCAGCGGCGACAGCTTCGTCGCCAATGGGCGCTACATGGTCGATGATTTCACCACCATGGACATCTCGGTGACGCGCAAGCTCACCTTGTTCGGCCAGCCCGCCCGCTTCAGCCTCACGGCACTGAACCTCGGGCCGCGCCATCAGGAAATCGCCGACCCGGCCATGCAGCTGGTGTATGGCAACCGGGCCGCCAATCGGGTCTCCCGGCAGGTGTATGCCGGGCTGTCGATGCAGTTCTGAGGCGGAACACGCCCTAGTCGGACGGCCGCGTCAGCAACCACACCGCCACCGCCGTGCAACAGGCCGCCGGCACCCAGTGCCAACCGCGCGGCAGTAAAAACCAGCCGCCAACGGCGCTGATCAACATCATCATGACGGCCAGTCGCTTGGCGTGGGCGGGAATGGCACCGCGTTCGCGCCACGCCTTGATGGACGGCCCGAACCGCGGATCGGCCAGCAAACGTGCCTCCCAAGCCGGGTTGGCACGGGCAAAGCAGAACGCAGCCAGCAGCACGAAGGGTGTGGTCGGCAGCAGGGGCAGGAACACACCGGCAAAACCCAAGCCCAGCGACGCCAGGCCGGCGCTCAGGTATAGCGGTCGTCTCATGTCTGCTCCCGTTGTGTGAGTGGTCGTTGTCAGCTCGGCGTGCCTTGCCGCACCCCGACACCCGCATTCACGGCATGCGCCTTCCGATGCTTGAGGAATTGGCCGAGCAAGCGACTGGTGTGCCCCGCGCTCTTTGCCAGCACCTTCACCACCGGCCCGCTGGCAACGATCGCGCCACCGCCCTCGCCGCCTTCCGGCCCGAGGTCGATCAACCAGTCGGCCTCGGCCATCACATCCAGATCATGCTCGATCACTACCACCGTGTTGCCCGCATCCACCAGTCGGTGCAGCACGTGGATGAGTTTTTCGACATCGGCCATGTGCAGGCCGACGGTGGGCTCATCGAGCACGTACAGCGTCTGGCCCGCGCTCACGCGCCCACGCTGCTTGCCGGTGGGCGTGAGCGACTTGCTCAGCTCGGTCACCAGCTTGATGCGCTGGGCCTCGCCGCCCGACAGCGTCGGGCTCGCCTGACCGAGCGTGAGGTAGCCCAGACCCACGTCCCGCAGCAGCGCCAGCGCATGATGGATGCGGGGATGGGCGGCGAAGAAATCCACCGCCGCGTCCACGTCCATCGCCAGCACCTCGCCAATGGTCTTGCCGCGCCAGCGCACCGACAGCGTCTCGCGATTGAAACGCCGGCCGCCGCAGGCCTCGCACGGTACCTTCACATCGGGCAGGAAGCTCATCTCGATGCGCTGCTGGCCCTGGCCCTCGCACACCGGGCAGCGTCCGGCACCGGTATTGAAGGAGAAGCGCCCCGCCGCCCAACCGCGCATGCGTGCTTCGGCGGTGTCGGCAAAGGCCTTGCGGATCAGATCCCAGAAACCCACGTAGGTGGCGGGGCAGGAGCGCGGCGTCTTGCCGATGGGGGTCTGGTCCACCTCCAGCACGCGCTCGATCTGTTCCGCCCCGTCGATGGCCGCGCAGCCGCTCACCGCCTCGCCGTGCAGGCTGGCCTTGAGGCCGTCGAGCAGCACGTCGCGCGCCAGCGTGGACTTGCCGGAGCCGGACACGCCGGTCACCACCGTCAGCCGTTGCAAGGGGAAGCGCGCATCGATTTCCTGCAGATTGTGCAGGTAGGCGCCGCGCACCCACAGGCTGTCGTCGGCCTTGCCGACCTTGCGCGGCGGATAGAGCGGATGCTGCAGCGGCGCGCGCAGGTGCCG
>JBNKNO010000055.1:0-20797 GCA_050293885.1 Rhodocyclaceae bacterium | reverse complement strand
GTCAGCGCGGTGAGCGCCAGGATCGAAATATTTTTAATATGCATGAAACATCTCCGTTGGAAGAAATAGCGAGCAGGATGCTATCGGGCAACGCGTGCGTTGCCATTGACGGGAGTCAAGCATCCGACAAGGCGCAGGAGACCTGCCACGTGCAGCCCCCTCGACAGCGAGTGTAACGCGCTGGCCTGCGTTCATCCTCTCTCGCCCTCACGCAGATATTCCGCCGTCCCCCGCTTGCGCGGCCCATCCCGTGGGGCATGGCTGAAGAAACGCGGTTTGCCGACCGGATGCGTGTTCACGCCGATTCGATGCGCCAACACCCGTTTACAGCGTAGTTCTTGCCGAAAATCAATTTCTTTCTTCGTTCGGTTCACTACAGTGGCCTGCGGCAATTCGCCGCATGGCCGCATATTCCATGCGTGTCCTGCACTTCGACAGTTTCGCGCCTGCACACCCATTTCAAGAATACGGAGCATTCAGACAATGAGCCATGACGATCACAGCCAACAGCCCCTGCCAGCGGACCCGACGCGGCGCAAGTTCCTGAACTCGGCCGCATTGACCGGCCTTGCCGGCGCCGGTCTGGCCGTGGGTTTGAGTTCATGCAAGAAGGCCGAGCAGAGCGCGGCGCCTGCAGCAGCGCCTGCCGCCAAGAGCGCACCGGTCGCCGAGGCGGTCGCCAGTGCCTACGAAGTGGCGCCGGGCCAGCTCGACACCTATTACGATTTCTGCAGCGGCGGTCACTCGGGCGAGGTGCGCATCTACGGTCTGCCCTCCGGCCGCCTGTTCAAGCGCATTCCGGTGTTCAACATGGATGCGCTCACTGGCTGGGGCATCACCAACGAGTCGCGCGACATCCTCGGCCGCAAGGCCGACGGCACGCCGAGATTCACCACCGGTGACACCCACCACGTGCATCAGTCCTATACCGACGGCACCTACGACGGCAAGTACATCTTCGTGAACGACAAGATCCACGGGCGTCTGGCACGCATCACCATGGACACCATGGAATGCGACAAGATCACCGAGATCCCGAACATCCAGGGCTTCCATGGCACCTTCCCGGACAAGCGCGACCCGGTCGATGCAAGCATCAACCACACCACGCGGGTGTTCTGCGGCGCTGAATTCTCGATTCCGCTACCCAACGACGGGCGCGAACTCGATACGCCGGAAGCCTACCGCTCGCTGTTCACCTGCGTCGACGCCAACACCATGGACGTGCGCTGGCAGGTGCTCATCGATGGCAACTGCGATCTGGTGGCGACCTCCTACGACGGCAAGCTCGCCAGCACCAACCAGTACAACACCGAGATGGGCGTCCACTACCCGGACATGATGGCGGTCGAGCGCGACGCCTGCCTGTTCTTCAACGTGGCGCGCATCGAGCAAGCCGTCAAGGATGGCAAGTTCAAGACCTATGGCGCCTCGAAGGTGCCGGTCGTTGATGGCACCAAGGCGGCGAATGCCGACCCCAAGACCGCGCTGACCTGCTACGTGCCGATTCCGAAGAATCCGCACGGGGTGAACGTCAGCCCCGACGGCAAGTACTACGTGTGCTCCGGCAAGCTGTCACCCACCGGCACGGTCATCCAGCACGATCTGGTGCTCAAGTGGTTCGACGGTGGCCTCAAGGAGCCGCGCGATACCGTCGTCGCCGAGCCGGAAATCGGCCTCGGCCCGCTGCACACCGGTTTCGACAACAAAGGCAATGCCTACACGACGCTGTTCCTTGATAGCCAGATCGTCAAGTGGAACGTGGAGACGGCGATCAAGGCCTTCCAAGGCGACAAGAACGCGCAACCGGTGCTCGACCGCATCGACGTGCATTACCAGCCCGGCCACGGTTTCTGCTCGATGGGCGAGACCAAGGAATCCGACGGCAAGTTCTTCGTGTCGGACAACAAGTTCTCCAAGGACCGCTTCCTGCCGGTCGGCCCGCTGCATTCGGAGACCGCCCAGCTGATCGACATCAGCGGCGACAAGATGAAGCTGGTGGCCGATCACTCGGTGTACTCGGAGCCGCACGATTCGATCATCGTGCGCCGCGACATCGTCAAGACGCGCCAAGTCTACAACATGGACGAATTCCCCAATGCGGTGAAGGATCCCAAGGAGTCGGGCGTGTTCCGTGACGGCAACAAGGTCACGGTGAAGATCACCAGCCAGGCGCCGGCCTTCAGCCTGCCGGAGTTCCGTCTCAAGCAGGGTGATGAGGTCACGCTGATTCTGACCAACCACGACAAGGTGGAGGATCTGACCCACGGCTTCGCGATTCCGCGCTACGACGTCCAGTTCATCGTCAACCCGCAGGAGACCAAGTCGGTCACCTTCACGGCGGACCAGCCCGGGGTGTTCTGGTGCTACTGCACCAACTTCTGCCATGCCCTGCACCTGGAGATGCGCAGCCGCATGATCGTCGAGGCCTGAGGCCGCGAAAACGGCCCGCCGCACCGGTGGGCCGTCACAGGAACGCCGGGGATCCGTCCCCGGCGTTCCTGCTTTTCGGCGCACGACTTTCCCTCGTACTTGATGGGAGACAATTACGTTCTACCAGGGGTTTATTAGGATTGGTTAATAAACTCAAACCCGGAGTGCATCCATGAGAATCTTTGCCGTCTGCCGCACGAATCTTGTTGCGCTGCTGCTCGGCTTGATGGTGTTGCCCGTCTTTGCCGACACCTACGAGGTTAACTTGCCTCCCGAGCTCACCGGCTCGCCGCGCATGTGTGACTATGCGCCGTGCAAGGACGTGATTCCCGGCGCCGACAGCTTCTCCGATCGTCGCGGCACGCCGCCCTACGTCGAGGCCTATCGCAGCGAGAACGGCAAACAGACCCTGGTCGGCTACGTGATGCTGTCCATCGACATCACCGACACGCCGGCCTATTCGGGCAAGCCGGTGGTAACGTTGATCGGCATGGACACCACCGGGCATTTCACCGGCGTCAAGGTGCTCAAGCACTCCGAACCGATCCTGCTGCTGGGCATTCCGGAAACCGCCCTGATTGCCTTCAACGACCAGTACGTCGGCAAGTTCGTCGGCGATAACCTCGAGATCGGCGCCTCGCGCCCCGAGGAGAACATCGTCGGCCTCGACGCCATCACCGGCGCAACGGTGACCGTGGTCGCACAGAACCAGGTGATGATGACCTCGGGCACGGCGGTGGCACAGCAGGTGGGCATCCTCAAACCGACGGAGCGGGCGCAGGCGAAATTCGTCGATCGGGGCACCACGCCGGACTGGGACACACTCGTCGCCGAAGGCGCCGTCAAGCCACTGGTGGTGCAGCCCGCCGAGGTCGGACTGCCCAACAATGGCGAACCCTTCATCGCGCTGTGGTATGGCTACCTCAACCAGCCCGACGTCGGCCGCGCCATCCTCGGCAAAACCGGCTACGAGCGTCTCATCCGGGATCTCGACGAAAACGACCACGCGATCTTCGTGATCCGCAGCGCCGGGCGCGAATCCTTCAAGGGCTCCGGCTTCGTGCGTGGCGGCATCTACGACCGGGTGCAGGTACGCCAGGGCCGCGACGCCTTCACCTTCCGCGACCTCGACTACCAGAACCTCTACCGCATCGCGGCACCCGGTGCGCCCGCGTTCACCGAATCGGCAATCTTCACCATCCACGGCAAGGGCGCTTTCTCGGCGGCGTATCCGTGGAAGTTCATGTTCATCGGCAACAAGCTCGACAAGATCACCCGCGCCAGGACCTTCGCCAACTTCGATTCCGAATACTGGCTGCCGGCGACCTACCTGGAAGGCGGCCGGCCCGAGGTGGTACGGCCCGATCCGACCTGGCTGCGCATCTGGAAGGAACGCGCCGGCGCGATCGCCGCCTTCATCGCCCTGCTGGTCGCCATCGCCACGGTGTACGCCAACCGCAACCGGCTGGTGCGCCGCGCCGACCACAAGCGCAAGTGGCCGGTCAATGCCTTCAAGTACACCGGCTGGGTGCTGTCGATCGGCTTCGTCGGCTTCGGGCTGCTCGCTCAGCCGTCGATCACCCAGGTGCTCACCTGGTTCCACTCGCTGCTGTTTCAGTGGAAATGGGAGCTGTTCCTTACCGATCCGTTCATCTTCATCTTCTGGATCTTCATCATCGTCACCGTGTTCGTGTGGGGCCGAGGGCTGTTCTGCGGCTGGTTGTGCCCCTTCGGCTCGCTCTCCGAACTGATCTACAAATGCGCCCGTCTGGTCGGCCTCAAGCGCTTCCAGCGCGTGCCGCCGAAGGCGCTGCACGACAAACTCAAGTGGATCAAGTACGCGGTCTTCTTCGGTCTGCTCGGGGTGTCGATGTTCTCCATGGGGCTGGCCGAGAAGCTCGCCGAGGTCGAGCCCTTCAAGACCACCTTCCTGGTCGGCATCTCCAACCGCGCCTGGCCCTACGCGCTGTTCGCCTCGGCACTGCTGGGCATTTCGATCTTTGTCGAGCGGCCGTTCTGCAAGTACCTGTGCCCGCTCGGTGCGGCGCTCGCGATGCCGACGACCTTCCGCTGGTTCGGCCTCAAGCGCAAGCAGGAGTGCGACACTTGCAAAGCCTGCGCGAAGAGCTGCGGCTCGCTCGCCATCGACAAGGACGGACGCATCGACCCGCGCGAATGCCTGTTGTGCATGGACTGCATGATCCTCTACCACGACGACCACGGCTGCCCGCCGCTCGCCAAGGAGCGCCGCCACCGCAGCAAGGCCGGCCTGCCGCTCACCCCGATCGGCAAGGACGGCTACTTCATCCCCATCAAGCCGGTGCCCGCCGCGGCATCGAGGAGTTGAATCATGGTCGATCCGAGAATGCCCAGCGAACCTTTCGAGCCCACCCACGCGGCCGGCGGCAATGTGTTGCACTGGCTGGCCGTGGAGGTCTGGGATCACCTGTGGCCGTGGAGCCGTGCCGGCTTCGAGCGTCAACGGGCGCTGCAGGCCGCGGGCCTCGCGCTGGGGCTGGCCGCGAGCGTCGTGTGGATACTCGCCGCGCTCGGCCAGTTGCAGGCCGGCGCACTCATCGGCTGGTGGTTCGGCTGGAGCGTGTTCGAGGTCGTCGTGCGCCTGGGCGCCAAACCCTATGTCAAGGAAGGTCCGTGGTGGGGCAGACGCTATCGCCGAGCAGGTATCATGGACATGATCTGCTATGTCGGCTTCAAGAACCTACTCATTGGCGCCAGCCTGTTCATTGCGCTCAAGTCACTGGGCGTGCTGGCGGTCTGACGCACACGCCATGACCACGTTGAAATACCTGCTTGCCGCCCTTGCCGCCCTGTGCCTGTGCCAGGGTGTGACCGCCGGCGAATGGACGGTGCAGCCGGGCGAATCGATCCAGGCGGCCATCGACCGCGCCGCCGACGGCGACACCGTGCGGGTGTTGCGCGGGCGGTATGTGGAGAATCTGCACGTCGATAAACCCGTGACCCTGATCGGCGTTCGCTGGCCGACAATCTCCGGCGGCATGAGGGGCGACACCGTCCGCATCACCGCGCCCCATGTCACCCTCGACGGATTCATCATCGCCGACTCGGGAGACGATCTGGGCGCACAGAACGCCGGGGTGTACATCAAGCCGGGCGCCGACAATACCACCGTGCGCAACTGCAGCTTCAGCTACACCCTGTTCGGTCTGTGGATCGAGAAGGTCTCCGGCGTAGAGGTGCGCGACAACATCATCACCGGCAAGCGCGACCACCCCTCGGCCCAGCGCGGCAACGGCATCGAGCTCTACAACGCCCAGCACGCCAAGATCATCGGCAACGAAATCAGCTTCGTGCGTGACGGCATCTACGTGGATGTCTCGCACCACGCGCTGTTTCGCGGCAACAAGATCCACAACGTGCGCTACGGCACGCACTACATGAACTCCTACCACAACACCTGGGAGAACAACGACTCCTACCACAACCGCGGCGGGCTGGCGCTGATGATGACCCGTGACCAGATCGTGCGCAACAACCGCGCCTGGGGCAATTCCGACCACGGCATCATGTTGCGCACCATCCAGGACTCGGTGATCGAGGGCAACGTGGTAGCGGGCAACCACCGCGGCTTCTTCATCTACGACGCCGAGTACAACGAGATCCGCGACAACCTCATCGTCGACAACGTGGTCGGCATCCATTTGTGGGCCGGCTCGATTCACAATCAGGTGGACGAAAACGACTTCGTCGCCAACCAATCGCAGGTCAAGTACGTGGCCGCACGTGACGAATTGTGGGGAATCAAGGCCGGCAACTACTGGAGTAACTATCTTGGCTGGGATCGCAATGGCGATGCGCGCGGCGATGTGCCCTACGAGGCCAACGACATCGTCGACCGGCTGACCTGGCGCTATCCGATGATGCGCCTGCTGATGGCCAGCCCGGCCGTGCAGAGCCTGAGATTGATCGCGCAACAGTTCCCGGTGCTGCGTGCGCCCAGCGTGGTGGATCGCTCGCCGCGCATGACACCCGCGCACACCGACTGGAGTATCTGGCTTGGAAAACGTTTTGAAACGCCCCCTTGAGACCATCGCACCCGTGCCCGCTGGCAATCGCAGTGCCGCCACGGCGGTAGATGCGACGCGCGCCGCCAGCGTGATCGAGGCGCATGGGGTCGTTCGCCACTTCGGCAAGGTGCAAGCAGTCAATGGCGTCGACCTGGCCGTCGGACGCGGTGAGTTGTTTGGTCTGATCGGCCACAACGGCGCCGGCAAGAGCACCCTGTTCAAGATGATGCTGGGCCTGCTCGCCCCCACCGCCGGCGAGATCCGCATCGACGGTGTGGCGGTCAGCGGCAGCGACTTTCGCGCGGTGCGTCGGCGCATCGGCTACCTGCCCGAAAACGTGGTGCTCTACGACAACCTCACGGCGCTTGAGACCTTGCAGTTCTTCGCCCACCTCAAGGGCGCCGACGCACGTGAATGCCCCGCCCTGCTCGACAAGGTTGGCCTCACCCATGCGAGCAGGCGGCGCGTGCGCGAATTCTCCAAGGGCATGCGCCAGCGGCTGGGCTTTGCCCAGGCCCTGCTCGGCCACCCGCAACTGCTGTTCCTCGACGAGCCGACCACCGGCCTCGACCCCGAGGCGATCCGCGATTTCTACGCCATCCTGCGCGGTCTCAAGGCCGAAGGGGTCACCATGATCCTGACCTCGCACATCCTCGCCGAAATCCAGGAGCGCGTCGACCGCCTGGCGATCATGGCCAAGGGCCTCGTGCAGGCCAGCGGCACGGTCCAGGCGCTGCGTGAGCAGATGGACCTACCGCTGTGGTTCGATGTACGCGTCGCGCCGGAAGATTTCGAAGCCGTGCGCTCGGCGCTCGGCCACCTGCCGATCAGCGCCATCGAGGCCCGCGAGAGCCACGTCGCGGTCCAATGCCGGCGCGAAACCAAAATGGCGGTCATCGAGGCACTGGCCGCACTCGGCGGACGCGTACTCGATCTGACCGTGCGCGAGCCTTCGCTCGAGGACGTGTTCTTCGGATTCTCGGACTGACGGGTCAAAGGAAACGCAATCATGAACCTCGAATTTCGTCAGATCGCCACCATCGCCGGCAAGGAATTCTGGGACCGCATCCGCAACCGCTGGGTATTGGCGGTCGCGCTGGTGTTCACCACCTTCGCGCTGGTCATCGCCTACGCCGGTGGCGCCCAGCAGGGCGCGGTCGGTTTCCGCTCGATCGAGGTCACCATCGCCTCGCTGGTCAGCCTGGTGATCTACCTGATCCCACTGATTTCCCTGATGCTCGGTTTCGATGCCATCGTCGGCGAGCGCGAGCGCGGCTCGCTCGATCTGCTGTTGTCCTTGCCCATCACCCGGCTTGAACTGCTGCTCGGGAAATTCTTCGGCTTGTCGGCGGCCTTGGCCTTTTCGACCGTTGCCGGTTTCGGCTTGGTAGGTGTCGTGCTATCCGCCCAGCTGGATCTGACCGCGCTGTTCCACTACGCCGGTTTCATGCTCAGTTCGGTGTTGCTGGGCATGGCCTTTTTGAGCCTCGCGGTGATGGTCTCGGTGTTCGCCACCGACCGCACGCGCGCCTCGGGGTTGGCCATCGCGCTGTGGTTCTTCTTCGTGCTGGTGTTCGATCTGCTGCTGCTCGGTGCGCTGGTGGCCACCGGCGGTCAGTACGGCGGCGAGATATTCCCGTGGCTGATGCTGGCCAACCCGGCAGACGTGTTCCGAGTGCTCAACATCTTCAGCCTTGATCAGGTGCACACCCTGTACGGGCTATCCACCGTTTTCCCTTCCCGCCTGGCCGATCCCTTGTCACTGGGCCTCATCATGTGCCTGTGGATCGCTGCACCGCTGGGCATCGCTGCATGGAGATTCCGCCGATGAAGGCGCCGATCAAGTCACTGCTCATGGCCGCCGTGGCCACCACCACCCTGCTTGCCGGATGCGCGAAGCAGCAAGACACGGCCGCCGTGCCGGTAGAGATCACCGACGGCACGACCTGCGTGCTCGACGGCATGCTGCTGGCGAATTTCCCCGGCCCCAAGGGGCAGATCCTGTACGATGGCGCCAGCGAGCCGGACTTCTTCTGCGATACGGTGGAGATGTTCAACGTCTACCTCGCCCCCGAGCAGGCACGGCGCGTGCGCGCGGTGTTCGTCCAGGATATGGGCAAGGCAGACTGGGCGCAGCCGCGCGGACACTGGATCGACGCCACTGCCGCCTTCTACGTGCTGGGTTCGGACAGGCACGGCTCGATGGGGCCGACCATTGGCGCCTTCGCCATGGAGGCCGACGCCAGTGCCTTCGCCAAGGCGCACGGTGGCCAGGTAATGAAGTTCAACGAAGTCAAACCCGACATGGTCACGCTCGACGGTGGTGTCCTGCGCGACCAGAAGATGTGAGGAACGATGGCAAACTTCTTTGACGGGCTAGCGCCCGAAGACGCAGTCGAGATCGAATCGCTCTCGCGCCTGATGTACGAACTGCGCAGCAACCGCGATCGCGTGCTCGATCAATGGCAGAGCACCGACCCACAGGCCCTGCTCGCGCGTATCGAGGCCGGTGAAGTGGACGAACATCCGGCCTACGAACACTATCTGTCGGCACGCATCCTGGACGAAACGCGCCAGTCCATCCGCGACATGCTCGCCGCACACCTGCAGGAGGGCAACCGCGGATGAGCCTGCACATCGAACTGGCCGAATGGCTGGCCACCGAGTTTGGTCCCCGCCTCGAGGGCGCACCCGAGTTGAAGCAGGACGCGCTGATCGTGAACCTGGACAGCGGCGTGCGCCTCGAAATCCGCTATGCCGCCCGTGACGCCTATGCCGTGAGCTGGCAGTGCGGCGAGCAGGCGCTGATGATCGACACCGCCCCTACCCACGCCGATCTGGCCAGTCGCCCCAACCATCTGCATGGCGCCGACGGCAGCGTGAGGGCCGACCCGATCACCCGCTGCGGCGCGGATCCGAAAGAGAACCTGGGCGCGCTGCTCACCGCGCTACTCGACGATCCGCTGCTCGGCACGCACTGAGGCCTGCGCACGCAGACAACCCGCAAAAAAAGGGAGGCGCTCCGCCTCCCTTTTTTCAACGTATCTCGACACGCTTGCAGCCCCGTCGCCGCGGTGGTGGCGACCGAACGCCTTGTTCAGCCCCCGGCCGCGCCCGGCTCGATCCACACGCCACCATCCTCGGCTCGGCGCACCTGCAGGCCCAGACTGGCGAAAACGCCCACCACCGTCTCTTGCAGATGATGGCGCTGTGCTTCGATGTCGGCGTCGGCATCGGCATTGAACAGGGCGTCGAGGTGCTCGGTGAGCGGCCCCCAGTGCGCGCCGAAGAAGCCTTCGGTGAGCGCCGAATCCATCTCGGGACTGATCGCCGCCAGTGGCTTGCCGAGGCCGGCCAGATAGCCCTGCGCATGAGCGGCCGTCTGCACCAGGTGCGCAATGCGCCCCAGGCTGCGCACGAACAGACCGTCCAGATCGTCGCTCGACAGTGCCAGGGTCACATCTTCCTGCGTGGCGGGCGGCAGGGCGTCGAGTACGTCCATCAAGTGCTTGAGCATGAGGTCCGCATCGGCGGGCAGCGACCACACTGCGCGGCGCGTTACGCCGTACTCGTGCCGCATCGCCTCGACGACCGGACGCAGCTGACTATCGAACGCGGAATCCCGCCAGGCCCCCAGCGCATCCTCACCGGCCGCGAGCGCGTCCAGATGCAGTCGAATACGCCACATTTCACTGTGCAGCAGGTGAACGAAACGGGCCATGTCCTCGGCCTCGCCTCCCAGGGCCGCCGCCACCTGGGCACCTTCGAGCACCAGCACCGGGCCGGATTCGCGATACAGCGTCCGCGCCACGGTGGGCACGATGGCGCCGGCCGGTGACGGCGGATCGCCGAGGTCGATGAGTGCAGCCGGGAAGTCGTCGGCCACCACGACGTGGCCGGGGATGCCTTCGAGGCGCTGGTCGCGCGCGCAAATACGGCGCACCAGCTCCTTGAGCACGATTTCCACGGTCGGCCCCGCCTCACCGATCTTCTCACCCCGACAATCCACCTGTGTAACCACGCGCTACTCCCGATTGATGCAATGCAGACAAACAAGGGGGCATTCTACCCGCTTGGCCTGCGAGCGACCCGCCACCCGGCCGAGCGGATTTGCCTCGGTGTGTGACTCGCTTTTTCAACACCAACGACAGGCCGTGACGCTACACTGAGAACTCACTCACAGCGCCATCCCTCCGTGTCCGACTGCCACTGCCACACCCCTGCGAACGCGGCGCCCGACGCCCCGCCGAATCCATCCCACGCCGCAGAACGTACCAGCCGCTTTCACCTGCCCGGCATGGACTGCCCGAGCGAAGAGCAGATGGTGCGCATGCGTCTGGCCGATCGCGATGACATCGCCGGCCTCGCCTTCGATCTGCCGGCGCGCACGCTCACCGTGTTTCATGCCGGCGACCCGCAAACCATCGCCGAGGCCATCGCACCGCTCGGCTTCGGTCACGAACTGATCGACAGCGGCCCCTGCGAACGCGCACCAATGCCCGAAAGCGACGAACGCCGGGTGCTGTGGCAGCTCATGCTCATCAACGCCTGGATGTTCGTGGTCGAGATTGTCGCCGGCTGGTGGGCGGAGTCGACCGGTCTGATGGCCGACGGCCTCGACATGCTGGCCGACGCCTCGGTGTATGCACTGGCCCTGTTCGCGGTCGGCACCGCCAGCCATCGCAAACTGCGCATGGCCCATCTATCTGGCTGGCTGCAGGCCATTCTGGGATTGGGCATTCTGCTGGAGGTGGTGCGCCGCATGTGGTTCGGCGCGGAACCCCAATCGCCCATCATGCTCGGCATCGCCACGCTGGCACTGGCGGCCAACGCCAGTTGCGTGCTGCTACTGGCGCGTCATCGCCACGGCGGCGCGCACATGCAGGCGAGCTGGATATTCACCGCCAACGACGCACTGGCAAATCTGGGCGTGATCGTCGCCGCACTATTGGTCGGCTGGCTGCACACCGCATGGCCGGACTGGGTGATCGGCTCCGCCATCAGCGCACTCATCCTGCACGGTGCCTGGCGCATCCTGCGCTTGCGCGAGGGCTGACACCGACATCAGCGCCCGCAGGGATGGCGATCCTTGCCGCACTGATTGAAATTCCCGAGCGGACGGTCGAAGGTGTATTCGAGCGGCTTGCCGATCCACTCCTCCGCCGTCTCGCCGGCCGAACCGGTTGGCAGCGTAAAGGGCAGCGCCAGCACAAAGCCGACCGTCCCCACCGCCGCGCCGACGATGCCCAGCGGCCGCACCACCACCAGATCGACCGCCATGTCGGTGGCCTTGTCACCGGTCACCGTGCCGCGTTGCTGCGCCATGGCCGGCGCACTGCTCAAGGCAAGCACCGTCGTCAGCGCGACGATGCGGAGGCTTCCTGTCATCGGGTGCTTCATTGCTCACTCCTACTGTCGGCGCGCCGGTATCGGGCGCGCCGACGCGTCCCCTTCAGTGGCGCGCGAACACCGCCGCCTTGCCGCTGCGCTCGAAACTGAGCACATCGTAGTGCTCCGCCGGATACGGCCCTTCCATGCCCGGCGAGCCCGCCGGCATGCCGGGTACCGCGACGCCGGCGACATCGGTGCCCGACTCGAGCAAACGCTTCACGTCGGCCACCGGCACATGACCTTCGACCAGATAGCCGCCGACAAGTGCCGTGTGGCACGAACCGAGCGCCTCGGGCACACCCAGCTGCTGCTTCACCTGCGCCATCTGCTGGCTGTGCACTTCCTTCACGTGGAAGCCGGCGTCACGCATGCGCTCGGCCCACTTGCTGCAGCAACCGCAGTTCGGGTCCTTGTACAGGGTCACGCTCGGCAACTCGGCCCACGCGACGCTCGCACCGAGCAGTGCCGTCGCAATCAGGGATTTGAGAATTTTCATGTGGTTATTCCTTGCAAATAGCCGGCGCGCTCAGCGCCCCGCGGCACCAAAACGCTTCGCGCGTCGGGCCCGGATGTCCTCGGACCAGGTGCTTTCAATGTACGCCAGCACGGCATGGATTTCATTATCCGACAAGGTACCGGCAAACGCCGGCATGTCGCTTTGATAGCCGGCCGGCGCGAGCGGCGGCACGAGGCCGTTGCGCGTCATCTGGAACAGCATCGGCATCGGGTGGTGCCAGGTGTGGCCACTCTCGTCGTGTGGCGGCGCCGGCAGACGGCCATCGGCCTTGCGCGTGCGCCAGTCGGGCTGGCCCGCCAGGTCGGCGCCATGGCAACTGGCGCAGTGCTGATCGTATAGCGCCTTGCCGCTTGCCAGCGACGCTCGGTCGGTCGGCGCCACGTCGCTGCAGGCGCTCGCCAACAAGGCGGTTGCCGCCATCACGGCGGCGTGGAAAATCGAAAAACGCATGGGGGAAACTCCCGAACTGAATTGGAACGAACGGCGACACGTCGCCGTATTCAAGTCATTCAGACGGGCCGTCTGGGCGGTCGCTCTTCGTGAAACACCGGTGCGGGCGGTGGCACCTGAACCGGGGCCGCCGCAAGAATGTGCGCCTGCGCGCGCACGGTGAGTGAGCGCGCGCCAGCAAACAGGGCCGCGCCCGCACAGTGCGCCGCACACGACGCCCCGTCGCAGGTCTCGCCGCGCATGGCATGCGATTCGTCGCCGCAGCAATCCGCGGCTGCATGCACTTGCGCATGCGGTCCACCACCGTCCGCCGTGCATGCCGATACCGCCACGACCGCCGACGAGAACGTCGGCAGGCACAGCAGGCTCAACAGCAGAATGGCGCGCAGCAGCTTCATGGCGGCGATTCTAGCGTTGGAGCAGGCGACAACCATTGATCTGCGTCGTCTGTTTTACGCGGACGCATCACCAGCCGATAAATGAGCGGAATGGCAAACAAGGTGAGCACGGAGGAGAAACCCAGCCCCCAAACGATGCTGGCGGCCACTGGCCCCCACATGAGCGACTTGCCGCCGAGGCCGATAGCGAGCGAAAACAGCCCGCCGATGGTCGTCGTGGTAGTGATGAGAATCGGCACCACCCGCCGGCGCGCCGCAAAGATGGCGGCGTGCTGCACACCCATACCGCGCGCCAGCCGATCATTGGCCGCATCGATGAGCACGATGGCGCTATTGACCGCAATGCCGGTCAGCGCGATGACGCCGTACAGCGTGTACAGCGACATCGGGTTGTTGGAGACGAACAGCCCCAGCACCACGCCGGTGAAGGCCAGCGGCACGGTCACCAGGATCAGGAACGGCTGCCAGTAGCTCTTGAACTGCGCGGCGAGAATCAGGTAGATGAGGCCGATGCCGAAGGCAAACAGGCGGGCCATGGAATCGAGGCTCTCCTGAATGTCGTCGAGCTCGCCGGAGAAATCGAGCGCCACCTGCGGATACTGCGGCCGCAGTTTCGCCCACGCGGCCTTGAGCATGTTGTTGGCGGTGACCGTGTCGGTGGTGTCCGGCGCGATATTGGCCTCGACGGTGATCGCGCGGCGCAGCTGATAGTGGCGGATGTAGCCCTTGGAGATGCGTTGCGTGGCGTCGACCAGCGAACCGAGCTGGATGCTGCGCCCATCGTCGAGCAGCACGTCGCGCTGCAGCAGCTCGTCGATACGCCCGAGCGCCTCGGGTCGGGCACGCACGATCACGTCCACCTTCTCGCCGTCGTCGCGCAGGCTGGCAATGGTTTCGCCCTCGCCATAGAGCCGCACCAGGCGCGACACCACGCCGGGTTGCACGCCGGCACGCGCGAGCTTCTCGCGATTGAGCACCAGCCGCAGTTCGGTGCGCCCGCTCACGTCGTCGTCGGTCAGATCCTTGGCGCCGGGAATCTTCGCGACCTCGGCTTTCACGGCGTCGGCCGCGGCACGCAACACGGCATAGTCGTCGGCTTTCACCTTCACGCTGATCGCCTTGCCGGCGGGCGGGCCGCCCGTCATCTCGAGGAACGACAGCTTGGCGATACCTTCGAGCGCCGTCACCGGCGCGCGCAGTGATTCGATCACCTCACCGGTAAAACGCCCATCGGGCCCACGCGGTTCGAGCGACACCAGCACCTGGCCGTACTGGTCGCCGTAGAGCGGTTCGGTGTCGGTGAACTTGAGGCCGGCGTAGGCGGTCACCGAGCGCACTTCGTCGGCCGGCAGTTGCGCTGCCACCACCGCGGCCACGCGTTCGGCCTCGCCGAGTGAATCCTCGATCGCCATACCCGCGGGCATGTCGACGTTCACATAGAACAGCCGCAAGGAATCGAACGCGAAGAACTGCTGCTTGACGACCCCGCTGGCCACCATCGCGCCGGCCCCCGCGATCAACAGCACGACGACCAGCAACGCCAGTTTGGGCCAGCGCATCACGCGGATGAGCAGGCGCGAATACTTGACGCGCACCCAGTGCGTAAATCGAATCCGCCGCGCCTGCCCCCGCCCCGCGTTGGCGGCATCGGGGCGGATCGACATCACGTGCGTGGGCAGAATCCAGAAGGCTTCGAACAGGCTCACGCCGAGCGCCACGGTGACCACGAAGGGCACCACGAACATGAACTTGCCGAGAATGCCGGGCAGCAGCATGAGCGGCAGGAAGGCCGCCATGGTGGTGAGCACCGCGCTGGTGACCGGCGCGGCCACCTCGGCCACGCCATTGATCACCGCATCCATCGGCGGCTCGCCGCGCTGCAAGCGGTAGTAGATGGCCTCGATCACCACCACCGCATCGTCCACCAGCATGCCCAAGGCGATCACCACGCCGAGCAGCACCGTCAGATTGAGCGTGGAGCCGATGGCGTCGACCATCAGGAAAGTGCCCGCCAATGAGAACGGCACCCCCAGGCCGACCAGGATCGCCATGCGCGGACCGAGAAACAGCCAGCACATCACCAGCACCGCGCACAGCCCGATGAGCGCATTCGATTCCATGATGCCGATGGCGTTCTTGGTCATGCCGGTCTGGTCGTCGAGCATCACCAGTTGCACGCCCTGCTTGGTCAGCAGCGGGTTGCGCTCGGCGACAAAGGTCTTGAGTTGCTCGACCAGTTCGATGGTATTGACGCGCGCCTGCTTGGTGATCGACAACATGATGGCCGGCTGACCACCCACGCTCACCAGCTGCGAGGTGCGCTCATGGCCGCGCGCCACTTCACCGACGTCGCCCAGCGTCACGCGCCCCTGCGGCGTGATGACGGCCAGCCCCGCCAGCGCGTCGGGATCGGGCGTCTTGCCCTGCAGACGCACCAGCCATTCGCGATCTTCCACGCGCACGCGACCACCCAGCGTGTTGCGGAACCAGGCACTGACGGTATCGGACACCGTCAGCGGCGACAGGCCGCGCGCGCTCAAGGCGGCAGGGTCGAAGTCAACATGCAACTCCGGCTCGTCCAATCCCGCGGCGATGACGGAATCGACGCCGTCCATGCGTTCCAGATCCTTCTTCAGATTGAAGGCCGCGCGCCGCAGACGCTCGTCTCTGGCGGGGGCATAGACGGCCAGCATGGCGGTCGGAAAACCGTTGGACGAGGTGATTTCCACCACCTTCGGATCGTCGGCCTCCTCGGGCAATTCGTCCGACGCCTTGTTCTGGATCTCGCGACGCAGATCGCTGATGCGCTTGTCGAACTCCCGATCCGACAACTCCTCGAAGCGCACCAGAATCGACGACAGGTTCTCGCGACTGGAGGACGAGACGAACTTGATGTCCTTCACCTGCGCGATGGCATCTTCCAGCGGCGAGGTGATTTCCTGCTCGATGTCCTCGGCCGAGGCGCCGGGCAAGACGGTGATGATGCTCACCCAGTTGAAGTTGATCTCCGGGTCCTGCGCACGCGGCATCACCAGGTACATCACCATGCCGCCGATCAGCACCAGCGCGAACGCGATGTTGGCCAGCGGATGATTTTCGATCAGCCGGCGGTACACGCCCCTCATTGCGCGGGCGCCACCGGCTGCACGGCGTCCTTCAAACCGATCTGGAAGCGCCCCTCATCGACCACCGGCAAGGCCAGCGGCCAGTCGGTCGGCACCTCGACCGGACGCCCCGCCTGCACCCCGGACAGCGGACGAAACTCGGTCGCCTCGCCGGCCTTGACGAACACGCCGAACTGCCCGTCCCGTCGCTGGATATAGCCCGGCGGCAACAGCGCCCGCGTGCCCTGCCAGCGCAGCTCGCCGGACAAGCCCACCGGCATCTCGCGCAGCGGCGCGAACACCGCCTCCTGCGTCTGCCCCGCCTTGTCCACCAAACGGGAAACGCGCACCAACTTGAGGGGGATGTCCATGCCGCTGGCCGCCAGCACCCAGCCCTTGGCCGCTTGCAGACTGGCGATCTGCTGCACCGGCACGCTGGCGCGGATTTCGGGCACGGCGGTCGCCGCCAGCACCAGCACCGGCGCGCCCGGCGAAACGAAATCCCCCAGGCTCGCCCGGCGCGACGCCACCACGGCATCGAAAGGCGCGCGCAACTGCGCGCGGGTCAGATCGAGCTTGGCGGCTGCCAGCGCCTGGCGGGACGCGTCGCGCTCGCTGCGGCGCACCGCCAGTTCGGTGCGCTTGACGCGCAACGCGTCCGGGCTGATGAACTTGTCCTGCGCCAAGGACTCGCTCTGCTTGAGCTGCGATTCGGCCAGCGCAATCTGGTTGGTCACCAGCGACAACTGCGCCTGCGCGCGCGCCACCGCGATGCGGTACTCCCGGTCGTCGAGCGCCATCACCACCTGGTCCTTGCTCACCAGCTCGCCCACGCGGGCATTCACCTGCGCGATGCGCCCGCCGACCGCGAACGCCAGTTGCGATTCGAACAGCGGATCGGCCGTCGCGCTGACGCGGTAGGTGGGATAAGTCACCAGCTCGCCCAGCGGGCGAGTGGTCGGTGCCGCCGCGTGCGCAGCGAGCGGCAGCAGGCAGAGGATGAGCAGAGGTCGAACGATCATGGTGGGGAAGAATAAGGACATGGCATCTGGGCACAAGGGACACAGTTTAAGGGCTTGACCATGACAATGCCCCTTAGGGGAAACCTTTGCTTACCGATCTCGCAGCCAGTGCAGGCCGCCCTCCGTCGTCCCTGCCGGCAGGTATTCGCAGCCCACCCAGCCCGTATAGCCGATGGCATCCAGATGATCGAACAGGAACGGGAAACGGATCTCCCCCGAGCCCGGCTCGTGACGGCCCGGATTGTCGGCGATTTGGATGTGCGCGATGCGCGCCAGATGGCGCGACAGCGTACCGGCCAACTCCCCTTCCATGCGCTGCGCATGATAGACGTCGAACTGGATGAACAGGTTGTCTGCCCCCACGGCCGCGAGTATGTCCACCGCCTGCGCGCTGCGGTTGAGATAGAAGCCGGGAATGTCGAAGGTGTTGATCGGCTCGATCAGCAAGCGCATGCCCTCGGCCACCAGCATGCGGGCAGCGAACGCAAGATTGCCGATGAAGGTCTCACGCAGCGCGTCGGGATCGACATCCGCGGGCGCGATGCCCGCCAGGCAATTGAGCTGTGTGCAACCCAGGGCGCGGGCGTAGACCAGCGCCTGCTCGACCCCGGCCTGAAACTCGTCGACACGATCCGGATGGCAGGCAATGCCGCGCTCGCCCCCCGCCCAGTCACCCGCCGGCAGGTTGTGCAACACCAGCGGCACGCCGGCGCGCTCACGCGCTTCGGCGACCTGCACCAAGGGCCAGTCGTAGGGAAACTGGCATTCCACCGCGGCAAAACCGGCCTCGGCGGCCGCGGCGAAACGGTCGAGAAAGGCGTGCTCGGTAAACAACAGGCTGAGGTTGGCGGCAAAACGGGGCATGACAATCTCCTGGGCGATTTCGTCGTCAATCGTGCGCGCCATCGGCCGCCGCGGCGAGGCCAAAACCGGCAGACTGGGCTGCCGCACTGATGGCCACGATGGCTGGATGGGTCAATCGTCGCTCGGCGGTAATCGCGTACAACTGCTCGGCAATCTCGCCGATGCGCCCGATCTGCCGCGTCCCGGTTTGCTCGATCACGTCCGCCGCCACCGCGTCGGGCACGGCAAAATATCCGGCGCCGGCGCGGCCAAAGGCGGTCATGAGCGCACTGTCGTCGAATTCTCCCACGATGCGCGGGCGCACGCGCCGCGATTCGAACCACTGCAACAGACTGCCACGCACGCTCACGTCCTCACCCGGCAACAGAAACGGGGCGTCATCGAGCAATTGCGGAAACGCGGCGCCATCCGGCACCAATGCCGGCGCACCGAGCACCGCCAACGCACTTTCGCCCAGCAGATGGGAATAGGCGCGCACATTCAGATTGGTCGGCATCGGCCGATCGGCAATCACCATGTCGAGCCGATGGATCGACAACTCCCCCAGCAACGCCGACAGCCGCCCCTCGCGGCACACCAGGCGCACCGGCGCGTCCAGCGTCAGCGCGGGCGCGACCAGCCGGTAGGCCACCTGCTTGGGCACCGAATCGGCAATGCCGACGCGCAGCGGAAGCACCTCCCGCGCCGCCGGATCGTTGAGCGCATCGACCAGCTCGTCGCCGAGCGCGAAGATCTCCTCCGCGTAGCGCAACACCCGGCGCCCGGCCTCGGTCAGCTCCAGACGCCGGCCAACGCGCGTGAACAGCGACACCCCCATGCGCGCTTCGAAGGCTCCCAGTTGCCCGCTGACCGATTGCGGCGTCAGGTGCAGTTGCTCGCTGGCGCGCACCACACTGCCCGCCTTGGCCACCATCCAGAAATAACGCAGGTGCTTGAAGTTGAGCGCGGCCATGAACAACACCTCGAATTTTTCGAATCAATGTTGAACTTTATTCGATTTGTTCGACCAAATCACTCCAGCTACACTGCAAAGCGTTACCGTGCGCGAACCGATCCGGCCGCGCGCCATCAAACGCTCAAGATCACTCAATGGAGATCGACAGATGAACCGAACCTCCCCGTTCCCCCAACAGGTGGGCCAGGCGCGACAACAGTCCGTCCTGTCCTCCAACAAGGTCATCCGCAACACCTACGTGCTGTTGTCGATGACACTACTGTTCTCGGCGATCACCGCCGGCGCATCGATGGCGCTCAACCTGCCGCATCCGGGCATGATCATCACCCTGGTCGGCTACTTCGGCCTGCTGTTCCTGACCACCAAGCTGCGCAACAGCGGCTGGGGCATCCTGTCCGTGTTCGCCCTCACCGGCTTCATGGGCTACACCCTCGGCCCCATCCTCAATTTCTATGCCGGCCTGCCCAACGGCGGTCAGACAGTGATGATGGCCATGGGTCTCACGGCGGCGATCTTCCTCGGTCTGTCGGGCTATGCGCTGACCACCCGCAAGGACTTCTCCTTCATGGGCGGCTTCCTGACGGTGGGCATTCTGGTCGCCTTCCTGGCCGGGCTCGGTGCGGTGTTCTTCAGCATGCCGGCCCTGTCGCTGACCGTGTCGGCGGCCTTCGTGATGCTGATGTCGGGCCTCATCCTGTATGAGACCTCCAACATCATCCACGGCGGCGAGACCAACTACGTGATGGCAACGGTGACGCTCTATGTGTCGCTGTTCAACCTCTTCACCAGCCTGCTGCACCTGCTCGGTTTCCTGAACAGCGACTGAGCGCTGGCCAGGTAACGAAAAGGGCTTCCCGCGGGAAGCCCTTTTTTGCGTCCACTTCACGCTCAGTCAGTCTGCCCGAGCACCGCCAACACGGCACCAAACTCGAGCCGTTCCAGCGCACTGGCCATCTCACCACAGGCGCCAGCGCCGAAGCGCGCGCCGAACGCGGCCCGGTCGGCGTCAAAACGCTCCAGCGCCGACAAGTCCTTGCGCTTGAGCAACGCCACGAATGCCGCCAGTGCATCATCCGCAACCGGTGCGGCATCAGGCACCGGCGCGTCGCCCGCGCCTTGTGTGGCATCGTCGAGCAGGCGCTTGGCGTCATCGGCCAATGCGGCAAAAGCACGTTGCAAGTCCCGCCACATCGCATCGATGTCCTGTCTTTCGTACGCCGCGCGCATGCGCGACTCCAGCGCCCCAGCCAGCTGCTGGACGGTTTTCGCGCTGACGATGCCGGCACTCCCCTTCAGCTTGTGCATACGCGCGGCAAGCTCGGCACGCGCGGCCTGCGTGACGGTGGAGGGCACCGCGTCATGGATCAGCGCGCCATACTCGTCGAGCAGTTGCCTGATTGCAGAGTGAAAGAAACACATGTCGTTGTCGAGCCGTCGCATGGCGTCGTCGATATCGACACTCTCGAGTTGCCCGGTACCGGCACGGAGCCTTGTCGGTGTCGTTTTCGACCCCAGCTTGGCGACCGGTAGCGCCCGGCCGGATGCCTGTTCAAAGCGACGTCGAATCGTACGAATCAGCGCCGTCGGATCGAGCGGCTTGGCGAGAAATTCATTCAT
>JBNKNO010000054.1:0-21100 GCA_050293885.1 Rhodocyclaceae bacterium | reverse complement strand
GTGCCGCTCACTGTGGCCTACGGCAAGCGCACCGGCCTGGCGCTGTTTGCGTTGTTCGTCGGGTTGCTGGTCGTGCTGGGGTGGGCGGCATCGCCGCAGCCGGGGCTGGCATCGGTGGCCAATGCATTTTACCGCTCCGGCGCCTTGGTGTTTGGCGGCGGCCATGTGGTGCTGCCCCTGCTCGAAGAGTCGGTGGTGAAAACGGGTTGGGTGTCGGCGGCGAGTTTTCTGGCGGGGTATGGCGCGGCGCAGGCGATTCCCGGGCCGGTGTTCGCCTTTTCCGCTTACTTGGGCGCCATCATTCCATCGGGCGCTGGCAGCGCGCTGACGGCCACGGTGGCCCTGGTGTGCATGTTCTTGCCGGGGCTGCTGCTGGTGTCGTCGGCCTTGCCGCTGTGGCAGACGATTTCGCACAATCCGAAGGCGACTCGCGCCATCGCCGGCGTCAATGCGGCGGTGGTCGGGCTGCTGGGCGCGGCGCTGTACCACCCGATCTTCACTTCCGGCGTTCAGTCGGGCGTCGATCTCGCCGTCGCCGTTGTCGGTTTCGGCATGCTGGCGGTGTGGCGGCGGTCACCGCTGCTGGTAGCGCTGTGGTGCGTCGCGGCGAGCGTGGTGCCCGCACTGGTGTAGCCCGGTTGGCGCGTAACGGAATCCGGAGCGTCGTTGGCACTCCGGATCAGGCCGATGGCCCTTGCCCGGGCGCCCCCGGGTCAGTGCAGCGTGCGACGGCAGATTTTCCCGTGGGCGGCGTGGCGCATCAGGCGGTGGAAGTCTTCGTGCGACAGCTGCAGCAGCGATTCATGATCGCCCGCTTCCATGTAGATCACGTCACTGGCTTCGAGCGCGTCATCCACCACCATGTCGATGCCCCAGGCCATGCCGACCGGGGGCATGGCACCGAGCTCGCAGTCAGCAAACATTTGTCCGATGCGGGCTTCGTCGGCCAAACGCAGATCGTGGCGACCGAGCATGCGGGCCAGCGTGCCGATGTTGAGTTGGCGGTCGGCCGGCACGACGGCCATCACGCAGCCGGCGTCGTCTTCGAGCAGGACGGACTTGGCGAGGTGGTGGGGCATGATGCGTGCGGTACGCGCGCTCTGGGCACTGGTGCTGCTGTGTTCATGGGCGCGGATGCGGTAGTCCACGCCCTGCGCTTCCAGGAATTGGGTCAGGCGTTGCGGGATCTTGGTCATGACGGTCTCCTTGGCATGAGATCGGGACGGCCGCGGGGCCACGGCAGCCACGTCCGTCCATGTTCCAGTCTGGCTCATGGTGGCGGATGTCGCCAGCCGGTCGTACGCATCGTTTCACGGCGCGTTCGCGCGGCAGGCCGATGCCGTGTTCGCCTATACCGAATACCCATGCAGAAAATCCCGATTCAGTTCCCGCGGTCGAGCCCATATAGTTTCCCTGTTCGACGCGCGATGGGCTGTCCGGGTTGTTTCGACTCGAACGCTCGAAAACGAAATCCCAAACATAGCAAAGGAGACAGACATGACCTCAAACACGACGGGGGGCTGCGAGCACGTGCACACCCACCTCAAGGGTGGCCCGATTGACAACCACACCTGCCATTGTTCGGTCTGCAAGGGCGTGACCGGCCAACCGACGACGCATGTGGTGTTCTACAAGCACGCAGACGTCGAGGTAGACAATCCGACCGGCCTCAAGCGCCAGCCGTTCAACGCCAACAACCCGAACGGCCCGCTGGAGCTGTGCACCTGCGCCACCTGCGGCACGCCGATCATGCTCGACGACAAAGAGCGCCGCATCCGCGTGATCGTGCCCAATCTGATGGGCTTCGACCCCGCCAGCCTGCCGGCCCAGTACCACGCCTTCTACGACCCGGCGACCGGCGTGCCCAAGCCCGACGATGGCCGTCCGGTGTACGAAGGCTTGCGACCGGATTTCGTCTGGCCACAACCGGCCTGATCGGCCGCCGCGACGTTCACAGGTATTGCCCCGCACCGAAACCCGGTGCGGGGCTTTTTTGTCGCCGGGGATCAAGCCCCCGGAGACCGTGCTTAGAACTTGTACTTGACCGCGGTCTGGATGCGGTCGAACTTGCCCTTCTGACCGTCCTCGGTCTTGCGCTCGCCCCACGCGTACTCGATACCGAGATCCATCTGTGCCATGGGGCTCCACAGCAGGTTGAGGTAGGCCTCGCGGGTGCCCTTGTTGAGCGCCGCGATCGAACCGAATCCCTTGTCGTTGTGGTTGCGCGTTTGACTGTAGATGACGTTGGAACGCACATCTTCTGCCCACATGTGCGTCAGCCCCACGAAGCCGCCGACCGAGCGCTGCGCACGCAGCGTGGCCGTCGAGGCATCGTAGGCAGCCGCGTTGTTCACATCCTGGATGTAGCGACCGATGCCCTTGCCGCCGTGCAACTGATAGAGCACCGAATCGCTCGCCCCCAGCTTGATGCTGCCGCCAACGCCCAGCCCCCAGCCGAAGCGATTGGCCTTGTTGTTGCCGTTGCCGTCTTCGACACGCAGATCACGCATCAGCGCACGCAGGGCGAAATGGCCCCAATCGCCGCTCGTGGTCCAGCGGCCGGTCAGGTCCGGGCCGCGGTCGAGCGCGGTCACGCCGCCGCGTGAATCGGAGGACTCGGGGTTTTCGATGGCCAGTGCCAGGGAACTGTTCTCGCCGGTGGCCAGGGTGTAGCGAATCTGCGGCTGGCGGATGAGGGTCTGACCGGTCGGGCCGCCGAAATCGAGCGTCTCGGGCAGGGAGTCCACATCCATGAAGTTCGACCAGGTCTGCCCGGCCAGCCAGCCCTTGTAGGTGCCGAAGGCGTGGCGCAGGCGCGGGTGGGCGCTGTTGGTGTAGGTCTCGGAGCCGTCGCCGGTGAAGAAGTCGAATTCGAGCTTGGTCTTGAGCGGGCCGCCATCGGTGTTGGTGAGCGTCTCCACGTACAGGCGCGTGTTGCGTGCGCTGAAGGTGGTGGTGCCCTTGCGCTTGGCGCCGGCACTGCCATCGAGCGGCACGTCGGCGACGCCGATGGCGCGGCCCCGGTCGCCCTTGATGTCGTAGGCCGCGTCGAGCTGGATATAGCCGCCGAGCTTGACCGAGGTGTTGGAGCCGGGCAGCTTGAAGGAGCCGGGCATGTCGCCGCCGGTGACGGCGTTGGCCGGTGCCTGCGCTGTTTGCCGGGTTTCGAGCTGTTCGACTTTGGCCTGAAGCTTGGCCAAGGCCGCTTTGAGATCGGCCAACTCGTCGGCACAAGCCGGGGCCGAAACGAATGCGGCGGCCATCAGCAGGGTGTGGATCGGGTTATATTTCATGGAGCCTCCAATAACAAGAAATTGACCGTGCCCTCGGGCGCCCTGGCAGGATTGGTTGGGCACGGCCTTGGTGTCGCGAGGCGGTTGCAGCCACCTCACGGCATTGCTTGCGCAGACGATTCACTTCGTCTGCTTTTTTTTATGCGTTGACGGCGGCCTCCAGTGCGGCGAGCAAGATGTCCAGGCCTTCGTCGAGCACGGCGTCGGCAATGGTCAGGGGCACCATCAGGCGCAGCACGTTGCCGTAGCTGCCGCAGTTGAGCAGCAGCAAACCGCGTTGGGCCGCTTCGGCCTTGAGTGCATTGGCGATTTCCGGCGCGGGTTGTTTCGGGTCGCCGTTCTTGCAGAATTCGACGGCGGTCATCGCGCCCAGTCCGCGCACTTCGGCGATGCAATCGAAGCGCGATGCCTGCGACTGCAGACGCTCACGCATGTGCTGCCCGATGCGTTCGGCGCGCGCGCACAGTTGTTCGTCTTCGATGACGTCGAGCACGGCCAGCGCACCGGCGACGGCAATCGGGTTGCCGGCGTAGGTCGAGCCGAGGCCACCGGGCGATGCCGCATCCATGATCTCGGCCTTGCCGATGACCGCTGCCAGCGTCAGCCCGCCACCCAGACCCTTGGCCATGGTGATGATGTCCGCTTCGATGCCGGCATGCTCGATGGCGAACATCTTGCCGCAGCGCCCGGCACCGGTCTGGATCTCATCGGCCACCAGCAAGATGCCGTGTCGGTCGCACAGCGTGCGCAGGCGCTGGAAGAATTCCGGCGGTGCGGGCAGGTATCCGCCTTCACCCTGCACCGGTTCGGCAAAGATGGCGGCGACGCGACGCGCCTCGATGTCGTGCTTGAAGAGCGCTTCAAGGCCGGCAATGGCGTCGTCGACAGTCACGCCGTGCAGCGCATTCGGGTAGGGCGCGTGGAAGATCTCGCCGGGGAAGGGGCCGAAGCCGAGCTTGTACGGATCGACCTTGCCGGTGAGCGCCATGGTGTACATCGTGCGACCGTGAAAGCCGCCGTTGAAGGCGATGATGCCGCTGCGGCCGGTGTGGGCGCGCGCGACCTTGATGGCGTTTTCGACCGCTTCGGCGCCGGTATTCATGAAAAAGGTTTTCTTCGGGGTGCTGCCGGGCGCCAGACGATTGAGCTTTTCAGCCAACTCGACATAGGACTCATAGGCCACGACCTGAAAGCAGGTGTGGGTGAATTTGTCGAGTTGGGCGTGGGCGGCGGCGATCACGCGCGGGTGGCAGTGGCCGGTGTTGACCACGGCGATGCCGGCGCAGAAGTCGATCCATCGCTTGCCTTCGACATCCCAGATCTCGGCGTTCTCGGCACGCGCCGCGAACACCGGGTGGCCCTGGCCGACGCCGCGGGGCAAGGCCGCATTGCGCCGAGCCATCAGCTCGGCATTGTTGAGAGTCAATTGATCAGTTTGTGCGTTCATGGATTGTGTTTCCGGATTGTTGGGTGAAGTCAGTGGCCGATGCCGGCCATGCAGACGTATTTGATTTCGAGGTAGTCCTCGAGACCGTATTTCGATCCTTCGCGACCGAGGCCCGACGACTTGACACCACCGAAGGGGGCGACCTCGGTTGAAATGACGCCGGTATTGACGCCGACCATGCCGTATTCGAGCGCTTCGGAAACACGCCAGGCACGGCCCAGGTCGGTGCTGAAGAAGTAAGCGGCGAGACCGAATTCGGTGTCGTTGGCCATGCGCACCGCTTCTTCTTCGGTCTTGAAACGGAAGATCGGCGCCACCGGCCCGAAGATCTCCTCGCGCGCCAGACGCATGGCCGGCGTGACGTCGGCGACGATGGTCGGTTCGAAGAAGGTGCCGCCGAGCGCGCTGAGGCGGCCGCCGCAGACGATGCGCGCGCCTTTCCCGGTGGCATCGGCCAGCAGGGTTTCGACCTTGTCGACGGCGTTGGCGTCGATCAACGGGCCTTGGGTGACGTCGGCTTCGGTGCCCTCGCCAAGGCGTAGCGTGCTGACCGCCTCGGCCAGCTTGTCGGCGAAGCGGTCATGGATGCCTTCCTGCACCAGCAGACGGTTGGCGCACACACAGGTCTGACCGCTGTTGCGGTACTTGGAAATCATGGCGCCGGTCACCGCGGCGTCGAGATCGGCGTCGTCGAAGACGATGAAGGGCGCGTTGCCGCCGAGTTCGAGCGACAGCTTCTTGATTGTCGGCGCGCACTGCTGCATCAGCTTGATGCCGGTGGCGGTCGAGCCGGTGAAGGAGAGCTTGCGCACGATCGGGTTGGCACACATTTCGCCGCCGATGGCCAGCGCGTCGCCGGTGATCACGGAGAACACGCCGGCCGGCACGCCGGCGCGTTCGGCCAGCACGGCGAGCGCGAGGGCCGAGAACGGCGTTTGCGGTGCCGGCTTGACGATCATGGTGCAGCCGGCGGCGAGCGCCGCGGCGACCTTGCGGGTGATCATCGCGGCCGGAAAGTTCCACGGCGTGATGGCCGCACAGACGCCAACCGGCTGCTTGAGCGCGACGATGCGGCGGTCCGGCAGGTTGGCGGGAATGACGTCGCCGTAGGCGCGTTTGCCTTCTTCGGCAAACCACTCGATGTAAGCGGCCGCGTAGGCGATTTCGCCGCGCGCCTCGGCCAGCGGTTTGCCTTGTTCGCGGGTGAGGATCAGTGCCAGATCGTCCTGGTTGGCGAGCAGCGCGTCGTGCCAGGCGCGCAGGATGCGGGCACGCTCGGCGGCGGTGCGCTGCGCCCAGGCGCGGCCAGCGTCTTCCGCGGCGTGGATGGCGCGCCGGGTTTCGGCGTCGCCCATGACCGGCACGGAACCGAGCACAGCGGTCGTGGCCGGGTTGCGAATGTCGATCTTCATGCCGTCGTCGGCGTCGCTCCATATGCCATTGACATATGACTGGGTGCGAAACAGTGAAGGGTCGTGCAGACCTTGCATGGGATTTTCCTTGTGAAGGGGGCTGGCCTAGCGGGCGGCGGTTCGCATGTGTTCGTTGCGTCCACGCAGCCATTCGAGTGTCAGCAGCATGAGCACCGATCCGAGGGTGAGGATGGTGGCCACGGCGGCAATCGCCGGGCTGATGTTTTCGCGGATGCCGGCAAACATCTGACGCGGTAGCGTCGTTTGCTCCGGGCCGGCGAGGAAGAGGACGACCACCACCTCGTCGAACGAGGTGCCGAAGGCGAACAGTCCGCCGGAGATCACGCCGGGAGCAACCAGCGGCAAGGTGACGCGGAAGAACGCCGTCAATGGGTTGGCGCCGAGGCTGGATGCCGCGCGCACCAGGTTGTAGTCGAAGCCTTGCAGTGTCGCGCTGACGGTGGTGATGACGAACGGCACGCCGAGCGCGGCATGGACGACGATCAAGCCCAGATAGCTGCCCGACAGCCCGATTGGCGCGAACACCAGATAGGTGGCGACACCGACGATGACAATCGGTACGACCATCGGTGAGATCAGCACCGCGGTGAGCAGAGCCTTGCCGGGAAAGTCGATCCGCGTCAGGCCGATGGCGGCCGGTGTGCCCAGTGCCATGGCCAGCAAGGTGGCGAAGGGCGACACGATCAGACTGTTGCGGAGCGCGTGCGTCCACGTGTCGGAAGTGAAGATCTCCTGATACCAGCGCAGTGAAAATCCCGACATCGGGTACAGCAGGAAGGAGTCGCTATTGAACGACAGCGGGATGATGATCAGGATCGGGACAATGAGAAACAGCAGCACCAGTCCGCAAAAGACGCGGAAGCTGTAGTACCAGAGGCGCTCGGGCAGGGAGGCATAGGCCGGCAGCATGGATTCCTCCGATCAGCGGGACTGGGTGCCGGCAGCAGGGCTGCCGACCAGTCGGTTGTAGACAACGTAGAGCACCAGCGTGGCGGCCAGCAGCAGGCCGGAGAGCGCCGCGGCCATGCCCCAGTTGGTGGTTTCGTTGGTGTAGAAGGCGACGAAGTAGCTGACCATCTGCTCCTTCGGGCCGCCGAGCAGCGCCGGCGTGATGTAGTAGCCCATCGACAGGATGAAGACCAGCAGGCCGCCGGCGGCGACGCCGGGTACGGTCATCGGAAAATAGACTTTCCAGAAGCTCTTGATCGGTGGGCAACCGAGCGAGATGGCGGCGCGCAGGTAGGTCGGCGAGATGCCTTTCATGACGCTGTACAGCGGCAAGATCATGAACGGCAGCAGGATGTGCACCATGGCGATATAGACGCCAATGCGGTTGAAGACGAGTTGGAGCGGCGCGTCGGTGATGCCGAGCGACATCAAGCCCTGGTTGACCAGCCCGCCTTGCTGGAGCAGCACGATCCAGGCCGCGACGCGCACCAGCACGGAGGTCCAGAACGGCAGCAGGACGAAGATCATCAACAGGTTGGAGGCGCGCTGCGAGAGGCCGACCAGCAGATAGGCCAACGGGAAACCGAGCGCCAGACAGCACAGGGTCACCACCAGACTCATCCACAGGGTACGGCTGAAAATGCCGACAAAGATGGCGTGATCGGCATCGACCTTGGCGATGTCACCGGCCGCATCGCGGCGCAGGTCGAGTGCGGTGAGCAGGTAGTAGTCGGTTTGCGAACGGCTGTTGCGGGCGATCAATTGCCAGGTCGACACCTCGCCCCAGCGTTTGTCGATGGCCAGCAGCGCCGCCTTGGGTTCGGCGCTCGTCGCCAGCGGCATCTTGCGGGCGGTTTTCATCAACAACGAACGCGCGCCGGTTTGTTCCATGTTCATGCGCTTGGCGGCCGCCGCGAGCGATTGGCTGCCCTTGGCCGCGCCAAGGTCGGCGGCCAGGGCGGCGTAGGCGTCTTCGGGCGGCAAGCCGTCGCCCTCCCAGCCGGCCAGTTGTTGCAACGTCTGTGGCAACGCGGCCGGTACTTCCGGATTGTCGACGCTCTTCGTCAGCAGCGCCGCAATCGGCCACAGGAAGGTGAGCAGCAGGAAGATGGCCAGCGGTGCGATCAGCGCGCCATAGCGCAGCTTCTTCATGCGCTCGGCGCGTTGCAGCTGCCGCTTCAACGGCACGGCGGGCTCTTCGATCCGGTCAGGCATCGTTTCCCGCAGTGAAATCGCGTCCATTCGTCCGTCCTTGCGTGTCCTGCCCCCGAGGACCATCCTCGGGGGCATTGGCCCGGGGCTTAACGAGCCGCCCAAGCGTTGAAGCGTTGCTCGAGATCCTCGCCGTGATCGACCCAGAACAGGGTGTCGCTGGCGAGTGCGGAGGCGATGTTTGCGGCCGAAGTCGGCAGATTGGCGGCGGTGTCCGCGTCGATCATGTCGTTGGCCTTGGTGTTGGTCGGGCCATAGGGAATCTCGCCGGAGAAGGCCTTCTGGTTTTCCGGTTTGGCCAGTGTGGCGAGGAACTTGTACGCCGAATCAAGCCGGGGGCTGCCTTTGGGAATGCCGTAGGACTCGACGTCGTAGATGTTGCCGGCCCACACGATCTTCAGGTTGCGACCTTCCTTCTGGGCGTTGGCGATACGCCCGTTGTAGGCGGAGCTCATCACCACATCGCCGGAGGCGAGCAGTTGCGGCGGCTGGGCGCCGGCCTGCCACCACTGGATGTTCGGCTTGAGTTCGTCGAGCTTCTTGAAGGCGCGGTCGACACCGGCCGAGGTGGCCAGCACCTTGTAGACGTCGGCGGGCTTGACGCCATCGGCCATCAGCGCGAATTCGAGGGTGAACTTGGCGCCCTTGCGCATGCCGCGCTTGCCCGGGAATTTCTTGACGTTCCAGAAGTCCGCCCAGGAGGTCGGCGCTTCCTTCAGTTTGTCGGCGTTGTAGGCCATCACGGTGGACCACACGAAGAAGCCAACACCGCAGTCGGTGACCGCAGCGGGCAGGAAGTCGGCCTTGCTGCCGATCTTGCTGTAGTCGAGCTTCTCGTAAAGACCTTCTTCACAGCCGCGTACCAGTTCCGGCGATTCGAGCTCGACCAGATCCCAGCTGACATTGCCGGCTTCGACCATGGCTTTCACCTTGGCCTGCTCGCCGTTGTATTCGCCCGGAACGACGTTGATCGCGGTCCCTTTGGTGAAGGGCTCGTAGTAGGCCTTGACCTGCGCTTTCTGGTTGGTGCCCCCAAACGAGATGACCGTGAGGTTGCTGGCGTGAGCGGCGCTCGCCAGGATCAGCCCGGTGGCGATGGCGACGAGTTTGCGGCCGGATGTACGGTGGATCATTGTTCAACCCTCATGTTGGTGGTGGAGGTGAGTCAGTACAGGGGTGCATCGCGCCGCTGGATTGCGGCGTCGTTCATTGCGCCTCGGCGATGGGGTCGAGAGCGCAGACGTGCTCGGGGGCCATGCCGACAAACACCTGATCGCCGGATTGCAGTTTCCGGTCGAGCTGGTTGATCGGCGTCTTGACGGTGAAATCGTGTTGGCCGGCAAGGTCGAGGCGAATCCGGACGTGGTCGCCGAGATAGATGATTTCGCGCACGGCGGCGCTGAAGCGATTGAAATCGCCGCCTTCACCATCGACCAGAAAAGCGCGCTCGGGGCGCACCGACAGCATGGTCCGTGCGTGTTGGCTCGTGACGTTGCGTGCTTCGGCGTGGATTTGCGCCCCGCTGTCGAGCCGGACGCGACAGCGCCCGTCGCGGATGTCTTCGATGGTGCCGTTGAGGGCGTTGTTCTCACCGATGAAGCTGGCGACGAAGGAATTGGCCGGTCGTTCGTACAGCATCTCGGCGCTGTCGATCTGCTGGATCACGCCCTGGTTGAAGACCGCGATGCGGTCCGACATGGTCAGCGCCTCGCTCTGGTCGTGGGTGACGAACACGACGGTGACGCCGAGGTTCTGGTGAATGTGCTTTATTTCCAGTTGCATGTGCTCGCGCAACTGCTTGTCGAGCGCACCGAGCGGTTCGTCCATCAGCACCAGTTCCGGATTGAAGACCAGTGCGCGGGCCAGCGCGATGCGCTGCTGCTGGCCACCGGACAGTTGTGCCGGATAGCGGCTGGCGAATTCGTCCAGACACACCATGCCGAGCGCTTCCTTCACCTTGGCGTCGATCTCGGCGGCCGGCAGCTTGCGAATGGCCAGTGGGAAACGAAGGTTCTCGGCCACCGTCATGTGCGGGAACAGCGCGTAGTTCTGAAAAACCATGCCGATGTTGCGCTTGTGCGGCGGCACCTTGTTGATGACCTGGCTGCCCAGGCGAATCTCGCCGGCGGTGGGTGTCTCGAAACCGGCCAGCATCATCAGGCAGGTGGTCTTGCCGGAGCCGGAGGGGCCGAGCAGGGTGAGGAATTCCCCGCGCTGGATATCGAGGTTGAGATCCCGGACGATCAGGTTTTCGCCGTCATAGCTTTTCTGGACCTTGCGGAACCTGACGTGAGGCGAATTGTGTGCGTTGTCGCTCATGCTTCTCTCCGGCGTTTTTGGCCTCGGCGGGCCCGGGAAAGTCACCCGAATGCAATCGATGGATTGATCATAGGGGAAGGATTGGTCAAACTTGGAACCAATTTTTACGAAAAAGACAGAACCAATTGTCTGCTGCGGGTGCACATGGAACCACGACTGATTTCCGAATTGCTGTCGCAATACCTGGCCCGTCAGACGCAGTCGGTCAAGCTGAGAATCAAGATATACCTTGCTTTGCGCCGCGCCATCCTCGACCGAAATTTGCCGCCCGGCACGAAGCTTCCGCCCACCCGCGCACTCGCCAGCGACCTCAAGATGGGGCGCAATACGGTGGTGCGGGCTTATGAACAATTGTTGCTCGAAGGCTATATCGAGACACGTGTCGGCGACGGAAGCTATGTGTCGGACGCGATTGCCGATGGTTTGACGCCGACGCCGCCCAAGCGCCTGCTCGGCAATCGGCGAGAGGGGTTGTCGCGGCGCGGCAGTCGCGTCGCCGCCAACGCAACCAGCAGTGTGGTGCAGCGCGGGGCGTTCATGCCCGGCGTGCCGGATATCGAAGTCTTTCCCTTCAAGGTCTGGCGGCGCCTGGTGGGGAAGTATCTGGGCACCGAGCAGTCGCATCTGCTCAACTATGCCCACACCGGTTTCGGCCCGCTCAAGGTGGCCTTGGCCAACTATCTGCGGGTGACGCGAATGATGCCGGTCGACCCGAAGCAGGTCATCATCCTCAACGGTTCGCATCAGGCCATCGACCTGTGTGCCCGCATGCTCGCCGACCATGGCGATCGCGTGTGGATCGAGGACCCGGGCTACTGGGGCGCCCGCAACGTGCTGTCGGCGGCGGGGCTGGAGGTGACGCCGATTGCGCTCGACGCGAAGGGCATCGCCCCGAGTGAGGAGGACTGGTTGCAGCCGCCCCGTCTGATCTTCTGTTCGCCCTCGAGTCAGTATCCGACCGGCACCGTGCTGTCACTGGACCGCCGGCTGCAACTGCTGGAAAACGCCGATCGGGCCGGCGCCTGGATCATCGAAGATGATTACGACAACGAGCTGCGCTACCACGAACGGCCGCTCGGTTCGCTGGCGGGTTTGTCACCCCGGCAGCGGGTCATCTACCTCGGGACTTTCAGCAAAGTGATGTTCCCGGGCTTGCGGCTCGCCTATCTCGTGGTGCCTGGCGATCTGGTCGACGCCTTCGTGATCGGCAATTCGGAGCTTTATCGCGGGGGTCGTCTGGCCGAACAGGCCGCACTCGCCGAGTTCATCGACGAGGGCTATTTCACCGGCCACATCAAGCGGATGCGTTCGATCTATGCCGAGCGGCGCGATACCTTGCAAGATGCGATGCGACGTCGCCTGGGGGGCGCGGTCACCCCCTCCGGCGGCCACGCGGGGCTGCAACTGCTGTACCGTTTCAATCAGTCGGTCGACGATACGATGGTGGCCTCGGAAGCCCTGGCCGAAGGCGTGATCTGTCGCCCGCTGTCGATGTACTACCTTGATCAGGCCAAGTGCCAGCCGGGCATGAATCTGGGGTTCGCGGCCGTGCCCGTCGAGCGCATCGGCCCGGCCACCGACATCCTTGCCGGGGTTATCGAGCGGCGTCTGAAAAGAAGCTGTGGTGGATAGCGGGCGATTGTTTTGGCGCCGCAATATCATGATTTTCTTCGTTTTTTCAAAAGCTTGCGTGTCAGTGCCGAGCGCGCGCAAGGTGGCTCGCGACTAGGGCGAAGCGTGACGCAGGTTACAGCCTCCGGTCGATCCGGATTTGCCAAAAAAGCTTTTGTGCAATAATATTTGACTGTTTCAGGTCGCGAGTGCCTTAGTTCGCGACGCACAATCCCGGCAGCCGCCCGCGCCATCTCGAGCGCACCCAATTCGGCGCTGTCAGAACCACCTTGGCGATTTCAACGCAAGCCTATACGCTATGCGGGATTCGCCGACGCCGCCCGCAGCGAACGCATGTGCGGGCGTGCGACAGCCGAAAAGGAGTCAGCCTATGCCTCAGCCAACCCAGAAAGTGATGCAGCAATGGCCGCTACACGCCCTGGATGGGGGATACGAAAACGTGCCCTTCAAGGTGTTCACGCAGCGCGATCTCGACAAGATCGAGCCCCTGCAGAACCTGCCCGAAGCGATGCGCTTCGAGATGAAGGTCGTTTCTACCGTGCTGCCGTTCCGGGTCAATCAGTATGTGATCAACGAACTGATTGATTGGACCAACATCCCCGCCGATCCGATCTTCCAACTCACCTTCCCGCAGCGCGGCATGCTGGCGCCCGAGCACTTCGATCGCATTGCCCAGCTGCTCAAGGACGGTGCCGACAAGGCCACCGTGAACGAGGCCGTGCAGGAAATTCGCCTGGCGCTCAATCCGCATCCGGCGGACCAGATGGAAATGAACATGCCGCGTGACGAGGAGGGCAACCGCCTCGACGGCATTCAGCACAAGTACCGCGAAACCGTGCTGTTCTTCCCCAGTCAGGGTCAAACCTGCCATGCCTACTGCACTTTCTGCTTCCGCTGGGCCCAGTTCGTGGGCGACAAGGAGCTGCGCATTGCGGCCTCCGAAGCCAGCACGCTGCACAACTACCTGAAGCGTCACACCGAAGTCACCGACCTGCTGTTTACCGGCGGCGACCCGATGGTGATGAAGACCAAGCACATGAAGGCCTATCTGGAGCCGCTGCTCGAACCCGAGTTCGACCACATCCAGACCATCCGCATCGGCACCAAGGCACTCACCTTCTGGCCGCACCGCTTCCTCGGCGCGGAAGACGCTGGCGAGCTCATCGACCTGCTGCAGCGCATGGTGCAGGCCGGCAAGCACGTGGCCGTGATGGCGCACTACAACCACTGGAAAGAGCTGGATACCGAGGCCGCGCGCGAGGCGATTCGTTCGATTCGCAGCACCGGCGCACAGATCCGCGCCCAAGGCCCGCTGATCGGCCACATCAACGACGACCCGGACGTGTGGGCCAAGATGTGGAAGATGCAGGTCAAGCTCGGCATCATTCCCTATTACATGTTCGTCGAGCGCGACACCGGCGCCCGCGGCTACTTCGAGGTGCCGCTCGAGCGTGCCTGGGAGATCTACCGCCAGGCGATGCAGAAGGTTTCCGGTCTCGCACGTACCGCGCGTGGGCCTTCCATGTCGGCGAGCCCCGGCAAGGTCGAAGTCCAGGGCGTGACCGAGATCAATGGCGAGAAGGTGTTCGCGTTGCGTTTCATTCAGGGGCGCAACCCCGATTGGGTTCAGCGTCCGTTCTTCGCCAAATACAACCCGGACGCCACCTGGCTGCATCACCTCGAACCGGCCTTCGGCGAAGAGAAGTTCTTCTTCGAAGACGAGTACGATGCCATCCGCGATGGCAAGCTGGCGCTGGTTGACGACGAGTAAGCCGCACCACGCCAGCATTGGGAAAGCCCGCCGCGCATGGCGGGCTTTTTTGTTGCGGCGTGCAATCCGGTGGGTGTGCTGACTACGGCAAACACCGCAGGCTGTGCCAGAATTCGGATAGGTCAGACAGAAGGAGACAGGCGTGCGATTCGATAACGGACGGGAAAGCAGCAACGTCGAGGACCGTCGAGGGTCGCGCTTCGGCGGCGGGCGCGGCATGCGCCTCGGCAAAGGCAAGATCGGTATCGGCACCATCGTGTTGGCGTTGGTGGCGATGTACTTCGGCGTCGATCCGAGCGTGGTGCTCAACACCGGCATGAGCGGTGGTGGGGTGGCGGTGAACGAACCCGCGCAACCGATTCCCGCCAACGACGAACAGGCCAAATTCGTATCCATGGTGCTGGCCGATACCGAAACGACCTGGCACACGATCTTCCAGAACGGTGGGGCGCGCTATGTGGAGCCCAAGCTCGTGCTTTTCTCCGGCGCGACACGCACCGCTTGTGGCGTCGGCCAGGCTGCCATGGGCCCGTTCTATTGTCCGGGTGACCAGAAGGTGTACATCGACCTGTCTTTCTACGACGAACTGCGCAGCCGTTTCCGGGCGCCGGGCGACTTTGCTCAAGCCTACGTGATCGCGCATGAAGTCGGTCATCACGTGCAGAATCTGCTGGGCATTTCAGGCAAGGTTCAGTCGGCGCGCGAACGCGCGTCGGAAGCCGAAGGCAACGCGCTGTCGGTGCGCCTCGAGTTGCAGGCCGACTGCTTCTCCGGCGTGTGGGCCAACCACGCCGACCGCGCCCGCCAGGTGCTCGAACAAGGCGATCTGGAAGAGGCGCTCAACGCGGCCGCGGCCATCGGCGACGATCGTCTGCAAAAGCAGGCGCAGGGCTACGCCGTGCCCGACAGCTTCACCCACGGCTCGTCCGCGCAGCGCGTGCGCTGGTTCAAGCGCGGATTGCAGAGCGGTTCGCTGAAGTCCTGCGACACCTTCTCCGAGCGCACGCTCTGAGCGGGTTTGGGGAATGAAGAAGGGGCGCCTCGCGAGGTGCCCCTTTTTTCGTGCGTCTCAGCCAGCCAGTTTGGCGAATGCCGCCACCACCTCCGGCGGTGCCTGAACCAGTTCGATCAACACGCCTTCGCCGGCAATCGGAAATTCGTCATTCGCCTTCGGGTGCAGAAAGCAGATATCGAAACCGGCCGCGCCCTTGCGGATGCCGCCCGGTGCGAAGCGTACGCCCTGGGCGGTGAGCCATTCCACCGCGGCCGGCAGATCGTCGATCCACAGACCCACATGGTTGAGCGGGGTGGTGTGCACGGCCGGCTTCTTGTCCGCATCGAGCGGCTGCATGAGGTCCACTTCCACCTTGAACGGGCCGCTGCCCATCGCGCAGATGTCCTCGTCCACGTTCTCGCGCTCGGAGACGAAGTTGCCGGTCACGTCGAGGCCGAGCTTGTCGACCCACAGCGTCTTGAGGCGGTCCTTGCTGGGGCCGCCGATGGCGATTTGCTGGATGCCCAGCACCTTGAAGGGGCGCTGACTCATGGATGTCTCCGAGTAAAAATCAATAATACATAATTATGTAATGGGCGAAAGGAGAAGTCGAGTCTCGGACGATGGGCGCGCGTGGCGGTGAAAATCGAAGTGATAAGGACGAGGGCCGACCAAATGGTTCACGTCCCTCGACCATCTTTGATCTTGAGCCCCAGCGCAATGCGGCTGCACAACGCTCGTATTGTTTCGTCAGTGGAGGCGCCCGAAAAGGGCTGCGGGAATTTCGCAAGCAAAAGATGCTCGCTTTTTGGACCGCTCATATGGAGTGACCACCCACCGTTTTCATGAAATGGCGTTGCGTAGACGCGTGAATAGTTTGCGAGGGATACGACTCTAGGTCGTTGAAACAGGTTGAAATCCGACTTGAAGAACGTCGCTTCCTTCGCTTCGAAGTCGAGGACAACGCCTTGCGTACGAGTGAGCCATCTCAGCGCGACCAGCCCGAAAATGATCACGGCTAGAAAGGCGCCAAAGGCGTCGCGGAAGGTAACGAGACCCAGAAAACCAAAGCCAATCAGAATGCCGTAGACCCACGGGTTGGCCTTTGAACGCAGAACGAGGGTCTGATCGTTTTCCTGAGTCATGTCCGTTCACGAATTATCGTTTGCGGCACGAAATCCCTTTGGCCGCTGGCAGGCTCCGGTGGTCGTTGCCGACTCAACGGATGCTCAACCCCACTCAACCGTCGCAGTGAACAGATAGCCCGCGCCATACACCGTCTTGATCAGGCGCGGGTTCTGCGGGTCGTCTTCGAGCTTGCGGCGCAGGCGCGAGATGCGCACGTCCACGCTGCGGTCGTAGGGGTCGATGTCGCGCTCGCCGATGAGTTGCTCGCGGGTGAGGATGCGATTGGGGCTTTTGAGCAGCGCCTGCAACATGCTGGCCTCGGTGGCGGAGACGCTGACCTCGTGACCGTCGGGGGCGACCAGCACATGCCGACCGAGGTCGAACCGCCAGTCGGCAAAGTGGGCGACGCCGGGGCGCGCGGGCGTGTCGCCGTCCGCGCCGCGCAGGTAGCGGCGCAGGATGGAACGCACGCGGGCGACCAGCTCACGGGGTTCGAAGGGTTTGGCAAGGTAGTCGTCGGCGCCCAGTTCGAGGCCGAGCACGCGGTCCATGACATCGTTGCGGCCGGTGAGAATGAGTACCGCGCAGGGGGTTTGCTGCTGCAATTGGCGGATGACTTCCATGCCGTCCATGTCGGGCAGGCCGAGGTCGACGATGGCCAGATCCGGACTTTGGCGGCGGGCCTGATCGAGGCCGCGCCGACCGTTCGGGGCATGTTCGGTGACGAAGCCGTAGCCGTCGAGCGCTTGCGCGATGAGGCGGGCGATGTCGGCCTCGTCTTCGACGATGAGGATGTGCGGATGAGTGTGCGCGCCCTTCATGATCCGGATTGTACGTCGCCGAGCAGTTGCGCGAGCGTGCGTTCGAGCGTGTCGCGGTCGAAGGGTTTGTGCAGGATGGGCACGTCCAGATCCTGCACTTCGCCGATGGCCTGCCCGCTGGCGTAGCCGGTGATCAGCAGCAGCGGCAGGTCGGGGCGCAGCGTGCGGGCAAAGTGCACCAGCTCCTTGCCGCCGATGCCGCCGGGCATGACGGTGTCGGACACCAGCAGGCCGATGTCCGGCACGTGGGTGAGCATGGTTTGTGCCTCGACGCCGTTGTCCGCTTCCACCACCGGGTAGCCGAGTTCGGTCAGCTGCATGCGGATGACCTTGCGCACCTCCGGCTCGTCTTCCACCAGCAGCACCGGCGGGCGCACCGGCCGCGTCGGCGGTTGGGTGCGGGGCGTGGCGGTGGGCGGTGTGGGCGGCGCGGTGCGTGGCAACACGAAGGTGACGGTGGTGCCGTCATCGGGCGCACTGCGCACGCGGATATTGCCGCCGGACTGACGCACGAAGCCATACACCATCGACAGCCCCAGCCCGGAACCCTGGCCGAAGGGCTTGGTGGTGACGAAGGGCTCGAACACGCGCGGCAGCAGCTCGGGGTCGATGCCGGCGCCGCTGTCGCGCACGTCGATCTGCACGTAGTCGCCTTCGGGCAGTTCGACCCGCGGCGCCTGCTCGTCGCTGATGTGCCGCGCGAGTACCGAGACCACCAGTTCGCCGCCGCCGGGCATGGCGTCGCGGGCGTTGAGCGCGAGGTTGAGCAGCGCATTTTCGAGCTGATGCGGGTCGACCAGCGCATGCAGCGGGGTGTCGGGCAGTTCGGTGCGAATGCGGATCGACTCGGTGAGCGAGCGCGACAACAGCTGCGCCATGTCGCGCACCCGCTGGCCCACGTCCACGGCCGTGGGTTCGAGTGTTTGCCGGCGCGAGAAGGTGAGCAGCCGGCGAATCAGCTCGGCGCCACGCTGGGCGGCATGCAGGGCGGGGTCGAGGCACTCTTCGGCCACGCCCGCGTCGCTGCGTTCGCGGGCCGTTTCCAGATTGCCGATGATGATGGTCAGCAGGTTGTTGAAATCGTGCGCCAGCCCGCCGGTAAGCTGGCCGACGGCTTCCATCTTCTGTGCCTGAATCAGCGCCGCTTCGCTGGCTTTCTGCTCGGTGATGTCGATGGAGAGCACGAACAGGCCGACAACATTTCCGGCGTCGTCGATGTCGGGCACAAGCACGCTGCGCGCATACACCTGGCGGCCGTGTGCGTCGGTGCGCGCGTACTCGTAGCTCACCCGTTCGCCGTGCTCGGCGCGATCGACATGGGCGCGAATCTGCGCGTAGGCCTCGTCGCCGAAGACTGAACGCGTGCTGCGCCCGATGATGTCCTCCTTGTCGAGCCCGAACCACTCGGCGTAGCCGCGGTTGGCGAACTGATAGATCTGTCGGGCATCGACATAGGCCACCAGCGCGGGAATGGCGTCGATGATGGTTTGCAGACGTGCCTCGCTGCGCCCGAGCGCGGCGGCGATGTCGTCCAGCTCGGTCTTGGCCGACAGCAGTGCCGCGGTGCGCTCGCGCACGCGCGATTCGAGTTGCGCGTTCTGCTGCTGGATCACGGTTTCGTAGCGGCGCTGTTCGGTGATGTCGGTCCACAGCGAAACAAACCCGAGATTGGGAATCGGCACGCCGCGAATCGCCAGCACCTTGCCGTTGGGGCGGGTGCGTTCGGTGTAGTGCGGCTCGAAGGCGCGCACCGAGGCCATGCGCTCGGCCACCTGGCGGGCGGCGTCGCCTTCGCCGTACTCGCCGCGTTCGGCGTTGAAGCGCACAAAGGCCTCGAAGGGCGTGCCCACTTTCATGAGCGATTCGGGGAAGTCCAGCAGACGGCCCATGGCCTTGTTCCAGGTCACCAGTTTGGGCGTGGCGTCGAACACCGCGATGGCCTGGTCGAGCAGATCGAGGCCGGCCAGCAGCAGGTCGTAGCGTCGCAACTCCTCGGGCGATCGCGCCGGATGAGTGGCCGGTGGCAGGGCGGCGTTTGCGGGGGTTCGGGCCATGGCGCAGCTTAACTGATCGACGCCTCAGTCGTGTAGATCGGCGGTCGCGTCGGTCGGCCGTCGCTGACGCCGATAGCGATCGGGGGAGAGCCCCGTCCACGCCACGCAGGCGCGGTAGAAGGCGGACGGATCGGCATAACCCAGCTGTGCCGCCAGCGCGGCCACCGGCTGCGTCGATCGGGCCAGCCGCGACAGTGCGATGTCGCGGCGCAAGGCATCCTTGATGGCGCGGAACCCCGCGCCTTCCTCGCCGAGACGGCGATGCAGGGTGCGCGGCGAGAGGTGCAATTGCGCCGCGACCGCCTCCACCGTGAGCGTGTCGGGCAGCGCGGCACGCAGCAGGTCGCGCACCCGCAGCACCATGTCGCGATCGCGGCGGTAGAGCATGGAAATCTTGCCCGGCGCGCCGTCGAGAAAGGCTTGCAGATCCGCCTCGTCACGACGAATGGGCAGCTCCAGCAAATGGTCGCGGAAGCGGGCGGTGAGTTGCTGCGCCTCGAAACGCGAGTCGGCGGTATACACCAGCGCGTAGTCGAGCGCATGCGCGGGGCGGGCGTAGGGAAAACTCACCGAATCGAGCGCCAGCCCGCGCCCGGCCAGCCAGCACGCCAGCCCGTGCAGCAGGCGCAGCAGCCATTCAAAGGCAAACACCCGGCCGGCGTCGTTGGGGGCGGTTGCGAGCGGACGGCGCTCGGTGATGATCAGCCGCGCACATTCGCCATCGTGTCCGCCGCTGCTGCTGCCGCGCGCGACGCGCACGCGCATGTCGGGCAGCACCAGATCGAGAAAGCGGCCGGCGCGCTCCAAGCCCTCGGCCAGCGTCGGCGCGCCGAGGGCGGCGCGACACAGGAACTCGAAGCTGCCGCGGCGCATGGGCTGCGAAAACAGGCCGAAGCCCTCGTCGTCGAGTGTTTCGATGACGGCGTTGTAGAGCGCGGCGTAGCGCTCGACCGGCAAGCGGATGGCCGCATCTGCAATGTCGATGCCAAAACGTGCGAGCAGCGCGGTGCTGTCCTTGCCGTGTCGCCCCATGCCCGCCAGCATCCCGGTGACGAAGCCATGCGCCACAGTGGCGCGGTGCCGCGTCGCGCGAGGGCGGGGCGTATCGGGCGTCGAGGGCGGGCGTGGCACAGTCGATCCCCATGGGTGGAATATTGGCCGATTTTGCACGATTGTCGTCCTCGGGGGCAATGGCAATCAGCGCGGCCGGCTTCTAAGATGCAAAGCATCACCGCCTCGACCGTGAGAGAAACTCAATGACCGATATGAGCGTCGCCAAAAAACTGGCGCCCTACAAACCCCGGCACAAGGTCCGCTTTGTGACGGCCGCCTCGCTATTCGACGGTCACGATGCCTCGATCAACATCATGCGGCGGATCATCCAGGCCGCCGGCGCGGAAGTCATTCACCTGGGCCACAACCGCTCGGTGGGCGAGATCGTCAACGCCGCGCTGCAGGAAGACGTGCAGGGCATCGCCATCACCTCCTACCAGGGCGGCCACGTCGAGTACTTCAAGTACATGATCGACCTGCTCAAAGCCCATGGTGGCGAGCACATCAAGGTGTTCGGCGGCGGTGGCGGGGTGATCGTGCCGGCCGAAATCGCCGAGCTGCAGGCCTACGGCGTGGCGCGCATCTACGCGCCCGAGGACGGCGCCCGCATGGGCTTGCAGGGCATGATCAACGAGGTGGTCGAACAGTCGGACTACGACGTGACCGACTTCGCGCCCAAGGCCAGGGACGCCGTCAAACTGCTGCAGTCGGGTGATCGCGGCGCGCTGGCAAAGATCATCTCCGCGCTGGAAAACGGCAGCTACGACGCGGCCGCCCGCCAGGCGATCACCGATGCGGCGGCCGGTGTGAAAGTCCCGACGCTGGGCATCACCGGCACTGGCGGCGCCGGCAAGAGCTCGCTCACCGACGAGCTGGTGCGCCGCTTCCGGCTCGATCAGGAAGATGCGCTCAAACTCGCCATCATCTCCATCGACCCCTCGCGCAAGCGCACCGGCGGCGCGTTGCTGGGCGACCGCATCCGCATGAACGCCATC
>JBNKNO010000053.1:0-22184 GCA_050293885.1 Rhodocyclaceae bacterium | reverse complement strand
CGGCACGGCGTGCACAAGGACATCGTCGGCGGGGGCTGGCTCAAGCTCAAGGCCGGGCAGGTGACCGACGACACCACCATGGCGCTGGCGCTCGGCGAAGCGATCCTCGCGCACCACGGCGAGGTCGTCCCCGACGCCTGCGCCCGCGCTTTCGACGACTGGATGCGCAGCAAGCCGGTGGACATCGGCAACACCGTGCGCCGCAATCTCATCAGCTGGCGCCGCACCGGCGAGCCGGCCGCGCCCGAATCCGAACACGACGCCGGCAACGGCGCCGCCATGCGTCTGCTGCCGGTGGCGCTGGCGACCGTCGGCCAATCGCCCGAGGCCATCGCCGCTGCCAACCGTGCGCAGGCGCATGTCACCCATCACAACGCGCTGTCCGATGCCGCCTGCGAATGCCTGATCGCGCTCATTCACGCCGGTTTGGACGGCCGGGCGCAGGACACCCACGCCGCCATCGATACGCTGTTCACTCGCCACCCGGTGTTCGTGCCCCCTGCCAAACGCGTGGACAATCCGAGCGGCTACATCGTCGATACGATGCATGCGGTGTTGCAGACGCTGTGCGAATACGACAGCTTCGAAGCGGCCTTGATCGACGTCGTCAATCGGGGCGGCGACGCCGACACCACGGGGGCCATCGTCGGCATGCTCATGGGCGCACGCATCGGCGCCGACGACATTCCCAAACGCTGGCGCAACGCCCTCGCGCCGGCCACGCGCGATGCCTGCACCGCGCAAGCCACCCGTCTGCTCGCCAGTGCCTCGCGTCACTGAGCCGGCCGGCGCAAACGACTCCGTCGGCGTGCGTTCGAACGCATGCACCACACACGCGGCGTTCCTCATGGGCCACATCGCACCGCCACCGCGCTCGCACCCGCATCGTTCGGCCCTGTCGCCGCCATGACCGATCGCGACAATGAAAACTGGTTGCGCATGTGGCGCAAGGACCAGACCGACGATTTCCACCAACTTGCCGTCAATCCGCTGCTGGCGCGTTTCTGGCGTAGCCAGCCACTCAAGACACCGTGTCGCATCTTCGCCCCCCTGTGCGGCAAAAGCCTGGATCTGCTGTGGCTGGCTCAACTGGGGAACGAGGTGATCGGCGTGGAACTCAGCCCGGTCGCCGCCAAGGCCTTTTTCCGCGAAAACGGCCTGGTGCCGAGCAAGAACAAACGCGGCAAATTCACCATTTACGAAGGTGGCCGCATTCGCATCCTGTGTGGCGATTTCTTTCGGCTCACCGCCGCCGAGTTGGGCGACATCGACGTGGTGTATGACCGCGCCGCGCTTACCGCCCTGCCCGAAGACCTTCGCACCCAGTACGTGGCCCAGCTGCGAACCATCGTGCCGCCGACGTGCACGATCTTCCTGCTGACCACCGCCGACGCCGAACCGGTCGAGGCCGGCACACCGGCAGCCGCCTCGTCAGACGACGTCGACGAAGAAATCTGCGCACTCTATGCGCAGCATTTCGAGATCGACATGGCCCACATGGAGCCCGGACTGGCGCGGGAGGCCGGCCACCCGTCAGGGCCATTGAGCGACGTCGAGCACAAGGTCTACCGGCTGACGCCGCGCACCTAATGACACCTCGCGCCGCCGACGCCTGTCACGAAGGCTGGTGGCGGATCGTCTTGCGGCTCACCGTGAGCGCGCCGTCGTCGATGGTGACGACGATTTCACCTTCGCTCAGGTTGATGACGAAGCGGTAGGTGAAGCTTGTCACCGCCCCGTGACCATCGAGCGCCGCCGTGTAGTGGCAGTCGGCGGGCGCGTCGCAGCCCTCGCGCCAGGCCCAGTCGGTGAAGCGCGGATCGTAGCTGGCGAAGTGCCGCACGCCGGCAGCGTCGATCAGGGTGAGGCGTCGGAGCGTTGCGCCGTCGCAGTGGTTTTCGAGCAGCCACAGGCGGCCATTGCCATACGCCACGGTGCAGGCGCGCTCGTGCGCGGCAATCGCGCCGGCGGGCACGCGCGCGGCCGGCGGCAGCGGGCCGAGTTCGACGTGCCGCGCCTGACAGGCCGCGAGCAACACACAGCCGAGGAGGGTGCGCCAATGGGCCATGGAACTAGCGCAGCCTCGCGATCAGCGGCTGCGGATCGAGCAGCTCGCCGTCGTGCCTGACTTCGAGATGGATGTGATTGGTGATGCCCGGGTAGCGGGCCGCCAGACTTTGCGCCAGGCCGATGGTCTGACCCGCACGCACTGTCCTGCCCATCAGCATCTGCAGGGGATCCACATAGAAGATCTTGACCGCCAGTCCGGCGTGATGGTTGCGGCCTTCGAGCAGCACGCCACTCAGTAGCAGGTCGTCGTCGTAGGGAGCGGCGACGCGCACCAGGGTGGCGTCGATGGGCGAGCGGATGTCATCGCCCACGCGCGCCACGATGTCGATGCCGTTGTGCTGTCGGCGCCCCCGCGGCGCACCGAAGTGCCCTTCGCCCCATGAATCGCGGCGGCGCAGTCGGCCACTGAAGACCGGGTTGGTGAGCTTGAGCGGTGTCGCGCTGGTCATCGCATGCTCCATCGGCCGTGCCGCCTTGCCCAAAATGGCGAGTATGAGTTGTCGGCGGGGCCCGGTCAAAATCGACGGCAGGCGATGTCGGTTACATATTCGTCTTTGTTCTATCGACCCAACTTCAATGTCGATGAATTAGCAATTGCTAATGCGACAATCGCGATTTCCACGCGGCAACTGTGGTCTTCATGGCAGACATCCTGTTTCCCAACGGCGCCTCTCACTACCTCGGTGGCGGCTTGCTGATCGGCCTCGGCGTCGCGCTGCTCTACCTCGTGACCGGTCGCCTGGGTGGGGCGAGTACGTTTTTCAGCGCCAGTTGGTCGTGGGTCTTCAAGACCCCGTTCTTTCGTCAGCCGGCGCTGCTCAATTCCCGCCGCTGGCGCTTGCTGTACGCCCTCGGGCTGGTGCTCGGTGGCGGGCTCTATCTGGCGCTGGGCTTGCCGCAGGCGGCCAGCCACATGCCGGCCTGGAAGCTCGCGCTGGGCGGCGTGTTGATCGGTTTCGGCGCGCGCCTGGGCGGGGGCTGCACCTCGGGGCACGGCATCTGCGGCATGGCTTCGCTGTCGCGCGGCTCGTTTGCGATTGTCGGCACCTTCATGGCCACGGCGATCGCCACCGCCTGGGTGATGCGTTACCTGGGGGTGGGCGCATGAGACCTGTGCTCGACGGCTTCGCCACGCTGGTGGCCGGCAGCCTGTTCGGTTTCGGGCTCTCGTGGGCGACCATGATTCGGCCTGAGGTGGTGCTCTCCTTCCTCACCTTCGACGATCTGGGGCTGATGCTGGTGCTGGCGGCCGCCACCGGCTTGAATCTGCTGGTGTTTCAGATCGTGCCGCGTGTGCGCCGGCAACCCCTGCTCGGCGGCGCGTTCGAGACGCGGCCGTTCAAACTCGACCGGCGCAGCCTGATCGGCGGCGCGCTGTTCGGCGTCGGTTGGGGGATCTGCGGGGTCTGCCCGGGGCCGGCATTGGCCGGGTTGGGCGCGGGCAACACCGACCTGTTGATCGCGCTGGCCGGCATTTTTGCCGGTGCCTTGGCGCACGGGCTGATGGCCGCCGGCCACCGCACGACACCCGTGGGGGCGCCGCCCGCGGTTGCGGCGGCGAACGACTAGACGCCCGCGAGGCGCTCGGCGCGCGCCTTCAGGCAGGCGGCCAGCGCCGAGTCCATGGTGGCCAGATGCGTGCGGAACCAGCCCGATAGTCCATTCACGTAAGCGCGGGCCATCACCAGATTGCCCTGCTGCACGCGCATCGACAGATGCGTCAGGTCGGCCAGCACGCGGGCATGCTCGGCTTCGTGCTCGGCAGTGGCGGGAAAGGCACATTCGCGCATGAGCTGGTATTCGCGCTCGAAGTGCTTGCGTGTGTGATGGCGCATGTGCGCGAACAGGTCGGGAAAATCCGACGCGCTCGCGCGGGCAAGCGCATCGACATAGCTCAGAAATTCGCGATGCGTGTCGTCCATTTCAGCCACGCCGAGAGCGTGGCCGGCTTCGTCCCACGGCATCAGATGGCTCCGTGGTTTTCGCGCTTGGCGTTGAAGAAGAGGGGTTCGAAACTGTCCATCAAGGGGGTGTCGACCCGCATGGGCGTCGCTCCAGATAGAGTGATCAGGCGGGCTCGGTGGCGCCGATGAAGGTGAAGATGTCTTCTTCGATGATTTCGAGGCCGACCTTCTGGCAGAAGCGGCGCTCCTTGGCATTGGGCTCGGGCAGCAGAATCCAGCCCGAGGGCGCACCGGCACCGTAGATGATGTCGGCCATCACCATGCGCTCGGTGTCGCGGTTGAGGCGCATGCCCATCAGCAGGTAGCGCTTGCCGACGCGGTATTGCTTGAGTTCCGGCGGAATGGCGAAGCCACCCATGAGCTCGGTGATGTAGTCAACGTAATCGGCGTCGGAAGCCACGTAGGTGGCCTCGGGGCGCGGCGTGCCCATGGGTTTGAACAGCACCGGCAGGCTCATGTCGAGCGTGTCGACCGGGGTGTAGGCAGCGCCGTCCCAGCGGTAGAGCTTGTAGCGGAACTGGGTGCCGCCCATGCGCGAGATGCCGACGATGAGGTTGTGCGGCGTGCCGGCGTAGCTGTCCTGCAGCTGGGTGTCGCGGTTGATGTCGACCACGTACTTGGGCGCCAGCGCCTGAATCCACTCATGCACCGCGCCGCGCGTGTAGTTGGCCTCGCCGTAGGTGCGGGTGAGAAAGCGGGTTACCGAGCTGCGCCCGCGCTTGAGTTCCACATTCATGGCGGCGCGGGGGAATTCGTACATGAGCTTGGGCGCCATCGGCCGGCCGTCGTTCATGGCGAGGATGAGGTCGTCGCTGGTGGCGGGAATGGGGGTGCCGGTGGCGACGTTGTTGACGTCCGACAGCACGCCGGGGCCGAGATAGGGGACGATGCTGCCGTCGGCCAGGCCGGCCATGAGTTGCTCTCGCTGATCGGTGGACATGGTTCTTGCTCCGTTGAAGGCGGTCATGCCGACAGCGATTGCAAGAAGCGGGCCCGCGAAAAATCAGCGGTTTTTCAAAGGCTTGAGATTTCTACGGGTGTCGGTTTGTGGGCTTTGCGACACGACGGTGGCGGGCTTGTTGGTTGTGTCACGGCACCGCGCCGCTGGACCGAGCACAGCAAGCGGTCGGCGGGTATGTGAACTATGACATTCGCAATTAATTGATATTCTGAAAGAATATCGCCTGCCCGCCCGGCAGGCTCGCAAGACGTACTCAGGGGTCAATACCGCGCCTTGCGGTCTGCCATCGGCGGGCAATGCATGGGCGGTGTCCGCCGGCGCTTACTGCCCGACCGCCAGACGATGCATCATCCGCTTGAGCTCAAGTGCGTCCGTGCAGCGTGCGTCGTGCCCGGTGTGGGCACGGCCGATGGTGTCGACGATGTGGTTCAGTGGCGCTTGGTCGCTGGCGGCCGTGGCCGGCCGGGTCGGTGATGGCGCCGCCGGTTGGGCGCCATACGTAAGCATGGGGAGTAGCAGCAGCGCGGCGGCAAACAGAATCGACAGCAACAGCGTGACGTTGGAATCGGTTCGATGGCGGTTCATGGCGACACCTCGTGAATGTCTGGATGTGTCCGGGATCGGATTGCGCTATTGCAACGCACAAATCCGTGGGCCGCCAGTCGCAATTGTTAATGAATGCGATAGCCGATGGCTATGCCTCACCGTCGTAGGCATCGCACCGACCCCACCGCGCCTGCTCACAGCGTGCTCAGACTGACCGCCACGACCCCGCCGATCACCAGAAACTCTCCCTCGCCCTGTAACCGGTCGGGCATCAGCCCGTAGTGGAACAGGATTTTCGACATCGGGATGTCGGCGCACAGGATGTAGTCGCCGAACTCGCCGGCGCGATCGCGGCTGCTGGTGAAGGAGCTGAGGTTGTTGAGCAGGATGACGTGATGGCCGCGCGCGCCCTTTTCCAGTATTTCGTGGTCGCCAATGCGGTTCACGCCCCGATACAGGGTGATGTGACTGACGGCCGGGTGCCGATGAGCCAATTCGTACTGGCACCAGGTGTACAAGAGGTCGAGCTGGGCTTCGAGCGCGTTGGTGCCGTACAGGCCGCGGGCGCGCATTTCCTGATAGCGCCACCAGGCGTCGCCACCGGGTTCGCGCAGCGCTTCGCCGTGAAATCTCGGCACCAGCCCGAAGCGTGATTCCACCCAGGCCTTGAGCACCGCACCTTCGCGGTTGTCGGCATTGAAACTCCAGCCGCGGATCATCCGTTCCCAGTTGGCCCGCGCCCGGGCCTTGTGCTGCTTGCCGCCGCCGTAGCCGGCCTCTTCGAGCGATTCGAGACAGAAGCGCACGGTGAGGTAGTCGCGAAACACGTGCACGCGCGCGTCGGCATCGCTGACCGCGTCGAGTCGGCGGAACAGGTCGGCATGCAGATGTTCGACGCCGTCGATGGCCAGCGCGGTGGGATAGCGCTGAAAGGTGAGGCTGCCGAGGATGACCGCAGGCAGGTTGCAGCGGTTGATGGCCAAGCGAGCGTCGCGCGGCAGGGCGGTGGCCGGGGTGGTTTTGTCGTTACCCCGACAAGTCGTAGGGTCTTTGTCGCATGTCGTCGCGCCTGGCGGCGGCAAGCCGTTTTGATCTTTCATTGACGATTCAATCACTTGCGATCTGTCAGTCGGCCTGGCACGCGATGTGCAGAGGATGAGGCGCGACTCTCACAATCCTCGCAAACCGACTGACAGATCAAGGAGATTACACCATGGCTAAATTGCGTCAATGTGCCATCTACGGCAAGGGCGGCATCGGCAAGTCGACCACCACCCAGAACCTGGTGGCGGCGCTGGCCGAGGCCGGTAAGAAAGTGATGATCGTGGGCTGCGACCCCAAGGCCGACTCGACCCGCCTCATCCTCCATTCCAAGGCCCAGACCACCGTCATGCACCTGGCGGCCGAGGCTGGTTCCGTTGAAGACCTCGAACTCGAGGACGTGCTTTCCGTCGGCTTCGGCGGCATCAAGTGCGTCGAGTCCGGTGGTCCTGAGCCCGGCGTCGGCTGCGCGGGCCGCGGCGTGATCACCGCCATCAACTTCCTCGAAGAAGAAGGCGCCTACGACGAAGACCTCGATTTCGTGTTCTACGACGTGCTCGGCGACGTGGTGTGCGGCGGTTTCGCCATGCCCATTCGCGAGAACAAGGCGCAGGAAATCTACATCGTGTGTTCCGGCGAGATGATGGCCATGTACGCGGCCAACAACATCTCCAAGGGCATCGTGAAGTACGCCAACTCGGGTGGCGTGCGTCTGGCCGGCCTGATCTGCAACTCGCGCAACACCGACCGCGAAGACGAACTCATCATGGCCCTGGCCGAGCGCCTGGGTACGACGATGATCCACTTCGTGCCGCGTGACAACGCCGTGCAGCACGCCGAGATCCGCCGCATGACCGTGATCGAGTACGACGCCAAGCACAAGCAGGCCGACGAGTACCGTCAGCTGGCGATGAAGATCAACGACAACACCAACTTCGTCATCCCCACCCCGATCGAAATGGAAGAGCTCGAAGAGCTGCTGATGGAGTTCGGGATCATGGAAGAGGAAGACGAAACCATCATCGGCAAGACCGCTGAAGAGTTGGCCGTCGGCTGATCACGCTGGATCCGTAGGTTGGGCTTCCTCCGTCAGCCCAACCTACCCGACTTTGAAGTCACGTTTTTTTGGTGTCTTGCGCAGATGAGCGCAGATGTCGAAGGAGAATTGAAATGGCTGTACTGACCCGTGACGAAACCGAAGCCCTCATTGCCGAGGTGCTCGAGGTTTATCCCGAAAAAGCAAAGAAGGACCGCACCAAGCACCTGGCGGTCAACGACCAGAGCGTCGAGCAATCGAAGAAGTGCATTACCTCCAACCGCAAGTCGCTGCCCGGCGTGATGACCATCCGTGGCTGTGCCTACGCCGGTTCGAAGGGTGTGGTGTGGGGGCCGATCAAGGACATGATCCACATCTCCCACGGCCCGGTCGGTTGCGGTCAGTACTCCCGCGCCGGTCGCCGCAACTACTATGTGGGCACCACCGGCGTCGATACCTTCGGCACGATGAACTTCACCTCCGACTTTCAGGAGAAGGACATCGTCTTCGGCGGCGACAAGAAACTCGCCAAGCTGATCGAAGAGATCGAAACCCTGTTCCCGCTGCACAAGGGCATCTCGGTGCAGTCCGAGTGCCCGATCGGCCTCATCGGCGACGACATCGAAGCGGTTTCCAAGAAAGCGGCCGCCACCATCGACAAGCCGGTCGTGCCGGTGCGTTGCGAAGGCTTCCGTGGCGTCTCGCAGTCCCTCGGTCACCACATCGCCAACGATGCGATCCGCGACTGGGTGCTCGACAAGCGCGACGGCCAGGCCTACGACGCCACCCCCTACGACGTGGCCATCATCGGTGACTACAACATCGGTGGCGATGCGTGGGCCACGCGAATCCTGCTCGAGGAAATGGGGCTGCGCGTGGTCGCCCAGTGGTCGGGCGACGGCACCATCGCCGAGATGATGAACACCCCGAAAGTGAAGCTCAACCTGCTGCACTGCTACCGCTCGATGAACTACATCAGCCGCCACATGGAAGAGAAGTACGGCATTCCGTATCTGGAATACAACTTCTTCGGCCCGACCAAGATCATCGAGTCCTGCCGCAAGATCGCCGCCTTCTTCGACGACTCCATCAAGGAGAAGACCGAAGCCATGATCGCGCGCTACCAGCCGATGATGGACGAGATCATTGCCAAGTACCGCCCGCGCCTGGAAGGCAAGAAAGTCATGTTGTACGTCGGCGGTCTGCGCCCGCGTCACGTGATCGGCGCCTACGAAGACCTGGGCATGGAAGTGATCGGCACCGGCTACGAATTCGGCCACAACGACGATTACGACCGCACCATCAAGGAGATGGGCGACGCCACCTTGCTGTACGACGACGTCACCGGCTTCGAGATGGAAGAGTTCGTCAAGCGGCTGAAGCCCGACATGGTCGGCTCCGGCATCAAGGAGAAGTACATCTTCCAGAAGATGGGCATCCCGCTGCGCCAGATGCACTCGTGGGACTACTCCGGTCCGTACCACGGCTACGACGGCTTCGCCATTTTTGCCCGTGACATGGACATCGCGCTGGCCAACCCGGTGTGGGACAACATGACCCCGCCGTGGAAGAAGGCCGTCGCCGACGAGCTCAAAAAGGTCGCGTAACCACGCACACGTTTCAATTCTTTCGCCCGTGTCCGCAGATGAGCGGCACGGGTCAGGAGAAAGCAATGCAAACCGCAGACAAGATCAAGCCGTGCTACCCGCTGTTCCGCGACGACGACTACAAGGCGTCGCTGGGCAACAAGCAGGACGCGTTCGAGGAAAACCATTCCAAGGACAAAATCTGGGAAACCTTCATGTGGACCACCACGGAGGAATACCAGAAGCTCAATTTCGAGCGCGAAGCGCTGACCGTCGATCCGGCCAAGGCCTGCCAGCCGCTGGGCGCCGTGTTGTGCGCCTCGGGCTTCCACAAGACCCTGCCGTATGTGCATGGTTCGCAAGGCTGCGTGGCCTACTTCCGCACCTACTTCAACCGTCACTTCAAGGAGCCGTGCTCCTGCGTGTCCGACTCCATGACCGAAGACGCGGCCGTGTTCGGCGGGCAGAAGAACATGTTCGACGGCCTGGCCAACGCCAAGGCGCTGTACCAGCCGGACATGATCGCGGTATCGACCACCTGCATGGCCGAGGTGATTGGTGACGACCTCAACGCCTTCATCAACAACACCAAGAAGGAAGGCCACATTCCGCAGGACTACCCGGTGCCCTTCGCCCACACGCCGTCCTTCGTCGGCTCGCACACCACCGGCTGGGACAACATGGAAGAAGGCATCCTGCGTTCCTTCACGCTGAACTTCATGGAAGGCAAGGCAGTTGGTTCCAACGGCAAGGTCAACATCATCCCGGGCTTCGAGACCTACCTGGGCAACTACCGCGTGGTCAAGCGCATGCTCACCGAAATGGGCGTCGACTACACCATGCTGTCCGATCCCTCGGAAGTGTTCGATACCCCGTCGGACGGTGAATTCCGCATGTACTCGGGCGGCACCACCATCGACGAGATCAAGGATGCGCCGAACGCCTACACCACGTTCATGCTGCAGCCCTGGCAGAGCGACAAGACGAAGAAATTCATCGAGAACACCTGGAACCAGGAGATCCCCAAGCTGAACATCCCGATGGGTGTCGACTGGACCGACGCGTTCCTCATGAAGGTCTCCGAGATCACCGGCAAGGCGATTCCCGAATCGCTCGAGATCGAACGCGGCCGCGCCATGGACGTGATGGCCGACAGCCACGCCTGGCTGCACGGCAAGAAGTTCGCGCTCTACGGTGATCCCGACTTCGTCATGGGCCTCACCAAGATCCTGCTCGAATGCGGCGCCGAACCGACCCACGTGCTGGTGCACAACGCCAACAAGCGTTTCGGAAAAGCGCTCACGGCACTGCTCGAGTCCAGCCCCTTCGGCACCCACGCCAAGGTGCATATCGGCAAGGACCTGTGGCACCTGCGCAGCCTGTGCTTCACCGACAAGCCCGATTTCCTGATCGGCAACTCGTACGGCAAGTACATCCAGCGTGACACCCGCCACAAGGGTGAGGCGTTCGAGGTGCCGCTGATCCGCCTCGGCTTCCCGCTGTTCGACCGCCATCACCTGCATCGTCAAACGACGCTGGGCTACGAAGGGGTGATCCAGATCGTGACCACGCTGACCAATGCGGTCCTTGAGCAACTCGACAAGGAAACCATCGGCATGGGCACCACGGACTACAACTTCGACCTGGTTCGCTAACGCGGCGAAAGTTCGGCTGGTCGGCACGCTGGAGCCGTCGAGCGCTGGTTCCTCCCCCTTCAAGGGGGAGGTTAGGTGGGGGATGGGTTTCCTCACGCAGGTCCCAACCCATCCCCACCCCAGCCCTCCCCTTGAAGGGGAGGGAGTGCTCGGCACAGGCTTGATGGAACACAGCAGAAACCAGCCGTCTTCGCAGTGTGCGAACGACAAAGGAGCCCAAGCATGGCCAACATCATGATCCGCAAGAACGAGACCGGCGGCCTGGTCTTCTATCTCCCCAAGCGGGATCTGGAAGCCTCCATCGAGTCGATCGAGTTCGACGCCGACGACAAGTGGGGCGGCGAACTGAAGCTCGACAACGGCGGTTCGTACTACATCGACCCGATCGCCCGTCCGCCCCGCCTGCCGATCTCGCTGCGCGCCAAACGCCTCGGCGCCGCCGAGGACTGACCCCGTCATTTTTGGAGGATTCCATCATGGCAATGACCATCGATCCCGACATGTGCACCGCCTGTGACGACTGCCGGCCGGTCTGTCCGACCAAGTCGATCAACAAGGGCAAGATCTTCTACACCATCGACGCGGCGACCTGTACCGAGTGCGATGGCGAAGCCGACTCACCCCTGTGTGTGGACGTCTGTCCCTCGGGCTGCATCAGCCCGCTGTGATGCGCGTCTTCAGCCGAGCGCCGCTTCGCCGGCGTTCCACTGAAGACGTTCACCAAGGAGCCCATCATGTCCGACTCACCCATCGCCTCGCGCGAAGCGGCCTTGCGCCTGGCGCTCGCCGCGCGCGCGCTCGACGGCCTCGATGTGCGCGCCTTCGTCGGCGCGCTGGCTGACAAGCTCGGCACACCCCTGACCGAGTCCAAACTGACCGACGTCACCGTCGAAGATCTGCGTGAAGTGCTCGCCGGCGACTTTGCCGAGCAGGGCTGCCACGTCAGCGCCAGCGACGCGCAACTCAAGGACGCCGTGCGCCTGCTGTGGGGCGTCGGCGTCGAGGCGAGCGACTTCCCGACCGTCGAGCCCTATGGCGACGGTGACATGCCGGGTTCGTTGCGCGTGGCCGTGGCCGCCAACCGCGGCGAAAACCTCGACGGCCACTTCGGCTCCTGCGATCGCTTTCTCATCTACCAGGTGAGCCGCGACGAGATCCGTCTGGTCGAGGTGCGCGGCACCACCGACACCAACGCTGCCGAAGACAAGAACGCCGCACGTTCGGCGCTCATCAACGACTGCCAGATCGTCTATGTGCAGTCCATCGGCGGCCCGGCCGCTGCCAAGGTGGTGCGTGCCGACGTCCATCCGGTGAAGAAACCCGCCGGCGGGCCCGCCCGCGAAGTGCTCAAGGAGTTGCAGGGCCGCCTCGACAGCCCGCCGCCCTGGCTGGCGCAGATCATGGGCGTGCCGTCGGCCTCGCTGGCACGCTTCGAAGCGGCCATCGACGCGGAGGAGTCGGCATGATCGCCAACGAACAACTCACCGCTGTGGGCGAGGCCGCACGCGCCAAGGCCGACATCAGCGCCATTCGCGCGCAGTTTCCCGCGCTGCACTTCACCGTGTGCTCGGAAGACGACGTGTCGCCCAACTACAATCCGGTGCTGGAGGTCGGCGATTGGCTGCTCTACTACATTGCCGGCGCCTCCGGCCACTGCCTGTCGCTCACCAACGATGCCGAGATTGCCACCGGCATCCTGCTGGCTGAAAAGGTCGATGCGTCGTGAGCCGCACACCGGCGTCATCCCGATCGCCACACTGCCCGACGCGGCCGGCTTGTGCGACGGCTGCGCCTACGCCGCCGACTTTCTGAGCGTCGGCCGCTGCGTGCCGGGCGACGTGTGCGTGCGCGCCCACAGCGGCCGACAGATCGACCGCTTCCTGCGCCTCAACCCCGGCGAAGCGACGAAGTTCGTGCACGACATCTTCTGGGAGCGCCGTGCCATCGCCGCACGCTATTCACCGCTGGACACCATCGGCCACCTCAAGCGCGACCCGGACGAAGTCGTTCGCCGCACCGTTGCGCTCAAGCTGCCCGAGACCGAACTGGCCGACATGATCGGTGACCCCGACCGCGAAGTGCGCCAATCGGTCGCCGCGCGCCTGCCCATGCACCTGCTGCCGCGGCTCATGTACGACCCCGACTACATCATCCGCGCCACCGTCGCCCGTCGCCTGCCGCATCGGCAGTTGGCCGCCATGGCGCGCGACCACGAACGCGAAGTGCGCAAGATCGTCGCCGCCCGCCTGCCGCCTTTCGCCCTCGACTGCCTGGCCGACGACGACGCCCCCGAAGTGCGTGCCGTGGTCGCCGAACGCGCCCTGCCGCCGCTGGCCGAACGCCTGCTCGCCGACCCCGAATGGTGGGTGCGCCTGGCGGCGGTGGCCAATGCGCCGGAAGACGCCCTCGCTTCACTCGCCGACGACCCCGAACCCGACGTGCGCGAGGCTGTGCGCGCGCGTCTTTCACACCGCTCCGCGTGACCCGGAGGAAGCCATGAAATCGCCACAGGCCTGGTCGGAATACTGCAAATCCCTCGCCCCCGCCGCGGTCGAATCCTGCGCCCATGTCAGCGCCGCCCAAGGCGTCGGTGGCCTCGTCAAGGCGCTCGACAGCGCCGTGCCGGAATGGAAGTTCCATCATGCCCTGAGCCGCGGCGGCTGGTATCGGCTCGGTGGCGTCGTCTTCGCTGACGGCGAGCGCGTGGCCGACGATCTCGAAGCCTGGGCCGAGGAACGGCTCGACGCCTGCGACGGCGACACCGCCGCACTCGCCGACGAACTGCTCGACCAGTATGGCGACAAACCCCTGTACGCCACCCGCCTGGTCGGCAAGACGCACTACTTCGTCGCCCCCGCCGGGGAGGGCCCGGACGACTTCCTGCAACTGGAAATCGAAGAACTGCAGGAGATGCGCGCCCACCGCCTGTTCAGCAACGAGCCGCACACCCTCGACGAACTTGTCGACCCGCCCGACGGCGGTGCCGAACTCAATCCCGTCGGCCTGCCTTGCTACCGCTTCCGCCGACTGCAACACATGGGCGCCTTCTTCGAGCGCATGCGCCACGGCGCCGCCGAACCCACCCCCATCGAGCGCATGGTCGACGACTGGGCGAACAGCAGCGCCGACGGCGCCAGCTGCTTCTCCAATCACTGGGTGGTGAGCACCCGCGAACACATGGACCGCTTCGCCCAACCGATCTTCCACGCCCGCCCCATCGCCGCGCTCATGGGCGAACCGCCGGAATTCGAAGCCGACCCCGGCACCCAGGGCGTCGCCCTGTCCACCGCGCTCACCCGCTTCGACCGCGCCGTCGGCTACCCCATGGCCTGGTACTTCCACCTGCTCGCCACCCATGCCGTGCCGTACTGGGTCGCGCAAGCCGTGGTGGAAGACAATCTGGGGGAATTCGCCTACCTGCCGCAGAAGGATGTGGAGACGGTGCGACGGTGGCTGCACAAGCCGTATTCGGTGAGCGGCTGATACACACTCTCATCGGCGAACGGCCGCCCGTTGTTACCGATCGTCAGGCGGGCGGCGTTTCCTGCCGCGACACCACCTCGCCGTCGGGACAAGATGCTCCGCTCTTGAATCCCTCGGCAACCGGAACCGACAGCACCCAGCCACGCAGCGTACGTAGCGTCTGGCGCGCACAGCTTTGCTCAAGCAGATTTGCCCTTTCGGTTCGACGTTCGCTGCCGAACTGGTAGCGCGCCGAAATCTGCTTGTTCTGAGCGGGTGTCAATTGCCGGGTCGCGTCGGCGATGAGCAGATCGATGGCGCGCGCCAACAGGCGCGAGACTGTCTGCTTGAGCCGATCACCGTGCGCTGCCAGCCAATAATCGTCGACGGCGTCGCCATTCGCCTTGATCGGATTCGAGATCACCCGGACCTTGTGGACGTATTGGCTGTCGTCGTCCGGCGCCGCGGGATTCCTGATCCGCGCCACCAGGTCGACGATCAGTGCTCGGCGGCTCTGCGCCATGATGGCGTGGGCGGCCAGATCCACTTCCGGCTCATAGGATTCGTGCGGGGTACTCGCCAGCTCGATTTCCGTCCGGGACGCCCGCATCTGCAACGCGCGCCGGAACGCCTCATGCACATGAATCTCGTCGAGTACCTGCTGATACGGGGCCAGGACTTCGTTTGAAACGCGGCGCTGTGCTTCGGCATGCGCGTCGTTCTGCGCACTTTGCAGCGCCGCGTGGGTCGCCACCCCGGCGAGGAACGCCGCGAAGTTGGGCGCCGGATAGAGCATCTGGTACCCCTGGTTGGTCCCGCCATCGCGGTATTCGCCATTGAACTGGAAGGGCCGATCTTCTCCGATGACCGCAATCCACGCGCCGTTCAGGCGCGCTGCCGTCACGTCGTCCATTGGACGCACCTCCGGCTGGACGACGGTCGTGCAGCTGGCCGTCATGAGCATGACGAGAACGCCCGCGCTGCCATGCATGCAGACGCGACGGAATGCTGCCATCGCCGACGTCATCATTGCGCCACTTTGGCATCCGCCTCGGCGAGCGTCTTGCCACCCGCGCCACTGACGTGCTGCGATAGCGCATTGGCGAACAGATCGGCGGTCTCGGCCAGGACTTGGTAGTACGCGTTGGTCAGACCGGGAAAGCTCGGCGGCTCATTCCAGGCGCCCTCGGCAGGCTTGGCCATGCTCACGGGCGAATACCAGACGTAGGTATTGGTCTTCAGGTCAACCATGTAGCCGACACCCGATACAAAGGCCTTGGGCACATCGGTGGGCACATAGGACGAATAGGCGCGCGACACGCCTTGTGCGTAGAAATTGAGCACGAGCAGTTTGTCGGCCCCGATTTTTTCTGCAAGCGGACGAAAATCCTTTTCGCTCAGCTTGGGATTGTCTCCTTTGTCACCATTGCTCGGCAGCCCGTCGATATCGACTGTTTGGTCAAGCACGGTCACCTGGGCGCCGCTTGCGCGCAAGGTCTCGGCCAGGCGCTTCGGCAAGGTGTTGAGTTCCTCCGGCTGGAGCGACTGTACTTGTTTGTTCAAATCCGTATGAGCGATGCGGGCCACGCCGATGCACAGAAGACAATTCGCGCCCGGAAAGACCGTATCCGTCGTGGGAATCTTTTGCAGGTGGATCGCCACCCGGTTCGCGCCACCCGAAATCGCGCCCGCATCAAACGCGATCGGCTGCTGCGGCACCGACGAACACGCACCCAGCACCGCTGCCAGCCCGGCAATCGCCAGTATTTTGATTCGCTTCACGTCTATCTCCTTTGAACAGTGATGTCGTTCCAGGCCGGCAGCCTGAAATAGCAGCTTACAATTGCGATGGATTCTACCTTGCCCAAACCAACTGGCATACCCCATTGGCGAATTTTGGAAAGCATCATGTCGCGGCGGATGCTAGGCGGCTGGATGTGGGCGGTTGCGCGCGCGGATCGGGAGATTCCGGCGGCCGACGTCGGCGGAATGCTCCTGTGTGCGGCATCCCGCGCGCGCTTTCGCGACGCGGCGATGCGTGTCACTGTATCGGGTGCAGCGCCGGGACTCTTCAGCACCGGCGCCACCGCCATGCATGGGATCAACATGGGTCGATATCGACGACTTCTCGCAGTCATTGTGTTTGCGGCGACGCTGGTCGGCGTGGCCGAAATTTTCGGGTTGCGCGAGCATTTCAGTCTTGCCTATCTGCAGTCCACGCTCGCGCAACACCAACTCGGCGGTCTTGCCGCCTTTGTGCTGCTGTTCGCGCTCGGCAACCTGATCCAGATTCCGGGCTGGATCTTTCTTGCCGCCGCGGTGCTCACGCTGGGCGAAGTGCGCGGCGGCATCGCCACCTACATCGCGGCCTGTGTCTCCTGCGTGCTCACCTTCGTGTTCGTGCGCACCATCGGCGGCAACGCCCTGCAACAGATCGACCACAAGCTTGCGGTGCGTCTGCTGAAGCACTTGCACGCGCGGCCGGTGCGCATCATTGCCGCCCTGAGGACGCTGTTCCAGACGCTCCCGGCGCTCAACTACACGCTTGCTCTGTCCGGTGTCAGCTTCCGCAGTTACGTCGTCGGCACCGTGCTCGGCCTGCCGGTGCCGATTGCGCTGTACTGCATCTTTTTCGATTTTCTGGCGCAGTTCCTGCACTGAGCCCGCGCGAACACGCGTGCGAATGCGCACACCGTTCGTCTATGGTTAAAGCACGCGATCATGCAAGCCGGGGGTGGTGTCATGAGTGATGCGACCGAATCGACGTCACGCGCCAAGCGGACCTTCATCTCCTACGCGTCTGAAGACCGTGCCCGGGTCGGCGGGCTGGCGCCGTTGCTCGAGGCGCTGGGGCACGAGATTTTCTTCGATCAGCGTTCCCTCATCGCGGGGCAGCGATGGCACGAGCGCATCGACGAGGCGTTGGAGACGGCCGATGCGCTGGTGGTGTTCTGGACCAAACACGCCGCGCGCTCGAAGTGGGTGCGCTACGAATACGAGCGTTTTGTCGTGCGTCACCCCGACGGCGTGCTGACCGCCATGCTCGGCGACGAGACCCCGCTCACGCCGCTGCTCGCCGAGCGTCAAAGCACCGATTTCGCACCGCTGGTCAACGAACTGCTTGCCATGCAGCGCCGGCTGCGCGCCGATGGCATGAAGCCCGACGCCATTCGTGGCGCGCTGCTCGCGCGCCTGGCGGAGGCGGGTATCGCGCTCGACGACAATCGCCAGCGAAAACTGCTGCGGTTGTTTGCTCCCGCCGGGCTGGCCGGATTGCTCGCCGCGCCGGGGATGGCTTTGCTCGACCTGTCGAACACCGGCGTGCACGCGATTGCCAGCCTGAGTGGTGCCCAGGCCGTTGTCGTGGCCACGGCCGCGGTCAGCGGTGGGCTGGTGTGTGGCGCGCTGCATCCGGCGGCCGACGAATCGCTTGCACTGACCGGGGGCGCACCGCACGGCATGGCCCGCCCAGCCACCGGGCAGCCTGCGGAAGCCGCCATCGAGAAACCCGGCGGATCGCTCATCCCGCCGGCGGCGCCCGTCCAACCCGCGCCGCCGAATCCGCCGACCCTCAGCCGCGTCGAAACCGCGCCTCCGCCGGCCACGGTGGACTGCGCAAAAATCTCCTGCGACTGCCCCGGTATCGATGCGGGCATTCTCACCGGCCCCTGGCGGCAGGAGTGCCGCAATCAGGAGGCGGCGCTGCGCAAAAGCTGCGAACAGCAAAACCGCTTTCCTACCGCGCCGTGCTCGATGTCCGGTCCGAACACCGTGCCGGGTACCGCGCCGCCGGCATAGGGCGGCAAGGCCTCGCGGGGCCGCCGCCAGGGAGGGCATGGCACCCAGGTGCGCAAGAACGATCATGCGACCCCGGGTAGGATGCGTGCATCCCGAATGCATGGATGTGCCCATGGCCAACCCGAACTTGATCAAGCGCATGAATCGCGTCATCGCGTATCTCTACGCCCACCTCGATGACGACCTGTCGCTGGCGCGGGTGGCCGATGTGGCGCATGTTTCCGCCTGCCATTTTCATCGGCTCTATCGCGCCATGACGGGCGAAACGCTGGCCGAAACCGTGCGTCGCCTGCGCTTTCACCGTGCGGCACGCGACCTTCTCGATGCCGCCCGACCCATGGGGCAGGTGGCAACGCGGGCCGGCTATGGCTCGGCCGAGGCCTTCAGCCGAGCGTTCAAACGACACTTCGGCGTCAGCCCCGGCGCCTATCGGGCGCTCAAGCACGCGGATGGCGCGCCCACGCTCAATCTGAATATGGAGACATTCGACATGACCGCCATTGCCATCGAAACCCTGCCCACCCTCGAGCTGGTCTGTGTTCGTCACACGGGCGACTACATGGGGATTGGACAGGCCTTCAATCAACTCTGCCTGTGGGCCGGCCCGCGGGGTCTGCTCGGCCCGCACACGCGCATGCTCGGCGCCTACTGGGACGACCCTGCGGTCGTTCCCCAGGACCAGCTTCGTGCCGCTGCCTGCATCAGCGCACCCCCCGATGTGGCCGATGGCGAGGTCACACCGCTACAGATGTTGGCCGGCACCTACGCCTGCACAACCCATGTCGGCCCCTATGCCGAACTCGAAGCCGCGTACCAACGACTCTTCGCGTGGATCGCGCAAAGCGATCACGAGCTGGCGGACGCGCCGTGTTTCGAGGAATACCTCAACGACCCGGCGAGCACGCCGCCGCTGGAACTGGAGACGCGGATCATGGTGCCGTTGGCGGGGTGAGCGCGCAGCGAGCCGGCCTTTCAATCAGTAGCAGTGCCCCCGGCTGGCCAGTCGCCGACGTCGGCGCGACGCCAGGAGTCCCGGCACGGCGAGACCCAGCAGTGCCAGCGTGGGGGGGGCCGGCACCGCGGTGGCGGGTGCGACCGTTTCATCGACGGTAATCGAGAACGCCTCACCCAGGGAGAGGCTGTCGAATGCCAGCGAGAACGGCGAGGCGTCGTAGATATCCAGACTGGCGAGGGTGATGCTGTAGTCCGAGGTCTTGGCGCCGCACGGGTAGGGGATGCCCCACCGGCTGGTGCAGAATTTGACCCCGGAAACATAGGTCACGAAGGGCTGCAGCTCGGCGGCGAACTGGGTCGAGAAGGTATTGCCCAGCATCAGATTCTCGAGCGAAACCTTCCAGTTCCCCGCTTCGCCCAGACCCAGATCGAGGGTGATGCCGCTGTCGAACAGCATGAAGTCCTTGCTCACGGTGGTCGCCGTGCCTTCCAGACTCGCGACCAGGGTGCCGGAGATGGCGTTCAGGGCGAGCGTGTCGGTCTGCTTGACGTTGTAGTTCACCCCCGCGCTGGCGACGACCACATCCACGCCGGAGTTGCCCAGCGTCACCGTGTCGCTGCCACTGCCCGACTGACCCAGCCGGGCGCTGAAGCGCCGGTCGACATTCAGGGCGTAGTTCTTGTCCAGAATGTCGAAGCCGGCAATGGCGGCGCTCGCGCTCGCGCCCAGATCCGAAGCGATGCGCCCGCCGTTGCTGTCACCCGTGAAGCTCAGATTGATTGACGTCGTGCCGGGTGCGAGCAGCGCGCTCGCGTAATCGATGGAAAGTGCGCCCGAATAACTCGCCGACACCGTGCCGCTCGACGCGCCGAAGTCGTACGCGTAGTCGATGCCCGCAATCAGCGACCCGCCGCCGGACGCGCCGAAATCCGCCGAACCGCCGCCCGGCCCCCACAGGCTCTGGGTGGGCGCGGTGAACGCCACCGGCAAGGTCATCAGGCTGGCCTGCGCCGACATCGATAGCCCCAGCGACGCGGCGGCCAACAAACCGGCCACGCCTGTTCGCACAAATCGGGAATTTCTCCGACGTAGTTGGTGGGCGGATTTTTCCGCGCGGTGTGCTTTTCTCTCGATCAACGCCATGGTCATCTCCTTCATCCGGAATATCGTTCATTCACCTATCGAATCACGGGTACGTCGGTCGATTCGTCGCCGTTGAAAGTGGGCGATCAGCAATCGATCCGTCGATGTGATGGCGTGACTATCCCAAAGCGTCGGGGGGGATCCCATGGGGTGATCACCCCATATTGAAAAGTGCAGTCGAGAATCGTGATCGTTGCCGCGTGGCTCGCGTCATTACGCCCGGCGCAACGCGATCCGTTCCGTGGATGCTGGCGGCTGAATGCGACGGGGGGGCGGCAGATCGACGAGGCAACCAGGAACGCTGACTGTGGCCGCCGACGTGACATTCCTCACGGGTATTCCCGGGTATTTGCAAGATTTGTGCACCGCTTGACCGGCATCAACTTTGGTCCGAGCCCGCGTGCAACAGTCTGTTGGCAAAGGCAGTTTTCATTGTTTTCCGACTGCGCCATGACGCGCTTTCGCTGGTCGGTCTGACAGGATCGGCGCAACACGGACGTCGGATGTGGGAGAAAGGTCATGAACGGAATCATCCAGTGGTCGAACGACTTGTCGCTTGGCATCCCGGAAATCGACGACCAGCACCACGAGCTGGTCAACATCATCAACGTCTTGTGGGAGGCCATCGTCATCAAGCGGGACAAGGCGGCGATCGTGCCGATTCTCGCGAAGCTGGAGCACTACACCCAAGCGCATTTCACCGCCGAGGAAGTGTTGATGCGGGTGGAAAACTATCCGGCCCTGGAGGCGCACAAGGTCGAACACCAGCAATTTGTGGCCAAGCTTGCCTCGACACGCATGCAAGCCGAGGCGGGCGAAGTGATCGCACTGGACCTGTTGCACTACCTGACGGACTGGCTGGTCAAGCACATCGAGCATTCCGACGGCGACTATGCGAGTTACTTCCTGGCCAAGCGACGACCCCCCTCACTCTTCGCCCGCTTCTTCGGTGCGTTTTCGCCTCGGGTGGCCAGATGATGAGCGGATGTGCGTCGGGTGATGGTCGCCCGACATCGGTCCGTTGCAGCTTCCACGGCTGTTAGTCGGGCTATGGAATTCAAGATTCACCCCTCGGCACGCGCTCGGGGGGGCAGGAATTAGCGGATTCAGCAGCGCTGCCCCCGGCGACGCCCGCTATTCGATTTCCCCCGAAAACCGCTCGATCCGCTGATGCAGATCGTCAGGGGAGAAGAACACAAAGGCGTTGCCCTGCTTCATCTTCTCGAGAAAGCCGATACGTTCGAGTTCGAGCAGATCGCTACGTGCCGTCTCGTAGACGACGCCGTGGGTGGCCTGGTGGGTGGCGACACGATACAACTCGCCGGGGTGCTTCAGCGCGTAGGTGAGCAGGGCGAGCTGGCGGTGGTTGAGCCGGCCGCGAATGCCCGGTGAGCGGATCAGCAGGGTTTCTGCGTCCCGTTGCTCGTCCATCTTCCGGGCCAGATAGGTGTGCAGGCTGGCGATGGCTTTCTGGATGATGGCCAGTTGGTGCAGGACGAAATAGGTGGTGTCGTTGTTGTCGGTTTCGGTGTGCAGGTAGGCCTGGACGTAGGCGGCGGGGGCTTTCTTGAGAAACTGCGAAATGGACAGGAATTCCATCAGCCAGTAGCCGCTGCGGGCCATGGACCAGTAGAACAGCGCGCGCGCGGTGCGCCCGTTGCCGTCGACGAAGGGGTGGTCGTAGCCGATCATGAAATGCAACAGGATGGCGCGGACCACCGGGTGGACGAAGGGCGTGCTGTATTCGTCGGCATTGGCGAAGGCGCACAGGCGTTCAAGGCGCTCGGGCAGTTCCTTGAAGTGGGGGGGCTGGTGCAGCACGCTGCCGTCTCGGTTGTCCACCACGTTCACGTCGTCGGTCCGTCGCAAGCGTCCGGCATCGGTGGGGTCTTCCAGCGTGTCGAGCGTGAGCATCCGGTGCAGGTCGAGGATGAGCTCCGGGGTCAGCGGCTCGTCCCGTAGCGCAC
>JBNKNO010000052.1:0-22922 GCA_050293885.1 Rhodocyclaceae bacterium | reverse complement strand
GAATGCCGCCCATGGCGCTGAACAGGCGACCGAAGGGGGGCAGGAAGAGCGTGTGCTTGCCGAGCCATTTGACCGGCCAGCCGGAGGCGTAGCGGGCGATGATGGCGATGAAGAAGTCCCAGTTCGAGGTGTGCGGATAGACCACCAGCACCACCTTCGGCCCCGGTGGCGGCACGATCTCGAGCGTCCAGCCGGCACGGCGCAGTAGCCAGTGTGCCCAGGGGCGGGGTGTGGTGGGAAGCTGCGCTTGGGGTTTGGGCACAAATCGTTGCTATACAAGGGGTTGCGCCATTGTGACGCAAACCCCTTGGGACCGAAAGGTTTAACGTGCATTTTCCAGTCGGTTGGGCGTCAGGGCATACCAGTCCACCTTGCGAGTCGCGACCATGGCGGCGGCGAGCAAGCCGAAGATCAGCAGACTGCCGAGCATCAGCGCGTTGTCTTCGGAGCGCAGCAGGAAGTAGAGCGCGGCGAACAGCGCGGCGAGCGCGCCACCGAAGGCCAGGCCACGCTGGCGCGAGCCGAGCACGGTACCCAGATAGAGCGTGATCAACCCGCAGCAGGCCAGCGCCGACAAGGCGTAGGCGAGGCCGAAGGCGAGGTGTTCCGACAGGCTGATGAGCAGCAGGAAGAACACCGCCAGGGCGAGGCCGACGAGCAGGTACTGGATCGGGTGGATCGCCAGCCGCTTGAGCGCTTCGAAGATGAAGAAGGCGGCGAAGGTGAGCACGATGAACAGGTGGCCGTACTTGAGCGCGCGGTCGGACAGGGTGTAGATGGCGACCGGTTCGACCAGCTGGACTTCCAGCGTGTCCAGCGTGTAGCTGCAGTTGCGCCCGTTGCATTGGGCTTCGCCATCGCGCAACTGGCTGGCCGCTTCGGCGGCGAGTGCGCTGATCGACCAGATTGCACGGAATCCGTCTTCGCTGATCTGCTGGCTTTCCGGGTCGGGCAGGTAGCGGCCGGTGAAGGACGGATGGGGCCAGCTCGATTCCAGCTCGAAGCGGTTACTGTCCCCCAGCGGTACGAACGCGATGCGCTCGGTGCCCCGTAGCGCCAGATTCAGCGTGAATTCCACGGTCGCGCCCGCGCCGGGTTGCCATTGGGGCAGTGCTGCGTGAATGCCGCGGCTTTGCCGGCCGAGGCGGCTGCCGCGTTCGAATGGCAGGGTTTTGCCGTCCCAGGCGAGCGTCGGTTGGCCGATGATGCCGCGCGGGTCGTCCAGTGCCACGGCCAGATACGGTTGCCCCCAGATCATGCGATCGCCGTCGCGATGCCCCACCGGCGCGGTGTCGGGCAGCACGAACTGGCCGCTGAGCGCGCCTTGCCATTGATAGACGCGGGCATGGAACAGCCCTCGCGACTTGGTGCCGGTGCTCAGTTCACCCTGCACGTTCAACTGACTCGGAAAGACGTAATGCACGCCCGATTCGCGCACCTGCTGGCGGATGGCCGGGGTGGTGAGGGTGGCGGGCGTTTCATCGATGCGCAGTCGTGTCCACGGCAGGGCGAGTACCGGGCCGGTGATCTGCTGTGCGCCGGCGTAGCTGGCGGCGACGTCGCGGACGACTTCGGCCTGGCGGTTCTGGCGTTCGGAGACCAGGCTGCTGGTCATCGCCAGCGGGATCAGCAGCAGCAGGGTCAGTAGACCGATGACGACAATCTTGAGAATCAGGGCGCGTTGCATGACAGGCTCCAGGGTTGGGATGCCGTCAGCGTGACAGGGCGGTGTGGGGCGGACGTGAAGCGCCCGCGTGGGTGTGTGAAGTCTGTGTGAATTCCGCTTCAGGCGGCGGGCAGGGTCAGTCGTGCCATGGCGCCGCCCTCGGGATGCGTGTCGATGCGAATGTCGCCGCCGTGCAGCGCCGCTACCTGGGCGACGAAGGCGAGCCCCAGGCCGGTGCTCTTGGCGCGGCCGTCGGGGCGAGGCAGTGAGTAGAAGCGTTCGAACAGTCGGCCGGCGGCGTAGTCCGGAATGCCCGGGCCACGATCGCGCAGCGTGAGGCAGGCGTTTGCGCCCTCGCGGGCAATGCCGACGGTGAGCGTGCTGCCCTCGGGCGCGAAGTCGATGGCGTTGTCGAGCAGGTTGGCCAGCGCGCGCAGCAGCAAGAAGCGTTCGCCGACGATGTGTGCCTCGGCGCTTCGATGCCATTCGACCGATAGCGCCTTGGCCTTCAGCCGCGGCTCGGCGGCCGCCACCGCCTGCTCGGCCACCGCCGTCAGCGACAGGCGTTCGGGCGCATCGAGTTGCTGCCGATGCTCCACCGTGGCCAGATCGAGCATCTTGTCGGCAATGTCCTGCAGCCGGCCGCATTGCGCGCGGACATTGCCCAGGAAGCGTGCGCGCTGCTCGGGCGGTAGATCTTCTTCGAGCAATTCGGCGGCGCCGCGAATGGCCGCCAGCGGGCTTTTCAGTTCGTGGGTCAGGTGCTGCACGTAGTTTTCCACGTACTGCTTGCCTTCGAGCTCCTCGCGCATGGATTCGAGTGCTCGACCCAGTTGCGCGATTTCGGTGTTGCCGGATTCGGGCGGGGTGGCCGGTCGGCCGGCGGCCACGTCCTGTGCATAGCGCTGCAGCCGCCCGATCGAGCGCGTGAGGCGCCAGGTGAACACCCCACCGATCAGCGCCGACAGGGCGAGCAAGAGGTAGCCGGCGCGGCGGATGCGCGACTCGCTGCGCGCCACGATCGGCGCCACCGTGCGGTTGGCGCGCGACACCGTGAGCACGCCGATCAGCGTGTCGTCCGGGGCGTTCACCGGCGCGGCCACATACATTACCGAGTTGTCCGGGTCGTAGGGCGATGCTGCCGAACTGCGTGCGCCATAGCGGCCTTGCAGCGTGCGAAAGACGTCGTTCCAGCGCGAGAAGTCCTGACCGACGGCAGCGTTGTCGGAGTCGAACACGACGATGCCGCGCGCGTCGGTCACATAGACACGCAGGTCAAGCGTCTGCTTGTGGTGATCCCAGATCAGCGCATCGACCTTGCGCTGGCGATAGGCGGTCACCGCGCGGGCAAAGCCGCCGCTGTCGATCGTGCCGGCGGCCAGATCGGGCGCGGCCAGCTCGGCCAGCAGGTTGGCGCTATCGATCAGACTGTCTTCCAGCGCCTTGCGCACGCCGGGCTTGACCTCCTGCTGAAACACCGACAGCACGAACCAGGCGGCAACGCCGACGATGAGGAAATAGCCCAGCAAAATGCGCAGGGATATCCGCATCAGTTCAGCTTGAAGGAGTAGCCCAGCCCGCGATGAGTGCGGATCGGGTCGTGCTCGGGTGTGACTTCGCGCAGTTTGGCGCGCAGGGTCTTGATGTGCGTGTCGACCGTGCGCTCGGTGGCGTGCTTGGGCGCGCTCCACACCGCGTTCATCAATTGGCCCCGTGAGAACACCCGCTCGGGCTGGGCGGCCAGGGTGTCCAGCAACAGGAGTTCGTAGCGGGTGAGTGTCAGCCGCTGGCCGTGGTAGTCGGCGCGGGCACGCTCCAGATCGACGTGCAGCGGTGACGGCGGGGTGTCCGGTGGTGGCGTGCGCGGGGTGAGCCGGCGCAGCACCACGCGTACGCGCGCGACCACTTCGCGCGGGCTGAAGGGCTTGGTGATGTAGTCGTCGGCGCCGATTTCGAGGCCGACGATGCGGTCGATCTCGTCGCTGCGCGCGGTCAGGAAGAGCACCGGTAGATCGGAAAAACCGCGGATCTGCCTGCACAGCTCGAAGCCGTTGGTGTCGGGCAGCCCCACATCGAGCAGCACGAGGTCAAACGGCGTCTCGCACAGTCGCCTCAGCGCGACGGCGCCCAGGGTGACATGCTCGGCAATGAAGCTGTCGCTCTCCAGCGCGTACAGGAGGGTGTCGGCGATGGCCGATTCGTCTTCGACGACGAGGATGCGGGGTTGGGGCGTTGGCGGCATGGCGGGACGACGACGGCCGTGGATAGCGGCAGTATACGCGGCCCCCGCCCGAGGGGGGCGGGCGGTGTCGCGGCTGGAGCGATGGCTTGGCTCGATGCCCTGGCGGGACAGAGAGGCCACGAATTCGCGGTCGTGGGCGCTGAAGATCAGCATGTCGGCGAAATGGCTCAGTGCGTTTCGGCCGTCGCCTCCGGCAGTCCGAATGCGATGACGGTGTCGCCGGGTGGAATGCCGAACAAGGTGTTGCCGCCGGCGGCAACGATCACGTATTCCTTGCCCCGCGCCTGATAGACCACGGGTGGCGCGTTGACGCCGGCACCCGTCTGAAACTGCCATAGCAGGCGGCCGTCGTGGGCATCGCGGGCCGTGAGGAAACCGCTGGATTCACCCAGGAACACCAGTCCACCTGCCGTGGCGGTGGCGCCGCCGTTGAAGGGCTTGTCGAGACGCGCCTGCCAGGCGATGCGGCCGGTGGCCGGATCGATGGCGCTGAAGGTGCCGTAGTTGTCGACGTGTTCCGGAAAGGTGAGCACGTTCACCCGATTGCCCTTGGCATCCTTTTCCAGGGAGAAACGGCTCGGATAGTGGCTGCCGGCGATGTAGGCCCAGCCGGTTTCGGCGCTGTAGGCCATGGGGGGCCAGTTGGCGCCGCCGGCTTCGCCGGGCACGGCCAGAAAGCCCTGCGCGTCGCGGGCCCGCTTGAACAGATGGGTCTGGGGCACGAAGCCCTCCGAGCGGCGGATGAATGCACCGGTGGCCCGGTTGAAAAAATACATCCAGCCGGATTTGGTGACCACGGCGACGCCGGGCACGTGGGCCCCGTCGACCGGCACGTCCAGCAACAGGGGCGAGGCGGCGACGTCGTAGCCCCACATGTCGTGGGGCGTGAGCTGGTGATACCAGCGTAGCTGGCCGGTGTGCACATCCAGGGCGACGAGGGAGGCCGTGTACAGATTGTCGCCGGGCCGATAGAGATCGGCGTACGGTGCGGCATTGCCGGTCCCGAAGTAAATCAGGCCAAGCGTCGGGTCCAGCGCGGGCGAGGAACTGATGGAGCCGCCGCCGCGCTTCCAGGCATCCCGATACTCGTCGGCGTTGGCGCGCTCGGTGGCGATGTCGCGGTCGAGCGGGTCGCCCGATTCGGTGTGCGTGACGAACGCGCCTTCCCAACCGTCGCGCTTGGTCGAATACCAGCGCCAGATCAGGCGGCCGGTGTCCACATCGAAGGCGGAAATGAAGGCCCGCATGCCACGGCGCGGCCCGCTGCGGCCCACGGTCGCCCGGGTGGTGTCCTGATCTTCACTCAGCACACTGGTATAGCCGGCGCCGGAGGTGCCGACGATGACCATGCCGTCGTAGACCAGTGGTGCCATGTTGCCCATGAAACGGGGCCACCGGGCAACTTCCGCCTTGGGTTGGCGGGCCTGATCGCGGACCCGGGCTGGCGCGTCCGGCGCGCCGTCCGCCGGGTCCACCACCGCCACATCCCAAACCAACGTGCCGTCATGCCGATCCACCGCGATCAGGCGGCCGTCGACGGTGATCTCGAACAGCTTGCCGTATCCGAGGGCGACGCCGCGGTTGTGGACGCCGCAACAGAGAGTGTCGGTGCCGAGCTGGTGGGTGTACTTCCAGCGTACGGCGCCGGTCGTGCCGTCGAGGGCGACGATGTGATTTTTCGGCGTCGTCAGGTACACCACCCCGTCGCGGACGATGGGGCTGGTCTGGAAGGAGCCGGTGATCCCGGTCTGGTAGATCCACTTGGGCACCAGGCGCTGGACGTTGCCGCGGTCCACTTGCGCAAGCGGCGAGTATCGCTGGTTCTCGTACCCGTGTCCGTAGGTGAGCCAGTCGGCCGCGTTTCCGGCGGCGCCGAGGAGGGTGTCATCACTTTGGGCGATGGCGAGCGGCATGGCCAGGGCCGTGAGCAGGCCCAGGCAAGCGCGCCCGACGGGCAGTGTGCGCTGGGGGCGTCGGGGGAAGGGAAAGCCGTATGGTACGGGCCGATCGCCTGTTTTCATGCAGATGTCCTCGGCAAGGGAAAGGGCCGCGCAGTGCCCGATCGGGGCTGGCGGTGCTTGCCGGGCAGACTAACCGGTCTTTCCGGAGGCGCGTATGGGCGGATTCCCCGGCCGGGCGGGGGAGAGTTGCCTGTCAGGGTCGCGGAGCCCACACCCGAGGGGTGTGGGCATCGGGGTGTGGGCATCGGGGTGGGGCGCCGTTCGGCGAACTGCGCCGGCGACCTTGAGATGATGGTCCGGCTTACTCGATGCCTTGGCTGGACAGGTATTCCTCGTAGGTGCCGCGGTAGTCGATGATCGTGCCGTCGAGCTTGAGCTCGATGATGCGGGTGGCCAGCGAGGAGACGAATTCGCGGTCGTGGGAGATGAACATCAGCGTGCCGGCGAACTTGTCGAGCGCGGTGTTGAGCGACTCGATCGATTCCATGTCGAGGTGGTTGGTGGGTTCGTCCATGAGCAGCACGTTCTTGTTCTGCAGCATCAGCTTGCCGAACAGCATGCGCCCCTGCTCGCCGCCGGAGATCACGCGTACCGGCTTCTTCACCTCGTCGCCGGAGAACAGCAGCCGGCCCAACGTGCCGCGGATCAGGGTTTCCATGTCCTCGCCTTCGAAGCCGCCTTCGCGCACATGCTCGGCGATCCAGTCGGTGAGCGTGGCGTCGGAGTCAAAGTCGCCGGCGTGGTCCTGCGCGTAGTAGCCGAGCTTGGCCTTTTCGGCCCACTTGATCTTGCCCTTGGCCGGGGTCAGCTCACCGACCAGCAGGCGCATCAGCGTGGTCTTGCCGACGCCGTTCTCGCCGATGATGGCGACGCGGTCGCCGGCATCGATGGCGATGGAGAACTTGTCGATGAGCGGCTTTTCCATGCCCTCGTAGGCAAAGCTGAGGTTTTCGACCTCGACCGCCTGGCGGTGCAGCTTGTCCTTGGCGTCGACCTCGAAACGGATCCACGGGTACTGGCGGCTGGACGGCTTCACGTCTTCCGGCTTGAGCTTGTCGATCAGCTTGAGGCGGCTGGTGGCCTGCTTGGCCTTGGACTTGTTGGCGCTGAAGCGGCGCACGAACTGCTGCAGTTCGGCGATCTTGTCCTTGGCGCGCGCGTTGGCCTGCGCCTGGCGCTGACGGGCGAGGGTGGACGCTTCCATGTAGTCGTCGTAGGTGCCCGGATAGACCTTGATGGTGCCGTAGTCCAGATCCGCCATGTGGGTGCACACCTGGTTCAGGAAGTGGCGGTCGTGGGAGATGATGACCATGGTCGAATCGCGCTGGTTGAGCACGTCTTCGAGCCAGCGGATGGTGTTGATGTCGAGGTTGTTGGTCGGCTCGTCGAGCAGCAGGATGTCCGGGTTGGCGAACAGCGCCTGACACAGCAGCACGCGCAGCTTCCAGCCCGGTGCCACCTGGCTCATGGGGCCATCGTGCTGCTCGGTGGGGATGCCCACACCCAGCAGCAGTTCGCCGGCGCGCGCCTCGGCGGTGTAGCCGTCGTACTCGGCAAACTGGCCTTCGAGCTCAGCGGCCTTCATGTAGTCGTCTTCGGTCGCCTCGGGGTTGGCGTAGATGGCGTCCTTCTCCTGCATGCAGGCCCACATCTGTTCGTGGCCCATCATCACTACGTCGAGCACGCGCACGTCTTCGAAGCCGAACTGGTCCTGGCGCAGATAGGCCATGCGTTCGGTTTCTTCCTTGGTGACGTTGCCGGCCGAGGGCTCGAGCGCGCCGCACAGGATCTTCATGAAGGTGGACTTGCCGGCCCCGTTGGCGCCGATCAGGCCGTAGCGGTTGCCGTCTCCGAACTTGACCGAGACGTTGTCGAACAGGGGCTTGGCCCCGAACTGCATGGTGATGTTGTTGGCGATGAGCACTGCGCGAATCCCGAATGCGAAAAAAGCAAAGCGCCGGCGAGGTGGCCGGCGCACACAATCGCGGATTTTACCATTTCTTCAATGACATGCCAGATCAGCGGGGGCCTTCCGGGTGTCCACTCGTCGCGCCGCCGAGCACCCCGAGCAGCACCAGCACCGCCAGCGCGGCGCTGCACACGAAGGTGGCTGGCGCCCCCCATTCGGCCCACAGCCCGCCGGCCAGCGCGCTGGCCGCGAACAGGGCGATACCGCCGATCAGATTGAACACACCGAAGGCGGTGCCACGCAGGGCCGCCGGCGCCGCGTCGGCCACCAGCCGCGCCAGCAGCCCCTGCGTCAATCCCATGTGCAGCCCCCACAGCGCCGCGCCGGCGAGCACCCCCAGCGGCGTGGTGGCCGCCGCCAGCACCAGATCGGCGACGATCAGCATCAACAGCCCGGCAAGTAACAGGCCGCGGCTGCCGAGGCGGTCGGACAGCAAGCCCGCCGGATACGAGGATGCGGCATACACCACGTTCATGACGATGAGTACGCCCGGCAGCCAGTGCAGGCTCAGGCCGATGTCCTGCGCGCGCAGAATGAGGAAGGCCTCACTGAAGCGGGCCAGCGTGAACACCGCGCCCACGGCGACCACGCGCCAGTAGGCCGCCGGCAAGGCCCGCCAGCCGCGCAGCAGCGACGGGCGCTGTTCGCGCGGCACCGCCGAGGGCGGTTCGTGCACGCCAATCGCCAATACCGCCACCGCGATGAAGCCGAACGGCACCGCCACCCACATGGCGGCGCGCACGTCGTCCGCCAGCCACGCCAGCGCCACGATCGCCAGCACCGGGCCGATGAAGGCGCCAATGGAATCGAGCGTCTGGCGCAAGCCGTAGGCCGCGCCGCGTTGCGAGGGCGGCACCAGATCCGCCACCAGCGCGTCGCGCGGCGCCCCGCGAATGCCCTTGCCGATGCGATCGGCAAAGCGGGCGCCGAACACCGTCAGCGCCGAGTCGGCCAACGGAAACACCGGCTTGGTCAGCGCCGCCAGGGCATAGCCGGTGATGGCGAGCGATTTGCGCCGCCCCAGCCAGTCGCTCAGGCTGCCGGAGAACACCTTGGTGATCGCGGCGGTCGCTTCGGCCGCCCCCTCGATCAGCCCGACCGTCAGCATGCCGGTGCCCAGCACCGTGGTGAGCAGCACCGGCAACAGGCTGTGCACCAGTTCGGACGAGATATCCATGAACAGGGAGCACAAGCCCAGCGCCCAGATGCCGCGAGGCAGCGCACTGCGAAAGATGGACGCCAGCGGCGGCATGGATGACCCCATCCGGGAGGGTGAGCAGGTGTTTCTTCAGTCTAGCGCGCGATGTGCCCTGGCTGTAAATAAGCAATTGCAAATATTAGGAAATGCCAATACGATCGGTCGGGTTGCCGTACCCAAGCGGCAATATGCCCTGACCGGGTAATTACAATCGATGGGAGGAGACAATCAATGAAATTGCATCAACTACTGTGGATCGCACTTGGCCTTGCGGCCTCGACCGCCATGGCCGCGCCGGAAAACCTGCGCATCATCGACAAGGACACCGCGTTCGTCGTCACCAAGGCCAACGGCAAGCAGATCACCATTACCCGCACCATGACGCCGTGCGCCAAGAACAAGGGCTGGCTGCAGGTGATGGAACCGGAGCCCGGGGTGACCGCGGTCGGCGAGATCGAAATCCTCAACGCCCTCAATGACCGCGATGCCGTCGTTGTCGACATGCGCAGCCAGGAGGAATACCTCACCAAGACCATCCCCGGCGCCGCCGGCATTCCCTACACCGAAGTCGCCACCCGCCTGAACGAACTGGGCTGCAAGAAGGATGGAGACAAGTGGGACTGCGCCAGCGCGAAAAAGGTGTACGCCTTCTGCAACGGCCCCGTCTGCCCACAAAGCCCGACCGCTATCCACGCCATGGTGCGCGAAGGCTTCCCGACCGACCGTATCTTCTACTATCGCGGCGGCATGCTCGATTGGGATGCGCTGGGATTCACGACGGCGCCGGGCGAGTTCTGAAAACAGTGGACGTCAACGAAAAACGCCCCGGTTTTCCGGGGCGTTTTTTTGACTATGGGCTAACATGTTGTCGCGCATTGTTATCCCATAGGAAAACAATATATTTGTTTTTGTTTCCAATTGGGCTAACATAAGCAAAGAAGCTATTAGCCTATTTCGTAACAGGTATATCTGATGGATGCGCAAAAACTTCGCCTTGAGCAAACAAACAGAATGCTTGCCCCATTTGCGTCCCTCAGGGGAAAGGTGCCGCCCCCGAGTGGGTGGCTTCAGGCCATTCGAACCGCACTGGGGCGGACTGTTCGACAGCAGGCTCTCCGAGCAGGCATCGCCGGGCCAACGCTGCACAAGGCTGAGAAGGCCGAGGCCGACGAGCGCATTACCCTCGGCCAGCTGCGTAAACTCGCCGCGGCGTTGGACTGCGAGCTTGTCTATGGCCTCGTGCCGCGCCAGGACCTGCTGCAAACAGTTGAGGTCCAGGCGGACCGTGTCGCCCAGGCTGAAGTGTTCGACGTCACCCATACGATGAGTCTTGAGCAACAGCGACCTTCAGACCCCTTTGTGGCCAAGCAGCTTGCCGCTCGCCGTGAGCAGCTACTTGCGGGCAACTGGTCTAGGCTATGGCGTTAGCGTTCGACAATTCCCCCGGGCAAACTCCTCTGGACCCCGACGAAGCCGCTGGCCTGATTGCCAGGCACATCACCACCCAGGGGGATCTCAATGAATGGGAGCAGGCGAACATCCTGGAAGCCGTTGCTTGGATTTCAACCAAGCGCGCCCCTGATGTGCTGACGGAAAGCTTCTGCCGGGAACTCCACAAGCGGATGTTTGGCAAAACGTGGAAATGGGCCGGTCAATTTCGCCGGTCGGACAAGAATATCGGCGTCGACTGGCGGCACATCGCCGTGCGGCTACATGCGCTCTTTGACGACACCGCGTATTGGCTTGAGCACGGGACTTATCCCAAGGACGAGGCTGCAACGCGGTTTCATCACCGTCTTGTATTGGTACACCCCTTTCCCAATGGCAATGGGCGGCACGCCAGACTAATGACAGATGTGCTGCTGAAATCCGCGGGTACCACTGCGTTCAGTTGGGGAGGGCAGAGCCTAATCGCTCCTGGCGAAGCGAGAGCGAGGTATTTGAACGCACTGCGGGCCGCTGATGCTGGCGATATCGGCCCACTCCTGAAGTTTTCCCGAAGCTGACATCAATAGGCGGTGCGTCTCGGGATCGAAAGTACGCAACGCATAGAAAACGCTGAGTCGATTCGTTGGAGGCCTCGGCGTTTTTCTGCGCACGAGATGCGCGACAAGGGAAAGGCGGTGGAAAGTGGCAGAATTCCGGTGTGTCGAATTCTCTGCGGGTATGCCGTGCTCGATAGCGGGGAAGTGTTGCTGCAGCTGCTGGGAGAACTGCTGGCGCGTCTGATCGGATGGATCATCCGCCGGCCACTACAGCTGACGCCCAAGCAGGCTCAGGCGTGGGGTGAGCGCATCGTGTTCGGCGCCCTGATGGGCGCCGCGGTGACCGTGACCGTGCTGTATTCCTGAGGCTTACTTGTCGCTGGCCGGGGCCACTTCGTCGGGGGGAGCCGGCGGTGCGACTGGCGTCACGGTGGCGGCATCCGGCCGGTTTTCGACTTTGTGCAGGCGCGCTTCCATGGCCTTGATGCGTGCGCCGCGGTCGATGCGGTTGGCGCGTGCTTCGAGCAGGCGGGCTTCCTTCACTTGCGCGATGCGTTCGAGCCGGGCGTCGTCGAGGCAGGCATTGACGAAGAACTTGTCGTAGCAGGCGTAGGTGGTTTTCAGGTACGTCGCTTCGGTGGCTTCGCGAATGGCGGTGGCGCGCTCACGCAGGGCGCTGCTCGTTTCCTCCTGCGCGAACGCGTTGCAGGTGGCGGCGAGACTGGCGGCAAGACACAGGGCGCGAAGCAGGAACGACATGGTTCGAATCGGTCGGGGGGCTGAACAAGCCCGTACAATAGCGGTTTTTTGGCGGTTTTGCCCAAGTGATCCAGTTTCGTGCCCTGCGTCTCGTTCGAGGCGCCAAAGTCCTCGTCGACGACGCCACCTTGCAGATCCATCCCGGTTGGAAAGTGGGCCTCACCGGGGCCAACGGCTGCGGAAAATCCAGCCTGTTTGCACTGCTGCGCGGCCAGTTGCAGCCCGACCGCGGCGACTGCGACATGCCGGCTGGCTGGGTGATTGCGCATGTGGCGCAGGAGACGCCGGCGCTCGATCGCAGCGCGCTCGAGTACACGCTCGATGGCGATGGGGAGTTGCGCCGCATCGAAGCCGATCTGGCGGTGGCCGAAGCCGCGCATGAAGGCGAGCGCATTGGCGAATTGCACGGTCGCTTGCAGGAGATCGATGGCTACAGTGCGGCGGCACGCGCGGCGGCGCTGCTCGACGGGCTGGGCTTCACGCCGACCGACATCGTACGGCCGGTGTCCGACTTCTCCGGCGGCTGGCGCATGCGTCTCAATCTGGCGCAGGCACTCATGTGTCGCTCCGACCTGCTGCTGCTCGACGAGCCCACCAACCACCTCGATCTCGATGCCGTCATCTGGCTCGAGCAATGGCTGCGCGATTATCGCGGCACGCTGTTGCTGATCTCGCACGACCGGGTGTTCCTCGACGCCGTGGTCGGTCACATCGCCCATGTGGAAATGCAGCGCCTGACGCTCTACAGCGGCGGCTATTCCGAGTTCGAACGCCAGCGCGGCGAACGTCTGGCGCAGCAGCAATCGATGTTCGAGCGCCAACAGCGCGAGCGCGATCACCTGCAGAAATTCGTCGACCGCTTCCGTGCCAAGGCCACCAAGGCGCGTCAGGCGCAAAGCCGCATCAAGGCGCTGGAGCGCATGGAGCTGGTGTCGGCGGCGCATGTGGATACGCCCTTCACCTTCGGCTTCCGCCCCGCGCCGGCGGCGCCGGATCCGCTGATTTCCATCGAGGATGGCGCCGTCGGCTACGGCGACAAGACCGTGCTCGCCGGGCTCACGATGACCTTGCGGCCGGGCGAGCGCATCGGCCTGCTGGGCTGCAACGGCGCCGGCAAGTCCACCCTCATCAAGCTGCTGGCGGGGCTGCTAGCGCTGCAAGGCGGGCATCGCAGCGACGGCAAGGGGCTGGCCGAGGGCTACTTCGCCCAGCATCAACTCGAAACCCTGCGGCCGGATGAATCGCCGCTGCAGCACATGACGCGGCTCGACCCCGCCGCGCGCGAGCAGGACTTGCGCAACTACCTGGGCGGCTTCGATTTTCGCGGCGAGAAGGACGGCGTGGCGTCCGGCGCCAGCGTCACCACCCCGTGCGGACCGTTTTCGGGCGGCGAGAAGTCGCGCCTCGCGCTCGCCCTGCTGATCTGGCAGCAGCCCAATCTGCTGCTGCTCGACGAGCCCACCAACCACCTCGACCTCGAAATGCGCCACGCGCTCACGCTGGCCTTGCAGGATTTCGACGGTGCCATGGTGCTGGTGTCTCACGACCGCGCGCTGCTGGCCGCCACTTGCGATCGCTTCCTGCTGGTCGATGGTGGTCGCGTGCAGCCCTTCGACGGCGATCTGGACGACTACCGCGACTGGCTCGCCGCGCAGCGATCGGCCGCCATTGCCGAGGCGGCCTGCCCCGATCGCACGGCCGACAAGGCGCAACGCAAGGCCGAGCGCCAGCAGGCCGCGGCGGATCGCCAGGCCAAGCTGGCCGCGCGCCGCCCGTTGATGAAAGAGGTCGAGCAACTCGAAAAGAAGTTGGCGAGTTGGCAAGGCGAGAAGAAGCTGCTCGACGAGCGGCTGGCCGATCCCGCGCTGTACGCCGACGCGGGCAGCCCGCTATTGCAGGATCTGCTCAAGCGTCAGGGGCAGTTGGCGGGCGATATCGATGCGGCCGAGATGCGCTGGCTCGAAGTGCACGAGGCGCTCGACGAAATGGGCGATTAGCCCGCACGGCATGCGGGCTTCACCCGATTGAGCAAGCGGGCGCGCGCGACTATCGTCATGCGTTATGGCTTGGCGATTCCGCCGGGCAGAACGAGGGCAGACTCATGGCATCGACGCCGTTTCCCGATCTTGTCGCCCTGCGCGCGGCGCAGGCGCGCATCGCACCGGCCGTCATCCGCACGGTTCAATGGCAGAACGACGTGTTGTCGGATGTCATCGGCGTGCCGCTCATGCTCAAGATGGAGAACCTGCAGCGCACAGGTTCGTTCAAGATCCGCGGTGCCACCCACAAGATCGATCGTTTGATGGCCAGCGCCACGCCGCCCTCTGGCGTCATTGCGGCCAGTGCCGGCAACCACGCGCAGGGCGTCGCGCGGGCGGCCCAACTGGCCGGGCTGCCCGCCACCGTGGTGATGCCCGTCAATGCACCGCTCACCAAGGTGCAGGCGTGCCGGCAGCTGGGGGCCACGGTGGTGCTGCTCGGCGACAATCTCGAACAGGCCGCCGACGAGGCGCGACGGCGCGCACAGGCCGAGCAACTCGCCTTTCTGCACCCCTACGACGACTGGGACGTGATTGCCGGCCAAGCCTCGTGCGGGCTCGAGATGCTCGAAGACGCGCCGGACATGACGGTGGCGGTGGTGCCGCTGGGCGGCGGCGGGCTGATCTCCGGCATCGCGCTGGCCTTGAAGCAGCAGCGGCCGGACATCCGCATCGTCGGCGTGCAGACCGAATCCGTGGCGCCCTATCGCCGATTCCTGCTCGACGGCAGCCTGGAGCAGGTGGCGCCCGACGCCCACACCATCGCCGACGGCATCAAGGTGAAGCGGCCGGGCGAACTCACGCGCCAGGTGATTGCCGCCCATGTGGATGCCATCGTCACGGTGGACGACAACGCCATCGCCGAGGCCATCGTCACCCTGCTCGAACGCACCCGCACCATCGGTGAAGGCGCCGGCGTGGTCGGGCTGGCCGCGCTCATGCAGGGCAAGATTGCGCTGTCGGCGGACGAGCGGGTGGTGTGCGTCGTCTCCGGTGGCAACGTCGACATGACGCTGGTCGGCCGTTCCATCGACTACGGTCTGGCCTCCAGCGGGCGGCTCATGAGCGTGGCGGTGACGGTGTCGGACGCGCCGGGCCACCTGCTGCGGCTGATCGGTGCGGTGGCCGAACTGGGCATGAACATCCGCCATGTCGAGCACCGGCGTGGCGAACTGCACGTGCCGGTGGGCACGACCGAAATCATCCTGCAAATGGAAACGCGCGACCTGGCCCACCAGCAGGAGTTGCTGGCCCGCTTTGCGGCACAGGGCATTGCCGCGCGCAACCTGCTGGTGACGTGAGCGGCGAAAGGCGACGACATAACCGCGCCCGAACGCCGGGCGGCGGCGCTCAGTGCGTCAGCGGTGCGAGCGGAACGCGCACGTCGGTGCCGCCGAAACCGTGTACCGAGTCATGCGCGCGAATGCGCACATGGTCGAGCCCGGCAGGCACCTTGACGCCATCGAGCGCGCGGGTGAACGGCTGCTCGGCCACATGGGGATGGAGCAGCTTGCGGGTGCCCAGCACGGTGCCGTCGGGGGCGAGCACTTCCCAGGCGTCGGCGTAGTGATCCCAGCCGGCGTCGGCGTGGCGCACCGTCACCACGAATCGGCACACCTGCGCGTCGTTGCACTGTGCGGTCGCGTCGATCACGTCGGCCTTGCCGGCCATTGCCTGGCTGGCCCACAGGGCCAATCCGATCAGTCCGATGGCGATGCGTCGCATGCTACGGTTTCCCCACCTTTGCCGCGAAGCGCAATGGCACCGAGACCATCTTTTTCGCGTTGTAATCGAAGAACACGATGCCGGTCTTGCCGCGGGCGACTTCGCGTCCACTGGCCGCCTCGTCCATGCGCCACACGAGATCGAAACCGTACTTGTTGAAACCGGTCGCGGCCATGTTCACCCGCATGGTTTCGCCGTGATGGCCCTCGCTGCGGTACTGCACCGCGGCGTCAGCCACCAGAATGCCGGCGCCGTCTACATCCATCTCGGAATAGCCGAGCGATTTGAAGAAGCGGAAGCGCGCTTCGGACACCACGGTGAGCAACAGGGCGTTGTCCAGATGATTGCCATAGTTGATGTGCGTGAGATAGAGCGGGATGTCGGTGCTGAACGAGAACTGTTCGGGCAGATCGATCTGGATGCGGGCCATGGTGCGTGCGTCTGAAGTGTGCAAAGCACCATTCAACCATAGTCTGTCCGCAGCAGCCCGCCCGCGCCGGCCGGTGGTCGCCTCAGGGGCGCACGTAGGCCCAGCCGCTGCGCTGTCGCTGCACGATCTCCATCACACCGGCCGGCACGACGTGAACGCCGAGGGCAAGATCGGCCTCGGTGACTTTCTTGGCGCGCATGGTGTTGCCGCAGGCGGCAAGCTGCACGCCGTCGGACTGCGCGCCGGCCAGGCGATCGCTCACCGCCGAGCCCTCCTTGAGCATGCCCAGACCGGGGCCATAGGCAACGATCTCGACGGTGACCTTGTCGGCGCCGCCCATGGCGGTGATGAGATTGCGTGCATTGTTGAGCGCCAGATTCCACTTGGCCGGATCGTTGTCGCTTACCTGGATGACAACGCCGGGCATGTTGTCGGCGTGCACGGTGGCCGGCGCGAGCACGCAGGCAATCAGGCTCAACAGGGCGAACAGGTGGCGAAGCGAGGGACGGTTGTTCATGGGGGCCTCGATGACGGGTTGGGGAGCAGCAAGCGTGCACCCGGCGGGCAGGGCTGGCAAGACGCAGCGCACAAGTGGCCGCTGCGTGTTTGCGCGTATTTGCATCGGCCGCCGCGGATGTCTATCGTGCCGGTTCTGCCACCTGCACCCCGTCCGTGAAATCGCCGCCGCTTCGCTCCCTGCGTGACCGTATTCGCCAGATCGCCTTGTTCGAGGTGGGTGGCTTGCTGCTCATCACGCCGCCGTTTACCTGGGCCAGCGGCGTGTTGCTCGAAGACGCACTTGGCATGCTGGCGGTGATCGCGCTCATCGCCGCCGTGTGGAACGGAAGCTACAACACCGCCTTCGACTGGATCGAAGGGCGGCTGACCGGCCGCACTGCCGACAAACGGCCATGGGGCATGCGCGTGCTGCACGTCGCGGGCTTCGAAAGCGGATTGCTGTTGATGACGCTGCCGATCGTGATGGCCTCGACCGGCATGGACTGGCTGGGCGCCCTCGTGGCCGACATTGCCTTGGCCCTCGCCTATGTGGTGTACGCTTTTCTCTTCAACCTCGGCTACGACCGCTACTACCCCATTCCCCTCGACGACGCGCCATGACCGACATCCAGACCTGCGTTCCGCTCGACACCTGCAATACCTTCGGCCTGCCCGGCACGGCCGCGCGCTACCTGCGCGTCGACAGCGTGCCGGCGCTGGTGGCCGCGGCGCGCGCCGGCCAACTGCGTGGCCCCCGGCTGGTGCTTGGCGGGGGCAGCAACGTGGTGTTCTGCGGTGACGTCGACCGGCTTGTGCTGCACGTCGCGCTCAGCGGCCGCGAAGTCGTTGATGAAGACGCGCATGCCACGCGGGTGGCGGCTTCGGCTGGTGAGAACTGGCACGCCTTCGTGCGCTGGACGCTCGAACAAGGCCTGCCCGGGCTGGAAAACCTGTCGCTCATTCCCGGCACCGTCGGCGCCGCCCCGGTGCAGAACATTGGCGCCTACGGGCTCGAGCTGGCCGAGCGCTTCGACCACCTCGAAGCGGTCGATCTCGATAGCGGCGACACCCTGCGCCTGAACCGCGACGACTGCCGCTTCGGCTATCGCGACAGCATCTTCAAACAAGCCCTCGCTGGCCGTGTTCTCATCACCCGCGTGGTGTTCCGTCTGCCGCGCCCCTGGCAACCCGTGCTCGGTTATGCGGACGTGGCCGCCTGGCTCGCCGAACGCGGCATCGCCACCCCCACCGCCATGCAGGTGTCAGACGCCGTCATCGCCATCCGCCAGCAAAAGCTGCCCGACCCGGCGCAGGCAGGCAACGCCGGCAGCTTCTTCAAGAACCCGGTGGTCGACACCGCCATCGCCCAGCGTTTGCTGGCCGAGCACCCCCACGCGCCGCACTACCCGCAGCCCGACGGGCGCACCAAGCTCGCCGCCGGCTGGCTCATCGACCAGTGCGGTTGGAAAGGGCGCGCCCTCGGCCCCGTCGCCTGCCACGATCGACAGGCCCTGGTGCTGGTCAATCGCGGGGGCGCGACCGGCGCCGACGTGCGGCGCATCGCCGAGCGCATTCAGGCCGATGTGCAGGCGCGCTTCGGCATTGCGCTGGAGCCCGAGCCAATATTCGTTTGACCATCAAGTTTCCGACAAGGGGGCCGAAGACGAAGTAAATGCCCCTGTTGCATGAGGAACAAGATGAGCGACACCGACGAAGACCAGCCGCGCGGAACGCGTGCCCACAAACCGGACCTCGACTGGAGCCAAGTGAGTGAAACCGTACTCATGCTCGAGTTGGCGGCCGGCCAGATCGAAGCGGCCATGCGCGACGGCAATAACTCGGTGGAGACACTGACCGACGCGTTCACGTCGCTGGCCGGTTACGTTCGCGGCATGACCAACGAACTCGAAAGCCTGCCCGAAGAAGGCGAAGTCGCCGCGATCAAGCAAGGGCTCACGGCACAGGCCGGTCAGGTCGGGGCCATGGTGCAGCAGTCCATCATCGCCTTCCAGTTCTACGACAAGCTGGTGCAGCGGCTGGCGCACGTGTGCCACAGCCTCAGCGCCCTGTCGGGGCTGGTCATCGATCAGCGCAAGCTCTACAACCCCTACGAGTGGGTCGCGTTGCAGGAGAAGATCCGCGCGCGCTACTCCACCCGCGAAGAAACCGAAATGTTCGAGGCGGTCATGAATGGCACGCCGGTCAAAGAGGCGCTCGCCGCCTACATGGCCGGCCAGCACGACAGCGGCGACGAGGACATCGAACTGTTCTGACCCGCTGAAGCCGCCGCCCCTCGCATCAAAGCCGCCTGCATGGCGGCTTTTTCTTTGCTGACGCCCCAGGCCGCGGCGCAATCGGCGCCTGATTTTCTCCCCGCTGGTCTCCACCGTGGGCGCCCCGCGTCGCCATCGGTGAACCCTGCCGTTCGTCGGGCGTGAACGGCGGATCTCAAAAATATATTGCAAAAACCAATAAAAATGATAAAAAGAACAAAACGGAAATCAATTTACGCAGGCGAGGCCCAGCATGAACGCACAGACAAAACGAAACGTAACCGCCATCGGCGAGAAACCCTTCATCGCCTCCCACGCGGTATGGTCATCCCAGCACCACCATGACTTGCCCGCCGTCATTGATGGTGAGTGCGCGAGCGGCACGCAGATTTGGCATGAGGTCGAGCAGATCGGTCGAGACGTGGCGCTGGCCGCAGCTCACCCCGAGCCCCATGAATTCGGCATGGGCCCGGCGCACGATCTTGAAAACCTGGTGTGTCAGACGGTCGATGACGTTGCGCAGTTGGCCTCGTCACACGTCTTTGTTTTCGAATCCCGCCCCCAGCCGATTCACGTGCTCGGTGACAAAGACGAAATCATCAAGCTCATCATGGGTGTCTTGCACTCGATCGTCGCGTTCGAGCCACGCGGCGCCGACATCACGCTGTGGGGGGTGGTGCGCTCGATCGGCGACGGACAGTTCGCCGGCCTTCGTCTATGCACGCAGGTCTCGAGCGAGGAAGCCGATCGTGCCGCGCGAATCCTGCCTTACATTCATCGCTATGCCGACGCCATGGGCGGCCGGCTCGAATCCTATCTCAGCAGCAGCGGCTATCTCGAAGCGGCTTTGTGGATGCCCTGCCTCACCGCCGGCCGCAACGAATGCGAATGGCAAGTGGCGGCGTAAGGCCCCGCACGACGACACCCCTGGGCAACGTCGCCCGGGGATGACGCCCGGCAACGCCTGCGTCAGCCGGTGCCCTTCTCGCGGCGCAGTTGCGCCACCTTGGCCTGCACGTATCCATGCAAGGCCTGGAACGGCACTGGCTTGCCATAACGGGTCACATCGGCGGGCAGACCGCCCTCATCGGCAATCTCCTCGTCCGACATGCCAGATACCACCACGATGTCCGTTTCCGCCGTCAAGCGATTGTCGCGAACGCGTCGAATCATCTCGAAACCGTTCAAACCCGGCATGTTCAAGTCGGTGATCAGCAAATCCGGTGGATGACGGCCAATCTCCATCAGCGCATCGAAACCACTCGTCACCAGCGTCACCTCCAGCGGCAAGGCCCAGCCCTCGAGCGTGTGGGTGTAGAGCTTCTGCAAGATGCGGTCATCCTCGGCAATCAGCACCCGCAGGTTTTGCCCGCCGCCGTGTGACACCGACGCACCCGTGCGTGCACGTGCGTGGTAGCTCTCCACCGACGACTCGTCGATACGGCGATGCCCGCCCGCCGTCTTCCAGGCCCGCAACTCCCCACGCTCGACCATCTGCTGAACCGTGCCCAGCGACAGCCCCAGACGCTTTGCCGCCTCACGGGTACTGATGTACTTGGGTTCTGCCGACATGGCGATTGCTCCATAAATGACAAATTATTTGAATATATTGACTTTATCATCTTGTCGCCGCCAACGGGTGGCGACGATTCATGCCATTGGCGTGTCCGCGTCGGGGTTGACGATTGATGAGTTCGGCAGGCGTTTGAACGGCGGCCGGTGCAGGCGCGTTTCGGTGGATTCGTCGAGGACTGTTTGTGCGTGCGCGCTATCTTGCGCGGATGAGAGGCGGGTTCTCGGCCGGAGGGGCCGTTCGATGCTTGGCGACCGAACTTCAGCTGCCGAACCAATGCCGCCCATGGCGCGTCGGGGAAGCGGACCTTGGATCCGTAGCCCGAATGAAGCGAAGCGAAATCCGGGAGCGGTGGCTGATCAACCGATGAATCCCGGAGTCGGGCCGATGGCCCTCGTCCGGACTACGCTTGCTAACCATCTTCAGTAAAGCCGCGCGGTTGCCCAGTACAGACGCGACGTGCAATGGCCAGGCGGTGCGATTTATTGTTTTGTATAAATGGGTGTGAATGGATGTAGTATTGGCATCCATGATCCTCTCTAATGCCGTTCAGATAACGCCCGAAATCCTGAGCCTCATCGCCGGTATCGATGAGTTCAAGGGCGCTTGGCGTGCGCTTGGCACGCTGGCGCCGGATCGTCTGTCGGCATTGCGACGAGTCGCCACGATCGAGAGCATTGGCTCCTCAACCCGTATAGAGGGTAGCCGGCTTACCGACCGCGATGTCGAGCGCTTGCTATCCAATCTCCAGATCAAATCCTTCACCACCCGAGACGAACAAGAGGTTGCTGGCTACGCCGACGTCATGGAGCTGGTGTTCTCGTCGTGGCAAGACATTGCCTTGACCGAGAATCACGTCAAGCAGTTGCACCGTGACCTGCTCACCTACAGTGAGAAAGACGCCTGGCACCGAGGCAATTACAAGACCTCCACCAACAGCGTCGTTGCCTTCGACGAGGATGGTAATCAACTCGGCGTCGTTTTTGCCACGGCAACACCTGTCGATACGCCGGCTTTGATGACGGAATTGATCGACTGGTTCAACGAGGCGCGTGCGACGACGCGACTTCACCCCCTGCTATTGATTGGCATCTGGGTTGTCGTCTTCCTGGAGATTCACCCATTCCAGGACGGCAACGGCCGCCTGAGCCGGGTCCTCACGACGCTGTTGCTCCTGCAGGCGGGCTACGCCTACGTCCCCTACAGCTCGCTCGAGAGCGTCATCGAGCAGAGCAAAGAGGCTTACTACCTGGCGCTGCGGCAAACCCAGGGCACCATTCGAAGCGACGCACCGAATTGGCAACCCTGGCTGGTTTTCTTCCTGCGCGCCCTGGCCGAGCAAGTGCGCCGACTCAACCGAAAGGTCGAGCGTGAAAAGCTCGTATTGGCGTCACTTCCCGAGCTTTCGCTTCAAATCGTGGAGTTCGCCCGTGAACATGGTCGCATTACCATGGGCGATGCAATCCGCCTCACCGGTGGAAATCGCAACACGCTCAAGCAGCATTTTCGCGCGCTGGTGGAACAAGGGCATCTTGCGCTGCACGGCGCCGGCAGGGGTGTGTGGTACGCGCTGAAGTAATGTGACTCGGTCGGCACTGCGCCAACAAGGCGGGCGCTACGCCCGGTTGGTTGCGCTGCCGCTGGAGTGGTAGGCGCGCTCGGCACTCAATGCAGCGTTGATGCCCCACCACAGCATTTCTTGAATTTCTTGCCGCTCCCGCAAGGGCACGGGTCATTGCGGCCGACCTTCGGGTGCTCACGCCTGCTGGTATTGGCCATCAACAACTCGTGAGCCGCCTTGCGGTACGGCAACCAGAAGCGATAGATGGCCGCCAGCGACTCGGGTATCTGACGGGCAAGCACGTCCCGCTGTTCCGGCGTCTCAGAGAACGCGAGCTCACCCTCACTCAGATCGAGAGCCCCCAGCAGCCGAATCGGCTCGATCCACTCGCGCCCATGAGCATCGTCGAACAGCGGCTGCCAATGCGCGCGACACAGCTCGACCCCCTCCATGAACCCGCACGCCCACATTTCGGCGTCGATGAATTCCGCGCCTGATTCGTCAGACACGAAGACTTCGAAAACCGGACGGTGGGTGTCGGCGTCTTCTTCGAGACTCCCGATAATGCCGTTGTAGAAGCGCATGATCACCTGCATGACGTTCTGCGCCTGCTCAAGCGACTCGAAATGCGGCGCGTCGTCGCCGTGTGGCCCCCAGATACCGGCGTACCACAGGCTCGGGCGCAGGCTGCTCGGCCCAATGGCAATCGCCGAGAGATAGCCATCAAGCCGGTCGAGCAACATGGTCTCGTCCGACGTGGCATCCGACGCCAGAAAAGCATCGAGCGCCTCGAGCTCCGTGGCAGACAAGGGCACCGCAAGGCCCAGCGGTTCAACGCTTTCGTCCGACCGCTCTTCCGCTTGGCCCGGCAAGCCCACGAGCGCCTCGACGCTCTCCTCTCGAATCATGCGCATCGCTTCATCCAACGCAGCCTGATCCGTATCGAACTCGTCGTCCCACACGGTGGAGCCGCCAAATGGGTCCATCACCTCAAGAATCCATCCGCTATCGGGCATCCGATAGATCAGGATCTCGACCGAGTT
>JBNKNO010000051.1:0-23371 GCA_050293885.1 Rhodocyclaceae bacterium | reverse complement strand
ACGCCGCGATCACGCTGCCCCCATTGCGGCACACAAGTCGGCTCGCTCGACAACATCCCCGTCATCAGCTTCCTGATCTTGCGCGGCAAATGTCGCCACTGTGCGGCACCCATCAGCGGTCGATATCCGCTGATCGAACTGGTCACGGCCGCACTCTCGGGTCTGGCGGCATGGCACTTTGCCGACCCGCTGACCATTGCGGGCGCCCTGCTATTCATCTGGGCGTTGATCGCACTGACCTTTATCGATCTCGACACCCAGTTGCTGCCCGACAACATCACCCTGCCGCTGATCTGGGTCGGGCTGCTGTTCAATGTGAATGGAACGTTCGCATCGCTACCCGATGCCGTGATCGGCGCTGTTGCTGGCTACATGAGCCTGTGGCTCGTGTTCCATGCATTCCGTCTGGTCACCGGGAAAGAAGGCATGGGCTATGGGGATTTCAAGCTGCTTGCCGCCATCGGCGCGTGGCTTGGCTGGCAAATGCTGCCCTTGACCATTTTGCTTTCGTCCGTCGTGGGCGCAACGGTTGGCATCGGCCTGATCGTGTTTTCCCGCCACGGCAAGGACAACCCCATCCCTTTCGGCCCCTATCTGGCCGCCGCCGGCCTGCTTGCATTGTTCTTCGGCAAGCTGCTCAACGAGCGCTACCTTCTGCTACTTTAAACGCGCGAAAACGCTCCCAAATCAGTCAGTACGAGGTGCATCAGCTTTCGCGAGAAACGCCGATGCGCTAGACTTACGCGCTTGATTTTCTGGAGCTTGTCATGCCTATCTACGCTTATCGCTGCGCCAGTTGCGGCTTTGAAAAAGAGCATCTGCAAAAGATGAGTGACGCCCCGTTGACAGACTGCCCTTCCTGCGGCGCGTCGAGCTACACCAAACAGCTCACGGCGGCAGGTTTTCAACTGAAGGGCTCCGGCTGGTATGCCACTGATTTCAAGGGCGGCAGCGCCACGCCCGCCGAAAAACCGAAAACAGACAGTAGCGACACGGGCGGCAGTTGTGGCGGAGGTTGCGCCTGCCACTGAGCGCCCTCAATGAAAAAATATTTCATCACCGGGCTGCTGATCTGGATCCCACTGGCGATCACCTTCATGGTGCTGGCGTGGATCGTCGGCACGCTCGATCGCATCCTGTTGCTGATACCGGAAGTCTGGCAACCGCGCACGCTGCTCGGTTTCAACCTGCCCGGTATCGGCGTGGCCGTCACGCTGCTGATTGTGTTCGTGACCGGACTGATCGGGGCCAACGTACTTGGGCAACGCCTGGTGTTGCTGTGGGAATCCATTCTTTCCCGCATTCCGGTGGTCAAGTCGATTTACTACAGCGTCAAGCAAGTCTCGGACACGCTCTTTTCAAGTTCCAGCCACGCTTTCCGGAAAGCGCTGCTGGTGCAATATCCGCGCGAAGGCGCATGGACCATCGCCTTTCTCACTGGAAAGCCAGGTGGAGACGCCGCAAAGCATCTGCCCGGGGACTTCGTGAGCATCTATGTCCCGACCACTCCCAACCCCACCTCGGGATTTTTCCTGATGGTCGCGCGCAGTGAGGTCATCGAGCTGGACATGAGCGTGGATGCGGCACTCAAGTACATCATCTCCATGGGCGTGGTGGCGCCAGGCAAGCGAGCCGACATCGAAGGCGTGCCATTGCCTGCACCGACAGAACAGAATCCTGCAGCCTGACGCTGCACAAAATTGAAGACGGAAACAAGACTCATGCGAACTCATTATTGCGGTCAGGTAACGGCCGCCGACCTGGACCAGATTGTCACGCTCACCGGTTGGGTGCACCGCCGACGCGACCATGGGGGCGTCATCTTCGTCGATCTGCGTGATCGCGAAGGGCTGGTGCAAGTCGTTTGTGACCCGGATCGCCCGGACATGTTCACCACCGCGGAGTCGATCCGCAACGAATTCGTGCTCAAGATGACCGGCAAGGTACGTCGTCGCCCGGCAGGCACCGAAAACACCAATCTCACCTCGGGCGAGATCGAAGTGCTGTGCCACGAGATCGAGGTGCTCAACGCCTCGGTCACGCCGCCGTTTCAGCTCGACGACGAAAACCTCTCCGAAACCACGCGCCTGACCCATCGCGTTGTCGATCTGCGCCGCCCGCACATGCAGCGCAACCTCATGCTGCGCTACAAGACCAGTATGGCCTTCCGCCGTTTTCTGGACGCCAATGGCTTTATCGACATTGAAACGCCGATGCTCACCAAGAGCACGCCGGAGGGCGCGCGCGATTACCTGGTGCCGTCACGCGTCCATCCGGGCCACTTCTTCGCCCTGCCCCAATCGCCCCAGCTGTTCAAGCAGTTGCTGATGGTGGCCGGCTTCGATCGCTACTACCAGATCACCAAGTGCTTCCGCGACGAAGATCTGCGTGCCGACCGCCAGCCGGAATTCACCCAGGTCGATATCGAAACCTCGTTCATGGACGAGGCCGCCATCATGAACATGATGGAATCACTGATCCAGACGGTGTTCTCCGAAGCGCTCGGCGCCCAACTGCCCTCGCCGTTCCCGCGCATGCCCCACGCCGAAGCCATGGCGCGTTTCGGCTCCGACAAGCCTGATCTGCGCGTCACGCTCGAATTCACCGATCTGACCGACGTCATGAAGAACGTCGAATTCAAGGTATTCTCCGGCCCGGCCAACAGCGGCGGCCGCGTGGCTGGTTTGCTGATCCCGGGTGGCGGCGAGCTGTCGCGCGGTGAAATCGACGAATACACCAAGTTCGTCGGCATCTACGGCGCACGCGGTCTGGCCTGGATCAAGTTCAACGACGTGGCCAAGGGCCGTGAGGGCATGCAGTCCCCCATCGTCAAGAACCTGTCCGACGAAGCGCTGGCGGCCATCGTCGAGCGCTCGGGCGCCAAGGACGGCGACCTGATGTTCTTCGGCGCCGACAAGGCCAAGGTGGTGAACGACGCCATCGGCGCCCTGCGGGAAAAAATCGGTCACGAAAAAGGCCACCTCAACGGTGCAGACTGGATGCCGGTGTGGGTCACCGACTTCCCGATGTTCGAATACGATGAGGACAACAAGCGCTGGACGGCGTGCCATCACCCGTTCACCGCCCCCAAGGACGAGCACGTCGATCTGCTCGACACCGACCCCGGCCAATGTCTCGCCAAGGCCTACGACATCGCGCTCAACGGTTGGGAAATCGGTGGCGGTTCGGTGCGTATCCATCGCGCCGACATCCAGGAAAAAGTCTTCCGCGCCCTCAACATCGGCGCCGAAGAAGCGCAGATCAAGTTCGGCTTCCTGCTCGATGCGCTCAAGTTTGGCGCCCCGCCGCATGGGGGTCTGGCCTTTGGTCTTGACCGCGTCGTCACGCTCATGACGGGTGCCGAGTCCATTCGCGACGTCATCGCCTTCCCCAAGACGCAACGGGCGCAGTGTCTGCTCACCAACGCGCCGGGCGAAGTGGACGACCATCAGCTGCGCGATCTGCACATTCGATTGCGCAAGAAGGTGGAAACGGCCGTCGAGGTCGAAAAGGAGTAAGGACAAGGCGGCGCGAGCCGCCTTTTTCTTGCTCGCTGCGTTCAAGATCGGCTGTAATACGTCGAAATAGGTACTGATACCCTTTACTGCTCACCTATTCATGGCCGATCTGTCATCCATCAGCGCACTCGTCATCGAGGCGAATCCGAACATGCGCACCCAGCTGAAGAACATGCTGGGCGAAGTGGGCATTTCGAAGATTCAGCTGGCGGTCACGGCGGGCGCGGCGGTGCGCAAGTTGCGGGAGATGACCTTCGATCTGATCCTGTGCGAATACCACATTGGCGATGGTCAGGACGGCCAGCACCTGCTCGAAGATCTGCGGCACAACCACATCATCCCACTGCGCACCCTGTTCATCATGGTCACCGGTGAGCGGCAATACGAAAAAGTGGTGTCGGCCGCCGAACTGGCCCCCAACGACTACCTGCTCAAGCCATTCGCAGCCGATGCCTTGTTTTCACGCATCGCCAAGGCGGTAATCAAACGTGCCGCGTTTCTTCCGGTCTATAAATTGATCGAAGACGAAGACACCCCTGGCGCGATGCGCGCCTGCATCGAGGCCGAAGCGACCTTTCCGCAGTACCAGATCGATTTCATGCGCTTGCGCGCCGAACTGCATGTGCTCGCCGGCGAAGCGGATGAAGCCGAAGCCCTCTACACCGAGGTGCTGGAAATGCGCGCGGTTCCCTGGGCACGCCTTGGTCTGGCCAAGGCCTTGTACATGAAGCAACAGTACGCGCAGGCAGAAGACATTCTCGAAGGTCTGGTCGGCGAAAACGACAATTTCATCGACGCCTACGACTGGCTGGCCCGCACGCGCGAGGCCGCCGGCCAGCTCGAACAGGCGCGCGACGTGCTGCTCAAGGCCACCGCCGTTTCGCCGCACCGCCTGGGCAGGCTGCGCCGCCTCGGCGGCATCGCGCTCGACATGGGCGATGCGGACACGGCCGAATCCGTGCTCGCGGAAGTGGTGCGCAAGGGCAAATACTCCGACTTTCGCGACCCCGAAGATCACGTCTGGCTTGTCCAGGCGCAGATCGGCAGCGGCAACATCGAGGCGGCGGCCGCCACCTTGCGCGATCTGGACAAGAGCATGAGCGGCACCGAAACCGGTCGCCTGTGCACTGCCATTTCATCGGCCATGCTCCACAATCAGGTCGGCGATGGCGACAAGGCCCGTGCGGCGATCGAGGTCGCGCTTGGCGAATCGCGACGACTGGGCAAGATGAACTTCGGACTCAAGCAGGAGCTCGCGCGCGCCTGTTTCGACAACGGCATGGAAGAGGCTGGCAAGGAAGTCGTACTCGACATCATGCGCACCGCCGAAAATCCGCGAGCCGTCGAAAAAACGGAGCAGATGCTCAAAGCGCGTGGCCATGGCGATCTGGCCAAAACCCTTCAGAAGCAAGTGCATGAAGAGGTGCGTACGCTGGTGGCTGCCGGTGCGCAGAAAGCCAAGGCCGGCGACTTCGACGGCGCGGTCGAAGAGATGCTCAGCGCGGTCAACAAGATGCCGAACAACACGCATGTGCTCTTCAATGCCGCGCTCGCCTTGCTGCGTCATATCGAAAACTGCGGCTGGAACGAAAAATTCTCTTCGCAGGCCCGTTCCTTGATCGAACGCGTCCGTCGGCTCGACCCGGCCAACTCCCGCCTGCCCGCCCTCGCCGACCTGCACCGCAAGCTACAGGTGAGATTCGGTATCGGCGGCGTGCACGTCTAGGGCCCCGCTCGGTCGCCCTTGCTAAACTTGCGGCTCGTCACGTGAACAGACCGCTCATGAATCGACTGCGCCAGTTTGGCGTCGCACTGTGCGGCGCACTTGCCCTATTGTCCGGCTGCAGCGGGGATGTCCCCTCCCCGGCGCCGCCACACACCCCGCCTCCTCAAATCGAGCAATCGGCCACGCGCTCGGGCGAGCGCCAACTCGAGCTTCGCGGGCTGCCGGCCGAAGCCGTCGAGGTCATCGCACAAATCAAACGCGGCGGGCCGTTTGCCTATCGCAAAGACGGCACCGTGTTCCACAATCGCGAACGGCGCTTGCCGAGCCAGCCCACCGGCTACTACCGGGAATACACCGTGCCGACACCGGGAGAACGCACACGCGGCCCGCGACGCATCGTCACGGGCGGGCAACCGCCGCAGGTTTTCTACTACACCGCAGACCACTACCGCAGCTTCAAGCGCATTCCGGAGCGCCCATGATCGCCTCGCCAGACACGCCGCTCGACACTTTTCTCAGTCAGCCCAACGCCTTGCTACCGATCACAGCCGACACGCAAGACACGCTGCACGCGCAAGCAGGCGGCGCAGCCGACCACCTGATTGATATCGATCTCGGGGAAGCCGCCGACAAGGAGACGCTGTTCTCGGCTTTTGCGCGCGCATTCGACATGCCACGCTGGTTCGGCCACAACTGGGACGCGCTCGAAGACTGCCTCACCGACCTCGACTGGCTGCCGCACGGCAGCGTGCTGGTGCGGATCACGGGCCGCACCGCCTCGATCGACGATGCCCGCATGCTCGCCACCGTCCTCGAGTCGGCCTGCGACGCCTGGCAGGCCGACGATCGGCGGTTTCACGTGCTCATCGAGGCCGCCCTGCTGACCGGCTGATGACCACGCCTGCGCACTTCAAACGTCCGGAGTCCGTGCTGGTGGTGATCCATACGCCGGCCAACGACATCCTCATGCTGCATCGCGTTGCACCGTCCGACTTCTGGCAATCGGTCACCGGTTCGCTCGAAATCGACGAAACACCCGCCGAGGCCGCGGTGCGTGAAATCGCCGAAGAGACCGGACTTGTCGCACAACCCGCCGAACTGCGCGACTGGCAACTGCAAAACCACTTCGCCATCCCGCGCCAATGGGCCGCACGATATGCGCCGGGGACTCGCTTCAATCGCGAACATGCGTTCAGCCTCTGCCTACCGGAACGCTGTCCGGTTCGCATCAACCCGACCGAGCACAACGACGCAAAGTGGGTGCCCGTGGCGCAGGCGATCGACATGGCCTGGTCATGGAGCAACCGCGATCTGCTACACCTCCTCGGCCACGACAACCCTCGCGCCAACACAACGCCTTGTCGCGCAGTGGATTGATTTCACTGGACTTTCATCTTTCTTCCAGCGCCCTCTTGAAATTCCTCCCGGTGCCATCAAATGGATATCAGGCAATCGTTTCATTCCACACAGGAGGGTCTCATGAGCAACATCATTCGCCACGATCCTTTCGAGGATCTCTTCCGCGGTTTCTTCGTTCGCCCGGTGGAATTCGGTGGCAACACCGAAGCGCCGCAGATGCGCGTCGACGTGAAAGAAAACCCCGATAGCTACACCGTCCACGCCGAACTGCCGGGTATCGCCAAGGAGGACATCCATGTGCATATCGACGGTCCAGTGGTGTCCATCAGCGCCGAACGCAAGGAAAGCAAAGAACAGAAGGACGGAGAGCGGGTGCTGCGTACCGAACGCTACTACGGCAAGGTATCGCGCAGCTTCCAACTGGGTCAGGACGTCGACGAGGCGAAATCGTCCGCCAAATGTGTCGACGGCGTGCTGGAGCTGGAACTCCCCAAGAAAGTCGAGGTGCAGGCAAAGCGCCTGACCATCGAGTAAGCTGACGACAAACCATGTCTCGAGCGGCGCTGCATGGTGCCGCTTTTTTTGTCCACCCGGCCGCAAGTGAAACTCGCCAGATGCGCCTGTGCACGCTCATCGTTGCCAGCCTTGTGCTCACCACCACCGCGCAGGCCGCCCTGATTCGCGTGGGCCCGAATCAGCGCCTCACCCGTATCGGCGATGCCGCGCGCATTGCCCAGGACGGCGACACCATTGAAATTGCGCCGGCCACCTACCGTGCGGATGTTGCCGTGTGGACGCAAGATGCGCTCACCATTCGGGGCACCGGCCCCGGCGTGGTACTCGACGCCCACGGCCGCTCGGCTGAAGGCAAAGCCATCTGGGTAGTACGCGGCGGGAAGATCCGCATCGAGAACATCCATTTTCGCGGCGCGCGCGTGCCCGACGGCAACGGTGCCGGCATCCGCTTCGAACGCGGCGAACTCATCGTACGTCACTGTCAGTTCACCAATAACGAAATGGGCATCCTGACCGGCAACACCGCCGACACCCGGCTGCGCATCGAAAACAGCGTTTTTGCCCGAGCACCCCACCACCCCGGCAACCTGCACCATCTGCTCTATGTCGGCCGCATCGGCGCCTTTCACATCGAAGGCAGCCGCTTGAGCGGCGGCTACCGTGGCCATCTACTCAAGAGCCGCGCACGCGAGAGCACCATCATCTACAACCTGCTCGACGATGGCACCGATGGTCAGGCCTCGTACGAGCTGGAATTTCCCGACAGCGGCATAGCGCGGGTTGTGGGCAACGTCATCGGCCAGTCGGCGCACACCGACAACAACATCCTCATCCGCTACGGCGCGGAAGGCGCCATCTGGCCGGAGAATCGGCTCAGCATCATCCACAACACCCTCATCAGCCGCCACAACCTGGGCCAGCTGATTCGCGTCGATGGGCATGCGCCGCACACACCCCACGTGCGCATCGAAGCCAACCTGCTCATCGGCTCACACCGCATTGACACCGGCCCGTATGCCGTCGTCCGAGACAACCGCTTCGCGCCCCGACTCCCGCTCAGCGCGCCCGCCACCTCACTGGACGCCTACTGGTTCGACCACATTCCGCCACTGCCAGTCCGAGCGGGCACCGACAACAACGTCGAGCGCCAGATCGAGGCGCCGATCGGCACACGCCCGATCCCGGTCAACACGCCACAGCGGGCTGGCGCATTGCAACGACCACCACGATGAAGCGCAATCTCGCCCAGCGGCTTTGCGACGCCGGGCCCGGCGTTTAAAATTGCCGCACCAACCATCGAGCCCCCGACATGAGCACCGAAACCAGCCACGCCCCCGTCACTCCCGCCCGCAAAGCCGAAATCCTTGCCGAAGCCCTGCCCTACATCAAGCGCTTTTTCGACAAGACCATCGTCATCAAATATGGCGGCAACGCCATGACCGACCCAAAGCTCAAGGACTGTTTCGCGCGCGATGTGGTGCTGCTCAAGCTGGTCGGCCTGAACCCCGTCGTGGTGCATGGCGGCGGCCCGCAAATTGAAAGCCTGCTTGCCCGCGTCGGCAAGAAAGGCGAGTTCGTGCAAGGCATGCGCGTCACCGACGCCGAAACCATGGAAGTGGTCGAGATGGTGCTGGGCGGACAGGTCAACAAGGAAATCGTCAACCTCATCAATCAGCATGGCGGCAAGGCCGTTGGCCTTACGGGCAAGGACGCCCGCTTCATTCGCGCCAAGAAACTGCTCATGCAGAAGAAAGATGCGCCGCCGGGAGACGTGATCGACGTCGGCCAGGTGGGCGAAATCACCCAGGTCGACCCGAGCCTGATCTCATTCCTCGACCAGGGCGACTTCATTCCCGTGATCGCCCCGATTGGCGTCGGCGAAGAAGGCGAAACCTACAACATCAACGCCGATGTGGTCGCCGGCAAACTGGCCGAAATCCTCAAGGCAGAGAAACTGGTGCTGCTCACCAACACCCCGGGCGTGCTCGACCACAACGGCAAATTGCTCACCGGCCTCACACCCAAGGAAATCGACGATCTGGTCGAGGACGGCACACTCTCCGGCGGCATGCTGCCGAAGATCGGCTCGGCCCTCGATGCCGCACGCAGCGGCGTGAACTCCGTTCACATCATCGACGGGCGGGTCGAACACTGCCTGCTACTGGAAATTCTCACCGACCACGGCGTCGGCACGATGATCAAGAGTCGCTGAGCGGGTCGAGTAGGCGACCGCCCCGCGGCCGCCTACTTGACGAAATAGTCCCGGTATTCGGCGGTCAGCGCGGCACGATCGACCTTTCCGTTGGGGTTCTTGGGAAGATCGTCACGCACTTCCACATGTGCTGGAATCATGTAGGTTGGCAACTGCTCACGGCAATAGTCGAGCAACTTCGCCGCATCCAGCGCTTTTCCGTGCGCCCCGTGAGCGAGCAAGACAATGGCCTGCCCCAGCTCGGGATGCGGCACCCCGAGGGCAACGGCCTCGGCCACCTGGCCGGAGGAAAACACCACCTCTTCCACCTCGGTCGGGCTGACCCGATAGCCGGAGGTCTTGATCATCTCGTCCTTGCGGCTGACGAAGTACAGATAACCGTCCTCGTCCATCTGCATCTGATCGCCGGACCACACCGCAATTTCCGGCAAGACCACGCCGGAAGGTTGTCCAGGCGCCGGCCGGAAGCGTTCGGCGGTACGCTCGGGATCGTTCCAGTAGCCCATGGCCACCAGTGTTCCACGATGTACCAATTCGCCCGGTTCGCCCGGCGCGCAAGGCGAGCCGTCTTCGCGAACCACCGATAGTCTCGCGTTGGGGACGGCCTTGCCCACCGATTCGGGGCGCTCGTCGATTTCCTCGGGGCACAGATAGGAAGACCGGAAAGCCTCGGTCAATCCATACATCTTGAAGACGCGGGTTCGCGGTAATTTGTCGCGCAAGCTGCGCAACGTCGCCTTGCGCGCCACCCCGCCGGAGGTGGTGATGTAGCGCAACGAATCAACGGCCTCTTGCGGCCAGTCGAGCACCGCCAGCTGATTCCAGATGGGTGGTACCGCGGACACCCCGGTCACGCCATGTCGTGCAACGGTCTTGATCACCTCACGTGGCATCAGATATTCCATCAGCACCACCGAACCGCCCGCCGAATAGGCAGAGGTCAGCTGACTCAAGCCGTAGTCGAAACTCAAGGGCAGCACCGCCAGCAGGCGGTCATCACGCGTCAGTTCGAGGAACTCGGCGGTACTCTCCGCGGCCGCCACCATGTTGCGATGCGACAGCACCACGCCCTTGGGCAGGCCGGTACTCCCTGACGTGTACAGAATCGCGGCCATATCGGAATCGATACGCGGATGGACAGGTTTCGGCGGTGTGCACATGGCCGCCTCCCACCCCAATGCACGGATGGGTAGCGTGGTCTCGAATCCGTCGTCCGGCGCCACCAGCACCAGCGTGTTCAAGTCGTGGCACTCCGCCAGCAAGGGCTCCAACTGCCGAGCCCGGACTGCCGAGGTGACCAACACCCTGACGTTGCAGTTCTTGAGGATGTAGGCGACCTGCTGGGGCTTGAGTAGTGGGTTAACCGGAACGATCACGCCCCCGGCCGCACTTGCCGCGAAAATCGCAACGACGGCCTCAGTCTGCTTGGGCAGATAGACCGCTACCCGTTCATCGCGCGCCAAGCCCAGACCGCACAGCGCCGAGGCGAAGGTATCAACCTGCGTTTGCAACTCGTCGAACGAAAGACGCGTTTGCTTGTGAATCAGCGCGGTTGCGTCAGGCGTCGAGGAGAGCGTCACCAGTTCATGTAGCAAACGGGGGCGGTTCATGTGGGGGTACTCACGAAGATATGGGGCGGAATCGAGATATTTCTGGAATTCAATCCGCTACGGCGGGTGTCGGTGCGTCTTCGTCGCTGTGGGCCGAAGGCGCGTCTTTGTCGACACCCTGCTCGGCAGGCGTCGGCATCCGCCATTGCCCAGCACGCTCCAGTTGCGCACGCAGCCCGTGGAGCGGGAAGCCCAGCGCGTAGGCCTTGTGCGCATTCCTCAGCGCATCCTGGTAGCGTCCGAGTCGCATGTAAGCCAGGCCAAGGTTGTAGTACAGATTGGCATTGTTCTGGCTGAGCGCATCGGCGGCCTCAAGCTTTTCCACTGCTTCCTGGGCGCGGCCCTTCTTCAGCAAATACACCCCGTAGATCATCTTGACCATCGGATCATCGTCGCGGAAGGCCTCGGCACGAATCATCCAGCATTCAACGGTGTAGCGGGCGCCAACTGGCCGGTCCGTATGATCACGCAAACCGAGACGCAGCATCGCCATCAATGCGCGTGGGTGATTGGGAAAGGCGCGCAGTGTGTAGTCCAGTTCGCCGCCCAACGCCCCAGTGTTCCCGCTGGAAAGGTTTTCGATATTGGGCGTGAAGTGAGCACGCTCGACACGGGGCAGCGACTTTTTGTCGACGCGATAGTCAAGCGGACCAAAGTGATTCTCCAGGCTACCGCAACCCGATGCACTGAGCGAGGGAACTGCGCTCGCAGGTGTGGCGAGCAAAAATGCGGCCATTGCCAATACAATTTTGAATCGGGGCCAACCCCGGGTCACTTCCGTCATCGTCGGTTCTCTCGTTGTTCGTGTCACGCAATCAAGGGTCGCAACCCACTCCAACGCGCCCGCGCCATGACCCCGCGTGAGGTCCTCGCCGAAATGGGATGAACCCATTCGCGAACAGCCGGGTTGCCTTGCGCACTTTGAGTGCGCAAGACATTGTCGCGCACAGTTGTGCAGCTCCGATTTTTCGACCCCGCGTACCACATCGTCATGTCCTGGGCAAAAAAGTGTCGCGCCGCATGGCGATCACCCGAGCTTGCCGGAGACAAAGGCGACCAGGCTACCGACCGTCGTGAACGTTGTTCCGTCAATTTCATCGTCCTCGACGTAGAATCCGAACCGCTCTTCAAGCAGGTTGATCACACCGACAACGGCCATTGAATCGAGTTCGGGCACCGACCCCAACAAGGGGGTATCGAGCTCGAAAGCCAACGCGCGGCCATTGAGCGTGAGCACTTCATCCACGACCTGTAATACTTGCTGCTTGATGTCCAATGCGGTTACTCCTCGAGCAAGTGGATGTACGCCGCCTTCCTCCTGGCCAGCGACGCCACAGCGCTTGCTATTGTACTGATCGCCTTCGCATCGAAGGCTTGGGCCGATCATTATGGCGGATTTCGCGCTCCACTTGGACCACAACCCGAGGGCTCGCCAAACTGGCATTGTCGCACTGGCAGTGCGCTGGCGAACCAGCAATACGATCGGGCCGATTGCCCGCTGATCAAGGCTCGCCAAACAGATCCCCGTATTCCTCGGCTAATTCTTCGGCCAGCCGCTTGCGATCGAATTTCCCGTTTGGATTGCGCGGCAGCGGCGTTTTGCGCACCAGCACACGAGCCGGCACCATGAAACCCGGCAAACGTTCTCGGCAGGCCTGCCCAATGGCCTCGGCCACCGCTCCGGAATCCCCTTGGGCGAACGCAATGAGCACGATCGCTTGGCCAAGTACCGGATGGGGCAAACCGATCGCGGCTGCCTCGGAGGCAGCCTCCGCCGCATACACCACCTCCTCGACCTCGGAGGGGCTGACTCGGTAACCCGATGTCTTGATCATCTCGTCGCGCCGGGCGACGAAATAGAGATACCCCTCCTCGTCCTTCTTGACGGTATCACCCGACCACACGGCAATCTCCGGTATCGGCAAGCCCACCGGCAGCCCAGGCGCGGGACGAAAACGCTCGGCGGTCTTCTCGACGTCGTTCCAGTAGCCCAGACTGACATGCACACCACGATGCACCAGTTCGCCCGGCTCTCCTGGCCCACACTCGGTGCCATCCTCGCGCACCACCATCACCTCGGCATTGGGAATCGCCTTGCCCATCGAACCGGGGCGCCGGTCCACTTCTGCCGGTGGCAGATAGGTCGAGCGGAAAGCCTCGGTCAATCCGTACATCAGGTACGGTTTCATCGCCGGCAACTTGGCGCGCAACGCAGCCAGCACGTGTGCCGGCATGTGCCCGCCGGAATTGGTGATGTAGCGCAGATGTTCACTGACGCCCGCCGGCCAGTCCAACTGGGCCAGCTGCACCCACAACGGCGGCACTGCCGCCAATCCGGTGATTCGCTCACGTTGAACGGCGCGTACGATATCGCGCGGCATGAGATAGTTCATCAGCACCGCACAGGCGCCGACCCGAAAAGCCGTCGTCAATTGGTTCAATCCGTAGTCGAAACTCAACGGAAGCGCCACCAGAATGCGATCGTCGGCCGTGTTTTCCAGATACTCCGACACACTCTCCGCCCCGGCGACCAGGTTGCGGTGAGACAGCACCACGCCCTTGGGGCGGCCCGTGCTGCCGGAGGTATACAGAATCGCCGCCATATCGGTATCGATGCCATCGGCGGCCGGCAATACCTGATCCGGACGCTCGGTCCAGCGCACCAATCGTACGGCGCCGGTCGACACCACCTCGCCCTCCCCGACGACGACAATCTGGCGCAGGTCGTGACAACGCTGCAAGACTTCTTGCAGCAATGCCAGCCGCTCGACACTGGTCACCAGCACACGGGCATTGCAATCCTTGAGAATGTGCTCCACCTGCGCCGACTTGAGCTGCGGGTTGACCGGCACGAACACACCACTCGCGCGCGACGCGCCGAACAACGCCAATACCGTCTCCGCGCGTTTTTCCAGCCACACCGCGACCCGCTCGTCCCGCGTCAGGCCCAGGGTGGCAAACAGCGCCGCGGTGCGGCCGATTTCCTCGTCGAGTTGGGCATAGGTGATCCGCTGCTCACGATCGCACAAGGCCACTGCCTGCGGCCTCGACGCCGCTTGGCGCGCTGGCAGTTCGTGAATCAGTCGGGCCATCCTTGCTCCTTTGTCGCTCTGGCGAGTGAAAACTGCGCGATTATCGCGCATCTGCATGCTTGCGCCACCCACATCTTTCACATGCAGGCGCGGCTGCGGACTCAACAGTGCCATATCGCCCGAAACCTCGTCGTGGCCAACGTCACAGAGAAGCAGGATGTCATGACGTATACTTCGCGCTTCGATCAATTGCGCCCCCCTCAATGAGCCTCGATACCCCGACGCCACCACCGCTTCGCACCAAGGTTTTGTTCGGGGCCGCCTGGATGATTGCCACCCGCTGGTCGCACCGGCTGTTGGGGCTGATCAACACGATGATCCTGGCGCGGCTGCTGATGCCGGAGGATTTTGGTCTGGTCGCCACGGTGGTCGCCGCTGTCACCATCATGGACGGCTTCTTCGACTTCGGCTTCGATCTGGCACTGATCCAGGACCAGAAAGCCGGACGGCCCGAATTTGACGCCGTCTGGACCCTGCGATTTCTCAAGGCATTGTTGTTCGGCGGCTTGCTGGCCGCGTCGTCTCCCTGGATTGCCGACTATGCCGAAGCGCCGGAAGTGGTCGCCATCAGTCTTGTCATGGGTTTCGGCATCGCCTTCAAGGGGCTGGAAAACATCGGTATCGTTGTCTTCCAGAAGGAACTCGAGTTCAACCGCCTGTTCCGTTTCCGCCTGATACCTCGTCTGCTCGGGGTCATCGCCACGGTTGGCCTGGCGCTGTGGCTTCGCTCATACTGGGCGATTGTGCTTGGCACACTGACGCGCTACATACTCGAAGTGGCCTTCAGCTACGTGATGAGCGACTACCGCCCACGCTTTCGCATTACCGGCATGGCCAAGCTGTGGCGTTTCTCGCGCTGGATCATGGTCAACAATGTCAGCGTCCAGTTGTTCAAGGCCGTCGACCGTTTCACCCTCGCCGGGCTGATCTCCAAACGTGACCTCGGCTACTACACGGTCAGCGCCGACGTCGCCAGCACCGTGACCGTCGATCTCATGGGGCCAGCGGGCTCGGCGCTGATCCCCGGCTACGCCAAACTCCAGGGCGAGCCGGCGCGCCTGCGCAGCGCTTTCCTGATTTCGATGACCGTATTCATCGCCCTGATCACACCCGCCGCTGTCGGCGTGTGGAGTCTCGCACCGGAACTCACCGCGGTGCTGCTGGGCGATCAATGGCATGCCGCCGCGCCCATTATCGGATTGTTTGCGCTGGTGTGGCTGTTCTACTCGATCGTCGAGAACTTGAGCAAATTCATGACCATGTCGGGCCTGCAGGCCAAGGCCGCACTGATCGGCGCAGGCCGTACCGTCACCTTCCTCGTCGCCTTCTATCCACTATTCCAGTGGGGCGGCATCACCGCGCCGATCTTCCTGAAACTGGCCCTGTGCATGGCTGAAATGGTGGTCTTGTTCAGCGTGAGCTCGCGGCGTGTCGATCTGCCCATGCTTGCACTGCCGAACATGCTTTGGCGGCCATGGATTGCTGCTGGTGTCATGGCCGCGACGCTGGCCTACCTGCCGTTTCCGGCGGACATCCCGGCACTGGCCATGCTGGCGATGAAAGTCGCCATCGGCGCGTTGGTTTACGCCGGCATCTCGCTCCTGCTGTGGCAGTTCAGCGGCCGCCCCGCCGGGCTGGAGGCCATTCTGACCGGCTTGCTCCATCGGCGCGGTACGCCATCGGGCGCAGCATCATGATCGCCCTCCGTCTGCCACGCCCCCATTTTGACAAGTATCCCACCGATGACTGATCGCATTCTGGTTCTCGACGCCGACCTGCCCCCGGCCCTGTCGGTCGCGCGATCGCTCAAGGAAATCGGCCTGACCGTGGATGTCGCCAGCTGCCAGCCCAACCCGATCGCAGGCTATTCGCGCACTGTCAGCGCCCGCCTCAGCTACCCCGACCCGTTGGCGGCCCCGACTGCGTTCATCGACTGGATGCGCGACATCACCGCACGCGACGACTACGCCCTGATCGTGCCGGTCACCGAACGCACGATCGCCCCGCTGCTCAAGTTCCGCGATCGCTACGACGACCGGCGCGTCGCCATGGCGCCGTCCGACAGCCTGCGGCTCGCGCTGGACAAAGCGCAGACGGTCGCCATTGCCGAATCCGTCGACATCCCGGTACCGCGCAGCATCACTGTCGACAACATGGCGCAACTGGAGGCCGCGCGCGACGCGCTGGGTTTTCCGATCGTCATCAAGCCGGTCAGCTCGGTCGGCGCCGATCAGGCGAAAAACGTCCAACTGACCGTCAGCTACGCCTTCGACGACAACGAGTTGCGCGCCTTGGTGCAACACGCTCTGCGTTTCGGCGACGTCATTCTTCAGGAGTATTTCCGCGGCGAGGGCGAAGGCATCGAATTGCTCGCCGATCACGGTGAAGTGGTCTATGCCTTTCAGCATCGGCGCCTGCACGAAGTCCCACTCACCGGCGGCGGCAGCAGCCTGCGCATGAGCGTCGACATCACTCCCGCCCTGCTCGACGCCGCGCGCCGCTTGATGGCCGCAATGAAATGGCATGGCGTGGCGATGGTCGAATTCAAGCACGATTCGGCCAGCGGAGAATTCCGCCTCATGGAGGTCAACGGCCGCTTCTGGGGCTCACTGCCGCTGGCCGCCGCAGCCGGCGCCAACTTCCCCGCCATGCTGTACGAACTGCTCGTGAAAGGCCGCATCGGCCATCACGCACCGGCACGTCCCAACGTCTATTGCCGCAACCTGCAGCGCGACGTGTCCTGGCACGAACAGGTTGCGCGCAAGCAGGCGCCCCCGCGTCTGGTGAGCATTCCCGGCTGGGGTTCTGTCCTCAAGGATGCGCTGCTGATGCTGCATTGGCGGCACGCCTTCGACGTGCAACGCCTGTCGGACCCAAAACCCGGGCTGGTCGATCTGGGCCGCATCTTCAAGACCTACTACGATCGCGTCCGGCATATCCGCGCCGATCGCCAGGCGCTGGCCACACAGTATCGCGCCTGGCAAAACGGTAGCCAGCGCGACATAGTTGGCAATGCCAAGTGCGTTCTTTTTGTATGCTATGGCAACATCAACCGCAGCGCAGTGGCCGAAGCTTATGCCCGCAAACGCTACGCCGACCGCATTGACGTGGCTTCAGCCGGCATCCACCAACAGGAAGGTCGCCCGGCCGATCCCACCATGGTCGAGGTGGCCCGAAAAGAGGCGCTGGACCTGTCGGACGCGCGCTCACGGCACATGTCGGCGGAAATGATTGCCCGGGCAGATGTGATTCTGGCCATGGAGATGTCGCATATCGAGCATGTCGCCAAGCAGTTCCCGGAAGCAAAAGGAAAGACATTTCTTCTCGGAAACGCGACGGCAACACGATGGCAGGATATCGAAATTGCCGATCCCTACGGATTGAACGCCTCGGTCTATGCCGGCATTTGCAAGCGGGTCATGGCCAGCGTCGACGCATGGTTCGGCGCCGAGACGAGACTGGCGGAGTAACACCACCGACCTGCTGCCTTGCACAACGTGCGTCAGCACGCCCACATCGACACCCACAAAAACAAGCTTCCGAATTCATGCCCTCAGCCCACGAGCCGCCCTATTTCAGCATCATCATCCCGACGCGCGACCGTTCGGCCCTGTTCGAACGCACGCTCCTCTCGGCCTTGGCGCAAGACATCGACGATGTTGAAGTCATTGTCGTCAATGACGGCTCCAGCGGCGACGAGCTCGACGCCTATCGGGCGCTCGAAGAAAAATACGGCGAACGGGTGCGCTACCACCACCTCCCGCACCGCGCGCGTGGTCACGGACCGAGCTTTTCGCGCAATGCCGGGGCTGCCCTCGCCCAGGGCGTTTATCTGTGTTTTCTCGATGACGACGACCTGTGGCTCGACCAGGGTCATTTGCGGCGATGTCGCGACAGCATCCGGGCGCACGAGAAGCCGGTCGACCTGTTGTTCACCGATCAGGAAGCCGTGTTCTCGGATGGCCGCATGCACCCCGGCCCGCTATGGATCTCCGGCGCCGAGGCGCTTTCTGACGCACCGGCCGACGCCTTTGGCAGCCGCCCTGTCACCGCCGACCAATTGCTCAACATCAGCGGATTCGCGCATTTGAACTGCAGCGTGTATCGACGGGCCTTTTTCGAATCGCTGGGCGGCATGGATGAAACCCTGCGTTACGAAAATGACCGGGATGTGTACCTGCGTGCCATCGATGCCGCCGAGACGATGCTCTACAATCCGTGCGTGATCGCCCGCCATCACATCCCCGACGCGCGCAAGACCGACAACGTATCGACTGCCGTTACCGGGCTCGAGAAAAAGATCTTTCAACTGCGCATCTTCGACAAGGCCATCCTCGGGGCCCGCCAATCCAGCGTGAAGCGCTATGCGAAAGTTTCCAAGGGGTATGCGCTCAAGCACATGGCCCATACCCTGAAACAGGCTGGGCGGCCACAGGATGCACTTTTCTACATCAAGGAGTCCCTGCTCATCTCGTTCTCCTTCAAGTGGTGTGCGTTTGCACTGGTCACGGCCTTGCAGTGCCTCGTCACCCCGAACAAGAAGCACTGAGGAAGTCAGATGTCTTTGCTCAACGCCCTGATGTCGAACCCCCCGCTGGTCCTGCAGCACCGCAATATTTTCCTGCTCAGCCACATGCGGGCCAATACCAGCCTGTTCGGGCATTTGATCGGCTCTCACCCTCTGGTCGAGGGCTACTATGAAATGCACATCGGCTACTACAGCTGGAAGAGCCTGTGGCGCCAGAAACTGCGTCACTTCGCCAATCATCGCGCCAAACCGACGGCGCGCTGGATGTTCGACAAGGTGCTGCACAGCGGCCACCACGTCGCGCCCCAGCTCCTGCAGCGCGCCGACAGCCGAACGATCTTCATGCTCAGAGCGCCGGAACAGTCGATCAAAAGCCTCGTCGCCCTGTATCGCAAGCGCAATCCCGAGCTGCCGGAGGCCACGCCGGACGGCGCGGTGGACTACTACATCGAGCGGGTGACGTCGCTGGGTGAGGCGGCACGCGCGATTGCGCAGCGCTACTTCTACCTCGATGCCGAGAGCCTGATTGCCGCGCCCGAACCGACCCTGGCAGAGCTGTCCGAGTGGCTCGGTTTCGACACCCCGATCCCGTCCCGCTACGAGACCTTCGCCAACACCGGGCAAGGCAACACCGGCGACCACTCCGCCCGCCTCAAATCCGGCGAAATCAGCCGTAGCAAGAGCGACTACTCCGATATCGTGATCGACGCCGACCGGCTCGCCGCCGCGCAGGCGTGCTACCGCGAGGTGCGCACCGCCCTCATCGCCGGCAGCAGCCGCAACCGCCCGGCCGCGCTCGACGGTGAAGCGTCATCCGCATCCATTGCCGGAGCCGCACAATGACCGTTCGCGAAATCCCCGCCGTCATCGATTGCGAGGGCGATGCCCTCATCAGCGTCACCCACGTGCCTGACACCGTCCGCGCGCGCGGCGTGCTGGCCGTGGTCGCCGGCGGGCCGCAATATCGCGGCGGCGTCGGGCGACTGCAGGTCAAGCTGGCGCGTGAGCTGGCCGCCGCCGGCATCCCCGTGATGCGTTTCGACTACCGCGGCCTGGGCGACAGCGAAGGCGCTTTTCGCGGCTTTGAAGACGTCGAGGCCGATCTGCGCGCCGCCATCGCCCACTTTCGCACCCTCGTGCCGCAGATGGAGGAAGTCGTGCTGTGGGGCGGCTGCGACGCTGCCTCGGCGATCCTCATCAACGCGTGGAAGTTCTCCGACGTCACCGGCATCATGGTCGGCAATCCGTGGGTACATAGCGAAGAGACCGGCAACGCGGTCGCGGTCAAGCACCACTACAGCCGCCGCATCCGCGAAAAGGAATTCTGGCTCAAGGTGCTGCGGCTGCAATTCAATCCGCTGCCGGCGCTGGTCACGGTCGCACGCATGGTGGGCTCGCGCCTGCACAAGCGCGTGGCCCCGGGCGGCACCAAGGCCGCATCGCAGAACCCGGCGCAGGACGATCCTTCGGCACCCGTGATTCCTCGGATACGCAACGGCCTCGCACGTTTCAAGGGCGACATGCTGCTGCTCATGAGCGGGCAAAGCCTGGTGAGCAAGGAGTTCGACGAAGCCGTCGCCTCGGACCAAGCCTGGCAGCAGGCCATGGCCGCACCCCGCAGCGTGACCCGCCACGATCTGCCCGACGCCGACCAGACCTATTCAACGCGCGCCGCACGCACCGAGGTGATTGCCCTGGCCCGGGCCTGGCTGCTCGGCGAGCCGGCCACGCGCGCACCCGCCAACACCTGATACCCCCCTTTACATCAACATCAGTCGAAAGAGCCCCACATGAACGCACTGGACATCACCAAAGACCTCCTGCGCCAAGCCCTGCAACTCGGCGAGCGTGCCGACGGCCTGAAAGCCGACACCCCGCTGCTGGGCAACTTCCCGGAATTCAACTCGCTCACCGTGGTCAGCCTGGTGACCGCCATCGAGGAAGAGCTCGGCATCGAGATGGATGACGAAGACATCACCGAAGACCTGTTCCGCACCGTGGGCACGCTGGCGGACATGATCGAAGCAAAAATGGCATGAGCATGCAGCCGTTCTTCCTCGACTCGGAGGGCGCGCGCCTGTTCGCGCTCGAGTGCTTGCCGGAGGCGCCCCCCCGCGGCGCCATCCTGTACATTCCGCCCTTCGCCGAGGAAATGAACCGCTGTCGCGCCATCGTCGCGGAACAGGCGCGCGCCTTTGCGCGGCTGGGCTATGCCTGCCTGATCCTCGACCTGTTCGGTACCGGCGAGAGCGAAGGCGAGCTCGAAGAGGCCCGATGGGACGTCTGGACGCACAACGTCACCGATGCCGCCGAGTATCTCGAACAGAAGACCGGCCACCCGGTCACGCTCTGGGGCTTGCGCCTCGGCGCCCTGCTGGCCGCCGACATCGCCGCGAACGACCCCACACGTTTCCAGCGCCTGCTGCTGTGGCAGCCGGTGGGCAACGGCAAGCAGTTCATCACCCAATACCTGCGCCAACGGGTCGCCTGGCTGATGGGGCAAGGCCTGCCGGCCGAGACCACCGAGCAGATGCGTGCCGCCCTGGCCGGCGGCGCAGTGGTCGAGGTGGCCGGCTACTCGCTGTCCGGAGCGCTGGTCGAGAGCATCGACGCGCACAAGCTCGCGGACTTGAGCGGGCTCGACGGCATGAACATCGACTGGTTCGAGCATGTCGCCGAACGCGACGCGGAACTGTCCATCGCCTGCCGCCGTAGTCTCGACGCGCTCGAGAAAACCGGCGCGGTCGTCAACGCCCACCCCTTCATCGGCGCCCCGCTGTGGCAATTGCACAAACGCGACGAAGCCCCTGATCTGGTCGCGCAGACGAGCGCCTGCTTTGCCCCCGTCGCGGCCGACGCCACGCCGGCCTGAGTCCCCCATCCACCCGAGCGCCCAACGCCATGACCGCAAGCCCACGCGCCCCCGCCAAGCACGCCCCCATCGACACCTTTGCGGTCGCGGACGGCGAACTCATCGTCGGCGGCCAGCCGCTGTCCCGCCTCGCCGCACGGGTCGGGACAACGCCGTTCTATGCCTACGATCGCGCCGCCATCGACCGACGCATCGCCGAACTGCGCGCCGCGTTGCCGGCGGCCATCGGGCTGCACTACGCCATGAAGGCCAACCCGATGCCGGCACTGCTGGCGCACATGCGCGACCGGGTCGACGGCATCGACGTGGCCTCGGCGGGCGAAATGAAGGTGGCGCTCGATGCCGGCGTCGCGCCGACCGAGATCAGCTTCGCCGGGCCGGGGAAACGCGAGGCCGAGCTGCGCCAGGCCGCCGCGGCCGGCATCCTCATCAACGTCGAGTCCGAGCAGGAGCTCGATCGGCTGGCGGCCATCGCCGAGGACACCGGCTGGACGGTGCGGGTGGCGCTGCGCGTCAATCCGGACTTCGAGCTCAAGACCTCCGGCATGCAGATGGGCGGCGGCGCCAAGCCCTTCGGCATCGACGCCGAACGCATCCCGGCGGTGCTGGCGAACATCGCCCGAACCGGTTTGCAGTTCGAAGGTTTTCATATCTTCTCGGGCTCGCAGAACCTCAGAACCGACGCCATTGTCGAGGCACAGCAAAAGAGCTTTGCCCTGGCCGTCGATCTGGCGGTCCACGCGCCCGCCCCGGTGCGCAGCCTGAACCTGGGCGGCGGGCTGGGCATCCCCTATTTCCCCGGCAACACGCCGCTCGAGCTGGCCCCGATCGGCGCCAATCTGGCGCAAATTGCCGAACAGGCCCGCGCAGCACTGCCCGAGGCGAAACTGTGCCTCGAACTGGGCCGCTATCTGGTCGGCGAAGCGGGCATCTACGTGTGCCGGGTAACCGACCGCAAGGTCTCGCGTGGCCAGACCTTTCTGGTCACCGACGGCGGCCTGCATCACCACTTGTCAGCCTCCGGCAACTTCGGCCAGGTGCTGCGCAAGAACTATCCGCTGGCCATCGGCAATCGCATGGATGCACCGGCCGACGAAGTCGTCTCGGTGGTCGGCCCGCTATGCACCCCGCTCGACCTGCTCGGCGATCGCATGTCGCTGGCGCATGCCGAAATCGGTGATCTGGTGGTGGTGTTCCACTCCGGCGCCTATGGCGCGACCGCCAGCCCGCAGCAGTTCCTGGGCCATCCCGCCGTGACCGAAGTTCTCGTCTGATTCACACAACGACCATGACCCAAGCCCAACTCTCCCGTCCGCTGACCGAACGCCTCGAATGGCCGCACGCGGAGGTCCGCCTGTCGGCGCCCGCCTCGATCGTCGAAACCGACGGTCTGATCTGCATCGCCCGTGGCACGCCCGAATTTCCGGATGACGGGGCAAAGGACGCCACCGCGGCCGCGCGCTGGCTCGCGCTCTTTCGCCAACACGGCGCAGAGGCGCCTGCGAAAGTGCATGGCCGCTTCGGCCTCGCCATTGTCGATACGCGCGCACGCAGCGTGTTTCTGGCCACCGATCGCTTCGGCACCGCGCCGTGGTGCTTCGCGCGCCGGGGAGAACGTCTGGTCATCGGCGACCGTGCCGATCTGGTCGCTGACGCGCACAGCAACATCTCGCCGTCCGCGGTCTACAGCTACCTGTTTCACCACATGATCCCCTCGCCGCTGACCATCTTCGATGACGTCAAACGGCTCGAAGGCGGCCACCGTCTCGAATGGCAAGGCGCGGAACCCGCCGTCGATGCCTGGTGGCGGCCGGTGTTCACGGAACCGCGTACGCTGGACTTCGGCGATGCGAAAGCGCAGTTCATGGGCATCGTCGAAGACGCCGTTCGCCGCGCCACCAGGCACGGCAAGGTCGGCGCGTTCCTCTCGGGCGGCAC
>JBNKNO010000050.1:2695-23633 GCA_050293885.1 Rhodocyclaceae bacterium | reverse complement strand
TCGCCGGCACGGCTGGCGATGCCCACCCAATCGCCTTCGGCAATGCCGCGGTCCTCGGCGTCCTGCGGATGGATCTCGATGCGGTCTTCGGCGTGCCAGGCGGCGTTGCCGGTACGCCGTGTCTGCGCGCCGACGTTGTACTGCGACAGGATGCGCCCGGTGGTGAGCAGCAGCGGGAAGCGTTTGTTCGCCCGCTCTTCGGTGGCCACGTAGCGTGTCAGCATGAAGCGCCCCTTGCCGCGCACGAATTCATCCACGTGCATGATCGGCGTGCCTTCGGGATGCGCCTCGTTGCACGGCCACTGGATGCTGCCGAGCGCGTCGAGTCGTTCATAGCTCACCCCAGTGAAGGTTGGCGTGAGTCGTGCGATCTCGTCCATGATCTCGGACGGATGGCGGTAGTTCATCGGATAGCCCAGCGCGTTGGCGAGGGCCACCGTCACTTCCCAGTCCTGCTTGCCTGCCTTCGGCGGCATGACCTGGCGAACCCGGGAGATGCGACGTTCGGCGTTGGTGAACGTTCCGTCTTTTTCAAGGAAGCTGGAGCCGGGAAGGAAGACATGGGCGTACTTGGCCGTCTCGTTGAGAAACAGATCCTGGACGACCACACACTCCATGGCGCGCAAGGCGGCTTCGACGTGCTGGGTATTGGGGTCTGATTGGGCAATGTCTTCTCCTTCGCAGTACAGGCCCTTGAAGCTGCCGTCGAGGGCCGCTTCGAACATGTTGGGGATGCGCAGGCCCGGCTCGTGGCCAATGGGAGCGCCCCACTCGCTTTCGAACAACTGCCGTGTGGCCGCGTCCGACACGTGCCGATAACCCGGCAACTCGTGCGGGAACGAGCCCATGTCGCAGGAGCCCTGCACGTTGTTCTGGCCGCGCAAGGGGTTTACGCCGACGCCCGGCCTGCCGATGTTGCCAGTGGCCATGGCGAGGTTGGCGATGGCCATCACCATGGTCGAGCCCTGACTGTGTTCGGTTACACCCAGGCCGTAGTAAATGGCCCCGTTGCCGGCCTGCGCGTACAGACGCGCCGCGCCACGCAGATCGGCCGCCGACACGCCGGTGATGTCTGCAACGGCTTCGGGTGAGTTCTCTTCGTGCGAGACGAAGTCGATCCACTGGCGGAAAGAGGCGTCCTCGCAGCGTTCGGCCACGAAGGCTTCATCGACCAGTCCCTCGGTGACGACGGTGTGCGCCAGCGCGTTGGCGACCGCGACGTTGGTGCCGGGGCGCAGATTGAGGTGAAACGCGGCCTCGAAATGCGGCCCCTTGATGAGGTCGATTCGACGCGGATCGATGACGATCAGCTTTGCCCCCTGGCGCAGGCGGCGCTTGAGCTGCGAACCGAACACCGGATGACCGTCGGTGGGGTTGGCCCCGATCACCACGATCACGTCGGCCTGCATCACCGACGCGAAGGTCTGCGTGCCGGCCGACTCACCCAGCGTCTGCTTGAGGCCATAGCCGGTGGGCGAATGGCACACGCGCGCGCAGGTATCGACGTTGTTGTTACCGAAGGCCGCGCGCACCAGTTTTTGCACCAGATAGGTTTCTTCATTGGTGCATCGGGACGAGGTAATGCCGCCGATCGAATCGCGACCGTGCGTGCCCTGAATGCGACGGAATTCCGATGTCGCGTAGTTGATCGCTTCGTCCCAACTCACCTTCTGCCAGGGCGCGTCGATACTGCTGCGGATCATGGGCGTGGTGATGCGATCCGGATGGGTGACGTAGCCGAAGGCGAAACGCCCCTTGACGCACGAATGCCCCTGATTGGCGCCGCCGTTCTTGCTCGGCACCATGCGCACCACCTCGTTGCCCTTGACCTCGGCCTTGAAGGCGCAGCCGACGCCGCAGTAGGCACAAACGGTTTCCACGCTGCGCTCGGCCTGACCCATTTCGATGATCGACTTTTCCATCAGCGTCGCCGTCGGGCAGGCCTGCACACAGGCGCCGCAGGAGACGCATTCGGAGTCGAAGAAGCTCTGGCTCTCCCCGGCCGTGACGCGCGAGTCGAAGCCGCGCCCGCCGATGGTGAGCGCGAAGGTGCCCTGGGTTTCCTCGCAGGCGCGCACGCAGCGGTTGCACACGATGCACTTCGACGCGTCGTAGGCGAAATAGGGGTTGGAGGCATCTACCGGCGGGGCGCTGGCAGCGTCGAAATGGTTCTTGCCGGCCATGCCGTAGCGCACTTCGCGCAGGCCCACCACGCCGGCTGTGTCCTGCAGTTCGCAGTTGCCGTTGGCCGAGCAGGTCAGACAGTCGAGCGGATGGTCGGAGATGGTGAGCTCCATCACGCCACGGCGCAATTCGGCCAGGCGGTCGCTTTGCGTGCGCACCACCATGCCCTCTTCGACGGGCGTGGTACACGAGGCCGGAGTGCCGCGCTTGCCTTCGATCTCGACCAGGCACATGCGGCAGGAGCCGAAGGGCTCCAGGCTGTCGGTGGCGCACAGCTTGGGGATGTGGCTGTCAACGAGCGCGGCGGCACGCATCACCGAGGTGCCCGCCGGCACGGTGACGGACTGACCATCGATGTTGACGGTGATCCGTTCGGTCGAGCTGCGTTCGGGCGTGCCGAAATCGGGGTCGCGCGGAAGGGACATCGGTTGTCTCCTGCTGCCGGCGCCTGTTCTGCGCCGGTTTCGAGTTGAAGTTGGCGGTGGCCTCAGGCGGCCTGCGTCTCGTCGACGCCGAAATCCTGGGCGAAGTACTTGAGCGCGGAGCGCACCGGATACGGCGTCATGCCGCCCATGGCGCACAGCGAACCGGCTTCCATGGTGTCGCACAACGAGTCGAGCAAGGCCAGTTGCCTGCCGCGATCCTCACCGGCGATGATGCGGTCGAGCACTTCCACCCCGCGGGTCGAACCAATGCGGCAGGGCGTGCATTTGCCACAGGACTCGATGGCACAGAATTCCATCGCGTAGCGCGCCATCTGCGCCATGTCGACGCTGTCGTCGAAGGCGACGATGCCGCCATGGCCGATCATCGCGCCGATGGCCATGTAGGATTCGTAGTCGAGAGGCGTATCGAATTGTGATTCCGGCACATAGGCGCCCAGTGGGCCGCCGATCTGCACTGCACGGATCGGTCGGCCACTGGCGCTGCCACCGCCATAGTCGTACAGCAGTTCGCGCAGCGTAACGCCGAAGGCCAGCTCTACCAGCCCGGTGTGACGCAGGTTGCCGGCCAGTTGGAAGGGCAGCGTGCCGCGTGAACGACCGACGCCGAAGTCGCGGTAGAACGCCGCGCCGCGCGCCAGGATCGTCGGCACCGAGGCCAGGCTAATAACGTTGTTGATCACCGTCGGCTTGCCGAACAGGCCTTCGATGGCCGGCAAGGGTGGCTTGGCGCGCACGATGCCGCGCTTGCCCTCCAGGGACTCGAGCATGGCGGTCTCTTCGCCGCAGATGTAGGCGCCGGCACCAAGACGCACTTCGAGGTCGAAGGCGCGACCGCTGCCCATGACGTTCGCACCCAGATAACCGACGCGGCGTGCTTCGTCGATGGCGGCATTGAGAACGCGCTGCGCCTGCGGATACTCGCTGCGCAGATAGATGTAACCTTGCGTGGCGCCGACCGCGAGGCCGGCGATCGCCATGCCCTCGATCAGGCAGAACGGGTCGCCTTCCATCAGCATGCGATCGGAGAAGGTGCCTGAATCGCCTTCGTCGGCATTGCAGGCGATGTACTTCTGGTCGGCCGCGGTGTCGAGCACGGTCTGCCACTTGATGCCGGTGGGAAACGCCGCGCCGCCTCGGCCACGCAGGCCCGAGTCCGTCACTTCACGCACCACCTCGGCCGGTGACAGCGTGCTCGCGCGCGCCAGGCCGACAAAGCCGCCATGGGCCAGGTAATCGGCAATCGACAAGGCGTCGATCACGCCGACACGGTTGAAAGTCAGTCGGTCCTGCCGGGCGAAGTAGGGAATTTGCTCAGTGGCGCCCTGCCCCAGCGGATGCGCGCCCCCGTTCAGAAAATCAGCCTCGAACAGGCCAGGCACGTCTTTTGGCGACACCGGACCGTAGGCCACACGCCCTTGTGGCGTTTGAACTTCAACCAGCGGTTCCAGCCAAACCATACCGCGCGAACCGTTGCGCTTGATCGACACGTCGACGCCGCGCCGCTGCGCTTCGGCAGCGATCGTTTGTGCCACTTGCTCGGCACCGAGCGATCGTGCGCTGCTGTCCAAGGGGACGTAGACCTGAATCGTCATGCCACCACCTCGGTCTCGCGCAGCGTCGCGACGATCTCGTCGAAGCGCTCGCACGTTACCCGCCCGACAATGTCGTCGTTCACCCGCACGGCGGGCGAACCGGCGCAATTGCCGAGGCAGTAGACCGCTTCGAGCGTGATCGCGCCATCGACCGTGGTTTCCCCGAATGCAACGCCAAGCGACGCTTGCGCATGTGCTTCCAGGCCCGCGCCATTCATGGCCTGACAGGCTTCCGCGCGGCACACCTGCACGATGTGGCGGCCAGGTGGCGTGGTTCGAAAGTGATGGTAGAAACTGATGACGCCATGCACTTCGGCGCGAGACCAGTTAAGCGCCTGCGCGAGCATGGGTGTGGCTTGGGGTGGAATCCATCCCAGCGCGTTTTGCACGGCGTGCAGCATGGGCAGCAAGGCGCCCGGCTTCTCGCCATGCGCGTCAATCGCCAGTTGGATGATTTCGTTTTCCAGCGCGTCGGCCATAAGGTCTCTTCGTTGAATGGGAGGGACCGTCCCGCGGACGCAGCAGGCACTAGGGGGGCAGCAAGCAAGCGACATGTAGCGGGACGGTTGCGCTACCTTAATCGCCCGCCATGCAAGTGGAAATCGAGATTTTTCGAACGGTTATTCGTCGTTTCCGAACGACGTGGTCAACTCGCGCGCAATGGCGCGGATGGCGGCGACGGCCGGCGATACTGTTTCGCGGCGAAGCGTAACCACGCCGGTTGCCCACACCACCGAAGGGTCGGTAAGCCGCAATACGGCCACCTCGTCGGGCGCGCCGATGAGTTCGAGCACGCTGCGCGGCACGATGCTCGACCAGGCACCCGAGCACACATGTGCGAGCAGACTGACGATGGAGTTGGTCTCCAGCGTAGGCGCGGGGTGAGCGCCGATGGACGCGAAGGTCTCGTCGATGGTGCGGCGATTCTGCATGTCGGGCGTCAGCAGACACAAATTGAAGCTGGCCGCTTCGCGCCAGGAAATCTCGTTACGTCCTTCGACCGCATCGGTGGCGCTGGTCAGCAGCACATGGTCTTCTTCCCACACGCGCACGATGTCGAGATCGGGCTCATCGGCCGAACGCAGGTAGATCACGCCAGCGTCGAGTTCGTAGTGCCTGAGCTGATTGAGAATTTCGCCGGTCGATAGCGAAACGATCTCGAGCGTGATGAGCGGATGACGCCGCGCGATCGCTGCCGAGTACGCCGCCACCGCCGTGAGCGCGGTGGGAATCACGCCCATGCGGATCTTCCCGCTCAAACCGCCATCGCGCAGGCGTGCGAGTTCCTGCTTCAGATCGGCCGCTTGTGAGGCCGCGGCTTCGGCGTAGCGCAGCACCCGTTCGCCTTCCGCCGTCAGACCGGAAAACTGCTGACCACGCTCGACGATGGCCACCCCGAGTTCGCTCTCGAGGTCGCGAATGGCGGCCGAAAGCGTCGATGGGGAAACATGGCAGGCGGTGGCGGCGCGTCCGAAGTGCTTTTCGCGGGCCAGGGCAATGAGATAGAGGTATTTACGCGCAATCATGGTGAGACGATACACCCGCAACCGCCACGCACGTGCACGCGCACGCCTGCCGTTTGCGCGGATTCATCCTTTGGTCAGGACCATCAGGATGTCGGCATACCAGACGCAGTTCAGACCCAGCTCCTCGTCCAGCGCCACGTCACGATTCCAAACGTCGAGCCGCGCCGAGTGGACCCCGAGCAACCCCCAGGGCAGTTCGCGCAACGCCACATCGTCAGAATCGTTTCCCAGCCGCATGACCACGGGCGATCCGCTGGTGCCGCGGTGCGTCCGGGCGTCGGTGAGAAAGTAGCCGCAGCCCCCGAAACGCAGGCCGTACGACGACGCCACCACCGCCTGGCGCACGACCGGCATGTGATGCAAGGTGTCCTGAAACCCGAGCGGAAAACCGACCACCAGCAGCGAACTGCCGACCTCGACCTGCGCATTGCTGGTCGGCAGATGACGCGGTGTGAAGGCGAAGAAAACCGCACTGGCGGGCAAGGCCGAGCGATTGATTTCAATCACTGCAACATCGATGGCGCCAGCCACGTCCTCTCCCTGGCGCCACAGGCGCCTCGCCCCCTCGTAGAGAGGAATCGAAAAACCGGTCGCGCTGGCGAGGTTGCACTGGTCAGTGTGCAACTCGATCTCGATTCGGTCCGGGCGGTGGCCACTGGGTTCGTCGAACAGGACATGACGACTGGTGACGAGAAACAAGCGCGCATCATCGGTTTCGAAAAAGAAAGCGCTCGCGGTACTCAGCGATCGGCTGCCATCGAAGGTGATGATCTGCACGACCGCAAGCAATATGGATTCGATCATGACGGATTCCCGCGCTGCACAAGAATCGCAGTATGCCCCAAGACGGGCGGATGCCGGCCGACTGAGGCGCAGATCACGCAGGTGCACGTAAAAAGGGCCGCACATGTTGCGGCCCTTTTTCGCTACACCGACAAGCGCGCAAATCAGAATCTGAATCGGCTTGTCGCGCCGGTCAATTCCGTCGCCAGATCGCGAAGACGCCGCGCATCGTCAGCCATGGCACGAATCGCGGTCGTATTCTGCTCGACATCGCGGGCAATATCGGCGACCGAGCCGGCAACATCCTCGCTGGTGCGTGTTTGTCCTTCCACCGAGTCCGAAATCGCACTCATGCCGCTGGCCGTCGCACCCACCGCTTCTGCCGCCACACTGAGTGCCGAGCTGACGCGTTCCATGTGCTGTTCCGTCTGCTCGATCGCTTCGATGCCTTTCGTCGTCACGCTGTCGGCGCTCTCCGAACGCTCGCACAGTGTCTTGGTAACCTGGTCGATCTCGCTGGCGGCACTGGCGGATTTCTCGGCCAGCTTGCGTACCTCGTCGGCCACCACCGCAAATCCCCGGCCCTGTTCGCCCGCCCGTGCGGCTTCGATGGCGGCATTCAAGGCCAGCAGGTTGGTCTGTTCCGCGATTTCCCGTACCTCGCCGGTCATCTTGGAAATGCTGTTGGCGCTTTCGATGAACGCCTGGGTGGATTCGGTCATCAGGCTGATGGCGTTGCGTACGTGGGTAATCTGGGTCGCCATCTGCGCAACCGCTTCGGTACCGCGCTGGGTATCGGTCAGGCTGGCGGCGGATTGGCCGCGCACCTCACTCGCTTGTTGGGCAATCTGGCCGTTGCAATCCGACATTTGCTTGACCGCGCCGGCCACTTCGTTTGCGGTGGCACTCTGACGTGCCGACGACTCGCCCACCTGTTCAGCGGTATGCGCCATCGAAACGGTTGCCTCGGACACCTGCGTTGCGCCGCGTTGCAGTTGCTGAATCAGGGTGCGCAAGGCGTCGGACAAGCCGTTGAACGCGCCTGCAATCTGGCCCATCTCGTCATTGCCCGCTGATTCGATTTTGGCGGTCAGGTCGCCAGCGGCCATACGACGCCCGCTTTCACTGATCTCGCTGATCGAACGCTTGAGCGAACGGCCGATGGCCCACATGGCAACCACCGTGAGCGCGATCGCACACAGCGCCAGCCCCAGATTGAGCATCAAGGTGCTTTGCGCCGCACTGCGATGCTGCGCCAGCACGGCCTGAAGTTCTGCGGCCAGTTCTGATGCCATGCTGGTGGCCAGCGTCACGGTACTACCCGCGGCCTCGCCAATCTCGCCGGCGCCCACCATGTTGGAGTTGCCTTCGATCACCCGGTCGCGAATGCTTGCGGAGGCGTCCTCGAAGCTGGTGACCAGCGCGGCGATGGGTTCGGCCAGACGTTCGGCACGCGCCGGGTCGGTTTGTTTGAGGACGGTCTCCATCGCCTTGAGTGCGGACACGCGATCAGCGGCGAGATCCAGCACGCCACCGAGCGTCGCGAGCTTCACCGGATCGTCGGAGAACTTCTCGGCCATGGAGAAACCCAGATCGCGCATACGGCTGCTGTATTCAATCAGCGGCGGCAGAATCTTGATGGTTGCCTCGGTCAGCGCGCGGCTGTCAGCGTGGACCCCTTGTCCGAGCGAAGTTGCGTCGGCGGCCCCGAGCCAGTGTCCCATGACCTTGCCGAGCCACTCGCTCTGGCGCTCGAAGGCAACGCCGCTACCGAAGGCGCCGCTGCTGTCGGCACTGACATCGGTCCATGCCTTGGCCAGATCGGCAATGGCCGGATTGACCTGGCCGAGGACGGCGTTCGACTCGGCGCGCTTGAGCGCTTCGGCCAAGGCAGCGCTCGCCGCCTCTCTCGCCTTGGCCTTGCCCTCGGCAGCATCCTCGTCACCAAAGCTCACGCCGCTGGCGAGCGCGCGCAAGCGCTGCGCGGGCACGACAACGTCGAGGAGCGCCCGGGAGTAATCAGCCCCCTCCGTCTGTGCGGCAAGGTCTTCCATCTCGGACACCCCTTGCGTGACGAGCTGAGCGAACATCATGCCCATGCCACCGAGGGCGACAATACACACAAGGATCATCTTCTGGCTGATGCTCAGCGCTGACAACTTGAAGTTGAAAGACTTGAAGCTGAAAGCCCAGCGGCCACGAGGTAGCGCAAACGAGACCATACTTTCTCCACCGATTGTTGCCTGGCAATGTAGGCTGCCTTGTGGTGCAGAACCCTCCCCACTCGGCAGTCAATTGCTCTAGATACGGTGGATAACGGCGCTTTGCGCGCGTTCTTTAGGTTGCACCGACTTGGTGCGAACACGTCGTCGCCACGCGGCGAGCCGGCGATCAGTCGATCTCGAGTTTCAGTGCTTTCTTGCGAACACCGCGCCGATTCAAGGCGCGATCGAGCACGTCGGCGATGTCGGTATTGCCCTTTTCCAGCGCCCAGCTGCGCGCGGTGCGTTCCTGATCGTTGACCCGCGTCGGATCGGCGCCCTTGTCGAGCAGGTAACGGACCACATCGATATGCCCGTTTCTGGCCGCGAACATCAGTGCCGTCGCTTTGTTGGGGGCCAATTGGTCGACGATGGCACCACGCTCGACAAGCGTCTTGACGATGTCGAGGTGCCCGCTGAAGGCCGCGTAGATGAGCGGTGACCAGCCCTCGTTGCCGATCGGTGCGCCCGCGGCCAGCAGCCGATCAACGACCGGTTTGAAACCTTTGAGCGCAGCGACCGACAAGGCGCTGTCACCGGCCGGATTGCGATAGTTCAGCTTGGCGCGTTTGCGAATGAGTAGATCGACGACCTCGAACTTGCCTTCGCGTGCCGCCAGGATGAGCAGCGAGTTGCCATGCTGATCCACCGTATCGGGCAGCAGTCCACGACCCAGCAAGGCTTCAAGCACGGCCACATCGCCCATGCGCGCGGCGTTGATCGAGTCGTCGTAGGCCTCGGCGCGAACAAGCGAATGCAGGCTGAGACCGACAAGCAGCGCCAGCATGTAAATACTACGTATTTTCATATAATTAAGACTCGATCTTGAACAACTTTCTGAAGTTTGTGCTGGTGTGTTCGGCGACGCTTTCCAGCGAGATGCCGCGCAAGGCGGCGATCTCTTCTGCGACATGTTTGACGAAGCCGGGTTCATTCGTCTTGCCGCGATGGGGCACGGGTGCGAGGTAGGGCGAATCGGTCTCGATCAGCATGCGCTCCATCGGCACGTATTGCGCCACTTCCTTGAGTGCCTTGGCATTCTTGAACGTGACGATGCCGGAAAAGGAAATGTAGAAGCCCAGCTCGAGCGCAGCCTCGGCCACGTCGCGGGTTTCGGTAAAACAGTGCATCACGCCGCCGGGGGCGTCTGCGCCCTCCTCTCGCATCAGGCGCAGCGTGTCGGCCGCGGAATCGCGGGTATGGATGATGAGCGGTTTGTCGCATTCACGCGCCGCGCGAATGTGCGTACGAAAGCGCTCACGCTGCCATTCGGGTTGATCCTTGTGCCAGTAGTAGTCCAGACCGGTTTCGCCAATGGCGACCACACGCGGATCGTCCGCCAGCGCGAGCAGGCGGGCGACGTCCGGCTCTTCGCAGTCGGCATTGTCGGGATGCACACCGACCGAGGCATACAGGTGATCATGCGCATGCGCCAGTGCGAGCACGTCGGGAAACTTCTCGAGCGTGACACTCACACACAACGCGGCATCGACGCCGTTGGTCGCCATGCGCGCGAGAATTTCATCTTTTCGCTCGACGAGTTCGGGGAAATCGAGATGACAGTGACTATCGACAAACATGAGCTTCAGCGGCGTGATTCAGAGCGTGTGGGTCGGGCGGTTGGAGCCCAGGTGGCCGGCCAGCACGTTTTCGATGCGCCCGCGCAACACCTTGCTGGCGTCATCATCGGCAAACTGCACGCCCACCCCTTGGGTCTTGCTGCCCTGCGCGCCGGCGGGCGTCACCCACACCACCTTGCCGGCAACCGCGTGCTTTGCCGGATCGTCCATGATCTGCAGCAGCATGAACACTTCGTCGCCCAAGTTGTAGTCACGCGTGGTGGGCACGAAGATGCCTCCGTACTGGATAAAGGGCATATAGGCAGCATAGAGCGCCGACTTCGAATTGATGTTGAGCGACAGCACGCCCGGACGGGCGCTCGCAGCGGGTTTGTTCATCGTGGTCTCCCGAATGTCTGGTCGATTCTGCAACGGGTGGGCCAAGCGTCACGTCGTGGCAGGCGAATCACCTGATTAACGCACGGATGCGCGGCGGACTTGAGCCGAGCTGATTGCCTTGGCATAGCGTAGCAACATGTCTTCGAGCACGAGGCGCACATTCAACGGATGGCTGGCGGCCCGATGAATCTGAACGAAGGCATTGTAGCAGTCGAGCATGGCCGCCTCGGTGCTGGCTTGGGCGATGCGTGCCAGTTCGGTTGCGCGCTCCGGGAAGTAGCGTGGCGGCGCCCCGAGTCGCGTGGCGGCCACATCCCACACCCAACGCAACATCCAGCTGATGAGCATCGGCAGATCGAAGCCCGCCTCGGCCGAGGCCTTGGCCCGCAGCCAGGCGTCCCAGTCGCCGGCAAGCATGAGCGGGTCGGTTTGCGGCAAACCACTGATGTCGCCCACGAAGCGATCGCGCAAGGCGCCCGCACCCACCTCGGCAAGACGCGCCGCGGCCAGCGGCATGCCGCCGCTGAATGCCAGAAGTGCATCGCTGCCCGCACCGGCGTGCTCTGCCAGCCACCGCGCTGACAGGGCGGCATCGGGCCGCGCGAAATGCCACTGCTGACAGCGGCTGCGGATCGTCGGCAGCAGCCGGCGTGGCGCCGAACTGACGAGCAGGAAGACACTGCCCGCGGGCGGCTCTTCGAGCAATTTGAGCAGCGCGTTGGCGGTGTTCTGGTTCATCGCCTCGGCGGGCGAGATGATGACCACGCGCACGTCCGACTGATGCGCGGTCACGCCCAGTTGCTCGCGCAAATGGCGAATCTGATCGACGACGATCTGCGTCGATGGCTTGGTCTTGCCGCTGGTCTGGGCCGCTTCGGGCAGATCGGCCTCGGGGACGATACGCAGCAAATCGGGGTGATTGCCCGACAAGCGCAGTCGGCAGCCATCGCACGCGCCACAGGCAAAGCCCGCGGCATCAGGTGATGCGCACAACAAGCGCGCCGCCAAGGCCTCGGCGAAGTCGCGCTTGCCCTGCCCCGGCGGCCCACTCAGGAGCAGCGCATGCGCCAGGCGAGCACCGTCCGCCGTGACCTGCTGCCAGAGGGCCTGCTGCCACGGATGAATCATGCTTCGAAACGCTCCTGCAAGACTTGCTCGATACGTGTGCCGATGTCGTCCGGCGAGCCGGCGGCATCGATCACGCAGAAACGATACGGGTCGGCCTCGGCACGTTGTAGATAGGCATTGCGCACGCGAACGAAGAATTCGGTTTCCTCCTGCTCGAAGCGGTCCGGCGCTTGCCCGGTGCCCGACAGTCGCTGCGCGGCAATGCCGGGGTCGAGATCGAAAAGAAAGGTGAGGTCCGGCTGGCGATTGGGATGAACCCATTGCTCGAGACGGACAAACTTGTCGGCATCGAGACCACGCCCACCGACTTGATAGGCGTAGGTCGCGTCAGAAAAACGATCGCAGATCACCCACACGCCGTCGGCGAGCGAGGGCTCGATGAGCGCCGCCAGATGCTCGCGGCGGGCGGCGAACATCAGCATGGCCTCGGTTTCGAGATGCATGTCCTCATGCAGCAGCAGCGTCCGCAATCTTTCACCCAACGCGGTACCGCCCGGCTCCCGCGTTTGCACGAAGTCGATCGCATGCGCGTGCAACCAGGCGCAGCAGCGGGCTATCTGGCTGCTCTTGCCGGCCCCGTCGATGCCCTCGAAGGTGATGAAGCGCGCGTCGGACTGATCTCGGTGCATGGGGCGGCTTACCGTCGTTTGAGTTGAAACTGCCGCACGGCGCGGTTGTGCTCGGCAAGATTCGATGAAAATTTGGAGGTGCCATCGCCTTTGGCGACGAAGTAGTAGTACTTCGAATCGGTCGGGTTGAGCACGGCCTGAATCGACGCGAGGCCCGGCATCGCAATCGGCGTGGGGGGCAAGCCGACACGCGTGTAGGTGTTGTAGGGCGTGTCTCGCGTCAGATCGCGACGCCGGATGTTGCCATCGAACCGCTCGCCCATGCCGTAGATCACCGTCGGGTCGGTTTGCAGCAACATGCCGGCACGCAGGCGGTTGAGGAACACCGATGCGATCAGGGGGCGGTCGCGCCCCAAACCGGTTTCCTTTTCAACAATGGAGGCCAGCGTGAGCGCTTCGTAAGGTGACTTGAGCGGCAGATTCGCCGGACGATCCACCCAGGCGGTTTGCAGGTGCTTTTGCATCTGCATGTAAGCGCGGCGCAGTACGTCGATATCGGATTCGCCGGCATGAAAACGGTAGGTGTCGGGAAAAAACAGCCCTTCCGGATGCGTTTCGGTCGCGCCGATACGCTCGAGAATCTCGCGGTCGGACAGGCCGCGCGAGTCGTGGATCAGGTCGGGATGGGCGTCGAGTGCGGCGCGCATCTGGCGGAAGGTCCAGCCTTCGATCAGTGCCAGCGAACGCAGCACGACATCGCCACGCACAAACTTGTCGATGAGAGCACGCGGGGTAATGCCGTTTGCAATCAGATAGCTGCCGGCCTTGATCTTGCCCGCGTGACCACCCATGCGGGCCATCCAGTACAGCGCATCGGGGCTCACATCCACCCCGCCATCGACAACGAGATTGGCCACCTGTCGCATCGAGGTGCCGCGCGGCAAGGTGACTTCGACCTGCCCCCCACGTACCTCGATCGCCTGGTCGGCATACCACACCAGCCAGCCGGCCAATGCACCCAGCAGCAGGATCGGCAACATCAGGGCGGCGAGAAAAAAACGCTTTTTCATTGGGGCACGATCGATAAATGAAAAGCGCGGCGGCACGATGCCGACGCGCAGCGGCCTTATAATATCGCATCCTCATCAGCCTGAATGCGATTTGACCGACATGGAACTGTGGAACTCTCTTCTCGCGAGCACCGGCTTGCAACTCGATGCCAACCGCGTTCGTTCGGCCGACGACGCCGCCGACGTTGCCGCGGCACGTAGCGGTGCCATCGCGGTGCCTCTCGTTCATTTGCGCGGCATCGCCGCCGATGGCGAAGAAGCCGCGGCGTTCTTGCACAACCTGTTTTCGAACGACGTCAAAGGCCTGCCGGAAGACGCCGCGCAGTGGAGCAGTTTCAACAGCCCCAAAGGGCGAATGCTCGCCAGCTTTCTGCTGTGGCGCGCCGACGGCGGCTACCGGCTCGCCCTGTCGGCCGATCTGCACGAAGCCATCCTCAAGAAGCTGCGCATGTACGTGCTGCGCAGCAAGGTCGCTCTCAAAGACGCCGAGGATCGCGCGTTGATCGGTGTCTCCTGCGAGACGCTGGCCGAGTGCCTCGCCAAGGCCAATCTGCCCGTGCCGGCCGCGCCGATGAAGTGCAGCCACCGCAACGGCGTGTCGGTGATACGGCTCGACGCCAAGCGCGCCATCGTCGATGCACCGGTCGACCAGGTCGCCGACATCTGGACGAGCTTGTGCGCGCAGGACGTCACCCCGGCCGGCACCGCCGCGTGGCAGTGGCTCGATGTGCAATCGGGCATTCCGCTCATTACCGAGGCCACGCAGGATGCCTTCGTGGCGCAAATGCTCAACTACGAAATCATCGGCGGAGTGAACTTCCAGAAAGGCTGCTACCCCGGTCAGGAGATCGTTGCGCGCACGCAGTATCTGGGCAAACTCAAGAAGCGCATGTACCGCCTGCAGGGCCCGAATCACACCGAAGCCGCCGTCGGCGACGATCTGTTCGCCCCCTCCTTTGACGATCAGGCGATCGGCAAGATCGTCACCGTGGCGCCGGCGCCCAATGGCGGCATCGAAGCGTTGGCGGTGTTGCAGATCCAGGCGGCGGACGAGGGCAAGATCTTCCTGAAGGCGCCAGACGGCGTAAAGCTGCGGCTCGCCGCCCTGCCCTATCCGCTGGATGTTCCGCAGGCAAAGTAAGTTCGTCGTGATCGATATTTACATCTACTACAAGGTCGATGCCGCACATCGCGACATCGCGCTGGCGGGCGCCACGGCGGTGCTCGACATCCTGGCAGCACAGGCCGGCGTGTCGGGCTCGCTCAGTCAGCGGGCGGACGATCCGCTGACCTGGCTGGAGACCTATCGCGGCGTTGCCAACGAAGCGGCGTTCAACACCGCCATGGACAAAGCGCTGACCACCAGCGGCTTGCTCAATTGCCTGGCGGGTGAGCGCCACGTCGAACGCTTTGTACCGTGTGTCTGATCGCGCTGGCATGGCGTGCGCACGTCGATTACCCGCTGGTCGTGGTTGCCAATCGGGACGAGCACTTCGATCGCCCGACGGCGCCCGCGCATTGGTGGGATGACGCCCCCGACTTGCTCGCCGGCCGCGATCTGAGATCAGGCGGCACGTGGTTGGGCATGACCCGCAGCGGCCGCTTCGCCGCACTCACCAATTTCAGGGACCCACAACGAATCCGCCTCGATGCCGCCAGTCGCGGGGCGTTGGTGGTCGATGCCTTGCGCGGCGCCGATCCGGCTGCCGCGTCGGCACGAATGCTCGCCCGGCGAGACGACTACAACCCCTTCAATCTATTGATTTTCGATGGCGAATCGCTGCTGGCCGTCGAAAGCGAAGCGAATCGCATCGTGCGATTGACGCCCGGCGTCCACGGCCTGTCCAACCACCTTGTCGATACGCCGTGGCCCAAGCTTGCGTGCGCGCGCGAGCGCCTGATCCGTGCGCTCGCGCATCTGCCGACCATCGGCCCATTGCTCGGCACGCTACGCGACGACCGCCCCGCGCCTGACGCCGCGCTGCCGGACACCGGCATCCCCAAAACGTGGGAACGCATGCTCTCGAGCTGCTTCATCCGCGCGCCGGGCTATGGCACGCGCAGCACCACGACCATCCTGGTCGACCGCCATGGCCAGTGCCGATTCATCGAGCAAAGCTGGAATAGTGACGGTCAGGAAAGCGGGCGCACGGACGAGCTGTTCAGCATCCGTCCAGATTGATGCGCATGCACTGATGCGGCAAACCCGCCTCCATGAATGGCGGGCCGTCCACTTCAAAGCCGTGGGCAAGATAGAAAGGGATTGCCTGGGTTTGCGCGTGCAGCATCACGCGGGTCATGCCGCGCACTCGGGCCTCGTCGACAAGCGCCTTCAATACCCGACTGCCGAGCCCATGGCCGCGCCGATCCACACGCACGGCCATCCGCCCCACGTGGCCGTCCGGCAATAGCCGGCCGACGGCAAGGACATCTCCAGCACCATCTTCGATCCATGCGTGGCGGCTGACGGGATCGTCGTCATCCAGCTCCATGTGCGCCGGCACACCTTGTTCGTCGACGAACACCGCCATGCGCAGCGGCATGACGTGCGCCTGCGCCTCGGGCCAGTCGGCGATGCGTACGATCATTCGATGATATCCACCGGGGTGCCGACGGACACCAGATCGAACAGTTCGATGACCTCTTCGTTGCGCATGCGAATACAGCCATGCGATCGGGGTTCGCCCATCGGCTCGGTGTCGGGCGTGCCATGGATGTAGATGTAGCGACGCATGGAATCGCACGACCCAAGGCGATTGCGGCCGCGTTCGGTGCCCGAAAGCCAGAGGATGCGCGAGAGGATCCAGTCGCGCCCCGGGTGCTGTTGCGCGAGTGCGCTCGACCATTGCTCACCGGTCGGGCGTCGGCCGACGAATACCGCACGTGCGGGCTGCGCACCGCCAATGCGCGCACGGACGACATGATGGCCGCGCGGCGTGCACCCCGAGCCGTTGCGTTCGCCGGCGCCGTTGCGCGCGGTCGACACGCGGTAGCGACGAATACAGGCACCGTCGTCGCCGAACAGGTCAAGGCGCTGCGAACCGATGCTCACCACCATGCGCATGGCTATCTGGCCTTGGCCGCGGCGCGTCGCCGGGCGAAAAAGTCGGAAAGCATGGCGCCGCATTCGCCCCCCATCAGCCCGCCCTCGACTTGCGCGTGATGATTCAGCGTGGGGACCTCGTAGAGATCGAGCACGCTACCGGCGACGCCCGTCTTGGGGTCGCGTGCGCCGAACACAACGCGCTGGATGCGCGCATGAAACATGGCGCCGGTGCACATCATGCACGGCTCGAGCGTAACGTACAGCTCGCAACCGGGCAGCCGGTAGTTGCCCATGCGTTGTGCCGCATCACGTAGCGCGACGATCTCGGCATGTGCGGTCGGGTCCGAGCGGCCGATGGGCTGATTGAATCCTTCACCGACAATCTTGCCGTCGAGCACAACCACCGCCCCCACCGGCACCTCACCGTGATCGGCCGCGCGTTGCGCCAGCGTGAGCGCATACGTCATGAAATCGTGATCCTGCATTCCTCAAGTTCCCTGCCTTTTAGCCGCATTCTATCGGTGAAGAGGCAATGCAGCGATAACCCATGCAATCCGTTTCAATGCCAAAGCGGTATCGTTTGGATCCGTTCTCATTTATCGTGTGGTCGCAGTCGCGCCCGTTTGCACGCAAGGCAAGGCGGCGACACGCTGCCAATGGTGCCAACAGACCTGAAGACTGGCCGCTTGAGACCATGAACATGCGCCACGATGCTTGTACCCATCGCCAAGACTTCTCCCTTGCCTGAACGCGTGTCTGTCGACGCTTGAGACGATCCACGCGAGACATGTGAACAGCCCCTGAATTTGCAGACAAAAATAACGATCCCCGCAGTGCCTACCGCCAAACAAAAACGTTTCTGGACGCTTGTCATTCCGGCTTGGCTATTGTGGCTGGCCATGCAGTTCGTCCTGCCGGGCAAGGCGGCCATTGTTGCCAGCCTGTTGCCTATTCTGGCCACGCTCGCGTTGCTGCGTCGTCCCGCGCCAGCGGGGAATTACCCCGCTCGGCTGCCCCACTGGCGACTGACCCGGCATGATGGCCGCTACGCCTTCACGCCGTTGAACGAGTCTGCCGAGCACGTTTTGCCATCCACCCTTGCCGCGCTCGACACCGATGCACTCGATGCGCTGGTCACACCCCCTGCGCACCTCCCGCTGAGTTTCGCCGTTGGCGATGGGGACGAGCGTTTCGAGCTGGAATTGCACCTTGCGGGTAACGCGGACGCTGCGCGCGAACAGTGGGATCTGATCGGCATCGATGCAACCCGTCATGCCCAGCGCCGCCGGGCCTATCGTTCGCTACAACGCGACGTCGACGAAGCGCTCGGCTGCAATTTCCACGTGTTGTACCGGCTCGACTACAAGCGCCAGGGCTATGACTACATTTCGCCGGTGGCGGCGGAAGTCACCGGCATTCCATTGGTCGAACTGATGGCGGACGGCGGCGCGTTGAAGGTCCATGAACAGGTGCCCGATGCCGATCTGGCGCGCTTGCGCGCACAGGTGCAAACGGCGATCTCGACGGCCACCGGCGATTACACCGACTGCAATCTCGAGTACCGTCTGCGCGACAGCGAAGGCCATGTGCGCTGGTTCCGCGATTCGCTACGCCTGCTGCTGGACGACGATGGCAAGGTCAGTTGCATCACCGGCGCAATTCTCGAAATCACCGACACGCACATGACCAGTGAGCACATGCGCGTGACGCTCACGTCGATCGGCGACGGAGTGATTTCAACCGACGCGACGGGCCACATTTCCTTCATCAACCCGCAGGCGGTTGCGCTGACCGGCTGGCCGGAGGCCGAAGCACTCGGCAAACCGGTGGCCGACGTGCTGCGCCTGCGCGATGCGCAGAACAATGCGCCCATCGCCGACCCCGTCGAAGCGGTGCTGGCCAATGGCAAGATGCTACGCCTCGGTGAAACCATCAATCTGCAACGACGCGACGGGGAGCTCATCCCGGTGGCCGACAGCGCGGCGCCCATCGAGATGGAGGGTGATCCGGCGCCTCAAGGCGTCGTTGTCGTGCTGCGAGACGAACGCGAATCCCGTGAATCGCTGCAAAGACTGCATGAGAGTGAGGGGCGCTACCGCACGCTGGTGGAGAGCTCGCCGGTCGGTATCTTTCACTTCGACCCGAATCTGTGCATCACCTTCCTCAACAGCCGCTTCGCCGAAATTCTCCACACCAGTAGCGATGCGCTCATCGGCAGTGCCATCGCCGATCTGAACGACCAATCCATACTGCCCTCCGTTCTTGCCGCCTTGCGCGGTCAGCTCGGCCGTTATGAAGGCCTCTACGGCATCAATGACGAGGACGACGCCATTCGCCTGTCGATTCGCACCGCACCGGTGCTCGACGCCGACGGCAAGGTCATGGGCGGGGTCGGTATCGTCGAGGACAACACCGCCAAGTACGAGGCGGAACGCAAACTGCGAGAGAGCGAAACGCGCTACGCACTTGCAATGCGCGGCACCAACGAGGGTTTGTGGGACTGGAATCCGCTCAACAAGGAACTGTTCCTGTCCTCCCGTCTCATGGTGCTGCTGGGTGAAGCGCCGGAGTCGATCCGCACCACCAGCGACGCCTGGCTGGCGCGGCTCCACCCCGAAGATCGCGACGTTTACTACGAGCGCATGGTGTCTCACCTCAAGGGCGAAACCAACCATTTCGAGTTCGAGTTCAGGCTGGCCTCCCACACCGGCGACTACCGCTGGTACCGTTCGCGCGGCGTTGCCCAGCGCGACGAAAATGGTCTGGCGTATCGCATGGTTGGTTCGATTGGCGACATCACGGCGCGCAAACGCGCACAGATGCAATTGACCAACGAGCTGTCCTTCTCGCGCACGCTGGTCGACAGCCTGCCGGTCGGCTTGTGCGTGGCACGCAAGGACGGCTCGCTGACCATGCTCAACCAGTACTTCGTCCGTCTGGCCGGCATCTCCACACGCGACCTGCGCGATCTGAATGTGCAATCCCTGATCGTGGCGGATGACCGCCCGGTGATCGCACAACGCATGGAAAAAGCCTTTGACGAAGGCTCTGCCTGGGTGGAAACGCAGATTCAGAACACCACTGGAAATACCGTTCCCGTTCACTTTCTCGCCAGACGCGTCACGCTCTACGACACCGATCAACTGCTGTGCATCACCACCGACATTTCCGAGCGCAAGAAAGCCGAGGAAAAGATGCGCGACCTCAATCGGGAGCTCGAATTACGTGTCGACGATCGCACCGCGCAGCTTGCTGCTGCGGTCAAGGAACTGGAGGCCTTCAGCTATTCGGTGTCACACGATCTGCGCTCACCCCTGCGCGCCATCGACGGCTACACCCGCATCATCCGCGACGACTATCGCGCCGCGTTCACGCCCGAAGCCCACACGCTGTTCGAACGCATGCTCGCCGCAGTCTCGCGCATGAGCGATCTGATCGACGATCTGCTCGAGCTGTCGCGTGTTTCGCGTCGACCGTTGCGCCGGGCGCCACTGAACCTCAGCGACATGGCCCGTCTCGTCGTCTCGGATCTCGCCCAGCGCCATCCGGACCGCGCGGTGGAAGTCGACATCGCAGAAAATCTTGAAGTGGTGGGCGACGCCAAACTGCTGCGTATCGCAATCGAGAACTTGCTGGGGAATGCTTGGAAATTCACCGCCAAGCGCAAACACGCCAAGGTGCGTTTCCACAGTTTCATCGAAGGGCACGAAACGGTTTTCTGCGTCGAAGACAATGGCGCCGGTTTCGACATGCGCTACGCCGACAAACTCTTCGGCGCCTTTCAGCGCCTGCATACCGACCGCGACTTCGAGGGCACCGGCATCGGCCTGGCAACGGTGGCGCGCATCATCCAGCGTCACGCCGGTCGGGTGTGGGCGACCAGCGAGCCCGATCAAGGGGCCAAGTTCTATTTCACGCTCGGCGAAGCCGACACCTGATCACACTTTTCGTCGCCAGTTGGCAAACAGCAAGGTTGCCAGCCCGAGCAGAAGTTCGTCGGCAAACGGGATGGGATCGGGCACGATCAGATCGAGCACAAACAGCCCCGCCGTGAGCGCGAGCAACTGCGGAAAACGCAGCCGCCCGGCCCAGTTGAGAATCGCCGCGATCAGCGGTGCGCGCACGCGCCCCTCACTCCCACTCGATGGTCGCCGGCGGCTTGCCTGAAATGTCGTAGACCACGCGGTTGATGCCGCGCACTTCGTTGATGATGCGGTTGCTCACCTTGCCCAGCAGCGAATGCGGCAACTCGGCCCACACGGCGGTCATGAAGTCCTGCGTCTGTACCGCCCGCAGCGCCACCACGTATTCGTAGGTGCGCCCATCGCCCATCACGCCGACGCTCTTGACCGGCAGGAACACCGCGAAGGCCTGT
>JBNKNO010000050.1:0-2371 GCA_050293885.1 Rhodocyclaceae bacterium | reverse complement strand
ATGGTGCCCTGTGCCAGCCACTTCGCCTTGGGCAGCTTTTCCGCTTCAGCCTGGAACACCTCGACGAACTCACGACCGATGATCTTGCGTTTCTGCTCCGGGTCGCTCACGCCGGCCAGATGCCCCATGAACTGCTCGGTGGCATCCACGTGAATGACCTTGACGCCGAGACTGCGGGCAAAGGTCGCCATCACCTGCTCGGCTTCGTTGAGGCGCAGCAGACCGTTGTCGACGAACACACAGGTGAGTTGATCGCCGATGGCCCGATGGATCAGCGCGGCGGCCACCGAGGAATCCACACCGCCGGACAGCCCGAGGATGACGTCGTCGTCACCGACCTGTTCGCGAATCGCCGTGACGGCTTCTTCCACGTAGTCGGGCATGTTCCAGTCGTGGCCACAACCGCAGACGTCGTGAACGAAGCGACCTATGATCTCCTTGCCCTTGAGGGTATGGGTCACCTCGGGGTGAAACTGCACACCGTAGAAACCCCGTTCTTCGTCGGCCATGGCCGCGATCGGACATGAGGGATTGCTGCCGATTACCTTGAAGCCCGGCGGCAATTCGGTGACCTTGTCGCCATGGCTCATCCACACATCGAGCAAACCGTGGCCTTCTTCGTTGCGGCGATCCTCGATGCCGTCGAAGAGCTTCGAATGGCCGCGTGCGCGAACCTCGGCATAGCCGAATTCACGGCTGTTCGAACTCTCGACCGTTCCGCCCAGCTGATCGGCCATGGTCTGCATGCCGTAGCAGATGCCCAGCACCGGCTTGCCGAGCTGAAACACGACTTCGGGCGCCGACATGATCTCCGAATACACCGAGTTCGGCCCACCCGACAGGATGATGCCGTCCGGCGCATAGTCGCGGATGAAATCCGCCGACACGTCACACGGATGAATTTCGCAGAACACCTGCTGCTCACGCACCCGGCGCGCGATGAGCTGGGTGACTTGGGAACCGAAGTCGAGGATGAGAATTTTCTGATGCGCCATGGCTTTACTCGGCTTGAAAAAGGAAAAAAGGCGGCCGTGGCCGCCTTGCAATCAGGACGACCGAATCAATCGATGTGATAGTTCGGTGCTTCCTTCGTGATCTGCACGTCGTGCACATGGGACTCGCGCACACCGGCGGACGTGATTTCGACAAACTCCGACTTGGTGTGCATGTCGTTGATACTGCCGGCGCCCACATAGCCCATGGAGGCCCGAATGCCGCCAACCAGCTGGTGAATCACGGCAGAAACCGGGCCTTTGTACGGCACTCGGCCTTCGATACCTTCCGGCACGAGCTTGTCCTGATTTTCGGTGGGGTCCTGGAAGTAGCGGTCCGCCGAACCTTGCTGCATGGCGCCCAGCGAGCCCATGCCACGGTAGGACTTGTACGAGCGCCCCTGGAACAACACCGTCTCACCCGGTGCTTCCTCGGTGCCGGCAAACAGCCCGCCGAGCATGACCGCGTTGGCGCCCGCCGCGAGGGCTTTGGCGATGTCGCCCGAGAAGCGAATGCCGCCATCGGCGATCATCGGCACCCCGGTGCCCTTGAGCGCATCGCTCACGTTGGTCACCGCGCTCACCTGCGGCACACCGACCCCGGCGATCATGCGCGTGGTGCAGATCGAACCGGGGCCGATACCCACTTTCACACCGTCGGCGCCGGCATCCACCAGCGCCCGCGCCGCGTCGGCCGTTGCGATATTGCCGCCAATCACGTCAACGCTCGGGTAGTTCTTTTTCACCCAGGCGACGCGCTCGAGCACGCCGCGAGAATGACCGTGCGCGGTATCCACCACAATCACGTCGACACCGGCCGCCGCCAGCATCTCGACACGCTCTTCGGTGCCCGCACCCACGCCCACCGCCGCGCCGACCCGCAAACTACCGGGTTCGTCCTTGGCAGCGTTCGGGTGTTCGGTGGCCTTGAGCATGTCCTTGACCGTGACCAGCCCACGCAACTCGCCCTGGGCATTGATTACCAGCACACGCTCAAGGCGATGCTTGTGCATGAGCGCCTGGGCCACGTCTAGGCTCTCGCCTTCCTGCACGGTGATCAGGCGCTCTTTGGGCGTCATGATGGCCGAGACCGGCTGGTCGAGATTGGTCTCGAAGCGCAGATCGCGGTTGGTGACGATACCCACTACTTGCTTGCCTTCGACAACCGGCAGCCCGGAAAACTTGTTCTGCCGCGTCAGCGCCATCACCTCGCGCACGCTGATGCTCGGCGCGATGGTCATCGGATCCTTGAGCACACCCGACTCGAAGCGCTTGACCTTGGCTACCTCGGCGGCCTGCTGCTTCGCGCTAAGGTTCTTGTGAACGATACCGATACCACCCTCTTGAGCCAACGCAATGGCCAGACGCGATTCCGTGAC
>JBNKNO010000049.1:8403-23746 GCA_050293885.1 Rhodocyclaceae bacterium | reverse complement strand
CACGACGTCAAGGCCGTCGAATACTGGATCAAGCAGCACTTCGCCGACAACCCCGAAGTGATGAAGGTGTCCGAGTTCGTGCATTTCGCGTGCACGTCGGAAGACATCAACAACACCGCCCATGCGCTGATGCTGAACGATGCGCGCAAGGAGGTGATGCTGCCGACGCTGGATCGGGTGATCGCGCGGTTTGTCGAGTTAGCGCACGATCTGGCCGATGCGCCGATGTTGTCGCGCACACATGGTCAGCCGGCGAGTCCGACGACGATGGGCAAGGAGATGGCGAACATTGCCTATCGGTTGAAGCGGGTGCGCAAGGCGATTGCGGCGGTGGAGATGACGGCCAAGTTCAATGGGGCCGTCGGCAACTACAATGCGCATCTTTCTGCCTATCCGGACATCGACTGGGCGGCCTTCAACAAGAAGTTCGTGGAAGAGTCGTTGGGGCTGGTGTTCAATCCGTACACCATCCAGATCGAGCCGCACGATTCGATGGCGGAGTTGTTCGATGCCATGGCGCGTTGCAATACGATGCTCATCGATGCCTGCCGCGATATCTGGAGCTACATTTCGCTGGGTTTCTTCAAGCAGCGTCTGAAGGAAGGCGAGGTCGGCTCGTCGACCATGCCGCACAAGGTCAACCCGATCGATTTCGAGAACGCGGAGGGCAACCTCGGCGTGGCTAATGCGATGTTCCGCCACTTCAGCGAGAAGCTGCCGATCTCGCGCATGCAGCGTGACCTGACCGATTCGACGGTGTTGCGCAACATGGGTGTGGCCTTTGGGCACACGCTGCTGGCCTATGATTCCCTGCTCAAAGGGTTGGGCAAGCTGGAGGTGGATCGCGCCAAGCTGGCGGCGGATGTGAACGACGCGTGGGAAGTGCTGGCCGAGCCGGTGCAGACGGTGATGCGTCGCTACGGGGTCGAAAATCCGTACGAGCAGCTCAAGGCGCTGACGCGTGGCAAGGGCATCACGCAGGAAGGCTTGCACGCTTTCATCCAGACGTTGGCGATTCCCGAGGCGGAAAAGACGCGCTTGCTGGCGATGACGCCGGCCAGCTATATCGGCATTGCCGAGCAGCTGGCGCGCGCGATCTGACGGGATCGGTTGGAATTGGCGGGGCGCCTGATGGCGCCCCGTGTCGTTTGTAACGGAGAACACAATGGCGTTTGCCGAGAATCTGAAGCAGTTGCCGAAGGTGTCGCATCTGGCGGCGATCAAGCTGATCGATGCCGACGAGAAGGAAGTGGCGCAGATCGAGAACAAGGCGGGTCAAGCCGGTTCGCTCGCGGTGTACAACCATCTGGCGCAGTTATACGGGGCGATCTCCCCCGATGCGGCGAAGAAGGGGCTGGAGTTGTATGCCGAGCATACGGAGGACGCGAAGTTGAATCCCGGCAAGCATCCGAACATCGACCGGCTGATCGGTTTGGTCGAGCGCGGTGAGACGCTTCGCGTGAAGCAGGTGTTTGCGCTGTAGGCCCGTTGTCAAACGCTGCTGGGCTGTGTGGGCGGGATGCCTGTCGCCCTCGCCACGATTGAAAAAGCCGGCGTTTGCCGGCTTTTTCATTATCGCTTACGAGGCGTTCTTTCCTGCCTCTCGCTCCTTCTCTTCGAGGGCCGCGGCCTTGCGGCTCGACCAGCCCATGAACAGATAGGTGAACAGGTAGGTCCAGAAGATCAGCGCGGCCAGCGATACCCAGATCTTGAAGGGCAGGCCAACGACGAGCACGAGGGCGGCGAGGGCGAGTGACACGATGCCGCCGATCAGGTTGACCGTCACGTAGAGCGGTTTGTAGCGCGCCGGGTCGTGCAGTTGCTGCCCGCTCCAGTTGTTGACCAGATCCAGCCGGTTGCGCTTGCCGATGCGCCATGCGCGCGACAACATCCAGATGGACAGCCCGAGCAGGCCAAGATAAAACGTCAGTCCGTAGAAATCGACCTGCATGTGAGTCCCCTCCCTCGTATTTTTGTGTGCGGGCCGTTCACACGACGGCTTCTTCTTTCTGCTTTTGCGGCTTCATGAACTGTTCGCGCGAGACGCCCAGCCACATCACGATCGGGCTGGCGACCAGCACCGACGAATAGATGCCGAAGCAGATGCCGATGGTGAGCGCGAGCGCGAAGTAGTAGAGCGTCTCGCCACCGAACAGCAGCATCGAGAGCACCATGACCTGCGTGCTGCCGTGGGTGATGACGGTACGCGAGATGGTGCTGGTGATGGCGTGATTGAGCACCGAGGGGGTGTCCATGCCGCGCTTCTTCTTGAAGGTTTCGCGCACGCGGTCGAACACCACCACCGATTCATTGACCGAGTAGCCGAGCACGGCCAGCACGGCGGCGAGCACGGCCAGCGAGAATTCCCACTGGAAGAAGGCGAAGAAGCCCAGGATGATGATCACGTCGTGCAGGTTGGCGATGATCGCGGCGACCGCGAAGCGCCACTCGAAGCGCAGTGCCAGATAGATCAGGATGCCGGTCAGCGCGTAGAGCATCGCCAGGCCGCCCGCCTCGGTCAGCTCGCCCCCGACCTGCGGGCCGACGAACTCGACGCGGCGTACGTCAGCTTTGGCGCCTTCGATCTTGTTGAGGCTGTCCATCACCTTGGTCGAGATCTGCTTGCTGTCCAGGTCTTGCCGGTTGGGCAGGCGGATAAGGATGTCGCGCGCGCTGCCGAAGTTCTGCACCTGGGCGTCGGGGTAGCCGTCGTCGGCCAGCGCTTCACGAATCTGCTGTACCGGTGCGGCTTGCGCGTAGTTCAGTTCCATCAGCGTGCCGCCGGTGAATTCGACGCTGAAGTTCAGCCCGCGGAGGACGAGAAACACCACCGCCAGCAGGAAGGTGACGAAGGAGATCACGTTGAACACCAACGCGTGCTTCATGAACGGGATGTCGTTCTTGATGCGGAAAAATTCCATGATGCGTTCCCTTTATGCCGGCACCCGGTGCCGGCCAGTCCATCAGTTGTTGTTCGGTTTCCAGACCTGGCCGATCGACAGCGCGTCGATCTTGCGGCGACGGCCGTAGAGGAAGTTCACCATCATGCGCGACACCAGAATGGCGCTGAACATGGAGGTGAGAATGCCCAGGCAGTGCACCACCGCGAAGCCGCGCACCGGGCCCGAGCCGAACACCAGCAAGGCGACGCCGGCAATCAGCGTGGTGATGTTGGAGTCGAGAATGGTGTCGAACGCGCGGTCGTAACCGGCGGTAATGGCCGCTTGCGGCGTCGAGCCGTTGCGCAGCTCTTCGCGGATGCGTTCGTTGATGAGCACGTTGGCGTCAATCGCCATGCCGAGCGTGAGCGCGATGGCTGCGATACCGGGCAGGGTGAGCGTCGCTTGCAGTGTGGACAGCAGGGCGACCAGCAGCAACAGGTTGGCCGATAGCGCGAGCACCGATACCAGGCCGAACAGCAGGTAGTAGGCGATCATGAATACCGCGATGGCGACGAAGCCCCACAGCGTGGAGTTGAAGCCCTTCTCGATGTTCTCGGCGCCCAGGCTGGGGCCGACGGTGCGTTCTTCGATGATTTCCATCGGTGCGGCCAATGAACCGGCGCGCAGTAGCAGGGCGGTGTCGTTGGCTTCGGTGGTGGTCATGGCGCCGGAGATCTGCACCTGACCGCCGGCGATTTCGGTGCGGATGACCGGGGCGGTGACGACTTCGCCCTTGCCCTTTTCAATCAGCAGGATCGCCATGCGCTTGTTGACGTTCTCGCGCGTCACGTCGCGGAAGATGCGCGCGCCGGCCGCGTCCAGGCGCAGATGCACGGCTGGTTCCTGCGTCTGGCTGTCGAAGCCGGGCTGGGCGTCGGTGAGGCGGTCACCGGTGAGCACCACCTGCTTCTTGACCAGCAGCGGCTGGCCGCCGCGTTCGGTGTACAACTCGGTGCCGAAGGGGATCTTGCCGGCCAGTGCGTCGTCGAGGCGACCCGGGGTGTCGTCGACCAGGCGGATTTCGAGGGTGGCGGTGCGGCCGAGGATGTTCTTGGCCTTGGCGACGTCTTGCACGCCGGGCAGTTGCACCACGATGCGGTCGGCACCTTGCTGCTGGATCACCGGCTCGGCCACGCCCAGTTCGTTGATGCGATTGTTCAGCGTCGAGATGTTCTGCTTGATCGCGAACTCCTGCAGCGTCTTGATCGCCTGCGCGGTGAGCGTGCCGATGAGGCGCGGGGTGTCGCTGTCGTCGCGGTTTTCCAGTTGCAGGTCGGGGGTCGAGCCGCTGATTTCCTGGCGTGCGGCATCGCGCTGGGCGGCTTCACGGAAGCGGATTTCGACGCTGTTGCCGACGCGGCGTATGCCGGCATGACGGATCTTTTCGTCGCGCAGTTGGGTGCGCAGGTCGCCGGCCATGGCGTCCATGCGCTTGGTGAGCGCCGCGTCCATGTCCACCTGCAGCAGGAAGTGCACGCCGCCGCGCAGGTCCAGCCCCAGATACATCGGCAGCGCATGCAGCGAGGTCAGCCAGTTGGGCGAGGCGGAGAGCAGATTGAGCGCCACGACGTAGGTCGGATCGGCCGGGTCGGGGTTGAGTGCGTGCTCGATGGCGTCCTTGGCCTGCAGCTGGGTGTCCGTGTTTTCAAAGCGGGCGCGCACGCTGTTGGCGTCGCTGAAGATGCCCGTCTGCGCGATGTTCGCGTCCTGCAGGATGCGCGCAATGCGGGCTTCCATGGCGGCATCGATCTTGACCGTGGCCTTGCTGCTGGAGATCTGGACGGCCGGCACTTCACCATAGAAGTTGGGCAGGGTGTAGATGAGACCCAGGATCAGCACGATGCCGATCATCAGGTTTTTCCAAAGGGGGTAGCGGTTCATGTGGGGAACGCCTGAATGGGCTGGAAACGGTGCGTCGGAAAGCGAAACGGGCGGCCAGGCCGCCCGCGTTGCGCATCAGGGATCAGATGCTCTTGATCGTGCCCTTGGGGAGCACGTTGGCGACGGCCTGCTTCTGGATCTTGAGCACGACGTTGTCAGCCACTTCGACCTCGGCATAGGCCTCGCCCACGGCGACGACGCGGCCGACCACGCCGGCAAACATGACTTCATCGCCCTTGGCCAGCGCTTCGACCAGGTTCTTGTGCTCTTTGGCGCGCTTCATCTGCGGGCGAATCATGACGAAATACAGCACCACAAACATCAGCACCATGGGCAGCAGGCCCAGGAAGCCGCCGCTCGGATCGGCTGCCGCGTCGGCAGCTTGGGCATAGGCGTTCGAAATCAGCACGTTGGACTCCGGTCTCGGTTGTATTTGAAAGGCGGCAAGTATAGCAGTTGAAGGGAAATCACACGCCACGCGTCACGCTTGGGTGCCGCGACTGCGTTCCTCGTCGAATCGTTGGCGAAAGGCGGCGAATTCGCCGACGGCAATGGCCTCGCGCATGTCGGCCATCAGCGCTTGGTAGTAGTGCAGATTGTGGATGGTGTTGAGCATGCAGCCGAGGATCTCGCCAGTGCGATGCAGGTGGTGCAGATAGGCGCGCGAGAAGTGGCCGCAGGTGTAGCAGGTGCAGGTGGGGTCGAGCGGGCGTTCGTCTTCGCGGTGGAAGGCGTTCTTGATCTTGAGGTCGCCAAAGCGGGTGAACAGCCAGCCGTTGCGGGCGTTGCGGGTGGGCATCACGCAGTCGAACATGTCGATGCCGGCGGCCACCGATTGCACCAGATCTTCCGGCGTGCCCACACCCATGAGGTAGCGGGGTTTGTCGGTCGGCAGCCTCGGCGCGGTGTGCGCGAGGATGCGCTGCATGTCGTCCTTTGGCTCGCCCACCGACAGGCCGCCGATGGCATAGCCGTGAAAGCCGATGTCGGTGAGGCCGGCGAGGGATTCGTCACGCAGGGTTTCATGCATGCCGCCTTGCACGATGCCGAATAGGGCGTTGGGGTTTTCATGCGCATCGAAGGCATCGCGCGAGCGCTTTGCCCAGCGCAGCGACAGCCGCATCGATTGGGCGGCTTCGTCGAGCGTGGCCGGGTAGGGCGTGCATTCGTCGAAGATCATCGCGATGTCGGAGTTGAGCACATGCTGGATGCGCATCGACTCCTCCGGCGTGAGGAACAGCTTGGCGCCGTCGATGGGCGAGGAGAACTTGACGCCTTCCTCGCTGATCTTGCGCAGCGCGCCGAGGCTGAACACCTGAAAGCCGCCGGAGTCGGTAAGGATGGGCTTGTGCCAGTCCATGAAGCGATGCAGGCCGCCGAACTTTTCGATCACCGCCAGCCCCGGGCGCAGCCACAGGTGGAAGGTGTTGCCCAGGCAGATCTGCGCGCCGATGTCGTGCAGCGCCTGTGGGGTCATGGCCTTGACGGTGCCGTAGGTGCCCACCGGCATGAACACCGGGGTTTCGATGACGCCGTGGTTGAGCGTGAGGCGGCCGCGGCGGGCGGCGCCGTCGGTGCCGAGAAGATCGAAAGTCAGGCTCATGGGGTGTCCGTCCGACGGGCGAGGAACATGGCGTCGCCGTAGCTGAAGAATCGGTAGTCGTGCGCCACCGCGTGGGCGTAGGCGCGTTGGATGTTGTCCAGGCCCGCGAAGGCCGACACCAGCATCAGCAGCGTCGACTTCGGCAGGTGGAAGTTGGTGAGCAGCGCGTCGACGATGGCGAAGCGATAGCCGGGTGTGATGAACAGCTCCGTTTCGGCGGCGCCGGCTTTCAGTTCACCCGTGCGTGCGGCGGATTCGAGCGCGCGCAGGCTGGTGGTGCCCACCGCGACCACGCGGCCGCCGCGGGCACGGGTGGCGCGAATGGCCTCGACGGTTTCGGGCGGAATCAGGTATCGCTCGCAATGCATCTTGTGATCGGCAAGCTTGTGCACGCGCACCGGCTGGTAGGTGCCGGCGCCGACGTGCAGCGTCACGGTGGCGGTACGCACGCCCATGTCGGCAATGCGCGCCAGCAGGGCGTCGTCGAAATGCAGGCCGGCGGTGGGCGCGGCGACGGAGCCGGGGTGTTCGGCAAACACCGTTTGATAACGTGTTTCGTCGGCCTCGGCGGCGGCGCGGTCGATATAGGGGGGCAGCGGCAGGGCGCCGTAGCTCTCCGCGTAGTCGACCACGCTGCGGTCGCCCGGAAAACGCAGGTGGAAGAAGTCGCCCTGGCGGCCCAGCACCTCGACGTCGAAGGCATCGGCGAGGCGCATCGTGCTGCCGGCTTTGGGCGACTTGCTGGCGCGCACCTGGGCGATGGCTTCGTGCTCGCCCACGGGGCGTTCGATGAGCACCTCCACCTGCCCGCCGGTCGCCTTGTGGCCGAACAGGCGGGCGTGAATCACACGGGTGTCGTTGAGCACCAGCAGATCGTTGGCGTGCAGATGGGCGGGCAGGTCGGTGACATGTTCGTCGCTCAGGTGTGCGCCATCGACCACCAGCAGGCGGCTGGCGCTGCGCTCCGGTAGCGGTGCCTGGGCGATCAGGCGCTCGGGCAGGGTGTAATCGAAGTCGTCGATCGTCAAAGTCACGGTCATGCGCTTGAAGTGTTGTCAGGTTTTGGTGATAATGCGCGGCTACGCCAGCCGGGGTGGCGGAATCGGTAGACGCAGCGGATTCAAAATCCGCCGTTCGAAAGGACGTGAGGGTTCGAGTCCCTCTCCCGGCACCAGCGCCAAGGCGCAAAAAAGCCCGCAATCTTAGCCGCCGCACACCCCCTTTGCCAAGTCGGCAACGGTGGGTCGCCATCCGGCCACCATCGTTCCTCGGAGAATTCCACGTGCCGCTCGACCCCAAGGCCCAGGGGCTGCTCGACATGGTCTATCGCGTGGGCGCGCCGCGCTTCAGCGATCTGGACCACCACCAGGCCCGGCGCTCCTTTGAAAAGTTGGCGTTCGCCTTCCGCCCCGATGTGCCGCCCGTCGCTTCGGTGACCGACGTACCGATCGCGCGGCCCGACGGCAGCGCATTGATCGCGCGGCTGTATCGACCGCGTCAGGCGGCCAGTGGTCAGATCCTGCCGCTGTTGGTGTATTGCCATGGCGGCGGCTGGTGCATCGGCGATATCGAAAGTTACGACGTGCTGTGTCGCGAGTTGGCGAACAAGGCCGGCATCGCGGTGTTGTCCGTCGACTATCGGCTGGCGCCCGAGCATCCGTTCCCGGCGGCGGTGGTGGATGCGGATCTGGCGGTGGACTGGGCCATCGAGCACGCCGACTTGCTGGAAATCGACGCCGAACGTGTTGCCATGGGCGGTGACAGCGCCGGTGGCAACCTCACCTTGGCCGTGGCGTTGGCGCGCCGTGAGCGCAGCGCGATGCCGGCACTCAGGCATCTGGCCCTCATTTATCCGTGCACCCAGATCGAAAGCGACCGGCCGGGCCGGGAGACCTTTGGTGACGGCTACTTTCTCGACAAGGATTCGCTGGTGTGGTTCTTCGAACGCTATCTGCCCGAGGGCGCGGCGGACGACTGGCGCGCTTCGCCCATGAACGCGGCGTCGCTGGCGAATCTACCAGGGATGACGATGATCACGGCCGAGTGCGACCCACTCACCGACGATTGTGTCGCGTTTGCCGAGCGGGTGCGCACCGAGGGTGGGCTGGTCGACTATCACGAATTTGCCGGCATGGTTCATGGCTTCGTGCCGCTGGGGGGCTACTTTCCGCAAGCCAATGACGCGGTCGACACCGTGTCGGCTGCGCTGTCGAGGGCCTTGGCAGGCGCCTGATTCAGGCGGCGCAGGCGGTGGCCGGCTGCTCGAACCAGTTCAGCCGCGATTGCAGCGTCACCACCTCGCCCACGATCAGCAAGGCCGGCGGCTTGAGTCCGGCCGCCTTGAGCGCCGCCGGCAGCGTGGCCAAGGTCGCCACCACGGTCTGCTGGTTGTTTCGCGTGCCGTTTTGCACCGCGGCGGCGGGAATGTCGCCCGGCACCCCATGCGCCATCAACTGGCGTGAAATCTCGGGCAGGGCGCCGACACCCATGTAGATCACCACCGTCTGGTTGGGGCGGGCCAGGGCTTTCCAGTCCAGATCGGCCGTGCCGTTCTTGAGGTGGCCGGTGGCGAAGGTACAGGACTGGGCGTAGTCACGGTGGGTGAGGGGGATGCCCGCATAGGCCGACACGCCCGAGGCGGCGGTGACGCCCGGCACGACTTCGAATCGTATGCCGGCGTCCACCAGCTCCTCGATTTCCTCGCCGCCGCGGCCGAAGATGAACGGATCGCCGCCCTTGAGCCGCACCACTTGCTTGCCGGCCTGCGCGAGCGTGACCAGCAGTTGGTTGATCTGATCCTGCGGCACGCTGTGGTTGCCGGCCTTCTTGCCGACGTAAATGCGCTCGGCGTCATCGCGGATGAGGGTGAGGATGTCCTCACCGACCAGCGCGTCGTAGACCACCGCATCGGCCGCGGCGATGAGACGCGCCGCGCGCAGCGTGAGCAGTTCGGCGTCGCCGGGGCCGGCGCCCACGAGGCTGACACGCCCAACGGGGCGGCGCCCGCTGCCGCGCACTTCCGGCTGATCGTGCTCGCCATGTCCCGTGCTGCTGCGCAGGCGGACGCCGCGCGCATCGAGCCGTTCGACGATGCGCTGAATCACGCGGGGGAGCGCATCGCCTTCAAAGGCATGCACGCTGATGCTGTTGTCAAGACCCGCCATGATGCTCTCCTGCCGAATGGTTGCCACGACTTTAGCAACGAGGCGTACATAAAAAGATTGATGAGAGTCAAAGACGGGCGATGACGTGAAGTTCAATGTTCTGCCGCAACGGATACATACGCATCCGTGCATTTAAATATTGGGGGACCGACCATGAAGACGAGTCGAACATTGGGAATCACCATGATGGCCCTGGCAGCACTGCCGTTCGCCATCAGTCAGGCCTACGCGGCTGACAAGAACGTGCCGGCTGCTGAAGTCAAGTACGAGGGCGCCGGAAGTTCGCCGCTGGGTGACGTCGATATGCACCAGGACGTCAACCCGAAAGCGCCGAAGATGTCCAAGGAAGAGTTTGACAACGCGCGCAAGATCTATTTCGAGCGCTGCGCCGGCTGTCACGGCGTGCTGCGCAAGGGTGCCACGGGCAAACCGCTGACGCCGGACATCACCATTGAGCGCGGTACCGAGTACCTCAAGACCTTCATCAACTATGGTTCGCCGGCCGGCATGCCGAACTGGGGCACCTCGGGTGAGCTGACGGAAGCCGAAGTGGATCTGATGGCGCGCTACGTGCAGCAAACGCCTCCGACCCCGCCGGAATACAGCCTGGCGGACATGAAGGCGACCTGGAAGGTGATCGTGCCGCCCGAGAAGCGTCCGACCAAGAAGATGAACAAGTACAACATCACCAACATCTTCTCCACCACCCTGCGTGACGCGGGTCAGGTGGCGCTGATCGATGGTGATACCAAGAAGATCATCAACATCGTCAAGACCGGCTACGCGGTGCACATTTCTCGCTTGTCCGCGTCGGGGCGCTATCTGTTCGTGGTCGGCCGCGATGCCAAGGTCAACATGATCGACCTGTGGATGGCGAAGCCTGACACCGTGGCCGAGATCCGTATCGGTCTCGAGGCCCGTTCGGTGGAAACCTCCAAATACAAGGGCTTTGAAGACAAGTACGCCGTTGGCGGGACTTACTGGCCGCCCCAGTACGTGATCATGAACGGCGACACGCTCGAGCCGCTCAAGGTGGTTTCGACCCGCGGCATGACGGTCGATACGCAGGAATATCACCCCGAGCCGCGCGTGGCCTCCATCGTGGCCTCGCACTTCAAGCCGGAATTCGTCATCAACGTGAAGGAAACCGGCAAGACCTTGATGGTCGATTACTCGGATATCGACAACCTCAAGACCACCACCATCGGCTCGGCGCGCTTCCTGCACGATGGCGGCTTCGACTCGACGCTGCGTTACTTCCTGGTGGCCGCGAACAAGTCGAACAAGATTGCCGTGATCGACACCAAGACCGACAAGCTGGCCGGCATGGTCGATGTGGGCAAGATTCCGCACCCGGGTCGTGGCGCGAACTTCGTGCATCCGAAGTATGGTCCGGTGTGGGCCACGGGTGACCTGGGCGACGACGGCATCGCCGTGATCGGTACCGATCCGGTCAAGCACAAGAAGCACGCCTGGAAGCTGGTCGATACGCTCAAGAGCCAGGGCGGTGGTGCGTTGTTCATCAAGACCCATCCGAAGTCCAAGCACCTGTACGTGGACAACCCGCTCAACCCGGATCCGAAAGTCAGCCAGTCGGTTGCCGTGTATGACATCTCCAATCTGGGTGCCGGCTACAAGGTGTTGCCGATCGCTGAAATGGCGGGTCTGAAAGACGACGGCGCCAAGCGTGTGGTCCAGCCGGAGTACAACAAGGCAGGCGACGAGGTGTGGTTCTCGGTGTGGTCCGCCAAGGACAAGGAATCGGCCATCGTGGTGCTCGATGACAAGACGCTCAAGCTCAAGACCGTCATCAAGGATCCGAAGCTGGTGACGCCGACCGGCAAGTTCAACGTGACCAATACGCAGCACGACATCTACTGATCGCCGCTGCACGCTGCTTGTGGTAAAAAGCAGGGCGTCCGGCTCGTAAGGCCGGGCGCCCTTGCCATGATCATCACACACAGGAGGGGACTATGAAGAAAACCATGGCGATACTCGCGCCGCTGGCGCTGGCAGGATTCATGGCTGCACCGCCCACCTACGCCGCCGATGGCGCAACCCTGTTCCAGGAAGTTGGTTGCAGCGCCTGCCATCAGGTCGACAAGAAGCGCATGGGGCCGATGTTCAAGGATGTCGCGGCCAAGTACAAAGGTCAGGCTGACGCGGAAGAAATGCTGTTCAAGAAGGTCCGCGCGGGTGGCAAGGGCGCTTGGGGCGCCATTCCGATGCCGCCCAATCCGCCCGATCGTGTGAGTGACGAGGAGTTGCACAGCATCATCAAGTGGGTTCTCTCGCTCTGAGCGGATTGCGTATTTGAGTACCAACGTCAAAGGGGGCTTCGGCCCCCTTTGACGTTTATCAATGCTGCGCTGCCGGGGGGTCGCTACTGTGTATGACAGCTTTCGACCGGGGGTGACAAATGAAGGTGGATCGGGCCGTACTCGTTCATGTGGCAGTGCTCGTGGGCCTCACCGCGCTGGCGGTGGGCACGGCCAATGCGGAGCCGCAGGGCGCGCGTCGCCTCGAGCTCATCAACATGGTGCGACAGGACTGTGGCTCTTGCCATGGCATGACGCTCAAAGGCGGGCTTGGTCCCTCGTTGCTGCCGGCTGCCTTGGCAGACAAGCCGGTCGAGTCGCTCGTGGCGACTGTCATGAATGGCCGTGCGGATACCGCCATGCCAGGATGGTCACGCTTCATGAGCGAGGCCGAAGCCGAGTGGATTGTCGCCCGGCTCGTGAAGGGTTTTCCCCAGATCGCCCACTCGGAGGCTGATCAATGAGTGGTGCTCGTGTTGTTCGTCGGTTGGGTGCGGTGCTGGCGCCGCTGGTGCTGGCCGCTTGCGCGCAAACACCGGTGTTGCGGGGGACTGGCGACATGGGGGTGGTCATCGAGCGCGCCAGCGGGGCGGTGCAGGTGGTCGAAAACTCGACCCGCACCAGCCTCGGTCGGGTCGAGGGGCTGGGCGATCTGTCGCACGCGCATGCCACCTATTCGCGCGATGCACGCTATGCCTACGTTTTCGGGCGCGACGGCGGGCTCACCAAGGTCGATCTGCTCACGCGGAGCATTGCCAAACGCATCATCCAGGCCGGCAACTCCATTGGCGGCTCGATCTCGCAGGACGGCCGGCTGGTGGTGGCGCAGAACTACACGCCCGGGGGCATCAGGGCCTTCGATGCCGACACGCTGGAGCTCATCTCTGAAGTCCCCGCCGAATACGCGCCGGGCAAATTTTCAAAAGTGGTCGGGCTGGCCGACGTGCCGGGGCAGAAGTTCGCCTATGCGCTGTTCGAGGCTGGCGAAATCTGGGTGACGGATTTTTCCGACCCCAAGCACCCGACCACGCAACGCTATCCGGCGGGAAAGAATCCCTACGACGGTCTCGTGACGCCTGACGGTCGCTACTACATGGCCGGGCTGTTCGGCGAGGACGGCATCGCGCTGCTCGACCTGTGGCACCCCGAGAAGGGCGTGCGCAAGATTCTCGCGGGCTACGGCCGGGGTGAGCAGAAGCTGCCAGTCTACAAGATGCCGCACCTGCGCGGCTGGGCGATGGCCGGTGACTACGCGTTCCTGCCCGCCGTCGGGCGCCACGAAGTGCTCGTCATCGACACCCGGACGTGGACGGAGGCCGGGCGTGTTGCGGTCAAGAGCCAGCCGGTGTTCGTGATGGCGCGGCCCGACGGGCATCAGATCTGGGTCAACTTCGCATTCCCTGACAACGGCTGGGTGCAGGTCATCGACGTGCCCACCAAGCGGGTGATCAAGACGCTTCAGCCAGGCAAGGCCGTGCTGCACATGGAATTCACGCCGCGCGGCGAGGAGGTGTGGGTGTCGGCTCGCGACTCCAACAAGGTGACGGTCTACGACACGGCGACCTTCGAGCCGCGCGCGGTGCTGCCGGCCAATGCGCCGTCCGGCATCTTCTTCACCCCCCGCGCCAGTCGCATCGGATTCTGAGGCCCATCATGTTGCTCGCGACACCAGGGGTCACGTCGATGCGCCAGCCGGTCTTTGCCGACGGCGCCGATTTTCGTCTGTTGAACGACTACCAGCGCGACTTCCCGCTGGTGACGCGGCCGTTCGCGCGTATTGCCCGTGACGTCGGTCGCAGCGAGCGACATGTGCTCGATCGTCTTGCCGACTGGGCGAGTGGTGGTTCGGTGAGTCGGGTCGGGCCGGTGTTCTCGCCGCGCCGCGTCGGCGCCAGCACCTTGGCCGCGCTCAAGGCGCCACCGGCGCATCTGGCGCAGATCGCCGAAGTGGTCAGCGCGCACCCTGAAATCAACCACAATTACGCCCGTGAGCACGACTGGAACCTGTGGTTCGTGGTCACCGCGCCCGATGCCGTGGCGCTGGCGCGCGTGCTGCGGGAGATCCGGCGCGACACCGGGTGTCCGGTCATCGCGCTGCCGCTACGGGCGGAATATCACATCGATCTGGGCTTCGACCTGACCGGCAATCAGCGATCCGTGTCGCGCGTGACCTTGGGGCCGGTCGAGCCGGATGTGCTCAGCGAGGCTGAATCCGAGCTGATGGGCGCGCTGCAGTCGGGTTTGCCGATGGTCTCGCGTCCGTTTGCCAGCGTGGGGCGCCGCATCGGGATGCGTGAGTCGGCGGTGCTCGCCATGCTGCGCGATTGGCTCGATCGAGGACTGGTCAAGCGCTTTGGCGTGGTGGTGCGTCATCATGAACTGGGCTACAAGGCCAACGCCATGTGCGTGTGGAATGTGCCGGACGACGCTGTGGATGTCGCCGGCGCGCAGCTGGCCACCGCCGAGGGCGTGAACTTGTGCTACCAGCGCCAGCGCGGCGGCGAGGCTTGGCCGTACAACCTGTATTGCATGATTCATGGCCATGATCGCGCCTCGGTGCTCTCACGGCTCGACGAGATTCGTGCGCAGTGCGGATTGGGCGCGTATCCGTCCGATGTGTTGTTCTCGACCCGGCGTTTCAAGCAGTGCGGCGCGCACTACGCGCGTGCGAGCGGGGTTGGCCGTGTCTGAGCGACAGGCGCCTGCCGAACTCTCGGACGAGGATCGGCGCATCATCAACGCCATGCAGGGTGGCTTTCCGCTCACCGATACGCCCTATCGCGACGTGGCGGCGGAGCTCGGCATGACCGAATCGGCGCTGCTCGCGCGCTTGCAGCAACTGCTCGATTCACGGGTGCTGACCCGTTTTGGCCCGATGTATCAGATCGAGCGCATGGGCGGGCGTTTTGTGCTCGCCGCCATGGCGGTGCCGGAGGATCGTTTTGACGAGGTGGCCGAGGCCGTCAATGCGCTGCCCGAGGTGGCCCACAACTACCGGCGGGAGCACCGCTTCAACATGTGGTTTGTGCTCGCCACCGAAACCCCGGCCGGCATTGACGATGCCGTCGCGCGCATCGAGCGCGCCACCGGCTTGCCGGTCTATCCCTTCCCGAAAATGCGGGAATATTTTGTCGAGATGAAGTTGAGCGCATGAGCAAACCCGTCGCCCTGGATGATGTCGATCGCGCGCTCATCGTGGCGACACAGGGCGGATTGCCGCTGGTGTCGCAGCCGTATCACGCCTTGGGTGCCACGCTTGGCCTGGCGCCCGACGAGGTCCAGGCACGGCTTGCCCGCATGCTCGAATCGGGGCTGATTCGCCGCATCGGCGCCGTGCCCAATCACTACGCGCTCGGTTACACCGCCAACGGCATGACGGTGTGGGATGTGGACGATGCCGACATCGATCGTCTGGGCGCACGGGTGGGTGCCTTG
>JBNKNO010000049.1:4097-8304 GCA_050293885.1 Rhodocyclaceae bacterium | reverse complement strand
GCCAATCAACGTATCCACGGGGCCGGCAAGGCGACAATGGCCGCAATCATATTCAGGAGTGCGCAGGCATGTTCCGCCTTTCCCAATACATGCACGAACTGGTCGAGCCGATGCCGGTCGGGCCGCATCGCGATTTGCCCGGCCCGGTGGTGATCTGGAATCTGATCCGGCGGTGCAATCTGACCTGCAAGCACTGCTATTCGATTTCCGCCGACACGAACTTCCCGGGCGAGCTGGATACCCAGCAGGTGTTCGACGTGATGGACGATCTCAAGGCCGCGCGGGTGCCGGTGTTGATTCTGTCGGGCGGCGAGCCGTTGCTGCGCCCCGATATCTTCGAGATTGCCCATCGTGCCAAGGCGATGGGCTTTTACACGGCGCTGTCGTCGAACGGCACGCTGATCACCGAGGACAACATCGACCGCATCGCGGCGGTGGACTTCAACTACGTGGGGGTGAGCCTGGATGGCATCGCCGGCACCCATGATCGTTTCCGCCGCAAGGAGGGCGCGTTCGACGAGTCGCTGGCGGGGATTCGCCTGTGTCGTGAGTTGGGCGTCAAGGTGGGGGTGCGTTTCACCATGACGCAGGACAACGCGGCTGACCTGCCGGCGTTGCTGAATCTGGTGGAAGACGAGCGCATCGACCGTTTCTATTTCTCGCATCTGAACTATGCCGGACGCGGCAACAAGAACCGCAAGGACGACGCCCAGCACCAGCTCACGCGCTGGGCCATGGACTTGTTGTTCGAGGTGTGCTGGCAAGACGTCGAGCGCGGCGTGGTGCGCGAATTCACCACCGGCAACAACGATGCGGACGGGGTGTACTTCCTGCAGTGGGTGCAGCGCCGCTTTCCCGAAAAAGCCGAGCACTTGCGCGCCAGACTGGCCCAGTGGGGCGGCAATGCCAGCGGTGTGAACGTGGCCAACATCGACAACCTGGGCAATGTGCATCCCGACACCATGTGGTGGCACCACACCCTCGGCAACGTGAAGGAGCGCCCGTTTGGCGACATCTGGTCCGACACGTCCGACCCGCTGATGGCGGGCCTGAAGGCGCGTCCACGCACGGTCAAGGGGCGTTGCGGTGCCTGCGCGTATTTCGACATCTGCGGTGGCAATACCCGCGTGCGCGCCCAGCAGCTGACCGGGGATGCCTGGCAGGAGGACCCCGCCTGTTATCTGGATGACGACGAAATCGGTCTGGCGGCCGAGGGGCGCAGCGCCCGGCTGACTGTGTCGCCCTATGAGCGCCGACGCGCCTGAGCGAGGAGATGCCCGCGATGCCGACGCTTGTTCACGTACTGGTCTTGCTTGCCATTTCGCTGCTGGCCACGGTGGTCAGCGCCGCCGATGGGCAGATTGATCCCGCGCTACTGTACGCGCAGCATTGTGCAGCTTGTCACGGGGATGATCGGGTGGGCTTGATGGGGCCGGCGCTGCTGCCCGAAAACCTGTCGCGCTTGAAGCGTACTGCCGCCAAGGCGGTGATCACCCACGGCCGGGCAGCCACCCAGATGCCGGCCTTCGGCGCGCAACTCAGCGCGACCCAGATCGATGCGCTCACACACTGGATCTACCAGCCCACCGACGCGGTGCCGGCATGGGGTGAAGAGCGGATCCGCGCGTCGCGTATCGTGCATGCGGACCAAGCCGCGCTGCCCAACAAGCCGTCCTTCGACGCCGATCCGATGAACCTGTTCCTGGTGGTGGAACAGGGCGATCACCATGTGTCGATTCTGGACGGCGACAAACTTGAACGGATTCACCGCTTTCCCTCGCGCTTTGCGCTTCATGGCGGGCCGAAATTCACGCCGGATGGGCGCTTCGTGTTCTTTGCCTCGCGCGATGGCTGGATCACCAAGTACGACATCTGGAACCTGACCCCGATCGTCGAAGTGCGTGCCGGGGTCAATACGCGCAACGTGGCGGTGTCGTCGGATGGCAAGGTGGTGGCGGTGGCCAACTATCTGCCGCGATCGCTGGTGTTGCTCGACGCGAATCTCGAGCTGATCAAGGTGATCGAGGTGGCCGATACCGCCGGCAAGCATAGCTCGCGTGTTTCCGCGGTCTATGATGCCGCGCCGCGCAAGAGCTTCGTGGCCGCGCTCAAGGATGTGCCGGAGCTGTGGGAAATCAGCTACGACAAGGCGGCGGAGGATATTCCGGCGGGGCTGGTGCACGACTACAAGCTGCGCGAAGGCACGTTCCTGCCCGGCTACCTGAACCCGCGCCGGACCCGGCTCGACGATGTGCTCGACGACTTCTTCTTCACCCAGGACTATTCGGAAGTGATGGGGACGGCACGCAAGACGCGCATGGGGCAGGTGGTGAATCTGGATGTGCGGCGCAAGCTTGCCGATCTGGCCATCGGCGGCATGCCACATCTGGGTTCGGGGATTACCTGGCAGTGGCACGGGCACACCGTCATGGCCTCGCCCAACCTCAAGGAAGGCAAGGTGACGGTGATCAACATGGACGACTGGTCCGTGGTGAAGGAAATCCCTACGCTGGGCCCGGGTTTCTTCATGCGCAGTCATGAGAAGTCGCGCTACGCGTGGGTGGACTCGATGATGAGCCCGACGGGGCGCGATACGTTGCAGGTGATCGACAAGGAACGGCTGGAAGTGGTTGCCCGGCTGACGCCCGAGCCGGGAAAGACCCTGGCGCACGTCGAATTCACCCGTGATGGGCGTTATGTGTTGGCCAGTCTGTGGGAGGATGACGGCGCCATTATCGTGTTCGATGGCGATTCTCTCAAGGAAATCAAGCGGATCGCTGCGCGCAAACCGGTGGGCAAGTACAACCTGTTCAACAAGATCACCCGATCGGCCGGAACAAGCCACTGAGTTGAAACGACTGTTTGAATTCAGTGGTGTCTGACACCCCGTATCGCGGGTGCCGAAATATCCCATCGTGCTTGTGTGATGTGCTTCACGGGGCCTTAATCAAGCGTCAGGTATTGTCTCGTCGACCGCAGTTCATTCAGGCGTTGCGATAGACTCCGCAGCGCCGACGAAAAGCCGAGACAGACCATGCTGAGAATTTTCAGTCACTATTTCCCCACGCACACACTGTTCCAGATCGTATTCGATGCCATCATCCTGTTCGTCGGCGTGATGGCGGCCGTCGTTCTGCAGCCGGAAGTGGGTGTAGCGGCGTGGCGAACGGTGCTGCCGTCCGCGTTGTTCTTTGCCGTGGCCATGGTGGTGCTCAACGGTGTCACCGGCTTCTATCGACCGGTGTCCGGTCAGCGCTTCAAGGACGTTGTTGCCCGCATTCTGGTCGGGGTCTTGGTCAGCATCCCGGTCGCGTATGCGGTGTTCAGCGTGCTGCCTTGGGGCGAGTTCGCCTCCGAGGCCGTCGAAGTCTCCGTTGTGCTCGTGCTCGGACTCATCTTGGCGATGCGCGGATTCTCCAACCGCGGACGAATGAGTGCCGTATTGACCCGCCGTGTACTCGTGCTCGGAACGGGAACTGAAGCGGAATCCGTTGATCGTGCCCTGCACGATCCGGCCCTGCGCGGCTTGCAGATTGTCGGTTTCATGCCGCTGGGCAGCGAAGAAGAGATGAGTGTGAGCGCGGATCAGGTGTTTTCCGGGCGCAAACTGCTCGATATCATCGATGCCGAAAACGTCAATGAAATCATCGTTGCCGTGCGCGAGCGCCGGGGCGGGGTGCTGCCTTTGCGCGAATTGCTCGATTGCAAGATGCGCGGCGTGAAAGTCTATGACCTGTCATCGTTCTTCGAACGCACCCGTGGCCAGGTGCGCGTGGATTCGCTGCGTGCCAGCTGGCTGATCTATGGCGACGGTTTTCGCCAAGGGGTAATGCGTACGGTCGTCAAGCGCTTTTTCGATCTCTTTGCCTCGTTTGTACTGCTCGTGCTGGCCGTGCCGGTGATGCTGCTCACGGCGCTGCTGATCCTGCTTGAAGATCGCGGGCCGATCTTCTACCGGCAGGTGCGCGTCGGCCGGAACGGGCGCCAGTTCAAGGTCATCAAGTTCCGCAGCATGCGCACCGACGCCGAGAAGGATGGCAAGCCGCAATGGGCCACTGCCAACGACGATCGCACCACGCGTATCGGCCGCCTCATTCGCAAACTGCGTATTGACGAACTGCCGCAGCTATTCAATGTCTTCTTCGGTGACATGAGTCTGGTCGGGCCGCGCCCCGAGCGCCCCTACTTTGTCGATCAACTGACGGCC
>JBNKNO010000049.1:0-3999 GCA_050293885.1 Rhodocyclaceae bacterium | reverse complement strand
GTTCAATGTCTTCTTCGGTGACATGAGTCTGGTCGGGCCGCGCCCCGAGCGCCCCTACTTTGTCGATCAACTGACGGCCGAGATTCCCTTCTACGCCGTGCGCCATTGCGTCAAGCCCGGCGTGACGGGATGGGCTCAGGTACGCTACCAGTATGGGGCGTCGGTGGATGACGCGGTTCAAAAGCTCCAGTACGATCTCTACTACGTGAAAAACCATACGCTTTTGCTGGATATCGTCGTGCTCGCCGAAACCGTACGTGTTGTGCTGACGGGTGAAGGCGCCCAGTGATCCGGGGCGGCGGGTTCGGCCCACGCTTGTCGAAGGCTCGCCGTTCAGAGTGATCCATGATTCCTGACCTGACGCATGTGGCCGCCTGGGGTTACGCCCTGGCGGCCATGGCGTTTGTCCTGTTTGGCTTGTATGTGGCCGCCGCTCGCCATGGCCAGGGGCCAGGCGGAATGCTGCTGCTTGCCCTCGGCGCCAGCGCCGTGTGGTGTGCCGCCAGTGCAGCGGCGATTGCGGGCATGCCCTATGGGGGCTTGGCGGAGGCGCTGACCTCGGTTGCGCGGGATGCGGCCTGGCTGTTTTTCGTGCTGCGGCTCGTGCGCCAGATCGATGGCAGCCGGCGTCGCTGGCCGCGTCAGGCCGCCGTGCTTGTCGTTGGTCTGCGCGTTGCAACCGTGCTCATGGCGATGCTCGGGATCGTGGCGTTGGGCGATCCCGTGCGCTTGGGCATCTTCGTGCAGTTGCTTTGTGCGGTGTTCTTCCTGGTGCTCGTCGAGCAGTTGTATCGCCTGCTGCCCGCCGAATCGCGCTGGGGGCTCAAACCCTTCTGCCTGGCCATTGCCGCCAGTTCGGCCTTCGATCTCTATCTGTTTGCCGACGCCTTTCTGTTTGGCGCCATCGATCGTGATATCTGGAGCATTCGCGGATTGGCGCATGCGATGGTGCTCCCGCTCGTGGCCATTTCGGCGGCACGGGTGCCGGGCTGGGCGATCCGCTTGTCGGTGTCGCGCGAGTTGGTGTTCCACTCGACTGCGTTGGCGGTTTCCGGCGTCTATCTGTTGATCGTTGCCGGCGCGGGGTATTACGTCCGATATTTCGGTGGCGACTGGGGCCGGGCGCTGCAGATCACGCTGCTGTTCTCGGCCTTGTTGCTGCTGGGTGTCGTGGCGTTCTCGGGCGCGCAGCGCGCCCGTTTGCGCGTGTTTCTCAACAAGCATCTGTTTCCGTACCGGTACGACTATCGGGCCGAATGGCTCAAGTTCACCCGTGCGCTTGACGCCGGTGAAGGCGCGCAGGATCTTGGCCAGGTGACGGTCGCCGCCTTGGCGGATTTGGTGGAAAGCGCCGGTGGGGGGCTTTGGCTGGACGATGGCAATGGCCTGATGACCATGCGTGCCCGGCTCAACACCCCCGAGTCAGACGCGGTCGAACCGCGCGACGGCGATCTTTGCCGGTTTCTGGCGCGCGAAACCTGGGTATTCAATCTTGAGGAATACCGCATGCGGCCGAAAACCTACGGCGAACTGAAACCGCCGCGGTGGTTGTCCGAGATGCCCGAGGCCTGGCTCGTCGTCCCGCTCGTGGCCGGCGATGATCTCATCGGTTTCGTGGTGCTGCTGGCGCCGCGCACCCCGATCGAAATCAACTGGGAAGTGCTCGATCTGCTCAAGACGGCGCAGCGCCAGGCCGCCAGCTATCTGGCCCGCATGCAGGTGGCCGAGGCGCTGATTGAAGCGCGCAAGTTCGACGCCTTCAACCGGATGTCGGCCTTTGTGGTCCATGACCTCAAGAATCTGGTTGCCCAGCTCTCACTCATGCTCAAGAATGCCGAGCGCTACAAGGACAATCCTGAGTTTCAGGCCGATATGCTCGAGACCGTCGCGCACGTGGAACAGAAGATGCGCGACCTCATGCAGCAACTGCAGAAGAAGACCGCAATCGATCGTGATCGGCCCGTTGAACTGGGCTCGATGCTCGAGCGGATCGCCAGTCAACGCACACAGTTCAAGCCCGCGGTGGCGGTCTCCCTGGAGGCGCCGCCGTTGTGGGTTCGCGCGAACGCCGAACGGCTCGAAAGAGTCGTTGGGCATATTGTGCAAAATGCCCTCGACGCAACAAACGACGATGGTATGGTGAGTGCATGCCTGCGCAAGTCTGACGATGCCGCAGCCACGATCCGCGTGACGGATACCGGCTGCGGTATGAGTGCGGAGTTCATCCGGGATCAGTTGTTCAAGCCATTCCACACGACCAAGTCGAACGGGATGGGTATCGGGGTGTTCGAGGCGCGTCAGTATTTGCGTGAGTTGGGCGGCGACATCGTTGTGGAAAGCGTTCCGGGCAAGGGAACGACCATGGATTTGCTGTTGCCCCTGACAGAACAGGGCGATCTGGAACAAGCTGACAAGAATCCATGACGGAAAAACAACGAACTTTGATGGTGGTCGAAGACGATCCGGCGCTGCAAAAGCAGATGCGCTGGGCGTTTGGCGATTTCGAGACGGTGCTCGCCAGCGATCGAGAGAGTGCGATCGCGCAACTGCGCCGGCACGAGCCGCCGGTCGTTACCATGGATCTGGGCCTGCCGCCGGAGCCCGACGACGTGGGCGAGGGTTTTCGCCTGCTCGAAGAAATGCTGGCATTGGCGCCCGATACCAAGGTGATCGTCCTGACCGGACAGCATGACCGCGAGAACGCGGTGCGTGCGGTGGGTATGGGCGCCTATGACTTCTTTGCAAAACCCTTTGAACCGGAACTGCTCACGCTCACCATTGACCGCGCCTTCCGCCTGTACGATCTCCAGCGTGAGAACGTTCGTCTCAAGGCCGAGAGCGGTGCTGCGCTCGAAGGGATGCTCACCCGCGACGCCGGCATGCTCAAGGTCTGCCGCACGGTGGAAAAAGTGGCCTCCGCCCACAACGTGACGGTCGCCCTGCTCGGTGAAAGTGGCACCGGTAAAGAGGTGCTTGCGCGCGGTTTGCACAATCTTTCCTCGCGAGCGAAGCAGCGCTTCGTGGCGATCAATTGCGCCGCGATTCCCGATACGCTGCTCGAGGCCGAGTTGTTCGGCTACGAAAAAGGCGCGTTCACCGGCGCCGTAAAACAGACGCCGGGCAAGATCGAAACCGCAGACAAAGGCACCCTCTTTCTCGACGAGATTGGTGACCTGCCGATGCCTTTGCAGGCCAAGCTGCTGCGTTTCCTGCAAGAGCGCGTGATCGAGCGCATTGGCGGGCGTAGCGAAATCCCGGTCGATGTGCGCGTGGTCTGTGCGACACACCAGAACCTCAAACGCTTGATCGAAGAAGGCAGCTTCCGCGAAGATCTGTACTACCGGCTTGCCGAGATCGTGATCGAGATTCCGCCGCTGCGCGCGCGCCCCGGGGACGCGAGCTTGCTCGCGCATGCCTTTGTGCAGCGATTTGCAGATGAGAACGGGCGCGGCGTCCTGCGACTGTCCGACGACGCGATCAGCGCGATCGAAGCCCATCAGTGGCCCGGTAACGTGCGCGAGTTGGAAAACTGTGTGAAGCGCGCCGTCATCATGGCCGACGGCAACCGCGTCACGGCTGAGGATTTGGGGTTGGATGCGTCGGATGCGTCGCTCGAGATGCTCAATCTACGCCATGTGAGAGAAGCTGCGGAGCGAACCGCGGTTTCCAATGTACTTTCGCGTGTCAACGGCAATATTGCGCGTGCCGCCGAGGTGTTGGGCGTCAGTCGTCCCACCTTGTACGACCTCATGAACCGATACGGAATCAAGAAGGAAGCCTGAACGTGAACTCTCGCCAAAATTCCAAGCGCTTGCGCCATCTTCGTCGCCTTTTGCCGCTGTTTGTCGCCGGTGCGCTCGTGTCCGGGTGTGGTGAAAGTCCGGAACAGATGCTCAGCTCGGCCAAGGCGTTTGTGGCGAAGAAGGACTACAACGCCGCCGTCATTCAGCTGAAGAACGCGTTGCAGGAAAAAGGCGACTTGATCGAAGCACGTTATCT
>JBNKNO010000048.1:0-24280 GCA_050293885.1 Rhodocyclaceae bacterium | reverse complement strand
GTGCGGTCGATTCAGCGCGTGACGCGCGGCATCGGCATCGCGGTTCGTCTTCCTGACCTTTCGCTGCGAATGCCCACAACTCGCTGAATTCGCGTGCAATTCAAGGCCTTCGTAATGCCTCGTTCCTGATTCGCAACGTCAAGGTCATCGAATGAATTGGCGATGACTGGAAGCCGTAGTGGCGATAGAACTGCTGTGCTGTTTCGTTGAGTGCGTGAACGAGCAGGGCGCGGACGCCGAGTTGTTCAGATACCTTCACGGCTCGTTGCACGGCATCTTTGAGCAATGCGGCGCCAAGGTGATGCCCTTGATGGCAACGGTCGACCGCCAATCTTCCGAGCACCATGACCGGGATGGGGTCGGGCATGTTGCGCCGGATTGCGCCGGTTGCTTGGTCGTGTGTGATCGCGCCAGCGGCCAGACAGTAGTACGCGCAGACCGCGCTGTGTTCGTCGACAACCACGAAGCTGCGGCTGGCGCTGGCGTGCTGGTTTCCGAGTGCACGGCGCCTGAGCCAGTCATTGAGAATGGGTTCGCCGCAGTCGAAGGTGTCGGTGCGGTGGTTTTCGGTGAGCGCCTGTGGCGGCGACAGGACGGTGCGTGTCACGCGGCCGGGTCTTTCCACGGGGCCTCGACGGCCATCAGCCGTTCGAGCCCTTCGTTGGGTTCGACGGGCGCGTCGAGCAGTGCGGTGAAGCGGGCGAAGCTGTCGGGCGCAAGGCGGAAGAAGGTTTGGTCGATCAAAACTGCCTGAGCGCGCTCGCAGGCGGCTTCGAGCATGAAGTCGGAGCGATTGCGGCCCAGCAGGCGGGCGGCTTCGTCGATCAGGTCGCGCTGCTCGGGCAGGGCGCGGAGGTTAATGGCAGCGGCGCGCATGAGGGGCTCCGTGTGTAGCTGATGAATACACGTGAGCTTAGGTGCGTGTGTAGCTGATGTCAATACATCTTCACGCTTGCGTGACGATGCGCGCGGGCGTTTCGTTGGCTTGGTATTCGGTGCCCCTTGCCCGTCCGGCTGCCGCTCCCAATCAGTCCTCGTAAGCCTCCATCGGCACACAAGCACAGAACAGGTTCCGGTCCCCATACACGTCGTCGATGCGGTTCACGCTCGGCCAGAACTTGTTGTCGGCCACCCAGGGCAGGGGGAAGACGGCTTGCTCGCGGGTGTAGGGGCGGTCCCAGTCGGCGATCAGATCCGCTTGGCTGTGGGGGGCGTGTTTGAGCGGGTTGTTGTCGGCGTCCCATTCGCCGGCTTCGATCTTGGCGATTTCCTGGCGGATGCTGATGAGGGCGTCGATGAAGCGGTCGAGTTCGCCGCGCGGTTCGCTTTCGGTGGGCTCGATCATGATGGTGCCGGCGACGGGGAAGCTCATCGTCGGGGCGTGGAAGCCGTAGTCCATGAGGCGTTTGGCGATGTCGAGCTCGCTGATGCCGCAGGCGGCCTTGATGGGGCGGATGTCGATGATGCACTCGTGGGCGACACGGCCGTGCTCGCCGGTGTACAGCACGGGGTAGTGTTCGCCGAGCCGGGTGGCGATGTAGTTGGCGTTGAGGATGGCGACTTCGGTGGCCTTTTTGAGGCCTTCGCCGCCCATCATGGCGATGTACATCCAGCTGATCGGCAGGATGCTGGCGGAGCCGTAGGGCGCGGCGGCGACGGCGCCCTGGCCGAGGTGGGGGCCGTCGATGGGTTGCACGGCGTGGTTGGCCATGAACGGGGCCAGGTGAGCGGCGAGGCCGATGGGGCCCATGCCCGGGCCGCCGCCGCCGTGCGGGATGCAGAAGGTCTTGTGCAGGTTCATGTGGCTGACGTCGGCGCCGATGGCGGCGGGCGAGGTGAGGCCGACCTGGGCGTTGAGGTTGGCGCCGTCCATGTACACCTGGCCGCCGTGGGCGTGGATGGTGTCGCAGATGTCGCGGATGGCCGATTCGAACACGCCGTGGGTGCTCGGGTAGGTAATCATCAGGCAGGCGAGGTTGGCGGCGTGCTGCTCGGCCTTGGCCTTGAGGTCGGCGACGTCGACGTTGCCGTTTTCGTCGCAATCGACCACCACCACTTTCATGTTGCACATTTGCGCGGTGGCGGGGTTGGTGCCGTGGGCGGATTTGGGAATCAGGCAGATGTTGCGGTGTTCGTCTTCGCGGCTGTCGTGATAGCGGCGGATGGCGAGCAGGCCGGCGTATTCGCCCTGGGCGCCGGAGTTGGGCTGCATGCTGATGGCGTCGAAGCCGGTGATGGCCTTGAGGTATTCATCCAGGCTGGCGAGCATTTCGACATAGCCTTGCGCCTGATCGAGCGGGGCGAAGGGGTGGATGTTGCCGAACTGCGGCCAGGTGACGGGAATCATCTCGGCGGTGGCGTTGAGCTTCATGGTGCACGAGCCGAGCGAGATCATGGAGTGGTCGAGTGCCAGATCCTTGTTTTGCAGGCGCTTGAGGTAGCGCGTCATCTCGTGCTCGGTGTGGTGGGTGTTGAACACCGGGTGCGCGAGGATGGCGTCTGTGCGGCGCAGCGCGGCCGGCAGGCTGGCGTTTTGTGCGGCAATGGCGGCGTCGAGGGCGTCGATGTCGGGCAACTGGCCGGTGAGCACGCCGAGGATGGCGACGACGTCGTCGCGCGTGTGGGTTTCGTCAAACGACAGGCCGATGCGGCTGTTGCCACCGCGGCGCAGGTTGTAGCCCGCGGCCAGCGCGCCGGCGATGAGGTCGTCCGTTTGTGTGCCGGTTTGCAGCGTGAGCGTGTCGAAGAAGCTGCTGTTGACCGGCGCCATGCCGGCGGCGGTGAGGCCGGCGGCGGCAATGGCGGTGAGCCGGTGGATGCGGCTGGCGATGGTGCGCAGGCCGTCGGGGCCGTGATAGACGGCGTACATGCCGGCCATGTTGGCGAGCAGCACCTGCGAGGTGCAGATGTTGGAGTTGGCCTTTTCGCGGCGGATGTGTTGCTCGCGCGTTTGCAGCGCCATGCGCAGGGCGGTTTTGCCGCGGGCGTCGATGGACACGCCGATGATGCGGCCGGGCACGGCGCGCTTGTGGGCGTCTTTTGTGGCGAAGAAGGCGGCGTGCGGGCCGCCGAAGCCCATCGGCACGCCAAAGCGCTGGGCCGAGCCGAGGGCGATGTCGGCGCCCATTTCGCCCGGCGACTTCATGAGCACCAGGGCCATCAGATCGCAGGCCACCGCCACGACCGCGCCCTTGGCTTGCAGGGTGGCGATGGTGTCGGTGAGGTCGCGCACGGTGCCGCACTGCGCGGGGTTTTGCAGCAGGGCGCCGAACACGTCGGCTTCGGCGGCGTCTTCGGTTGCGCCGAATACCAGTTCGAAGCCGAACAGCTTGGCGCGGGTGCGCACCACGTCGATGGTTTGCGGCCAGGTGGCTTCATCGACGAAGAAGGCGTTGGACTTGGCGCGGGAGACGCGACGGGCCATGGCCATGGCTTCGGCGGCGGCGGTGGCTTCGTCCAGCAGCGAGGCGTTGGCCAGCTCCATGCCGGTGAGGTCGATCACCATCTGCTGGTAGTTGAGCAGCGCCTCCAGCCGGCCCTGGGCGATTTCGGCCTGGTAGGGGGTGTAGGCGGTGTACCAGCCGGGGTTTTCGAGCACGTTGCGCAGGACGACGTTGGGCACGTGGGTGCCGTAGTAGCCCATGCCGATCATCGATGAACGGATGACGTTCTTGTCCGCAATGGCCCTGAGCTGCGCCAGTGCTTCGTGCTCGGGCTTGGCGCCCGCCAGCGGCAGCGGTGCCTTCAGGCGGATGGCCGGCGGCACGGTCTGGTCGATGAGCGTATCGAGCGAGTCGGCGCCGAGGGTGCGCAGCATGGCGGCGATGTCGGTGTCCGAAGGGCCGATGTGGCGGCCGATGAAGGCGTCACGCTGTTCGAGCGTGGCGAGCGGAGCGGAGAACGGGGTGCTGGACATGGGGCAACTCTCTGGCGCGGGGGCGGGCAAAAAACCACACGGCCGCCGAATGGGTGACTCGGCGGCCGTGGCGGGATCGACGAACTCAGTCGGCGGCGGCGATGTCGGCGTAGGCAGCGGCGTCGAGCAGACCGTCGACGTCGGCGGCATTGGCCGGCTTGAGCTTGAACAGCCAGTTGCCGTAGGCGTCGGCGTTGACGGACTCGGGCGCGTCGACCACTTCGTCGTTGGCGGCAACGATCTCGCCAGCCACCGGGGCGTAGATGTCGGAGGCGGCCTTCACGGATTCAACCACGGCGCACTCTTCGCCGGCAGCCACGGTGCGGCCGGCTTCGGGCAGTTCGAGAAACACGATGTCGCCGAGCGCTTCCTGCGCGTGGTCGGTAATGCCGACCGTGAGCGTGCCGTCGGCTTCAACGCGAATCCATTCGTGGGACTGGGTGTACTTGAGGTCTGCAGGGGTGTTCATGAGTGATTCTCCGAAAGACTGGGGTGGGGATTCAAATCAAACCAGGGCCTTGCCGTGGCGGGCAAAGGGCAACTTGACGGCACGCGCCTTGAGGCGTTTGCCACGGATATCGACTTCGACTTCATCGCCCACGGCTACCTCGAGCGGCACGCGGGCAAAGGCGATGGCTTTTTGCAGAGTGGGCGAGAAGCTGCCGCTGGTGGTTTCGCCCTCGCCATGGGCGGTGAAAACCTGTTGATGGGCACGCAGGATGCCGCGATCTTCGAGAATGAGGCCGACGACGCGGGCGCTGGCCGGATTGACCTCGAGCGCGGCGCGGCCGATGAAGTCGCGCGCTTCGTCCTTCATGTCGACCGTCCAGCTCAGGCCGGCGTTGAGCGGCGAGGTGTGCTCGTCCATGTCCTGCCCGTAGAGGTTCATGCCGGCTTCGAGGCGCAGGGTGTCGCGTGCGCCCAGACCACAGGGCTTGACGCCGGCGGCAAGCAGATCGTTCCACAGGCCGGTGGCGTCGGTGGCGGGCAGGGTGATTTCGAAACCGTCTTCGCCGGTGTAGCCGGTGCGGGCGATGAGCATCTGGCCAAGTTCGACGCCGTAGAAGGGCTTGAGGCCGGCGGTGGCCGACTCGGCGCCGGGAATGGCCGACCAGGCGCGGGCGCGGGCATTGGGGCCTTGCACGGCGATCATGGCCAGATCGCGGCGGGCGTCGAGCGTGACGTTGGCGCCCAGCGCGGCGATCTGTTTGCGCATCCAGGCGACGTCCTTGTCGGCCGTGCCGGCATTGACGACGATGCGGTACTTGTCGGCGGCAAAGAAGTAGACGATGAGATCGTCGATGACGCCGCCTTCGGGGTTGAGCATGCAGCTGTAGAGCGCCTTGCCGGGCTCGGTGAGCTTGGCGACGTCGTTGGCCAGCAGCGTGCGCAGGAAGGCGGTGGCGCCCTCGCCGGTGAGATCGAGCGCGAGCATGTGCGAGACGTCGAACATGCCGGCGTCGGTGCGCACGGCGTGGTGTTCCTCGATCTGGGAGCCGTAGTTCACGGGCATGTCCCAGCCTGCGAAATCGACCATGCGGGCGCCGGCATCGACATGGGCCTGGTGCAGGGGGGTGTGCTGGGTCATGTGTTCTCTCCGAGGGCAGTACAAACAGTGTAGGCAACAAAAAAGGGACGGCACCAGCTCCGGTGTCGTCCCCATCTGTCCTTTCTACCTGAGAGATTCCGCCTTGGAAGCTCTAACAAAATGATTCTGACGTTGTTGCGCCGCCTTGCCGTACGCATGAGTACTGCCTGCGTCGGCGCGCCTAGTCAGAACCGCTGCGCTTCATTTTGTTAGAGCTTCTGAAACGGGTGCCCCTTCGGTGGATGCGCCAGTCCCGTCCCGGGCTCGCATCGCTCTCCAGATTTGTACTTCGTCGGCGGTCCTTTTGCCTGAGCGGTTCCGGGGGTTACGCCTTCGGCGGCTCGCTGGTGGAGCTCTCTCCCGCGCGACGGCGCAACGGTACCACCGGCTCCCCGGCGAGGCAAGCGCGGTGGACGGATTTTGTGCGGAGCAGCATGATGTCGGTGGAAGAAATGAGAACCGTCTGCAATTGATATCATCAAGCCCATGAAACACGCCGAATCCCGCTTTCTCGATATCCGTGGCCTGCGCCATCACTGCCTGTTCTGGGGTAAGCCGGGCGCACCGCTGCTGGTGCTGCTGCATGGCTGGGGCGACGCGGGCGGGAGTTTCCAGTTCGTGGTCGATGCGTTGCAGCGCGAGTGGCGCGTGGTGGCGCCGGACTGGCGCGGCTTCGGGCGAAGCGAGCGGGTGGCTGGCGGCTACTGGTATCCGGACTACTTGGCTGACCTCGATGTCTTGCTCGACATCTTGGTGCCGGGGCAGACGGTGCCGCTGGTGGGCCACAGCATGGGCGGCAATATTGCGCTCATGTACGCCGGCATTCGACCGGCACGTGTGACCTCGATCGTCGCCATCGACAGCTTTGGCCTGGCCGACAAGGCGCCGGAAGAGGCGCCCGGCCGCTACGAGAAATGGTTGCGCGAGTTGGCGGCGCCGACGAGCGTGCGCGCCTACGACGGTTTTGATGCGTTGGCGCGGCGCCTGCAGAAGCAGAATCCGCGTCTGAATGACGACAAGGCGGATTTTCTGGCGCGTGTGCTGGGGCAGGCGGATGACGACGGCTGCGTGACGCTGGCGGCCGATCCGGTGCATCGGCGTGTGAATCCCGTGCTCTATCGGCGCGCCGAGGCCGAAGCCTGCTGGCGCCGGGTGAAGGCGCCGGTGATGTGGATCGAGCCGGAAGACGTGCGCCTGCGCGAGCAACTGGGCTTGACCGACGAGGCGGTGGAAACCGGCAAGGCCTGCTTTGCGGATTTTCGCGAGCATCTGATTCCCGACACCGGCCACAACCTGCATCACGACGCGCCCGAGGCGGTCGCCCGCTTGATTGATGGCTTTGCCATTGCCGGAACGGAGCTGCGCGATGCTGCTTGAGAATCCCGATCTTCACGCGCATTCCACCTGCTCCGACGGGCTGCTGTCGCCGACGGCGCTGATCGAGCGGGCGGCGGCCAACGGCGTCGATCTGCTGGCGCTCACCGACCACGACGAGACCGGCGGGTTGGCCGAAGCGGCGGCGGCCGCCAAGCGGCTGGGGATCAACTTCGTGCCCGGCGTGGAGGTGTCGGTCAGCTGGCTGCATGAAACCGTGCACGTCGTTGGCTTGGGGATCGACGCCGACAACGCCGAATTGCAGCAGGGGCTGGCGCATTTGCGTGCCGGGCGCGATGCGCGTGCGAAAAAGATGAGCGATGCGCTGGCCGACATCGGTATTCGCGGCGTGCTCGACGGGGCACTCAAATATGCCGGCAATCCGGCGCTGGTGAGCCGTGCGCATTTCGCCCGCTACCTCGTGGAAATCGGTATCGCGCCGCATACCGACGCGGTGTTCAAGCACTATCTGGTGCGCGGCCGGCCGGGCTTTGTCGAGACGCAGTGGGCGACGCTGGCCGAGGCGGTGCGCTGGATTCGCGCCGCCGGGGGCGTGGCGGTGGTGGCGCATCCGGGGCGCTACAAGCTCTCCGATGCGCAACTGGACACGCTGTTCGCGGCCTTCGTGGACGCCGGCGGCGAGGGTGTCGAGGTGGTGTCGGGCTCGCATTCGTCGTCGAAAGTGAGTAAATTCGCCCGCTACGCAAGGCGTTTCGGCCTGTTGGCCTCGCGCGCGTCGGATTTTCACGGCGACCGCGGCACCCGTGTCGACCTCGGCGGCTGCGAGCCGCTGCCGGCGGATGTGAGGCCGGTGTGGGAACGCCTCACCGATTACTACTGACGAGTATCGCATCGAGCCATGGCCCAGTTTTTCTCCGTTCATCCCGAGCATCCGCAGCCGCGCCTCATGCGCCAGGCGGCGGAAATCATGCGCAGTGGTGGTCTGGTCGCGTTTCCGACCGACTCGGCCTATGCCTTGGGCGGGCACATCGGGGATGCCGGGCTGCTCGAGCGCATTCGCCGCATCCGCAATGTGGACGCGCGCCATCATTTCACGCTGATGTGCCGCGATCTGTCGGAGATCGGCACCTTCGCGCGGGTCGACAACACGGTCTACCGGCTGCTCAAGGCGACTACGCCGGGCCCCTATACCTTCATTCTCGAAGGCACCAAGGAGTTGCCGCGCCGGCTGCTGCACCCCAAACGCAAGACCATCGGCCTGCGCATTCCCGAACATCCGGTGGTGGCAGGGCTGCTCGAGGAGCTCAACGAGCCGATCCTGACCTCCACCCTGATCTTGCCGGACGAGGACGAGCCGCTCACCGACGCCGAGGACATCCGTGACCGGCTGGGCAAACTCGTGGATCTGGTGATCGACGGCGGTCCCTGCCCCGGTGAGGCGACCTCGGTGATCGACCTGACCGGCGGCTCACCCGAACTCGTACGTGCCGGCAAGGGCGATCTCGAGCCCTTCGGCCTGTGAGCGGTTGTGCCGGACCCCTCTGATAGAATGCGGGGTTTTCGCCCCGTGAACACATGGAAGACCTGATCTCCGCGGTAGCCATCTGGGCGCTCCCGGTGCTGCTGGCCATTACGCTGCACGAAGCGGCGCACGGCTATGTGGCGCGGCGTTTCGGCGACCCCACCGCGGATCTGCTCGGACGCATCACGCTCAATCCGCTCAAGCACATCGATCCGGTCGGCACGGTGCTGGTGCCGGGGGTGATTCTGGCCTTGAGTGCGATGAGCGGCGGCAGCGGTTTCCTGTTCGGTTGGGCCAAGCCGGTGCCGGTCGATTTCTCCCGCCTGCGCAATCCCAAGAAAGACATGTTCTGGGTCGCTGCCGCGGGGCCGCTGGCCAATCTGTTCATGACGCTCGTGTGGGCGCTGCTGCTCAAGCTCGCCATCGCGATGCCGGACAACAGTTACCGCCTGGCGCTGGCAAGCATGGCCGATGCGGGCATCACCATCAACCTGGTGTTGATGCTGCTCAACCTGCTGCCGATTCCGCCGCTCGACGGGGGGCGAATCGCGGTCAGTCTGTTGCCGATGCCATATGCGGCCCAGTTCGCGCGTATCGAACCGTTTGGATTTCCGATCCTCATTGTGCTGCTTGCGACGGGTGTGCTTGGCCAAATTCTTGGCCCGCTGATCAACGTTTTCAGTTACTTTCTTGCCACTATTTTTGGATTTTGAGTCGATAAATGTACGCCGAACGCGTTCTCTCCGGCATGCGACCCACGGGTCGTCTCCATCTGGGCCACTACCATGGCGTATTGAAAAACTGGGTCAAGCTGCAGTCGGAATACCCGTGCCTGTTCTTCGTCGCCGACTGGCACGCTTTGACCACCAACTACGACAGCCCGCTGGTGATCGGCGAGAGCGTGTGGGACATGGTGATCGACTGGCTGGCGGCCGGGGTGGACCCCGCGCAGGCCACCATCTTCATCCAGTCGCGCGTGCCCGAGCATGCCGAACTGCATCTGCTGCTCTCGATGATGTGTCCGCTGGGCTGGCTGGAGCGCGTGCCCACCTACAAGGACCAGCAGGAAAAGCTGTCGGACAAGGATTTGTCGACCTACGGCTTTCTCGGCTATCCGCTGCTGCAATCGGCCGACATCCTCATCTATCGTGCCGACAAGGTGCCGGTGGGGGAAGATCAGGTGCCGCATGTCGAACTCACGCGAGAAGTCGCGCGTCGTTTCAATCACCTCTACGGCCGCGAACCGGGCTTTGAAGAGAAGGCCGCCGAGGCGGTGAAGAAGCTTGGCCGCAAGCGCGCCAAACTGTACGAAGAGGTGCGTACGCGCTATCAGCAGGAGGGCGACGACGATGCGCTGGAGCAAGGCAAGGCCTTGATCAACGACTCGCAAAGCCTGTCCCACGGCGACCGCGAGCGCCTCTTCGGTTTTCTGGAAGGCGGCGGCAAGATGATTCTCGCCGAGCCCGGTGCATTGCTCACCGAAGCGGCGCGTATGCCGGGGCTGGACGGGCAGAAAATGTCCAAGAGCTATAACAACACCATCTCCTTGCGCGAAGACAGCGAATCGGTCGCCAAGAAGATCCGCACCATGCAGACCGATCCGGCGCGTGTGCGGCTGACCGATCCGGGTACGCCGGAAAAATGCCCGGTGTGGGAGTTCCATCGCATCTACTCGGACGACGAGACCCGCGCCTGGGTCGACAAGGGTTGTCGCAGTGCCGGCATCGGATGTCTGGACTGCAAGCAGCCGGTGCTCGACGCCATCCAGAAGGAGCAGGACCGCATGCGCGAACGCGCCCAGCCCTACCTGGATGATCCGACGCTGGTGCGCAGCATCGTTGCCGATGGTTGCGAGCGGGCACGCAAATTGGCGCAGGAGACCATGCGCGACGTTCGCGATGCCATGGGCCTCGACTACTCCTGATCGCCTGGCTGGCCGATAGACGATGAGCGGGATGCCTGCGCCGTCACCCAACAGTGAACTGCCGCTTGCGCCGGTTGAAACGCCTGAGCAACTCGACGCGGTGGCGCGCCTCTACGGCGAGCCCATGCTGGCGTTTCCGACCGATCTGTATATTCCGCCCGATGCGCTCGAGGTCATTCTCGATGCCTTCGAGGGGCCGCTGGATTTGCTGCTCTACCTGATCCGCAAGGCCAACATCAACATCCTCGACATCCCCATGGCGCCCCTGACGGCGCAGTATCTGGTGTATGTCGAGGCCATGCGCAAGCACAACCTCGAGCTGGCGGCCGACTACCTGCTGATGGCGGCGATGCTGCTGGAGATCAAGTCGCGCATGCTGCTGCCGCGTCCGCCCAAAGCCGTGGAAGAGGAAGAAGATCCGCGTGCAGAATTGGTGCGACGCCTGTTAGACTACGAGCAAATGAAGCTGGCTGCGGCCAAGCTTGATGCCATGCCCCGCGTTGATCGTGATTTTGAATGGGTCGGGGTGTTTGTGGCCGAGAAGGTTATCGAACGACAACCCGATGTCAGTCTCCATGACCTTCAACTGGCCTGGTTGAGGATTGTTCGCCAGGCACGATTGACTCAGCACCACCAGATTCGAAAGGAAAGCCTCTCGGTGCGCGAGCACATGAGCCGGATCCTGCGCAGCCTCCAAGGCGGGGCTTACGTGGTGTTCGACACATTGTTCGAGCCTGCTGAGGGTGCGCCACATCTTGTGGTGAGCTTTCTGGCCGTGCTGGAACTGGTGAAGGAAAAGCTGGTGCATGTGACGCAGAACACGGCATTTGCACCCATTTACGTCAAGCTGAACGATGCAGGAACCGAGCACGCCTGAGGCGTACAAGCAGATACTGGAAGCGGCCTTGCTCAGCACGAGCACGCCACGCCCTGTGTCATTGCTTCGGCGTTTGTTTGCCGAAGATCCCGGCGCCGACATGGTGCGCCGCCTGCTTGATGAGCTGCGCGAAGCGTGGCGTGGGCGCAGCGTTGAACTGGTGCAGTCTGCCGGTGGCTGGCGCTTTCAGACCCGACCGGAGTTGCAGGTGTTTCTCGACCGCCTCAAGGACGAGAAACCGCCGAAATACTCTCGGGCCGTACTCGAAACACTGGCGATTGTTGCCTATCGCCAACCCGTGACACGGGGTGACATCGAAGAGATTCGCGGTGTCGCTGTGTCGACCAACGTTGTCAAAACGCTGGAGAGTCGTGGCTGGATTGACGTGGTGGGCCATCGCGATACGCCGGGACGCCCGGCCTTGCTGGCCACCACCCGTCAGTTCCTCGACGACCTTGGGCTGCGCAGTCTTACCGAGCTGCCGCCGCTGACTGAAATTGAAAGGATCATGGACCTTGTCGAACTCCCCCAAACCGACACGGCGCCCGCGGCGCCCGAAGACGCAGACCGCTGACGCTCAGCCGGCTGCCGACGTGCAACAAAGCCCTGAAGGTGGTCAGAAGCGACGCCGTGGCGGTCAGCGCCGCAAGAGTGGTGGCGGTGGCGGGCGTCAGGGCGAGGCCAACGGCAATGTGGCCGCGAACGGCAACGTCGCCGCAGATGGCAACGTCGCCGCGCCTGGCCGGGGGCGCGCCAAGGGGCGCGGCGGACCGCGCAAAGAGGGGCCGCGGCCCGGTGGGGATGGGCAGCGGCGTGGCCCCCGAGGAGGGGGTGGCGGTGGCCAGAAGCAAGGTTCTCCACGACATGCCGGCGGCCAAGGCGGCGGTCAAAAGAGCGGTGGGCAGCAGAAACACGGGGGGCAGAAAGACGGTGGGCAGCGTGGCAACGGGCGTCGCGCGCCTGACGAGTTCGCGGTGCCCGAGCGGCTGCACAAGGCGCTGGCGGCCATCGGTGTGGCGTCGCGCCGCGATATCGAAGAAATGATCATCGCCGGTCGCATTTCGGTCAATGAAATGCCGTCGTGGATCGGCCAGAAAGTGACGCCGGCCGATCGCGTGCGCGTCAATGGCAAGCTCGTCCAGCTGCGCTTTGAGGCAAAAGTGCCGCGTGTGTTGCTCTATCACAAGGTCGAAGGCGAAATCGTCTCGCGCGACGACCCGGAAGGCCGCCCGTCGGTGTTCGAGAAGTTGCCCAAGCTTCGCCACGGCCGCTGGATATCGGTCGGACGGCTCGATTTCAACACCTCGGGCTTGCTGCTGTTTACCGACGACGGGGGGTTGGCCAACCGGCTGATGCATCCTCGCTACGAGGTCGAACGAGAATACGCCGTGCGAATTCTCGGGCAGCTGAGCGAAGAGCAGATCAAGCAGTTGACCGCCGGGGTGCCACTCGCCGATGGCGTCGCGCGCTTCCTGAGCGTGGAAGATCGCGGCGGCGAGGGTTCAAATCACTGGTATCACGTGGTGCTTGCTGAAGGACGCAACCGCGAGGTGCGCCGTATGTTCGAAGCCATGGAGCTGACCGTGAGCCGCCTGATGCGCGTACGTTACGGGCCGGTGCTGCTGCCTTCGCGTCTGAAGCGGGGCATGTCCGAGGATCTTGATGAGCCGTTGATCTGTCAGTTGGCGGGTATCGAAGAGAGCAAGAGCAAGCCGGCAGGCCCCAAATCAAGGAAATCCCGCCGTTGAATTGATTGGCGCTTGCCGAATGGTTATAATTGAACGGTTTTGGTGGACCCGTGTCCGCCAAACACCGATTTCCAGTCGAGCAGCATGGGGATGGGCGCAAGCCCATTTTTTTATTTTTGGGCGCGAAAAATGGATCTATCAGGTCTGGTTGAACAGGTTGTCAGCGGTTTGGGCTTTGAGTTGGTGGACTTGGATATGTCCCCCAAGTCACGGCTGCTGCGCGTGTTGATCGACATTGAACGCGGCATCACGGTCGATGACTGTGCCGCGGTCAGCAACCAGTTGACGCGTGTGTTCGAGGTCGAGAATGTCGATTACGACCGCCTCGAGGTGTCCTCGCCGGGGCTGGATCGTCCGCTGAAGAAAGCGGCCGATTTTGAGCGTTTTGCCGGTGAGACGATCCAGTTGCGCACCCATCTGCCCATGAACGATGGAAATCAACGAAATTTTTCAGGGGTGCTGAAAGGCTTTGAGGACGGAAAGGTTTTGCTCGCGTTGGATGCGGGTGTGATCGAGATTCCGTTCGAAGAGGTCGAGAAAGCACGTCTGGTGCCCCAATTTTGAGCTTCGGTTTGGAGGTCTGAATCAATGAGCCGCGAAATTCTGCTGCTTGTGGACGCGTTGGCGCGCGAGAAAAACGTTGCCAAAGATATCGTTTTTGCCGCGCTTGAGTCTGCGCTCGCTTCGGCAACCAAGAAGCGTATCCACGATGAGGCCGACGTGCGTGTGACGATCGACCGCGAAACCGGAGACTACGAGTCTTTCCGCCGCTGGTTGGTGTTGCCCGATGCTGAAGTCGAAAACGACGAGGCGCAAATGGGCATCATCGATGCACGCGAAGAAGTGCCCGATATCGAGGAAGGCGAGTACATCGAAGAGGCCCTCGAGCCGATCGACTTCGGGCGTATCGGCGCCCAGGCGGCCAAGCAGGTCATTCTGCAGAAGATTCGCGACGCCGAGCGCGAACAGGTGCTCAACGACTTCCTCGATCGCAAGGAATTTCTCGTCAGCGGCAGCATCAAACGCATGGAACGAGGCAACGCCATTATCGAAGTTGGCCGTCTCGAGGCCGTGTTGCCGCGCGACCAGATGATCCAGAAGGAAAACCTGCGCGTGGGTGACCGCGTGAAGGCTTACCTGCTGCGCATCGACCGCAACGCGCGTGGCCCGCAACTGATTCTGTCGCGTACCGCGCCCGACTTCCTCATGAAGTTGTTCGAACTCGAAGTGCCGGAGATCGAAGACGGGCTGCTCGAAATCATGTCGTGTGCCCGCGATCCGGGATTGCGCGCGAAAATCGCCGTTCAGGCGCATGATCCGCGCATCGACCCCATCGGCACCTGTGTGGGTTTGCGTGGCTCTCGTGTGACCGCGGTGCGCAACGAAATCAGCGGTGAACAGATCGACATCATTGTCTGGTCGTCCGATCCGGCCGAGTTTGTCATTGCCGCGTTGCAGCCCGCCGAGGTGAGCTCCATCGTGGTGGATGAAGAGACGCACGCGATGGATGTCGTGGTCGACGAGAACAATCTGGCGATCGCCATCGGCCGTAGCGGGCAGAACGTCAAATTGGCGTCCGAGCTGACGGGTTGGTCAATCAACCTGATGAGTGAGCAGGAGTCGGCTGAACGCGCCGACGAAGAGCGCAGCAAGTTGCGTGACCTGTTCATGGAGAAGCTCGATGTGGACGAGGAGGTGGCCGACATCCTGATCGATGAAGGCTTTACCTCGATGGAAGAAATTGCATACGTACCTTTGTCCGAAGTGCTTGAGATCGAAGCGTTCGACGAAGATACGGTCAATGAATTGCGTAATCGTGCGCGCAACGTACTGCTCACGGAAGCCATCGTGACCGAAGAGCAGTTGGAAAACGTGGCGGATGACATGCTCAATCTCGAAGGCATGGAAAAGGAACTGGCCGCCAAACTGGCAGCCGGCGGTGTTCGCACACGGGATGATCTGGCTGACTTGGCCACCGACGAGCTGGTCGAAATGACCGGCATCGAAGAAGCCAAGGCGATCACGTTGATCACTGAGGCTCGCGCACACTGGTTCGAGTAAGACGGGGGAACCATGGAACAAATTAGCGTCACCCAATTTGCCGGCGAATTGAAAATGCCGGCGACCGCGCTGCTCGATCAGTTGAAAAAGGCCGGTGTCGACATCAGCGGTGCGGACGACACACTGAACGAACAGGACAAGGCCAAACTGCTTGAGTACCTGCGCAAAGCGCATGGCGAGGAAAAGCAGAAGTCGAAGATCACGCTGACGCGCAAGCAGACCAGCGAGATCAAGGCCACCGATTCGACGGGCCGTGCCCGTACCGTGCAGGTGCAGGTGCGCAAGAAGCGCGTCTTCGTCAAGCGAGACGAATTGCTGGCTGAGGCCGATGCCGCCAAAGAGGCGAGCGATGCCGAACAGATGCAGGAAGTCGTTGCATCCGAGGCCATCGAAGACAACGTGCCGGCTGTCGAGGCCGTGGCGGACGTGGTCGTGAGTGAAGCGCCGGCGCCCAAGGCTGAGCCCGTCGTTGAACCCGCGCCGGTCGTTGAACCTGAAAAGGCTGCCGAACCCGAGCCGGCGCCTGCGCCCGAGGCGGAAGCAGCGCCGCAAGCTGACGTGGCCGAACCGGTCGCCGAAGCGGCCGCCGACGCAACCGAGGCGGCGCCGAAAGAAGCGCCGGCCGCGGCGGCCAAAGGCAAGAAACGCGTGCGTCGCGTGCAGATCAGCGAGTTGCTCGAGCCGGAAGAAATCAAGGCGCGGGAGGACGAATCTCGCCGCCATTCCGAATTGGTCGCGCGTCAAGCGGCTGACCGCAAGGCGCGGGAGGAACGCGAAGCGGCGGGCCGTGCTGCGGCGGAGCGCGCAAAGGCCGACGCCGAAAAGGCCAAGGTTGAAGGCGCCGACACGTCTCACACCCTGCACAAACCGAAGAAGGAAGCGCCGCCCGCACGCAAGGAAGACAAGCGTCCGGACGACAGCAACAAGCGCCGTACGCTCAAGACGCGTGGTGGCGACACCGGCGGTAACTGGCGCGGTGGCGGTGGTAAGCGGGGCGGTGGCCGTAACCAGCGCAATCAGCGCGACAAGAACCAGACCGAAACCAATTTCAAGGCGCCGGTGGATCCCGTGGTGCACGAGGTGCACGTCCCCGAGACCATTACCGTGGCCGATCTGGCTCACAAGATGGCCATCAAGGCGACCGAAGTCATCAAGGCACTCATGAAGATGGGCTCCATGGTGACGATCAACCAGGTGCTCGATCAGGAAACGGCGATGATCATCGTCGAAGAAATGGGTCACAAGGCCTTTGCGGCCAAGCTGGACGATCCGGATGCGTTCCTTGAAGAGACCGTGGATACCTCCGATGTGCCATTCACCAGTCGGGCGCCGGTCGTGACCGTGATGGGTCACGTCGATCACGGTAAAACGTCGTTGCTCGATTACATCCGTGCTGCCAAGGTGGCTTCAGGCGAAGCGGGCGGTATTACCCAGCACATTGGTGCCTATCACGTGGAAACCGAGAAAGGCATGGTGACCTTCCTCGACACGCCGGGTCACGAGGCCTTTACGGCCATGCGTGCACGGGGTGCCAAGGCGACCGACATCGTTATTCTGGTTGTCGCCGCGGACGATGGCGTGATGCCGCAGACGCGTGAAGCCATTCACCACGCGCAGGCCGCTGGCGTGCCGCTGGTGGTTGCGGTCAACAAGATTGACAAAGAGGGCGCCAATCCGGAGCGCGTCAAGCAAGAGCTGGTCGCTGAAGGTGTGGTGCCGGAAGAGTACGGTGGTGAAGCGATGTTTGTGCCCGTTTCTGCGAAAACGGGGCAGGGCATCGACGATCTGCTCGACGCCATTTTGCTGCAGTCGGAAGTGCTCGAATTGAAGGCTCAGCATGAAACGCCGGCCAAGGGCTTGATTGTTGAAGCGCGCCTGGACAAGGGGCGTGGCGCCGTGGCGACCTTGCTGGTACTGACCGGTACGTTGCGCAAGGGCGATGTGCTGCTGGTGGGCGCGACGTCTGGTCGCGTGCGGGCCATGCTCGATGAAAACGGCCAGCCGATCGACGAAGCCGGCCCCTCCATCCCGGTTGAAATTCTCGGCTTGTCTGATGTTCCCGCGGCCGGTGACGAAGCCATCGTGCTGGCTGACGAGCGCAAGGCGCGTGAAATCGCGCTGTTCCGACAAGGCAAGTTCCGCGACGTCAAGCTGGCCAAGCAGCAGGCAGCCAAGCTCGAGAACATGCTGGAACAGATGTCCGAAGGCGAAACCAAGACGCTGCCGCTCATCATCAAGGCCGACGTGCAAGGTTCGCAGGAAGCCTTGGTGCATGCGCTGCAGAAGCTCTCGACCGACGAAGTCAAGGTCAATGTCATCCACGGCGCGGTGGGTGGTATCACCGAATCCGATGTGAACCTGGCGCAGGCGTCCGGGGCAGTGATCATCGGCTTCAACACGCGGGCCGATGCGGGTGCTCGTCGTCTGGCCGAGACCTTCGGTGTGGACATCCGTTACTACAACATCATCTACGACGCTGTGGATGAAGTGAAGAACGCCTTGTCCGGCATGCTGGCACCCGAGCAACGAGAAGAGATCATTGGTCTGGTCGAAGTGCGTCAGGTGTTCAAGGTCTCCAAGGTGGGCACCATTGCCGGTTGTTATGTGCTCGAGGGCATGGTCAAACGCGGTTCGAAGGTGCGCGTACTGCGCAACAACGTGGTTGTCCACACCGGTGAGCTCGATTCGCTGAAACGCTTCAAGGATGATGTGAAGGAGGTCAAGGCCGCCTTCGAATGTGGCTTGACGCTGAGCAACTTCAACGATCTGGAAGAGGGTGATCAGCTGGAAGTCTTCGAAGTGCGTGAAGTGGCTCGCTCGCTGTAAGGGGCCGCGCGAATGCCGAAGGATTTTTCACGTTCACAGCGGGTCAGCGAGCAGATTCATCGCGAGCTTGCCGAGCTGGTTCGCCTTGAGGTCAAGGATCCGCGCGTGGGCTTCATCACGCTTACGGGGGTGGAGGTCAGCGCGGACTACGCCCACGCAAAGGTGTTTTTCACTTCCATGCACGGCGAAGAGGGGCTCGACGAAATCCTCAGGGGGCTTCGGCGTGCCTCGGGTTTTCTTCGTCGGGAACTCGGGCGACGCGTCCGCATTCACACGCTGCCGGAATTGCATTGGCACTACGATCCCTCGGTCGAACGGGGTGCGACACTTTCTGCCCTGATCGACCGGACGATCGAAGAGGACCGCGCACGCAGCGACGATCAGGATGAACAGGGCTGATCGTCCCAAACCGCTGAAAGAACGTGTCGATGGGGTGTTACTGCTGGATAAGCCCTGCGGTATCAGTTCCAATGCGGCGCTTCAGCGTGCGCGCCGTGCCATCGGCGCCGCCAAGGCCGGCCACACCGGCACGCTGGATCCGCTGGCGTCCGGCCTGCTCCCATTGGCATTCGGAGAATCCACCAAGTTTTCCCAAAGTCTGCTCAATGCCGATAAGGCGTACACCGCCGTGGTGAAGCTGGGCGTCACCACCACGACCGGCGACGCCGAGGGTGAGGTGCTGCAGACGCGGGCAGTCGACGTCACGCCCCAGGCCATTGTTGATATCGCCGGTGAATTTGTCGGCGAAATCGAACAACTTCCCCCCATGTATTCGGCCCTCAAGCACGCCGGCAGACCGTTGTATGCCTATGCGCGAGAGGGGGTAGACATCGAACGCAAACGCCGCCGCGTCACCATCCGCTCGCTGGTGTGCACGCCGATTGACGCAGACAGCTTTACGCTCGAGGTCCTGTGCAGCAAGGGCACCTATGTGCGTACGCTCGGCGAGGACATCGGCCACGCCCTCGGCTGTGGCGCACATCTGACCGCGTTGCGACGCACTGCCATCGGTGCATTCTCCCTCGACGAAGCGGTGAGTCTGGAGCGGGTCGAGGAAGCGGGGCTGGCCGCCAGAGGCCTTCTGCTCGGGGTCGACAGCCTGATCGCCGAGGTGGATATGCTGCTGCTGACCCCGGAGGAGGCATCGCGCCTTGTGTTGGGTCAGACCGCCCGTATCGATCGGGTCGCACCGGGTGCCTACCGCTTGTACGACGGGGAGCGCTTCCTGGGGCTGGGTGATGTCGACGAAGCGGGGGCTCTCAACTCGCGCCGCCTCGTTTCGACTGAACAAGGTCGTTGATTCGCCAACCACAAATCCACGCCGGTTGCTTGAGTTTGGTATTTCAGCCCGGTATAATCTCGCGTTTTCCGAAGTACCGAATTTAACCAAGAGTAAAGTTTACATGGCTCTCGACATCGCACAAAAAGCGCAAATCGTTGGTGACTACCAGCGTGCCCAGGGCGACACTGGTTCGCCTGAAGTCCAGGTGGCACTGCTGACCGCTCGCATCAACGGCCTGACCGGTCATTTCAAGGCCAACGCCAAAGATCACCACTCCCGTCGCGGGCTGCTCAAGATGGTCAGCCAGCGCCGCAAGCTGCTCGATTACCTCAAGCGGACCAATGCTGATAGCTACCGCACTCTGATCGAGCGTCTCGGTCTGCGTAAGTAACACGGATGGTTGTCATGACGACTGCGTCAGCAGCGTCTGCCACCTGTCACGCGGAAGCCGGTGTGAGCCAAATGGGCCACGCCGGCTTTTGTGTATGCGTATTTCCCCGATTTCTTTCCATAGACTGAAAAACCAGCGGTTGTTGTGAGCCGCTCTATTGATTAAAAAGGACAATCCCTTGCCTACCGCAATCAAGAAAACATTTGCGTACGGTGCGCACACCGTCACGCTTGAAACCGGTGAAGTTGCCCGTCAAGCCGGCGGCGCAGTCATCGTCAACATGGACGACACCGTGGTGCTGGCGACTGTTGTCGCCGCCAAAGAGGCGCGTGCCGGTCAGGACTTCTTTCCGCTGACCGTCGATTACCAGGAAAAGACCTACTCCGCCGGCAAGATCCCGGGGGGCTTCTTCAAGCGTGAAGGCCGCCCCACCGAAAAGGAAATCCTTACCTGCCGTCTGGTCGACCGTCCGATCCGCCCGCTGTTTCCGGAAGGCTTCTACAACGAAGTGCAGGTCATTCTGACCGTGCTGTCGTTGAACCCGGATATCGATCCCGACATTCCCGCGATGATCGGCGCGTCTGCCGCCCTGGCAATTTCCGGCGTGCCGTTCAACGGCCCGATCGGTGCTGCACGTGTCGGTTATATCGATGGCGAGTACGTGCTCAACCCGACGACCGAAGAGCTTGGCCGCAGTGCGCTGAACCTCGTGGTCGCCGGTACCGAGGCCGCTGTGCTGATGGTCGAATCCGAAGCCAACGAGCTGTCGGAAGAAATCATGCTCGGTTCTGTCGTTTTCGGGCACGACCAACTGAAATTGGCTGTCAATGCCATCAATGAGTTGGTGGAAGTCGCCGGCAAGCCGGCATGGGACTGGCAGCCGCCGCCGGCGAACGATGCGCTGATCGCCCGTTTGAAGGAAGCCGTTCAGAGCGATATCGAGGCCGCGTTCAACGTGACCAGCAAGCAGGAGCGGACCGCCACGATCAACGAGATGCGCAAGAAGGCCATCGAGTTGGTGTGCGACGGTTCCGAGGGCGCGCCGAGCGAGAAGGAAGTCAAAGACATCCTGCATGACATGGAAGCCGCGGTGGTGCGTGGTCGCATCCTCAGCGGTGAGCCGCGTATCGACGGTCGCGACACCCGCACCGTTCGCCACATCGACATCCGCACGGGCGTGTTGCCGCGTACGCACGGTTCCGCCCTGTTTACCCGTGGCGAAACGCAAGCGCTCGTGGTCGCCACGCTGGGCACCGGTCGTGACGAGCAGATCATTGATGCGCTCGCCGGCGAATACCGTGATCGCTTCCTGCTGCACTACAACTTCCCGCCGTTCGCTACCGGCGAAACCGGCCGTGTGGGTTCGCCCAAGCGCCGCGAGATCGGCCATGGCAAGCTCGCCAAGCGTGCGCTGACGGCGGTGCTCCCGAGCCCGGAAGAGTTTGCCTACACCCTGCGTGTGGTCTCCGAGATCACCGAATCGAACGGTTCGAGCTCGATGGCTTCGGTGTGTGGCGGCTCGCTCGCCATGATGGATGCCGGTGTGCCGCTCAAGGAGCACGTGGCCGGTATCGCGATGGGCCTGATCAAGGACGGCAACCGCTTTGCCGTGCTGTCCGACATCCTGGGTGACGAAGATCACCTCGGCGACATGGACTTCAAGGTGGCGGGTACCGACAACGGTGTGACCGCGCTGCAGATGGACATCAAGATCCAGGGCATCACCAAGGAAATCATGCAGGTCGCGCTGGCGCAGGCCAAGGAAGGCCGTGAACACATCCTCGGGCTGATGAAGCAGTCGCTCGATTCCTTCCGCGGTGAAGTGTCGGAATTCGCACCGCGCATGATCACCCTCAAGATCAACCCGGAAAAGATCCGCGACGTGATCGGCAAGGGCGGCGCAGTGATTCGTGGGCTGCAGGAAGAGACTGGTACCGTGATCGAGATCGACGACGACGGCAAGATCACCATCTCGTCGGTGAGCGTGGAAGGCGCCAATGCAGCCAAGGCCAAGATCGAAGAGATCACCGCCGAGGTCGAAGTCGGCAAGGTTTACGACGGCACGGTGCTGCGTATCCTCGATTTCGGTGCCATCGTGAGCATCATGCCGGGTCGTGACGGTCTGCTGCACGTCTCGCAGATCGCCAACGAGCGTGTCGAGAAGGTGACCGACTACGTCAATGAAGGCGACCAGATCAAGGTCAAGGTGCTGGAAACCGACGACCGCGGTCGCATCAAGCTGAGCATGAAAGCGTTGTTGGCTGAAAACGCCGAAAGCTGAGCGGCTTCCGCCACAAAAAGAGGCACCCGCGGGTGCCTCTTTTTTTATCTCGCGCCAGCCAGCGTGCCGGGCGATGTCAGCCGTTGTGGCTTATTTGGCCACCTGGCGCTCGCGCATTTCCTCAAGCGTCTTGCAATCGATGCACAGCGTGGCGGTGGGGCGCGCCTCGAGGCGTTTAAGGCCGATCTCGACCCCGCAACTATCGCAGAAGCCGTATTCGCCTGAGGTGATGCGTCCGAGTGCTTCGTCGATCTTCTTGATCAGCTTGCGCTCGCGGTCCCGGTTACGCAGTTCGAGTGCAATGTCGGACTCCTGGCTCGCGCGATCGTTGGGGTCGGCGAACACCGTTGCTTCGTCCTGCATGGTGTGCACCGTCCGCTCGATATCGTCCGCCAGCTCGAATTTGAGCGAGGACAGAATCTCTCGGAAATGTTCCTGCTGTTTCTCGCTCATGTACTCCTCGCCCTTGGCAGGAACATACGGCGGAAACTGCTTGTGCAGAGTATCGTCAGCCATGCTTTGTCATTCCGGTGTACGTGAAGGCGTTTTAATAGCAGAAAGCGCCATATGCCGCAAGTCATGGGCGTTTTGTGTGGTTCGAAATGGGTTTGACGCTCCCGGGGTGGATGTGTATTATCTCGCCTTCTCGGGGTGTAGCGCAGTCCGGTAGCGCGCTTGCTTTGGGAGCAAGATGTCGGAGGTTCGAATCCTCTCACCCCGACCAGCTCACCCCGAATGCCCGAGCGGGATCTGCCCGTAGCTCAATTGGATAGAGCACCGGCCTTCTAAGCCGGGGGTTGCAGGTTCGATCCCTGCCGGGCAGGCCAGAGGTTACTCGATGACGCGACAAGCGGCATCTGCCAGACGGCGGCGGCATTAGCTCAGTTGGTAGAGCATTGGATTGTGATTCCAAGGGTCACCGGTTCGAGACCGGTATGTCGCCCCAAAAAAACAAAGGGTTACGGAGATTTCCGTAACCCTTTTTTTTGTGGCAAGCGCTGCGTCGGCGGTATCCATCGCCTTTTCGTGTCGATGTGTTCGGACGGTCGGCAGGACACGCCCTCACTTGCGTCTTCCGGGCCAGTATCGGCCGGGGGGCGCCATCACGAACAGCGTCCCGGGTTGATGCTGATCACAAGCGCATTGGCGCGACCACAGCGCTCGCTCCTGGTCAGGCCTGTAGCAACGCTTCCTCGAGGAAATCGAGCCGATCCTGGCCCCAGAACACGTGGTCGCCGACGACAAAGCTGGGGACGCCAAATACGTTGGTGTTGATTGCAGCCTCGGTGTTCTCGTCGAGGATGCGGTCGAAGCGCGCGTCCCGGGCTTCCGTCAGCAACAGCGAGGGGAGGCCTTCGGAGGCAAGGATTTCACCGATGACCGCTTCGTCGGCCAGATTGTGGTTCTGAACCCAGAGGGCGGCGCCGAAGGCCTCGGCCAGTTCCAGGCCGTCGTGCCCATCCTCCTGGGCCGCCAATACCACGCCGACCGCCAACCTTTCGTCGACGGGGAAGTAGGCCGGTTCCAGATTGAGCGGCACGTTGAGGTGGCGGGCCCATCGGGCTAGCTCTTGCAGACGATAGGCTTTGCGCTGCTTGGAGCGTTTTGCCAAGGGTTGGCCGCCGGTGGCTTCGAGTAGCGGACCCAGGCGTACCGGGCGCAGGTTGATCTGTGCCTGGGTCCGATGGAGGACGTCGGGCAACTGCGTGTTGGCCAGAAAGCTCCAGGGCGAATTGAGAACAAAGTAGTAGTCGAACGCCTTGCTCATGATGTGCTCCTCGGACGGTGTGCATTCAGGTTAGCAGGCGAATCGTCGATTGGCCTCCTTGAAGCGATGGCCGAGTACCGGCGCACGGCAAAAGATCGCAAGACAGCAAGCTGGTTCGCGATAGTGAGTTTTCACCAGTGTGGCGTCAGCGCTTCTTCGTCGTTCCCTTCAGTTCCCCTGCGACCTGCTTGATCGTGTCGGTCAGGGCAGCACGACGTGCCTCGATGGTTTTCGCCCGGGCGGCGAGCGACTTCGTTGCTTCTCCGAGCACCGCTTGCAAGTCGGGAGAATTGGCCAGTGCGTCCTTGACCTGGCGTGTTTTGGTGAGGGCGATCTGCGATTTGAGATCGGCATTGGCCTGTTCGACCCGCGTGTCGAACCGCGTGTCGAGGATGGCGAGCGAATCGGCAATGGCGTCGGCAACCTGGGCGTCGGGGTTCTCCAGGCTGCGATTGGTCTTGGGGCGCAGTTCGGGCAGATCGGGTACGCGGACGATGGCGCCTTCGGGGACGCGTCGCAAATCCTTCAGCTGAGGATTGGCTTTCAGGATCTCGGCCTCGGCCTTTTCTCTTTGCTTTGGTGTCAGGCGGACGTACATCTTGTCGGCAATGTCGGCGACGGTCTTTTCGCCGCGAAAGGTCGCAATGGGCATGGTGGTCTCCTCAGATGCCGATGATGTTGGTCAGGAGCGGGTCGGCGGGTACGGGTGAGCCGCCGGGGACACGAATATTCCCGGTGCTGGTGTTGCCCATGACGATGGC
>JBNKNO010000047.1:0-25828 GCA_050293885.1 Rhodocyclaceae bacterium | reverse complement strand
TCTTGCCGTCCGGCAGACGCACATGATCGCGATGGACCTTCAACAGCACGCCGTCGAACACCTGCTCCGTATCGAGTTGCGTCTCGACGAGCGCATCTTCGTTTGTCTTCAACACAACTGACTCCGCATCAAACCGGGTTCACAAACAAAAACGCCGTGTGACCTCGCGATCACACGGCGCCACATTCAGTGCCGGCCTTCAGTTCGGCAGGCTGGCCACCAGTGCGAGCTGGCACAGATCGATCACTTGCTGCGGCAACAGACCGAGCACGGCGATCGCCAGGCAATTGACCGACAGCAACACGCGCACATCGGGTGCCGAATGAATCGGCATGGTATCGACCGGCTCGTCGAAGTACATGACCTTGACCACACGCAGATAGTAGAACGCGCCAATCAAGGAGGTCGCCACCGCAACCACCGCCAGCCACACCATGTCAGCCGCAATCAACGATTGCAGGATCGCCATCTTGGCGAAGAAGCCGACGAAGAACGGAATGCCCGCCATCGAGAACATGATGATCATCATCATGGCGGCGAACCAGGAGCTGCGCTTGTTCAGCCCCTTGAGGTCGTCGATCTCTTCGGCTTCGAATCCTGAACGCGACAGCAGAATGATGATGCCGAAAGACGCCAGACTCATGATGACGTAGGCCACGGCATAGAACATCGCGGAACTGTAGGCGGCAACGACCAGATCCTGGTTGCCGTCGACCACGCCGGAGAGCAAGCCGAGGAACACGAAGCCCATGTGCGAGATGCCCGAATAGGCGAGCATGCGCTTGAGGTTGGTTTGCGCAATGGCCGCCACGTTACCCAGCACGAGCGAGGCGACCGCCATGATCATCAGCATGATCTGCCAGTGCTCGGCCAGATCGAGCATGCCCCCCACCAGCAGACGGATAGCCATCGCGAAGGCCGCCAGTTTGGGTGCGGAACCGATCAGCAACGTCACCGAGGTCGGCGCGCCATGATAGACGTCGGGCACCCACATGTGGAACGGCACCACGCCGAACTTGAACGCCAGACCGGCCACCACGAATACCAGACCGAAGGTGAGCACCGTCTTGCTCGACACGCCGTCATAGACCGCTGCCTGGTTGTAGATCGCCTGGCTGACACCGCCCAAAGACAGATTGCCGGTCGCGCCGTAAATCATCGACATGCCGTACAGCAGCATGCCCGAGGCCAGCGCGCCGAGAATGAAGTACTTCATGGCCGCTTCAGTGCTGCGTGCCGAATCGCGATCGAGCGCCACCATGGCGTACAGCGACAGCGACAGCATTTCGAGGCCGACGTAGATCGTCAGGAAGTGATTGGCCGAGACCATCACCATCATGCCCAAGGCGGAGAACAAGGCCAGCAGGTGGTACTCGGGCTTGTCGAAACCCCGGTCGGCCGCATAGCCACGACCGTAAATCAGCGCGGTGATGACCGCGAAGCAGATGAGCACCTTGAGCACATCACCGAGCAGGTCGTCCACGTACATATCGCTCAGCGTGGTGCGCACCTGACCGTCCATGGTGACGATGGTGATCAGTGCCGCCACGATCAGCGTGACCTGCGTCAGCACGTAGCCAAGATTACGCGCCGACTGGCGGGCGAACACGGTCAACAGCAAGATGACCAGCGACATGCCAGCCACGAACAACTCGGCGGCGGCGGGTGCAAAATTGGGGACTACAAAGTTCATCTCAAGACCAATCCCGTAATTTTATTCAGCTGGGCGCTCAGAGCTTGCTCGTTGCGACATGTTGCAGCAATTCATTGACCGAGGCGTGCAGCACTTCGGTCACCGGCAGCGGGTAAATACCCATGATGAGCGTGCACGCGGCGAGAATCGCGAGGAAGGCAAATTCGCGACCGTTGATGTCCTCAAGCTTGGCCACATTGTCATTGGCTACGGCCCCGAAGACCACGCGCTTGTACATCCACAAGGTGTAGGCAGCTCCGACGATGAGTGTCGTCGCGGCGACAAAGGCGACCCAGAAGTTGTATTGCACGGCGCCGAGCGCCACCATGAATTCGCCGACGAAGCCACTGGTACCGGGCAGACCGGCATTGGCCATGGCAAACAGCATGAAGAAAGCGGCAAACTTGGGCATGGTGTTGACGACACCACCGTAGTCGGCGATCTGACGTGAGTGCATGCGGTCGTACAGCACCCCGATACACAGGAACATCGCGCCAGAGACAAAACCGTGCGAGATCATCTGCACCAGTGCGCCTTCAATACCCAGCGGGTTGAACATGAAGAAGCCGAGCGTGACGAAGCCCATGTGCGCAATCGACGAATACGCCACCAGCTTTTTCATGTCGGTCTGAACCAGCGCGACAAAACCGATATACACCACCGCGATCAGCGACAAGGTGATCATCATCGGTGCCATGGCTTGCGCCGCATCGGGCACGATGGGCAGCGTGAAACGCAGGAAACCGTAGGCGCCGAGCTTGAGCGCGATGGCCGCCAGCACCACCGAGCCGCCGGTCGGTGCTTCCACGTGAGCGTCGGGCAGCCAGGTGTGCACCGGCCACATCGGCACCTTGACCGCGAAGGCCACCAGGAAGGCCCAGAAGATCATGCTCTGGGCAGACATCCCGATACGCAGATCGTGCCAATCCAGAATATTGAAGCTGCCGCTCTGCATGAACAGGTACAGCAACGCAACCAGCATCAGCAGCGAGCCGGCCAGTGTAAAGAGGAAGAACTTGAACGCGGCATACACCCGGTTCGGGCCACCCCACGCGCCGATGATCAGATACAGCGGGATCAACGAGGCTTCGAAGAAGACGTAGAACAGCACGCCGTCGAGCGCGGAAAAGATTCCGTTGAGCAGCCCCGACATGATCAGGAAAGCGCCCATGTACTGTGCCACTTTGGTCTGGATGACCTCCCAGCCCGCAATCACCACCATGATGGTGATGAAACTGTTGAGCAGCAGGAACAACACCGACAAGCCGTCGACCCCGAGGGCGTAGTTGATGTTGAACGCTGGAATCCAGCGCGCCAATTCGACGAACTGCATCTGCGAGGTCGCCGTGTCGAAGCCGGTGTAGAGCGGAATCGTAACGAGGAACCCGACCACTGAAACCAGCAGGGCCAGGGAGCGCGCCATGGGCGCGTTGCGATCCGAGCCGGTGGCAAGCACCAGCAGGCCACCGATGATCGGCACCCAAATCGCGAGGCTGAGGAAAGGCATACCCGTCATCGCTACTATCCGTTTATTGCGCCGGTTGAGCGCGGTTCGTTCTTGTCAAAATCTGCAGACATTGCCCACTCACACCACGCTGAACCACAGCGACAGCAGAATGCACACGCCGATAATCATCGAGAAAGCGTACTGATAGATGTGGCCCGACTGGAACATCCGCGCCACCTGCGACACCAGACCCACTGTCCGTGCCGAACCGTTGACGATGATGCTGTCGATCAGGCCCTGATCGCCCACTTTCCACAGCCCCGTGCCCACCAGGCGCGCGCCTGCGGCAAAGAAGGCTTCGTTGAACTTGTCGAAGTAATACTTGTTGTCGAGCAACACATACACTGGTTTGAAAATGCGCATGATCGCCGCCGGGATGGACGGCATGACCATGTAGAAGAACCAGGACAAGGCCACGGCAGACATCGCCAGCCAGAACGGCAGCGTGGTGAATCCGTGCAGCGCCATGGCGGCTGCGCCATGGAACTCATGTGCCAGTTCGCCAATGGTGTCGTGATGCTCGACCACCTTGATCGCACGATCGAACCAGTCACCGATGAGCATCGGCTCGATGGTGAAGAAGCCGATGAACATGGACGGAATCGCCAGCAGGATCAGCGGCACGGTAACGACCCACGGGCTCTCGTGCGGCTTCTCACCCGGCGCCAGACCGTGGTGATGGTCATCTGACGGCTCTTCGTCGTCATGATCGCCATGGTGATCGTGGTGCGCCAGCCCGAAACGCTCCTTGCCATGGAAGACCAGGAAGTACATCCGGAACGAGTAGAACGCGGTCACGAAGACACCGGCAATCACGCAGAAGTAGGCATAGCCGGCGCCCGGAATCGACGCGAAATGCACCGCCTCGATGATCGAGTCCTTCGAATAGAAGCCCGACAGGAACGGGAAGCCGATGAGCGCCAGCGAACCGACCAGCGAGGTGAACCAGGTGATCGGCATGTATTTCCACAGGCCGCCCATGTTGCGCATGTCCTGGTCGTGGTGCATGCCGATGATGACGGAGCCCGCGCCAAGGAACAGCAGTGCCTTGAAGAAGGCGTGCGTCATCAGATGAAACACGGCGGCAGAATAGGCCGATACGCCCAGTGCGACCGTCATGTAGCCGAGCTGTGACAGCGTCGAGTAAGCCACCACGCGTTTGATGTCGTTCTGGATGATGCCGAGGAAACCCATGAACAAAGCGGTCGTGGCGCCAATGACGAGCACGAAGGACAACGCTGTTTCGGACAGCTCGAACAGCGGCGACATGCGCGCGACCATGAAGATACCGGCCGTCACCATGGTGGCAGCGTGGATCAGCGCGGAGATCGGCGTCGGACCTTCCATCGAATCGGGCAGCCACACGTGCAGCGGCACCTGCGCGGACTTGCCCATGGCGCCGATGAACAGGCAGATGCAGATCACGCTGATCAGCAGCCAGGGCGCACCGGGGAACAATTCAATGGTCTTGGCGGCCAGCGAGTCGGCTTGCGCGAACACTTCCGCGTAATTGAGGCTGCCGGTGTAAGCGGCGACAAGACCAATGCCGAGCAGGAAGCCGAAGTCACCCACGCGGTTGACCAGGAAGGCCTTCATGTTCGCGAAGATGGCGGTCGGCCGGGTGTACCAGAAGCCGATCAGCAGGTAGGACACCAGACCCACGGCTTCCCAGCCGAAGAACAGCTGCAGGAAGTTGTTCGACATCACCAGCATGAGCATGGAGAAGGTGAACAGCGAGATATAGCTGAAGAAGCGCTGATAGCCGGGGTCTTCGTGCATGTAGCCGATGGTGTACAGATGCACCATGAGCGACACAAAGGTGACCACGAGCATCATCATCACGGTGAGCTCATCGATCAGGAAACCGACTTCAAAGGTCAGACTGCCGCTGGTTGCCCAAGTGTAAAGCGTGCCATTGAAGACATTGCCGGCGCGAACGTCCTGAAAAATCAGGACGGACGCGAGAAAGGCGATCGCCACACCGAGAATGGTGACGATGTGCGCACCTGTACGCCCGATGGTTTTGCCAAACAAGCCGGCCAGAATCGCGCCGACGAGCGGTGCCAACGGAACAACCAGGTAGAGACTCTGCATTTCCGACATCGTTAACCCTTGAGGCTATCCAGATCATCCACATGGATGGTGCGCAGATTGCGGAACAGCACCACCAGGATCGCGAGGCCGATCGCAGCTTCGGCTGCGGCCACCGTGAGGATGAAGAACACGAAGATCTGACCGGCCAGATCGCCAAGATAGTGCGAGAAGGCCACAAAATTCATATTGACCGACAGCAGCATCAGCTCGATCGCCATGAGCAGCACGATGAGGTTCTTCCGGTTGAGGAAGATACCCACCACGCTGATCGCGAACAGCACCGCGCCCAGAATGAGATAGTGGGAAAGCGAAAGCATCCTATGACTCCCTAAAGCGTTCGGGCCGCTTCGATTATTCTTTTTCCGCCGACATCGAGAGCACCTCGATGCGATCAGCACGTTTGACGGCGATCTGCTCGGACGGATTGACGTACTTCGATCCCTTGCGAACACGCAAGGTCAGCGCGACCGCGGCGATCATCGCCACCAGCAACACCAACGAGGCGAGCTCGAACGGGTAGACATATTCGGTGTAGAGCACACGACCGAGCGCACGCGTGTTGCTGTATCCCGCGCCGGCAGCAGGCGGCTCGGGCATGTTGCCCAGGTCGAAATACGGACCGCTGAGTACCAGCACCATCTCGGCCAGCATCACCACACCAACCACCGCGCCCACCGGCAAATAGCTCCAGAACCCTTCCCGCAGGCGGTCGACGTTGATGTCCAGCATCATCACCACGAACAGGAACAGCACCATCACCGCGCCGACATAGACCATCACCAGCATGATGGCGAGAAACTCCGCCTGCAGCAGCAGCCAGATACCGCCCGCGTTGAAGAACGCCAGCACCAGAAACAAGGCGGCATTCACCGGGTTCCGGGAAGTGATGACGCGCAGTGCGGCAAATACCATGACCGCAGCGAGCACGTAGAAAACGACAGTCTTGAATTCCATATTCGGGTGTCTCCGGGCACATTGCTGCGCCCAAGTGCCTTACCTGTATTTCGCGTCCGTCTCGCGATCCTTGGCAATCTGATCTTCGTAGCGATCGCCGACCGCAAGCAGCATTTGTTTGGTGTAGTAGAGATCGCCGCGTTGTTCGCCGTGATACTCGAACACGCGCGTCTCGACGATGGCATCGACCGGACAGGCCTCTTCACAGAACCCGCAGAAGATGCATTTGGTCAAATCGATGTCGTAGCGCGTGGTGCGGCGCGAACCGTCGTCACGCTGGTCGGAGTCGATGGTGATCGCCATCGCCGGACAAATCGCCTCGCACAATTTGCAGGCAATGCAACGCTCCTCGCCGTTCGGATATCGGCGCAACGCGTGCAGGCCGCGGAAGCGCGGGCTCTGCGGCGTCTTTTCTTCCGGGAACTGAACCGTGATCTTGCGCGCGAACAGGTGACGGCCCGTCACCGCCATGCCCTTGACCAGTTCCTTCAGAAGAAGGCTGCCGAGAAAATCTTTTGCACCCATCTCGAGCCTCTTAGTTCCAGATCGACAGTGGGGACAAAATCCACACTGCGACGACAAAAACCCACGCCAGCGTTACCGGAATGAACACCTTCCAGCCCAGCCGCATGATGTGGTCGTAGCGGAAGCGCGGAAAGGTCGCGCGCGCCCACAAGAAGATGAACACAATCGCGGACGCCTTGATGGCCAGCCAGTGGAAACCATCAGGGATGGCCTCGAACGGCGACAGCCAGCCGCCGAGGAACAGGATCGACGTGAGGATCGATACCAGCCACATGTTGGCGTACTCGGCCAGGAAGAAGAGCGCAAAGCTCATGCCCGAATACTCGATCATGTGCCCGGCAACAATCTCGGACTCACCTTCGATCACGTCGAACGGCGCACGCCCCGTCTCCGCGATACCGGAAATGATGTAGACCACGAACATCGGCAGCAAGGGCAGCCAGTTCCAGCTCAGGAACGCAAGCCAGCCATCGGCGAAACGCCCGGTCGCCTGTGAATTGACGATTTCGGTCAGATTCAAGGAGCCGGAGATCATCAGCACGCATACCAGCGCGAAGCCCATCGACACTTCGTAGGACACCATCTGTGCAGCGGCACGCAAGCTGCCCAGGAAGGGATACTTCGAGTTGGACGCCCAGCCCGCGATAATCACGCCATACACTTCCAGCGAAGTGATCGCCAACAGGAACAGCAAGCCGGCATCGACATCCGCCAACACACCACCATCCCAGAACGGCACAACTGCCCACGCCGCAAGCGAGGGCGCGATGGCCAGAATGGGGCCCAGAATGAACAGGCCCTTGTTACTCGCCGAAGGAACGAGAATTTCCTTCAGGAACAATTTCACCCCGTCGGCAATCGGCTGCAACAAGCCCCACGGGCCGACGCGGTTAGGGCCAATCCGGACCTGCATCCAGCCGATGATCTTGCGTTCCCAGAAAGTCAGGTAAGCCACGCACAGCATGAGCGGCGCGATGATGGCGACGATTTTCAACAGCGTCCACATCGCCGTCCAGGTCGCCGGATAGTTTGCGGGGAAAGAGGTCAAGAATTCCATCACACGCGCTCCACCGTCACCACACCGGAAGGCAGCCCGAGCGCCGCCGTCGATTCATGCGCGGTTGCAATCCGCACGCAACCGTCGACCACGGTCTCGTCAGCCAACGCCGACAATCGAACCTGCCCTGCCGCTGTGCGGGCAAGTACCTCATCGCCCTCACCGACACCGATCGAGGCCAGCGTCGTCGTGTTCGCACGCAGGCTGGGCGCCTTGGCATCGACCGTTTTCTGCAAGGATTCGGCACGACGCACCAGCGGATCCACCGAGTAGATGGGCACATCGGCAATGCGCTCGAGGCCACTGACTGGCGCGGCGATCGCCAGCGGCATGTCGGCAATGTCGTTGTTCAGGCGCGACGCCAAATCGCCATCGTTACCGATGGCATCGATGCGCACGGCTTCCGAATCGTTGTAATCAAAGCCCTCGAGGTTCAACAGATTGCCCAGCACACGCAGCACCTTCCACGCCGGACGGGTATCACCCAGCGGTTTGGCCACGGCGACGAAACTCTGCACGCGACCTTCGGTATTGACGAACGTCCCCGACGTTTCAGTGAAGGGAGAGACGGGCAACATCACGTGGCTGATGGCGCGCAACTCGGGCGAATCGAATGCGGTCATCGACACCACGAAGTCGGCAGCACCGATGGCCTGAACCGCTTGGGCACCTTGCGCACAATCGAGCGACGGCTCGAGATTGAGCAACACGTAGGCCTTCAGCGGCGCCGAAATCATGTCGGCAGCGTTTTTGCCGCCCTTGCCCGGCGTCGCGCCGGCGAGATAGCCGCCCACGCTGTTCGCCGCTTCGCCCACCACGCCGTGGCTTGCTCCAGAGATCGCGGCGATTTCTTGCGCGAGACGACGCAGCGTCGCGGCCCGCGGGTGCTGCGCGGCAAAGTTACCCAGCCAGATCGCCGACTTCTGCCCGCTGAGGAACAGCTCGGCCAAGGCCTTGGCTTCGTCGCCCGCCTGCGCCGGCAGCAGCGGCAACAACTCGGCGGAGACTGGCTTGCCGGAGGCGTCCGCTAGGGCCTTGAGCACCCCCGCCAGCGCATCGACCATGCCCGAGGGCTTCGGCTGAATGCGTGCAGCGACCGGCAGCAGCCAGTCGTCGGCAGTCGGGTGAATACTCATCACCTTGAGTCCACGCTTGGCCGCCTGGCGCACGCGCTGACACAACAGCGGGTGATCTTTGCGCAGGAAGCTACCGACGACCAACAGTCGATTCAGATCGGCGACGCCCGCGACCGGCATACCCAGCCACGGTGCCCCGGCGCTGTGACCGTCGGCGGAAAAGTCGCTCTGGCGCAGACGGAAATCAACATTGTCGCTGCCCTGCGCACGAACGAATTTTTGCAGCAGGAACAGTTCTTCGAGCGTGGATGCGGGCGAAGCCAAGGCACCAAGTTGCTCGGCACCGGCGGCTGCGACGACGCCTTTCAGCTTGTTGCCAACGAACTCAAGCGCAGCCTGCCAATCGGTCTCGCGCCATTCATCCCCCTGGCGGATCATCGGTCGCTTGAGACGGTCTGCGCTGTTGAGTCCAGCGTAGGAGAAGCGATCGCGATCGGACAGCCAGCACTCGTTGATTTCTTCATTCTCGAGCGGCAGCACACGCTTCACTTCATCGTGTTTCACCTGAACGATCAGGTTGCTGCCGAGCGAATCGTGTGGGCTCACCGATTTGCGTCGGGACATCTCCCATGTGCGAGCGGCAAAGCGGAAGGGCTTCGAGGTCAGCGCGCCCACCGGGCACAGATCGATGATGTTGCCGGACAGTTCGGAATCAACCGTCTTTTCGATGAACGGCATGATTTCCGCGTGCTCGCCGCGGAACGCCTGACCAAGTTCCATCTCGCCGGCGATCTCCTGCGTGAAACGCACGCAGCGGGTGCAGTTGATGCACCGGGTCATATCCGTGGACACCAGCGGGCCGAGGTTCTTGTTGAACACGACACGCTTTTCTTCCTGATAGCGTGAGGCGCTGTCGCCGTAACCGACGGCCAGATCCTGCAACTGACATTCGCCGCCCTGATCGCAGATCGGGCAGTCCAGCGGGTGGTTGATGAGCAGAAACTCCATCACCCCCTTCTGGGCCTTGACCGCCATCTCCGACTTGGTCATGACCTTCATGCCATTGGTGACCGGTGTGGCACAAGCCGGTAACGGCTTGGGCGCCTTTTCGACCTGCACCAGACACATACGACAGTTGGCGGCGATTGAGAGCTTCTTGTGGTAGCAGAAGTGCGGAATGTAAGCATCCGCCTTCGCGGCAGCATCCATCACGGTGCTACCGTCTTCAACCTCAATCAGCTTGCCGTCGATCTCGATTTCTAGCATGACGGACCTACATAGATATTGCTGCCTTCGTACTGGACGTCTTCCGGCACAAGGCATTTCTTGTGTTCGATGTGATAGGCGAATTCGTCACCAAAGTGCTTCACGAAGCTCTGCACCGGCATTGAGGCGGCATCGCCAAGCGCGCAGATGGTGCGGCCCATGATGTTGGTGGTCACGCTGTTGAGCAGATCGAGGTCATCCGGGCGACCCAGTCCGTGCTCGATGCGATGAACCACGCGATAAAGCCAGCCCGTCCCCTCGCGGCACGGCGTACATTGCCCACAGGACTCTTCGAAATAGAAGTAGGACAGGCGCTCGAGCGCCTTGACCATGCAGGTCGTCTCGTCCATCACGATCACCGCACCCGACCCGAGCATGGATCCCGCCTTGGAGATCGAGTCGTAGTCCAGCGTGCAGTCCATGATGATGTCGGCCGGCACCACCGGCGAGGACGAGCCCCCCGGAATCACGCCCTTGAGCTTGCGACCGCCCCGCATACCACCGGCCATTTCCAGCAGCTCGGAGAACGGCGTACCCATCTCGACTTCATAGTTGCCCGGCTTGTTCACATGACCCGAGATCGAGAAGATCTTGGTGCCACCGTTGTTCGGTTTGCCGTAGTTGAGGAAGGTCTCGCCGCCCTCCGCCATGATGAACGGCACCGACGCAAAGGTCTCGGTGTTGTTGATCGTGGTCGGCTTGCCGTACAGACCGTAGCTTGCAGGAAACGGCGGCTTGAATCGTGGCTGCCCTTTCTTGCCCTCGATCGACTCGAGCAATGCGGTTTCTTCACCGCAGATGTAGGCCCCGTAACCATGGTGCGCGAACAGCTCGAAACTGAAGTCGGAGCCAAGAATGTTCTGCCCGAGCAGCCCCGCTTCACGCGCCTCGGCGAGCGCCTCTTCGAAGCGCTCATAGACTTCGAAAATCTCGCCGTGGATATAGTTGTATCCACGCGCACAACCCATCGCATAGGCCGCAATCGTCATGCCTTCGATCACGGTGTGCGGGTTGTAGCGAAGGATGTCGCGATCCTTGAAGGTACCCGGTTCGCCCTCGTCGGAGTTACAAGCGAGGTACTTGTCGCCGGGGAAGGAGTTCGGCATGAAACTCCACTTCAACCCGGTCGGAAAGCCCGCGCCACCGCGACCACGCAGCACAGAGGCTTTCATCTCGGCAATGATGTCGGCCGGCGGGGTCTTTTCGGCGATGATCTTCTTCAGCGCTTCGTAGCCGCCGCGCTTGATGTAGTCCTGCAGCCGCCAGGTACGGTCGCCATCAAGGCCGGCGAGAATGAGGTTATGTGCGCTCATTTTTCAGCCAGCTCCGCAAGCATCTGGTCGATTTTTTCAGTCGTCATCCAGCTGCACATTTTGTGATTGTTCAGCAACAGCACAGGTGCATCGCCACAGGCGCCCATGCATTCGCCCTCTTTGAGGGTGAACTTGCCGTCGGGGGTTGTTTCGTTGAAGTCGATCCCGAGCTTCTGCTTCACGTAGTCAGCGGCATGCACGCCACCGGACAGGGCACAGGGCAGATTGGTGCACACCGTGATCTTGTGCTTCCCCACCGGCGCCAGGTCATACATGTTGTAGAAACTCGCCACTTCGAATGCGGCAATGGCCGGCATATCGAGGTAGTCAGCCACGTACGCGATGGTTTCCTTCGCCAGCCAGCCTTTTTCCTGCTGGGCAATGCGCAAGGCCCCCATGACGGCGGACTGCTTCTGATCCGGGGGGTACTTGGCGACCTCCCTGTCAATTCTGTTCAACGATTCCTGGCTCAGCATCTTATGGCCACACCCGATTTACTTTTCTTAATCCGTTGGCGTCAGCGATCGATTTCGCCAAACACGACATCCATCGTGCCAATAATGGCGACGACGTCTGCAATCAAATGTCCGCGCGCCATTTCGTCCATGGCCGCAAGGTGCGCAAAACCCGGCGCACGCAGCTTGACGCGATACGGCTTGTTGGCGCCATCGGACACCGCGTACACGCCAAACTCTCCTTTCGGATGCTCGACGGCGGCATACACCTCGCCTTCGGGGACATGCATACCTTCAGTGAAGAGCTTGAAGTGGTGAATCAACTCTTCCATGTTGCCCTTCATGGACTCACGCGAGGGCGGCGCAACCTTGTGATTGCTCGTGATGACCGGCCCCGGATTCTTGCGCAGCCAGTCGATACACTGCCTGATGATCCGGTTGGACTGGCGCATCTCTTCCATGCGGACCAGGTAGCGGTCGTAACAATCGCCCGTCTTGCCCACCGGAATATCAAAATCCATGCGGTCATACACTTCGTAGGGTTGCTTCTTGCGCAAATCCCACGCCACACCGGAGCCGCGCAGCATCGCCCCACTAAAGCCCCAGGCCTTGGCCTGCTCGGGTGTCACCACACCGATACCGACGGTCCGCTGTTTCCAGATCCGGTTGTCCGTCAGCAGGGTCTCGTAGTCGTCGCAGTACTTCGGAAAACGATTGGTGAAGTCTTCGAGGAAATCAAGCAGCGAACCTTGCCGATTCTCGTTCAGCGCCGAAACAGCCTTCGCGTTCTTCCACTTCGATGCCTCGTACTGAGGCATACGATCGGGCAGATCACGATAAACGCCACCCGGACGATAGTAGGCAGCGTGCATGCGCGCACCCGACACTGCCTCGTAGGCATCCATCAGATCTTCGCGCTCACGGAAAGTGTAGAGCACCATCGTCATCGCGCCGATGTCGAGCGCGTGGGTGCCGATATTGAGCAGGTGATTCAGAATCCGCGTGATTTCATCGAACATCACGCGAATGTATTGCGCACGCTCGGGCACCTCGACGCCAAGCAGCCGCTCGACGGCCATGCAGTAGGCGTGTTCGTTGCACATCATCGACACGTAGTCGAGTCGATCCATGTAAGGCACGGACTGCACCCAGGTGCGCGTTTCCGCCAGCTTTTCAGTCCCGCGATGCAGCAGGCCAATGTGCGGATCGGCACGCTCGACCACTTCACCGTCAAGTTCGAGCACAAGACGGAGCACGCCGTGCGCGGCCGGGTGCTGGGGGCCGAAGTTGATGGTGTAGTTGCGAATTTCAGCCATGGCCGACATCTCCGTAGTTGGCCTCGCGGACCACGCGTGGCGCATTCTCGCGCGGCTCGATGGTCACTGGCTGATACACGACACGCCCCTGCTCCGGGTCGTAGCGCATTTCGACAAAACCCGACACGGGAAAATCTTTGCGGAAGGGATGGCCGACAAAACCATAGTCGGTCAGGATCCGGCGCAAGTCCGGGTGATTCGAGAACATGATGCCGTAAAGGTCGAACACTTCGCGCTCGAACCAGTTGGCACTCGGCCAGACGTCACACAGAGAGTCCAGCACGGGAAAGCCATCATCCGGCGCAAACGCGCGGAGACGCACACGCCAGTTGTGGGTAATCGACAGCAAATGGGTCGAAACGGCGTAGCGCTCACCTTCCCAGGCGCGGTTCGCCCAAGCCGAATAGTCAAGCCCGGACACATCCATCAACTGCTCGAAGGAGAACTCCGGGCGATCACGCAATTCAACGGCGACCGCATGATAGTCGGCGGCAGCCACCACCAGCGTCACCTCCCCCCGATCATGGGTAACGCAAAGCGCTCGCTCTCCGAGACATTCACTCAACAGACCGGCGAGACGTTCAGTTTTGGCACTCATCTGGACTCTCCCGTTCAGCGCGCGATCGTGCAGGTGCGGCGAATCTTGCGCTGCAGCTGAATGATCCCGTAGATCAAGGCCTCGGCCGTCGGCGGACAACCCGGCACATAAACATCGACAGGCACCACACGATCACAACCACGCACTACGGAATAGGAGTAATGGTAGTAACCACCGCCATTGGCACACGAACCCATCGAGATCACCCAGCGCGGCTCGGTCATCTGGTCGTAAACCTTGCGCAGGGCAGGCGCCATCTTGTTGCACAGCGTACCAGCGACAATCATCACATCAGACTGGCGGGGGCTCGGACGAAACACCACGCCAAAGCGGTCCAGATCGTATCGGGAGCAGCCGGCGTGAATCATCTCGACCGCACAGCACGCCAAGCCAAATGTCATCGGCCACATGGAACCGGTACGCGTCAAGTTGATCAGCGTATCCAGCTGCGTGGTGACAAACCCCTCCTTGAACACTCCTTCGATACTCATGTCACCCCTTACCGCAAGTCAGATTCACAAAGCCGGGCATACAAACTCACTCCCACTCCAGCGCGCCCTTCTTCCACACCCAGATATAACCGATCAGCAAGATGCCGAGAAACACGAACATCTCGAAGAAGCCGAACAGACGCAGCGCTTCATCCCCGGCGATCTCCTTGAGGATAGTCGCCCACGGAAACAGAAACGCTATTTCCAGATCAAAAAGAATAAAAAGAATGGCAAGCAGGTAATAACGAACATCGAACTTCATCCGCGCGTCTTCGAAGGGCTCGAAGCCACATTCATACGGAGAAGCCTTTTCGCTATCGGGCCGGTACGGCGCCACGAGGCGACCAAGCACAATCGGCGCGACGCCGAAAGCAAGACCCACCAGGATGAAGACAAGCACGGGGAAGTAATTTTCAAGCATTGGAAGCCCGTTGATTGACCTGGGTTTTACTGCATGGAAACGCCCGCTTTCGCGGGCGCCCTGAATTCTGGTGCCGACGGTGAGACTCGAACTCACACGACCGTAAGGCCACTGCCCCCTCAAGACAGCGTGTCTACCAATTCCACCACATCGGCTTTGCTGCGAAACAGCAGCGCGAATTATACGCCTTCTGACGCGCCGCGCAAACTCTTTCGCACCTTATTTGGGAATCGTATTGAGCTTGGAATCAGCCTCTCCAGCCGACTCTTTCGCGGGTGCCGGAATGGCATCGGCAGCGCTCGGCGCTGCCTGCTCCATCACGTTTGCAGGCGCCGAAACGTCACGGCTCCCGAGGTAACTAAGGCTCAAGCTGGTGACAAAGAACAGCGACGCCAACACCGCGGTGGTACGACTCATGAAGTTGGCAGATCCGGACGCACCAAACAGGCTGCCTGACGAGCCACTACCAAAAGCGGCGCCCGCATCCGCACCTTTTCCGTGCTGCAACAAAACCAGGCCGATAACACCCAGACCAACCAGCACGTGCAGCGTCAGCACGATTGAAAATAGATAACCACCCATGCTTCTCAAATTCCTGTCAGAAAAATATCAATTGGTTAAACTGCGGCCCGGCAAATCGCCAGAAAATCTTCAGCCTTGAGTGATGCGCCGCCAATCAGGCCGCCATCAATATCCCGTCCGGCAAAAAGCGCCTCTGCCGTTTCAGGTTTGACACTACCGCCGTACAGCAGACGAATACCCTGCGCCGCGTGTCCTGCAACCGCATGCAAGGCCTCGCGAATGAACACATGCACTTCCTCCGCCTGCGCGACGCTGGCCGACAATCCGGTGCCGATCGCCCAAACCGGTTCGTAGGCGATCGCCAGTTTTTCCAGCGCGCCCGCACCCAGCGCCAGCACTGGCGCAAGCTGCGCGGCAATGACCTCAAGCGTACGCCCCTGCTCGCGCTCAGCGCGCGTCTCACCGACACAAACAATCGGCGTCACACCAGCCGCGATTGCCTTGGCGGCCTTGGCCGCAACCAGATCACTCGACTCCTGATGACGCGCGCGGCGCTCCGAGTGGCCAACAATGGCAAAACGGCAGGCAAAATCCTGCAGCATGCCAGCGCTCACCTCACCGGTAAAAGCGCCTTCATCGTTTTCGGAAACATCTTGCGCACCCCACGCGAGCGCGGTGTCGGCAAGCGCCTCACTCACGTCGCCCAGATAGGGAAAGGGCACACACACTGCTGCATCCACCCCTGCGGGCAAACCCTGCGCGACAGCGCGGGAAAGCGCGACAGCCATACCCCGGCGGCCGTGCATCTTCCAGTTTCCAACAACGAGTTTGGTCAGGTTGCTCATAGCGCTGCAAGCGAAAAATCGGTCGATTCTAACCTTCTGGCGCCCGCCCGGCAAACGCCTTCGTCGGTCATTTGCCGCCACACCCTGCCCCTTTCAACAAAAACGGCGCACCGCCCATTGGCCGTGCGCCGCCCCTTGTCACCGGCCTGCGTCAGTGGCTGTCGCCGACGGCGGCACGGACCACATCGGCGAGATAGTTGGCATGACGCTCAACTTCCTCGTCATCCTGCCCCTCCACCATGACGCGCAACAAGGGCTCGGTTCCCGACGGCCGCAACAGCACACGGCCTCGATCGGCCAATGCACGCTCGACTTCCTCGCAGGCATCGGCGATGCCACGATCCGCCTTCCAGTCGAAGCTGCGCGGCATGCGAACGTTGATCAGGCGCTGCGGATAGAAAACGAGATCGCCACAGGCTTCTGCGAGGCTCACGTCGCGCCGACGCAGCGAAGCGAGCACCTGAAGGGCGGAGACGATGCCATCGCCGGTGGTGTGCCAATCGAGGCAAATGATGTGCCCCGAGTTCTCGCCCCCGATGCGCCAACCGTTCGCATGCATCAATTCCAGCACGTACCGATCGCCCACCTTGGCCCGCGCGAACGGCACGTCCAGCCGGCCAATGGCGTGCTCGAAACCCAGGTTGCTCATGAGCGTGCCGACCACCCCATCCAGACACCCCAGGTGCTTCATCGCACTGGCAATGACGTAGATCAGCTTGTCGCCGTCGTACACCTCGCCCTCGGCGTCGACCATGATCAAGCGGTCGCCGTCACCGTCGAGCGCGATACCGATATCCGCCTGATGGGCAAGCACGGCTTTGCGCAGGTTTTCAGGTTGCGTCGCACCGACGCCTTCGTTGATATTCAAACCGTTGGGCGACGCACCCACCGAAACGACCTCGGCACCCAGTTCGTGGAACACCGATGGCGCGATGTGGTAGGCCGCACCATGGGCGCAGTCGAGCACCAACTTGAGACCGCGCAAATCCAGTTCGTTGGGAAAGCTGCTTTTGCAGAACTCGATGTAGCGCCCGGCCGCATCCTCGATCCGGCGCGCCTTGCCCAAGCGATCAGAGGCCGCGCAGCCCATCGGCTCTTCCAGGTGTTTCTCGATTTCGAGCTCGACCGCGTCCGGCAGTTTGGTGCCCTGCGCCGAGAAGAACTTGATCCCGTTGTCGTAGTACGGATTGTGGGACGCCGAAATCACCACGCCAGCCTGCAAGCGCAGTGCGCGGGTGAGATAGGCCACGGCAGGCGTCGGCACCGGCCCCGCCAGCATCACATCCACACCGGCCGCGGCAAACCCGGCCTCCAGCGCGGCTTCGAGCATGTAACCCGAAATACGCGTGTCTTTTCCGATCAGCACCGCCGGGCGCTCACCCGGCGGCAGTTTCTCGCGCGCCACCAATGTCACACCGGCCGCATAACCCAGCCGCATGACAAATTCCGGCGTAATCGGCGCATCGCCCACTTTGCCGCGCACACCGTCTGTGCCGAAGTACTTTCTGCTCATTGATTGCCTCGTCTGATCTCTAGCGTTTCTCGTATTGCGATGGCGGAATTATCGCAGGCACGACCCGTCCCTGATGTGCGACGGCTCACGATCCGACCGCCGCCAGCACCGACAACGCGTCGCGCGTTTCCGCCACATCATGCACCCGCACCCAACTGGCGCCCGCCTGGACCGCCAGCGCCGCTGCCACCGCGCTGGCAACCACGCGCTGCGCAACCGGTTGTCCGGTGATCTCACCGAGCATGGATTTGCGCGACACCCCCACCAGCACCGGATAGCGTTCGGCAAAGCCTGGCAAGGCCCGAAAAAGGGCCAGATTGTGCGCGAGCGTCTTGCCAAAGCCAAAGCCCGGGTCGAGCAAGATGCGCTCGGGTGACACGCCGGCGGCCTCCACTGCCTGCACACGCGCCAGCAAGGCTTTGCGCACCTCAGCCACCACATCTTCGTATTGCGGCGCATTCTGCATGGTGCGCGGCGCGCCCTGCATGTGCATCAGGCACATCCCCGCATCGCTGCCAGCAACCGCGTCGACCGCGCCATCGGCACGCAATGCATTGATGTCGTTGATCATGGCGGCGCCCGCACGCAGCGCTTCGCGCATCACCACCGGCTTTACGGTATCCACCGACACCGGCACCTCACCGCCCGCCAGCGCCTCAACGATGGGAATCACACGATCGAGCTCTTCGAGCGCCGACACCGGCTGCGCACCGGGGCGCGACGACTCTCCACCGACATCGAGCATGTGCGCACCGTCGCGCACCGCGTCGTCCGCATGCCGGCGCACCTGGTCACGCGCCTTGAGCATGCCGTCCCCCGAAAAGGAATCCGGCGTCACGTTGAGAATCGCCATGATCCGCGGTGTCCGGTTGTCGAAACGATAGCGGCCACAGTGCAAGGTTTCGATCATGCGCGGCCCTCGGCCTGATCGTCCGCGGCGATGCGGGCCGCCTCAGCCTTGGCGGCCGCTTGCGCCTCCGCCGCCGCAATCATGGTGGCACGCGTGTCCGGTGTCTCAAGGCTGATCGCACCGAGGGTCCCGCTGCGGTAATCACCGAGCAGAATCAGCGCGGCCTTTTCCCGATCGAGCACCCCACCCTTGCCGACACAGCCACGCTTGCGCGCCACCGCTTCGACCAGCGCCACGCCATCGAGCGCCGCAGGGTCCAATTTGTATCGCGCGGCCAACAGCGATGGGTAGCGCGCCAGCAGGATATCGCCCAACTCGAAGGCGACCTCCTCCTCCGCGACCGCATTCACTCCTACCGCATGGCTGGCGGCCAGCATGAAACCGTCGGCATCGTGGGCAATCTTGGGCCACAACAACCCCGGCGTGTCTGTCAGCGTCATGGTCGGGCTGATGTCGAGGCGCTGCTGGCTCTTGGTCACCGCCGGCTCATCGCCCACATTGGCCACCTTGCGTTTGAGCAGCGCGTTCATGAGTGTCGACTTCCCCACATTCGGAATGCCCATGATCATCATGCGCAGTGGCTTGGTGCCGTCATTGCGATGCGGCGCCAGTTGCTGACACAGCTTGGGAATGCGCGCCACGTCACTCGGCCGCTTGCAGCAATTGGCCACCGCCTTGACCCCCGGCTGCGCGTTGAAATACGCCAGCCACGCCTTGGTCGCCTCCGGATCGGCCAGATCCGACTTGTTGAGTACCTTCAGGCACGGGCGCTGCCGATGCGCTCGCAGCTCGTGGATCATGGGGTTGCTACTGGCTGCCGGCAAGCGGGCATCCACCACCTCGATGATCACATCGATCATGGCCATGGTTTCGGCTGCCTTGCGCCGCGCCGAGTTCATGTGACCGGGGAACCACTGGATCGTCATGCCGTACATTTCCTCAAAATTTAGCCAGCGATTATCCCACCTCTGGTCAACATTGCGCAGGCGTGACACTGGCATGACCATAAAAACCTGTAGACACGTGATAAAAAAGGTGTATTGTGGCGGAGCAGTTACATCAAGCTTTGTCCTTGTGGTGTCTTATTCGCGGTGTCAGGTCTAACCGCCCTCGTTTGAAACTCCCGATCACGATCCTTGATTTTCCCTGCAGGTGGGCGCAGGACGCCCTGATTTTGTTTTTGAATGGAACACCGTGAATGAGCACTCAAACTGGCACCGTGAAATGGTTTAACGACTCCAAAGGCTTCGGCTTCATCACCCCGGACGAAGGTGGTGATGACCTGTTCGCCCATTTCAGTGAAATCCAGGGCAATGGTTTTCGCACTCTGGCTGAAAACCAGCGCGTAGAATTCGAAGTCCGGAATGGCCCCAAAGGCCTGCAGGCTGCGGCAATTCGCCCGGTCTAAAGCACCCTGGCTTAAGAAAGAACGCGGCGCAAGCCGCGTTTTTTCGTTGACGCTGCCATTACGACGAGCGCGCGCTCCAACCACGATTGCCGGCGGCAGCGCCATGGGTTAACGTGGCGCGTGCCCACCCTTCACGTACTCGCTTGAACAAACGCGACATCGCCAATCTCGGTCAGGTCTTCACGCCGCCGCCCATCGTCGAACTCATGCTCGAGCTTCGGCAACGTCGCGGTCGCGTACTCGAACCTTCGGCAGGCGACGGCGCCTTCAGCGAACGACTGCCCGACTGCGTGGCGATCGAGTTCGATCCCCGAGTGGCGCGCGCCAGCATGCAACAGGGCGACTTCTTCGCCTACCCCATCTCTGAACGTTTCGACACGGTCATCGGCAATCCGCCGTACGTCCGTTACCAGGACATCCCGCCGGACACACGTCATCGGCTCGACGCGACACACTTCGACGCTCGCAGCAACCTGTTCCTGTTCTTCATCGACAAGTGCGTACGCCATCTGACCGATGGGGGTGAGTTGATCTTCATCGTGCCGCGCGAGTTCATCAAGCTTACCGCCGCGCGCAAACTCAACCGCTGGCTGTACGACACCGGCACGATCACGCATTGGATTGAAACCGGCGACGCCCGCATTTTTGCCGGCGCGCTGCCCAACTGCGCCATTTTCCGCTTCGAGCGCGGCAACTTCAGTCGCCGCACACTGCTGCGCACGCTCGACACCCCCTCCTGGAGCGAGCGTCGATTCACCGAAATGGACGGCCAGCTGGCGTTCACGCCGGAGCCCATGACCATGCCGCTCGGCGATCTGTTCGAGGTGAAAGTGGGCGCGGTTTCGGGTGCCGACAGAATCTTCGAGCATCCCGAGGGCAACGTCGAATTTGTCAGCTCCAAGACCATCGACACCCGCCAGACACGGCGCATGTTCTACAACACGCCACACGAGGCACTGAACGCACACAAGTCCGCGCTGCTCGCACGGCGCATCAAGCGTTTCGACGACACCAATTGGTGGACATGGGGGCGCAACTACCCGCAAACCGATGCGCCGCGCATTTACGTGAACGCCCGCACCCGACGCGACACCCCCTTCTTCCTGCACCCGGCCACCGCCTACGATGGCGCCATTCTCGCGCTCTTCCCACGCGCGGCCGACATGGATCTCGCCCACGCCGCCACCTTGCTCAACACCTCGGTACCATGGGAAGCACTCGGCTTTCGCGTCGACGGCCGCTATCTATTCACCCAGCGCAGCCTGCAAACACTCATGTTGCCGGCCAGCTTCTCGGCCCTGGCGACGCCCGGCAACACCGACCCGGCTGGCTGAAGGAACCTACGCAGCCGGCGCCGCTCGAAGCTGAACCCGCCCACTCGCCCGGAGCAGTCGCCATGATCGAGTTGTACTACTGGACCACCCCCAACGGCCACAAGATCACCCTGTTTCTCGAAGAAGCCGGCCTGCCCTACCGCATTCACCCGATCAATATCGGCAAGGGCGAGCAGTTTGCACCCGAATTTCTCGCCATCGCGCCCAACAACCGCATTCCCGCCATCGTCGATCTCGAACCGGCTGACGGGGGCAAACCGCTATCGCTATTCGAATCGGGCGCGATCCTGCTGTACCTGGCCGAGAAGACCGGCCAGTTCATCCCCGCCGAGCTGCGGGGGCGTACCGAAGTGTTGCAGTGGCTGTTCTGGCAAATGGGCGGTCTCGGCCCCATGGCCGGGCAGAACCATCATTTCGTGCAATACGCACCGGAGCGCATCCCCTACGCCATGGACCGCTACGTGAAGGAAACCGCTCGCCTCTATGCCGTGCTCAACAAGCGGCTGGCAGATCGTGCCTTCGTGGCGGGTGACGAGTACAGCATTGCCGACATGGCCAGCTACCCGTGGGTGGTTCCGCATGAACGGCAGCTGCAGACGCTCGATGACTTCCCTCACCTCAAGCGCTGGTTCGACGCCATTGCCGCGCGCCCGGCAACGCAGCGCGCCTATGCGCTCGCGAAAACCATCAATACCCAGCCGGTCGTGGACGACGACGCCAGGAAAATCATGTTCGGGCAGGACGCCGGCACCGTAAACGCACGCTGACTCCGCACGGCAACGTCACCCGACAAAGGACTTACCGGCGCTTCGGTTTGCGCTGATCGAACTTGCGCCAGTACTCGAACTCATCCTCATGAATTTCGATGTCCAGTTCCGCCACGCGTTCCTCCAGTCGTGCCTGCACATCAGCAACGGCCTTGTTGTAGATCAGCGGACCAATCTCGTCGACGACGAAACCGAGCAACCCACCCGCGGCAATATTGCCGATAGGCTCCTCCATGAACTCGCGAAAATAGCGTTGAATGGATTCGATCGCCGCGTCACGGTCATCTCGTGAAAGTTCGATTGTCATGGGAAAGCACCGGGTCGACTGAACAGCATTGGACAGCTCCCATCATAGCCAATTGGCACCATCGCAACGGCGGCGGATCATCGCATGCAGTCACAGCCCCGTACCGCGATCCCGCGCGCACAAACGCGCACCGAACATAAAAGACCCCGCACCATTTCACGTGATGCGGGGTCTTTCGTACTCACTCGAATCGAGTCGTTGTGTCCGATCGAATCAGGCAGATGGCGGCCAGACAAAATCCGGTCGCAGGCCTTCATAGACCGGTCGGCCGTCGCTGGGTTTGGGTTCTCCCGTCGTCGGATCGTAGAACGCGTGATACGTCGCCGGCATGCTCTGCGGATCGTAGCCCATGAGGTTGGGCACGATCACGCGGATGCGGTGCTCCTTGTCGTCGAGCATGATCGGCGTACCGCACGTGGCGCAAGTGCATAGCTCCAGCGGCCCACCCGGATTCTGATCATTGAACGGCTGGCGTTTCAAACCCCCGAGGTTGTCCACCTCGACATCGCCATAATTGAAAAACACGACATGCGTCGTGTTCTGCCCCGTCACGCGCTTGCATACCGAGCAGTGGCAGGTGTGGTTGTCAATCGGTCCGTGTTTCAAATGGGTGTGAACGTGCTCACACCCGCCTGTGTGGTTGTCAGTCATGCGTTATCTCCAATCATGTTGAGAACGCAAGACCCCATCGACCATGAACGACGGCCTCCTCCAGGACGAAGTCAAGCGATTGAATAATAGACAGCGCATCGGGGTTCGGCAACCGGCATCGGAGGGGTTTGACACGAACGCGCCACATGCCTTTGTCCGACCCCGCACACGATGCGAAACGCCCGACTGCCTCGACTGCACACATCAAGGAGTTCAGGGCGCGAGCACGCCAATATAAGCTTTTGTCATAGCGCTTCACAATCAACAAAACCACTCAATAGATGCCGATATTTTTTACACTTACGCACCAGAACAGTGCGGACAACAATATAACACCCTGGTTTAATTGAATATTATTTATGTGGCGCAATTGTTGCTCGAAACAAAAAACAATCATTCTCATTCACCAGGATGCCGCCATGCAACGCAAGCTTACGACTTACGTACTACTCTTCGGCTGCGTCACCGCCTCGCCGACATACGCTGCCGTCATGTACGATGCCGGCGCGCTGCAATTCGACAGCTCCGCCCAAAGCATGTGGGGAACCGGCAGCGCTTTTCGCAAGGCAGAATCGGTCTTCGTTGGCACTCAGTGGTCAAACAAAACGGCGACCATCGGCGGTATCGCCGGCAGCGAGAATGAAGTCGTCTTCCCGGCCACCGGCGCGGTGAAGATTCCTGTGTATGAGCCGAGAATCTTTGTTCCGACACCGACCTGGTCGGATCCATTCAAGGGGTACTACACAGGCTGCGGCTGCACGAAACAAGTCACCATCAAACCCGCGACGTCCGCGATTACCGCCGATACCCGAACCGGCGCCCAGCTCAATGTGCACACGTCGGGAAAGGTCGGGCTCGAATTCGGCTACGCGATCGACAGCGGCTCGGTCGATACGATGGCCAATTTTCAGGCAACTGCGGCCTTGCCCGACACGGTGAAGGCCGCTGAATTTTTCAGCGTCAATACCAGCAGCGTATTCTCCGGCGGCACCATCGCCACGCAGTCGCCTAAAGTCGAAGCCTATATCAGCGCCATCATGAAGCTGTCCGGGTCGATCGACGCCCAAGCCTGCGCACTGACGCTCGGTTGCGCCAATTCGGGCTCTCTCGCGCTGCCAACGGTCAATATGGATCAACGCATTTTGTCCATCGATCCGAACAGCCTCAAAGTGCTCGACGGCATTGGCCCGGGTGGCCAGCCGTTCGCCGAGGTGCCGATTCTCAATCAGAGCCTGACGCTCCAAGGCGGCGCCACCGTCGCGCCCCCCGCGGTCGGTTTCAAGCTCACCGGCCCGGCCGGTATCACGCTTGCTTCCTCGCTGCCGCCCACGCCGGCAGTAACGGCCGACATTGCGCAGATGACTGTCTTCGTGCCCGACATCGCAACCTCCGGGAGCGGCGCCGGCACCAAAGTGACATCCAATGGACGCGACGACCTGCTGTCTGCCCAACTCGATCTGGACGGTGCCGCCACGTTGATGGGGGGACTGCCGCCGGCGGGCGTAAACTTCGATCTGATCGACACCCCGGCTTTCAAGCTCGGTGCATCTCTCGATCTGATTGACGTCGATGCCGGGCCAGTACTCGGTCTCACCCAGGGCTTCGAGTTCAAGCCCAAGCTGATGACCACCATCCGATTCAGCAAACCCGTGCAGATTGCCGGCCTGCCGGGCCTTCACGACAGCTGGACAGGTCTGTGGAGCGAGCTGCCCGAGTTCGCCATTACCGAAACCACCGTTTTCACCCCGACCTTCTGGGTCGACGCCACACTCACCAACACCATGGGACTCGACCTCGGCATTGTCGGCACCCTCGATCTGCTCAAGCTCGGCGCCACCGGCACGGTGCTGGGCGCCGACCTGCTCAACTTCAACCCGATCAGCCTCAATAATCTTCTGGGAATCGACAACACGCTGTTCGATACCCCGAAGCTCGAATTCTCGGTCTTCGACAACACCTTCGCACTTCGCGGATTCGACGAAATCCTCGGCACGCCTTTCACCCTGAGCGTCGCCGCCCTTGCCGGCAACGTACCGGAGCCGGCCAGTCTGCTGCTGTGCGGTACCGGCCTGTTCGCGCTACTTGCCATGCGGCGCCGTCCGGTGGCGGCGCGCGCGCGATCGACCGTGCATGCCTGAGGGCCGGGCGCGACTGCGGACGCGCGTGCTGGCGCCACTTCTCGTGGCGCTGTTCGCAAGTGCCGCCCACGCTGCAGACAGCAAGGGAGAATTCGCCGTCCGCGGCGCGGGGCTGATCAGCTGTGGCGTGTATGCGCAAGAACAATCGGCGCGCGGCGACATCTATCTGGTCGTCTCCTCGTGGGTTGACGGATACGTGACGGGCAGCAACCAGCATGCTGCAGACACCTACGATCTGCTTTCATTCGAGACCACCGAACTGCTGATGGCGATTGTCGATCGTCATTGCCGGACCCGCCCCCAAGACCCGGTATTCGGCGTACTGAACAAACTGTTTGAAAAACTCCATGCCGAGCGCCTGACCGCCAAATCGCCCAAGATCACAATCACCGAGGGCAAGCGGGAAGCCCGACACTATGTCGAACTGATCAAGCGCATGCAGGCGAAGCTACGAAAGGCCGGCCACTACCGTGGCAAGGCCAATGGCGAGTTCACGCCGCAAACGGCCAAGGCGCTCGAAGCCTTTCAGAAGTCCATCGGCTTCGAGCCCACCGGCTTCCCTGACCAGACAACGCTCTGGCGCCTGCTGCGAAGCGACTGACCGCCGACGACATCCGGTCAGAGGAAACTTTCACCGCTCAACAGCCGTCCACAACCTGCGTTGCCC
>JBNKNO010000046.1:4997-26742 GCA_050293885.1 Rhodocyclaceae bacterium | reverse complement strand
ACTTTGTCGACGATCAGGCTCGACCAGCCATCCGAGCGGAACTGTCGTTTGATGGCATCGGGATCGTAGATGGTGTCGACCCAGATCATGAACTCGATGGGAGTGTGGGCGTTGTAGGCCACGTAGCTGGCCAGGAAGAAGTCGAGAACGCCGGTGCGCGCCTTCCTCGAATGACCGAATTTCCAGTGCAACTCTTCCATGGCGTCGGCAACCGGATGACCGAGATGCAAAATGCGGTACAGCGCCGCGGCGATGCCGGCGCGATCGGCGCCGGATTTGCAGTGCATCAGTGCTGGGTACTCGATGCTGTCGAACAGCGTCTTGAGCATGTGGATGCGGGCCTTGCTGGGCGCGCCGCGGGAGAACAACTTGGCGTCGTGAAAGGTGATGCCCAGATCCTCGCATACCTTCTTTTCGAGCGGATACGAGCCGTAGTGACTCTCGCCGCGCAGATTGAGAATGGTCTTCAGACCGAAGCGGTGCTGATATTGGCGGATCTGCGCGGGGCTGGGCTGGCTGCTGCGGTACATGCCGCCACCCAGGTTGTAGAGGTTGTTGTAGACAGAGCGGATCAGGCCGTGGTCAACCACGTGCATGTTGAGCCATGCCCGAAAACGGCCGGATTTTGTTGTTAGATCCCAGGACACTTGGCGCTCGCCGCCTCATTCACAATCGGGCGAGTATACCGGAGCACCGCGCACTCAGCGGTTGAACCACTTGAGCATCACGCCCCAGCCGTGCACGTCGAGCCGGGTGGCGTGGCTGCAGGCGAAATCGAGCGATAGCCAGCGGTCCGGCGGCAGGCCGAGCAACTGGCCGGCGATCACGCGCAAGGGGCCGCCATGCCCGATCACGACATGCGCGCCGGCGTCCGGGTCAAGGTGCTCGCCCATCCACTGGCGTACGCGCTGCGCCATCTCCAGCGGGGTTTCGCCGTTGGGCGGGCGGAAGTTCATCGGGTCTTTCGACCAGTCGTCGATGGCGCTGCCGATGGCCTCGAAGCGTTGCCCCTCCCAGTCGCCAAAGCTCACCTCCTTCAGACGTTCGTCCACCTTGGGCGCACCGAGCGCCTTGGCGAGTTGGTGGGCGCGTTGCAATGGGCTGCTGTGCAGTTGGTAGTCGGCGGGCAGCAACGGTGCCAGGCGCTCGGCCACCTCGGCGGCCGATTCGGCCAGGCCGACGTCGGTCTGGCCGTAGCAGGTGCCCGGCGCCACGTCGGGGCGCGGATGACGGATCAGATAGAGTTCCATGCGATCAGGATTCCAAGATAAGTGGCCAGTTCGGTGCCCTGCTGCACGGCGCCCAGGCAGTCGCCGGTATAACCGCCGAGCCGGCGGATGAACACGCGGGCCGCCCACCAGGTGACGATGGCCACCGCCACCGCGACGCCGAGCGCCTCGATCCAGCCGAGCAGCAGCAGGGGCAGCAGGCCGCCGAGCGCGGCGATGAACAGTTCCAGGCGGGTCAGTTGGCGGGCCAGCGGTTTGGACTTGCTGGTGTCGTCGTCACGCACGTAGGGCAGGGTGTGGATGAGGCTGGTGGAGGCGAAGCGCGAGACGGCATGCCCGGCAATCATGGCGGTGACAGCGCCCGGCGTGCCGTGGGCCGCAATCTCGACCAGCGCGGCGGCTTTGGCCAGCAGCATGAGCACCAAGCCGACGGTGCCGTAACTGCCGATGCGCGAATCTTTCATGATCACGAGTACCTGCGCCTTCTCCCAGCCGCCGCCGAGGCCGTCGCAGGCGTCGGCCCAGCCATCTTCATGGAAGGCGCCGGTAAGGCGCACCGTGGCCGCCATCGACAGGATCACCGACAGGCTGGCCGGCAGCCACTGGCGGGCGAACCAGAACACCGCCGCGCCACAGACGCCGACGGCAATGCCCACCAGCGGAAAGTAGCGCGCCGCGTGATTGAGCCGGTCGGTGGAGAAGGGCACCCAGGCAGGCACCGGAATGCGCGTGAAGAAGCCCAGCGCGGTGAAGAACAGTTCGAGTTGGTAGCGCACGATGCCAGTGTCTCAGTGCGAGGGGTAGTGCACTTGGGGGGGTGTCAGCATCCGCCGGGCCGCCCCAAGGATGGTACGGCCCCCTCGGAGGGCCGCGAGCGTCCGTGTGCATGGGGGGGCATCAGCATCCGCCGGGCCGCCCCAAGGATGGTGCGGCCCCCTCGGGGGGCAGCGAGCGATAGCGAGCGTGGGGGCCCATCATCTCAGTCCTTGCCGCTCACGCCGGCCGATTCGAAGCTTGCCATATCGTTGAGGAAGGCGGCGGCGGCCTGGATGAGCGGCCAGGCGAGCGCCGCCCCCGTGCCTTCGCCCAGGCGCAGGTTCATGTCGAGCAGTGGTGCGGCGTTCAGGTGCGTGAGCTGGCGGATGTGGCCGGGTTCGCTCGAATGGTGTGCGAACACGCAGTAATCGGCGATGGCTGGAATGAGCTTGTGGGCGACCAGCAAGGCGGCGGTGACAATGAAACCGTCGATGACCAGCAGCATGCGTTTTTCCGCCGCGCCGAACAGGGCGCCGACCATCATCGCAATCTCGAAGCCGCCGTATTCGGCGAGCACGTCGAGCGGGTTGTCCGGACAGCCGCCGCGGGCGAGCGCGTTGGCCAGCAGCATTTGTTTGCGGTCCAGGCCGGCGTCGTCGAGGCCGGCGCCACGGCCGATCACCTGCGGGAGCGGCGCGCCGGTGAGGCAGTGGGTGATGAGCGATGCCGAGGCGGTGTTGCCGATGCCCATCTCGCCCAGGCCAAGGGCATTGCAGCCGCTTTCGGCCAGTTTGTGGGCCAGCTGCCGGCCGTAGTTCATCGCTGTGTCGCGCTGGCTGGCGGTCATGGCCGGCGACTCGAGGTAATTGGCCGTGCCCGCGGCGATCTTGCCGTTGATGAGACCGTCGCGCCTGCCGAAGTCGTGCGCCACGCCGGCATCGACAATGCGCAGTGCGAGCTGGTTTTGCCGCGCAAACACGTTGATGGCCGCGCCGCCGGCAAGGAAGTTCTCCACCATTTGCCAGGTGACGTCCTGCGGATAGGCCGAAATGCCGGCCTTGGCGGCGCCATGGTCCGCCGCAAAAACCACCACATGGGGGCGGCTCAGGCGAGGCGTGAGGGATTGCTGGATACGCCCGATCTGCATCGCCAGCGTTTCGAGCCGGCCGAGCGCGCCGAGCGGCTTGGTCTTGCTGTCGATCTTCGCTTGCAGATCGGCAACGAGTTCGTCATCAAGCGGCGCGATGGCAATATTCATCGGGGAATTATCCGGCACGGGAATGCGGCGGATGGTAGCACGAGCACATGCTCAGCTCCCTTTTGCCGCAGGCGACTTGAGTGTCAGCGGCAGCCCTGCCGCAACGAAGGTGACGGTGTCGCACACGGCGGCAATCGTCTGGTTCAGGCGCCCGGCTTCGTCGCGAAACAGGCGCCCGAGCGGCGTCTCCGGCACCAGCCCGAGGCCCACTTCGTTGGCGACCAGAACGACCTGGCCGGGTAGCGCCGGGAGCGCGTCGATCAAGGCCTCGAGCTCGGCCTGCCACGCGGCCAGGTGGTCGGCCGAATGGGGGGCGGCGAGCGACGCCCTGTCGCGGGTGAGCAGGTTCGAGAGCCACAGCGTGAGGCAGTCGACGATCACGCAGCCGTCAGCATGCGCGGCCTCCTGCAAGGCCTCGGCGAGGCCGGTGGGGGCTTCGATCACCCGCCAATGCGTGGGACGGTCGGCGCGGTGGCGCGCGATGCGCGCGGCCATCTCCTCGTCGCCGGCTTCCGCCGTGGCAATGACCGTCACCGGCCCGCCGTGTGTGGATGCGCGTTGCTCGGCCAGTGTGCTCTTGCCCGAGCGGGCGCCGCCCAGAATCAGTTCAGTGCTCATCGTCTGCCGCGTCGAAAAAGTCGAAAAAACTGGTGTATTATCGCCACCTTGCCCAGAACCTGGGCAAACCGTGTTTCAGGTGCCTGACGGCGAATCAGCCAGAAGGATAAACGGGAAACAGGTGCGCGATACCGCCTCACACGAGCGAATCGCAAGGCCTGTGCTGCCCCCGCAACGGTAAGTGGCATCAAGGGACATCCAACCGCCACTGGGTCCAACGACCCGGGAAGGCGATGTTCCGAGCAAGACAGCACGTTTGCAGCCACGAGCCCGGATACCGGCCCGAAACGCCTACGTCGGAAGTCCCCCGGGGTGCGGTGGATGCGTGTCGATTCGGCCCGATCTTCTCTCTCCCTGCGTTCTTCCGGAACACTGTATCGCGTTGTGGGCGGGGACGCCTGCGACGCCAGGGAGCATCTTGTGAATATCCATTTTTCTGCCGCCGTGCTGGCGGCCAGCCTTGTTTTGCCCGCGGGCGTGGCATTCGCCGACTCACGGGGCGATGTGGTGGTCGTGACCGCCACGCGTACGGCACGCACCGTGGATGAAACGCTTGCGCCGGTAACCGTGATCACCCGCGAAGATATCGAACGCCAGCAGCCGCAATCGGTCGTTGACCTGTTTCGTGGCGTGCCGGGGATGAGCTTCACCAATAATGGTGGGCGCGGTAAGCAGACCTCATTCTTTCTGCGCGGTACCGAGTCGGATCACGTGCTGGTGCTGATCGATGGCGTCAAGGCGGGTTCGGCCACCTCCGGCTCCACGGCATTTCAGGATTTGCCGGTCGATCTGATCGACCGCATCGAGATCGTGCGCGGCCCGCGCTCGAGCCTCTATGGCTCCGAGGCGATCGGCGGTGTGATCCAGATATTCACGCGACGTGGCGCGAAGGGTTTTCAGCCCGCGTTAAGTCTTGGTGCGGGGAGCGATCGTCATTTCAAGGGCACCGCCAGCTTCAGCCAGCGGGGCGACAACGGATGGGTGAGTGTGAGCCTGAGCCGCGATATCACTGACGGATTCAATTCCTGCCGCGTCGAAGCGGCTGGGGCCGGCGGCTGCTTCACGGCGGAGCCGGATCGTGACGGCTACCAGAACAACGGGGCGAGCCTCAACGCCGGCTATCGCTTCGATGGCGGTGCCGACGTGGTCTTCAATTGGTTGAAGACCGACGCGAGGTCGGACTTCGACGGCAGTTTCCAGAACAGCGCGAAGTCGAGCCAGGAAATCACCGGCCTGCGCGCCTCGGTATCGCCAGCCCAATGGTGGAAAGCGAGTGTCGCGCTCGGCGTAAGCAAAGACAAATCCAACAACTATCTGGATGGTGTCTATGTAACCACCTTTGATACCCAGCGCACCACCGGCTCATGGCAGAACGACCTGATGCTCGGCGATCACGTTTTGCTGACGTTGGGCGTCGATGCGCAGCGCGACGAGATCGACAGTTCCACGGCCTATGCGATGACGGCCCGCGACAACACCGGCGTGTTCGCGCTCCTTCAGGCAGGCGCCGGCGCGCATGATGTCCAGTTGTCGTTCCGCAGCGATGACAACGAGCAATTCGGTCGGCACGTCACCGGATCGTTTTCCTGGGGGATCGCACTGACACAGCAGGTGAGTCTGGTAGCGTCCTACGCGACGGCATTCAAGGCGCCGACCTTCAACGAGTTGTATTTCCCCTTCTACGGCAAGCCGGATCTGAAGCCGGAAACGTCCGAATCCGTCGAGTTGGGCCTGCGCGGTCAACCGGGGTGGGGGCGGTGGACATTCAATGTGTTCGAGTCGAATGTGGACGATCTGATCGCCTACGATTCGACCATTTTTCTCGCCAACAACATCCATTCCGCGCGGATCCAGGGGGTTGAGGCGACCGTTGGCTCCACTTTCGCAGGCGTGGATGTCCGTGGCAGCCTGACGCTGCTCGATACCAGCAACGAGTCGCCCGGGGCGAATCAGGGCAACTGGCTGGCGCGTCGTCCGGCGCAATCCGCCCGGCTTGACATCGATCGCCGCTTTGGCCGTTTCGGTGTCGGCACCACTCTGGTGGCCGAGGGCAAGCGCTATGACGATCTCGCGAACAAACAACGCCTCGGCGGTTACGCCACGCTCGATGTGCGCGCCGAACTCGAGTTGAGTCGGGACTGGCGCGTGCAGGCCGCGGTCACCAACGTGTTCGACAAGGAATACGAAACGGCACGCTTCTATCGACAGGAAGGCCGCAGCGTGTTTGTTTCCCTGCGCTACGCGCCGGGGCGATAAGGCAGCATGAGCGCGACTCCCGGTGCAGGTGCGGCAAGGTCCGTTTCGGGCGACACTACAGGCTTCTCGGTGTCGTCCGGAGCGGTGCGTCGGGGCATGTTCGCGCGCAAGAGAGCGTTTTTCATACTGGGTTTGCTATTGGTTGCCAGCGTGCTGGCGGTGCTGGTGTCCTTGCGCGCCGGTAGCGTCGGGGCGGGCTGGTCCGATGTCTTCGCCGCGCTGTTCGGGCAGGTGGACAGCACACTCACGGCGGTGGTGCGCGAACTGCGCCTGCCGCGCGCCGTGGCGGCCTTTGCCAGTGGTGGTTTGCTGGCACTGGCGGGTGCGCTGATGCAGGTGTTGCTGCGCAATCCGTTGGCTGATCCCTATGTGCTCGGTGTCTCCGGCGGGGCGGCGGTGGGGGCCTTGTCGTCGATCTTTCTGGGGCTCGTGAGTTGGATGGTGGACCTGTCCGCTTTTGCCGGCGCCCTGTCGGCCATGCTGCTGGTGTTCGGTCTGGCGCGCGGCGACGGGTCGTGGACCCAGAGCCGCTTGCTGCTCACCGGGGTGATCGTTGCCGCCGGCTGCGGTGCGGTGGTGGTGTTCATGCTGGTGATGACCACCGACACCCGCGTGCAGTCGATGCTGTTCTGGCTCACCGGCGACGTCTCCGGCGCGGCGCGCCCGTGGCCGGCCTTGCTGGTGCTGGTGCTCGGGCTGGTGGTCAGCCTGCCCTTCGCGCGCGATCTCAATGTGCTGGCGCGCGGCGAGTTGCATGCCCGGGCGTTGGGCGTGGGTACGCGCGGCTTGCGCGCCATGGTGTATGTGCTGGCTTCCCTGCTCACCGCCACGGCGGTGACGCTGGTGGGGCTGGTGGGTTTTGTCGGGCTCATCGTGCCGCATCTGGTGCGTCTGGCCATCGGCAACGACCAGCGTCTGCTGCTGCCGGCGGCCGTGCTGGCGGGCGGCACGCTGCTCACGCTGGCGGATACCGCCGCGCGCACCGTGGTGGCGCCCACCCAGCTGCCGGTAGGCGTGCTCACGGCCATGATCGGCGTGCCGGTGTTCCTGTTCCTGCTGGTCCGGCATCCGCGATGACGTCCGCCGAGGCGCCCTTGCTCGAAGCCGACGGCCTCGCCGTGCATATCGGCGAGCGCTGGATCTGTTGCGATTTGTCGATGCGCATCGAGGCCGGTGAGCGGCTGGTACTGCTGGGCCCCAACGGTGCCGGCAAGACCACACTGCTGCACACGCTGGCGGGCTTGCGCGATGCGCAGCGCGGCACCGTGCGCTTGCAGGGGCGGGCACTTGGCGAGTGGCATGCGCGTGAGTTGGCATGTTGCCGCGGTCTGCTGCCACAGCGCCAGCCCGACTGGTTTTCCGCGTCGGTGATGGAAACCGCGCTGGTCGGGCGCCATCCGCATCTGGGGCGGTGGTCCTGGGAGGGTGAGGCCGATGTGCGCACCGCCGCCGAGGCGCTGGCGCGCATGGGGCTGGATCAGCTGGCCGAGCGCAACATCCTCACCCTCTCCGGTGGCGAGCGTCAGCGTCTGGCGATTGCCAGCCTGCTGGCCCAGCAACCGGCGCTGTATCTGCTCGACGAACCGCTCTCCCATCTCGATCTGCACTACCAGATGGTGGTGCTCGATCACTTCTCTTCACTCGCCCGCGCCGGTGCCGGCGTGGTGGCGGTGCTGCACGACCTCAATCTCGCGGCGCGCTTTGCCGACCACGTGGTACTGCTCGACGGGCGCGGCCACATGGTTTTCGGCACGGCGGAGGCGGTGCTGCAGGCCGATGTGCTCAGTGCGGCTTTTGGCCATCCGATTCGTCGTCATGTCATCGACGGTCGGGCCGCCTTTTTGCTCGATTGAAGCTAGTTATGCATTTTTTCCTTCGTCTGCTCGGCGCGTTTGCCCTTGCCACGTCGATTGCGGCGGCCGCGGATTGCCCGCGCATCGTCAGCCAGTCGCCGTATCTCACCATGGCGCTGGAATGGCTCGACCGTGGCGAGTGCATCGTGGGGGTGTCGCGCTACGATACGTTTCGCCCGGCGTTGCCGCGTACCGGCGGTCTGTTGGACCCCGACGCGGAGGCGATGGCCGCCGTGCGCCCGGACGTGGTGTTCACTTCCAATTGGGTCGATGGCGATGTGATGGCCTTGTCCGTTCCTGCCGGGGCGCAGGTGCATCGCATGGGTGGGTTCGATTCGCTGGCCGATGCCGAAGCCATGCTGATCGAACTGGCTCGATTGAGTGGTTCGCCCAGCCGCGCCAAAGCGACGCGCTTTGCGGAAAACTGGCGTGCGTTGGCGCGGCAAAGCGGCGCCCGGGGCGAGCGCGTGTTGCTGCTCACGGCCTGTTCGGGCACGCCTTACTCCTACGGCCGACGCCACCTGCTGGGCGATGTGTTCCAGTCGGCCGGTTTCGACGTGGTCGAAGCCGACACCCGTGTGCGCGCCGTGCGCACGGGCGAAGCCTATGCCAGTCTCGAGGCCTTGGTGGCACACTTCCAACCGGATATCGTGTTCACCTTCAATCGCGCGACCGACGACCAGTGTCGGGTGATTCTGGGTGAGACCGATCAGCGCATCGTCCATTTGAATGGCGATGATTTCCTCAACCCCGGCCCCCGCCTGCTCGACGGACTCAAGGCGCTGGCCGGCGTGATGCAAGAGAACCCACAGTGACTGAATCCGCCGACAAAGACGCCCGCCACAATGCGCGCATGGCCCGCAAAAAGGCCGTGGTCGACGAAAAAATCGCCCGGGCCACGCGCGAGCAAGGCGTGCTGCTGGTCAATACCGGCAACGGCAAGGGCAAGTCCAGCGCCGGTTTTGGCCTCATTGCCCGCGCGCTGGGGCATGGCCAGAAAGTGGGCGTGGTGCAGTTCATCAAGGGGCGCTCGGACACCGGCGAAGAAGCCTTCTGGCGCCAGCAGCCGGCGGTGCGCTGGCATGTGATGGGCGAGGGCTTTACCTGGGAGACGCAGGATCGACAGCGCGACGTGGAAAAGGCGCAGGCCGCCTGGGCCGTGGCGCGGGACATGCTGCGTGACGAGGCCGTCGGCCTGGTGGTGCTCGACGAGCTCAACATCGCGCTCAAATACGGCTACCTCGATGCCGACACCGTCGTCGCCGATCTCGTCGCCCGGCCAGCGATGCAGCACGCTGTCGTGACCGGTCGGGGCGCGCCGCAGGCGCTCATCGACGCGGCCGACACGGTCACCGAGATGCGCCCCCAAAAACACGCCTTTGCCGCCGGCATCCAGGCCATGCCCGGTATGGAGTTCTGAGCCATGAGTGATGCACGTGCCGCCCGTCCGGGCTGGGTCTATCTGGTCGGCGCAGGTCCCGGCGATGTCGAGTTGCTCACGTTGCGCGCGGCACGGCTGATCAGCGAAGCGGACGTGGTGGTCTACGACAATCTCGTCGGCGACCAGATCATGGCCTTGGTGCCGAGTTCGGCGGTGCGCATCTACGTGGGCAAGAAGGCGGCCGAGCATGCCATGCGCCAACCCGACATCTGCGCGCTGTTGGTCAAGCTGGCGCGCGAGAACCGGCGCGTGCTGCGGCTCAAGGGGGGCGATCCTTACGTGTTCGGTCGCGGTGGCGAAGAGGCCGAGGCACTGGTCGACGCTGGCGTGCCGTTCGAAGTGGTGCCCGGCGTGACGGCGGCCTCGGGCATCGGCGCCTACGCGGGCATTCCGCTGACCCACCGCGATCATGCGCAGAGTGTCGTCTTCGCAACCGGCCACAAGAAGGAAGGACCGGTCGACCTCGACTGGCCGGCACTCGCCCGCCCGAAACAGACGGTGGTGATCTACATGGGGGTGTCGCGCGTGGCGGAGATCTGCGCCCAACTCGTCGCCCATGGCCTGCCCGACACCACGCCGGCAGCGCTGGTGCGGCGCGGCACGCTGCCGGATCAGTCGGTGCTCGTCGCCACGCTCGCCGATCTGGCCGACAAGGCTGAGGCCGCCGGCATCAAACCGCCGGCGCTGATGATCATCGGCACGGTGGTCGATCTGGCACCGAAGCTGGGATGGTTCAAACGGCCCTGATCGCTGTTTTTGACGCAACGTAAACGGCAAGAGCCCAGTCCGAAGACTGGGCTCTTTTTTGTCCTGGTAGGCCGTGCGTGGCTCGAACACGCGACCAATGGATTAAAAGTCCACTGCTCTACCAACTGAGCTAACGACCCGTAAGGAAGGGCGCATTATAGTTAGGCCTTTTGGGGCTGTCAACCTTGTGTGGCGCCGTTTTCGCCGTATCGGGTAGGGTCGGGAAGGTCGGCTTCGAGGAAGCCGGTGCGGCGCAGCTTGCAGGCTTCGCAACGGCCGCAGGCGCGCCCGGCGTCGTCCGCCTGATAGCAGGTGACGGTCTGCGCGTAGTCGACGCCAAGCGCGGTGCCCGTGCGAATGATCTGCGCCTTGGTGAGCTCGATGAGCGGGGCATGGATGGTCAATTTCTGACCTTCGACGCCGGCCTTGGTCGCGAGGTTGGCCATGGTCTCGAAGGCCTGGATGAAGGCGGGGCGGCAATCCGGGTAGCCTGAATAGTCGACAGCATTGACGCCGACGAAGATGTCGCGGGCGCCGAGCACTTCTGCCCAGGCCATGGCGATGGAAAGCATGACGGTATTTCGGGCCGGCACGTAGGTGACGGGGATGCTGTCCTCGCCTTCTTGCTGTGAGCCGGTGGGCACGTCGATATTGGAGTCGGTGAGTGCCGAGCCGCCAAACTGGCCGAGGCCGACGCGGGCGAGGCGATGTTCGACGGCGCCGAGCGCATCGGCCACTTTCTTGGAGGCGGTGAGTTCGGCTGCGTGGCGCTGTCCGTAGGCGACCGAGAGGGCGTAGCAGTCGAAGCCCATGTCGCGCGCGATTGCCAGGCAAGTGGCGGAGTCGAGACCGCCGGACAACAGCACGACGGCCCGTTTCTTTGCAGGCGTGGTCTCGGTGTCGGTGTGGTTGGTTTCAGTCATGGCGGCGTCGCCTGTGTGGTCAGCGGCCGCGCGCGTCGGCCCACAGGATCTTGTGCAATTGCATTTGAAAACGCACTGGCAGGCGGTCGCGCACAATCCACTCGGCCAGTGTGGCGGGCGCAATGGCGCCGGCCACGGGTGAGAGCAATACGGTACAGCGTTCGTTCAGTTGGTGCGCGGTGATTTGTTGCGCGGCCCAGTGATAGTCGGCTTCGTCGGCCACGACGATCTTGATTTCGTCGCGGGCGGTGAGATGGGCGAGGTTGTCCCAGCGGTTCTTGTCGAGCTCGCCGGAGCCGGGTGCCTTGAGGTCCACGATACGCCCGACACGCGGATCGACCGGAGCAATGTCGAGTGCGCCGCTGGTCTCCAGCGAGACGTCGTAGCCGGCATCGCAAAGCGCGCTCAGTAGCGGCAGGCAGGGTTTTTGTGCGAGCGGCTCGCCGCCGGTGACACAGACCTGTTTCAGGCCGTGTTCGGCGACTGCCGCCAGTACCTCGTCGATCGACATCGTGTGCCCGCCGTGAAACGCGTATTCGGTGTCGCACCAGGTGCAGCGCAGGGGGCAGCCGGTGAGGCGCACAAAGACCGTGGGCAGGCCAATTCGGGCGGCCTCGCCTTGAACGGAAGCGAAGATTTCCGTCACCCGGAGCCGGGTGACGGAGGGGTTTTCACGCATGCGTTTGTGCGTTCAGCCGCCGAGACGCTGCTTGGCCGATTTGGCCGCCGCGCTGTCAGGGTAGCGTTCGAGCACCGATTTGAGCGTTTTGCGCTCAAGCCGGCGTTCGCCCAGGGCGCGTTGGCAATTGGCCACACCCAGCAGGGCATCGGGTGCGCGCGGATCGTCGGCCCACTGATTGACGACGGTGTTGAAGTGCTCGGAGGCGCGGGCGATGTCCTTGGCCTGGAGCGCCGCGCTGCCCGCCCAGAAGTGGGCGCTGGGCAGGAAGCTGCTGGTCGGGTACTTGGCGACGAAGGCGTCGAAGCCGGCTGCGGCGTCGGCATATTTGCCGCCCTTGAGCAGGTTCAGCGCGGCTTCGTAGTCGGCCGATTCCGCCGCCGGGTCCACCGGGCCGGTTGCGCCGCCACCGGTTTCAAGCCGGCGCAGGCGTTCGTCCAGATCAACGTAGAAGTCCTTCTGGCGCTTTTGCACCGACTCCATGTTGTGCGTGAGCAACTCGACGTCGCCGCGCAACCGGGCAACCTCGGCCTTGAGTGCCTCGATCTGGTTGGCCAGTTCCAACTGCGCGCGAGACGAGGCCTCGAGCGTTTGCAGGCGTGCGCCATATTCGTCGCGCAGACGCAGCAATTCCTTGCGTGCCTCGGTGTCGTCGAACAAGCCGGCGTGTGCCGGCAGCGAAGCTGCCAGCACCAGCGCGGCGATCCATTGGCGCGAGCGCGCCATCAGAACTCACCCGTGTACAGCATGTCGCCGCGACGGTTCTGGGCGTAGCAATCTTCGCTGCTGTCGGTGCAGCGCGGCTTCTCCTCACCCAGGCTGACCGATTCGATCTGGCCTTCCTTGGCGCCGAGCAGCAGCAGTGCCTTCTTCATCGCGTCGGCACGCTTCTGGCCGAGGGCCAGGTTGTACTCGCGGCTGCCGCGTTCGTCGGCGTTGCCCTGGATGAGCATTTTCAGTTCCGGGTGGGCGACGAGGAAGCGGGCATGGGTTTCCACCAGCGGCATGTAGTCGCCGCGGATCACGAAGCTGTCGTATTCGAAGAACACGCTGCGCTTGGACAACGGGCTGCTGGGGTCTTTCAGCTCGTCCAGCGCGCTACCGGACATGGTGTCGGGCGTCACGGTGGGGATGGTGTCGGGGGCTGTGCGATCCTCGACGGCCGCCCCGGAATCCTGGGTCATGGGCGAGCTCGAGCATCCGGCCAGCAGGCCAAGGACAACAAGTGAGGCGGCGAGGGTTGAACGCATGGGTAACTCCTGTGAGTTGAGCGGGGTTTTGGCTTCTTGGGCCAGGGTTTATTGCAGCAAGGGGCCCCAAGCGGGTTCGCGCACATCAGCCGCCTTGACCGACAGCCGCTGCTTGATGCGACCGTCCGAGGATACTGCGGCGAGCACGCCTCGACCACCGACTTCGGTGGCGTAGAGGATCATGCGGCTGTTGGGGGCGAAGCTTGGGGATTCATCGCGAGATGAATCGGTCAGCACGGCGTATTGGCGGGTAGCCAGGTCCATGATGGCAACCTGGAAGCCGTTGGCCGAGCGGGTAATGTAGGTCATGGTGAGACCGTCTGGCGACGGGCGCGGGGTGACGTTGTAACTGCCTTCGAAGCTCACGCGCTCGGCGCGGCCACCGGCGACCGGAATACGGTAGATCTGCGGACTGCCGCCGCGGTCGGAGGTGAAGTAGATCCACTGTCCGTCATGACTGAAGGCCGGTTCGGTGTCGATGCTCGATGAGGTGGCGAGCCGCTTGACGCCCGAACCGTCGGCATTGACGGTGTACATCTGCGACAGCCCGTCCTTGGTAAGCACCACGGCCAGGCGCTTGCCGTCGGGCGACCACGCGGGGGCCGAGTTGGAGCCCTTGAAATTGGCGATGACGGACTGGATGCCTGCCGCCAGATCGTGCACATACACGATCGGCTTCTTGAGCTGGAACGACACGTAGGCGAGTTTCTTGCCGTCGGGCGACCACGCGGGGGAGATGATCGGTTCGTGCGAGTTGAGCGCGGTCTGCGCATTGGCACCGTCGGAGTCGGCAATCTGCAGCTTGTAGCTGCTGCCGGACTTGACCACGTAGGCAATGCGTGTGGAGAACACGCCCTTGAGCCCGGTGATCTTTTCGAAGATCACGTCGGCGATGCGGTGACCGGTGGCCCGGTACTGCTGGGGCGTCATGGTGAGCACGACGGAGTCGAGCTGAGTCTCCTGACGGGTGTCGTACAGGCGCATGCGCACTTCGAAGCGCCCACTGCCGACGGCGCGCACGCTGCCCACGGCGACGGCGTCGGCCATGCGCGTGCGCAGGTAGGCGTAGTCGGGGAGCGCGGCTTCGGACAGCGGCGTCGGGCCGAGTTCGACCAGACTGAACAGGCCGCTACGTTCCAGGTCGCTGCGGATGATTTCGGTGACGCTACGCGGCAACTGGGATTCGCCCTCCATGGCCGCAATGGCCACGGGGAAGCGGTTGGCGCCGGCGCCGGTGATCTCGATGGAGAGCTGCGCCTGGGCGGCAAAAGCGCTCAGTGCTAGCGCGAGGGTGAGGAAAAAGCGAAGCAAATCAGTCGGTTTCATCATAAATAGTGTCCGGGCGGATTATACCCAACCCTGATCATTGTTCGAGGGGCCGGAATGTAAGCTCGAGTGTACGAGAGAAAAGAGACGGGTCGTCGGGTTGCGGCAAGGGGTCCGATTTCTGGATGGCGCGTTTGATGGCGTCATCCAGCGTCGGGTTTCCGCTGCTCTTGCGCAAACGCACGTCGAGCACCACGCCGCCCTTGGCCTGCGTGACGATGAACACCGCTTCGGGATTGCCCGTCATGCCTGGCGGCGGAATCAGGTTGTAGCGCACCTTGCCCTGAATTTTCGCGATATAGCTATCCAGCGCACGGTTTCGTGCTGCGGCTGACGCCTCCTGTCGTAGCAGTTCGGCCTCGCGCGCGCGCTGGGCGTCCATGGCCAGCAACTCGTCCATGCGGTTGTTCTCGATGGCGCGTGCCTTGTCTTGCGGCCGGGGTTTCGGTTTTGGCGTCGGCTTGGGTTTTGGCTCGGGCTTCGGCTCGGGCTTCGGCTTCGGTTCCGGTTTCTTTTCAGGCGTCTTGATGTCCGGTGCCTTGGGCTCGGGCTTTGGCGCCGGCTTGGGTTCAGGTTTGGGTGCCGGTTTGGGTGCCGGTTTGGGTTTGGGTTCAGGTTTGGGTTCGGGCTTCGGTTTTGGCTGGGGTTTGGGCGTTGGTTTGGGCTGCGGCTTGGTTGCCGGCCGCGCTGTCACGGGAGGCATGGGCACGAGGGTGACCTGCACCGCTGCCGGCGGTTGGCTTTGCCAGCGGACGCCGAAGAACAGAAAGACCGCGAGCACCAGGTGCACCAGCACGGCCAGCACCATGGAGGGCCATTTGCCGGGATCGGATGTGGCGAACGTCTGGCGGGCGTCGAGGCTGGCGTCCATCTTGACCTTACTTGGCGGTTGCGTCGCCGCGCTGGACGAGCAGGCCGATCTTGTCGATGCTGGCGCGTTGGAGCGCATCCATCACCTTGAGCACCTCTTCGTAGCGCGCGCTCTTGTCGCCGGCGATGAGCACCGGCCGTTTGGTGGCGCCAGACTGCATGGCCTTGAGTTCGCCTACGAGGGTGTCGAGTGGCAGTGCACGCGGGTCGCCGGCGCCTTCGCGCAGGGCGACCGAGCCGTCGGCGCGAACGACGACCTGGATCGGTTCGGCGGGCGCGTCGGATGCCTTGCCGACGCTGGGCACTTCAATGCTGCCGGTCTGGATCATGGGCGCGGTGACCATGAAGATGACGAGCAGCACAAGCATCACGTCGATATAGGGCACGACGTTGATCTGGTTCATGAGGCGACGCGGGCGCATGACAGACTCCGCCCGCTCAGCGCAACTGGCGCTGGAGGATGTTGGAACACTCTTCCATGAAGCTCTCGGAGCGGATGGAGAGGCGGTCGATGTCGTGGGCGAAGCGGTTGTAGGCGACCACCGCGGGGATCGCGGCGAACAGGCCGATGGCGGTGGCGACCAGCGCTTCGGCAATGCCCGGCGCCACATGGGCGAGGGTGGCCGAAGAGACGTTCGACAGGCCGCGGAAGGCGTTCATGATGCCCCACACCGTGCCGAACAGACCGACGTAGGGCGACACCGAACCGACCGAGGCAAGAAAGGCCAGGTGCGCTTCGAGTTCGTCGATCTCACGCTGATAGGTCGCGCGCATGGCACGTCGGGCGCCGTCGACGACCGTATCCGGGTCGATATTCTTGGCGCGCAGTTTGGAAAATTCGCGATAGCCGGATTCGAAGATGCGTTCCATCGGGCCGGTGTTGTGGCGGTCGTTGCTGGCGCTCTGATACAGATTGTTGAGGTCGCCGCCACTCCAGAAATTGCGTTCGAACACCACTGTCTTGCGGCGCGCGGCACCGATGGCGAACCACTTGCGGAAGATCCAGTACCAGGACATGAAGGAGACAACGGCCAGCAGCGCCATGACCAGTTTGACAATCAAACTCGCTTCGGCAATGAGGGACAGGATCGACAGGTCTTGTGTGATGGGCATGGGTCAGGCCGAAGCTTCGATGGTTTGTCGGATGTGTGCCGGAATGGCCGCGGGGCGTCCGCGGCGCGTATCGAGGCACGCGATTGAGACCGTGGCGGTGAACAGGCGTTCCTCGCCACGAACGATAATTTGCGTGAAGTCCAGACTGGCACGTCGCGGCGCGTCGACGGAGGTGAGGACGGTGATCGTGTCGTCGAGACGCGCAGGGCGAAGATAGTCGCCGCGCACCGAGCGCACCACGAAGGCCAGCCCGGATTCGTCCATCAGCGCCTGCTGGTCGAACCCGAACGCGCGCAACCACTCGGTACGGCCCCGCTCGCAGAAGCGCCAGTAGTTGGCGTAGTACACCACGCCGGCGGCGTCGGTGTCTTCGTAGTACACCCGCAGGTTCAGGCGGGATTCGCGCACGGCGCTGCTTTGCGTGTCGGGACTGGAAGCATGCATCGCGCTATTGTAGCCAGAAGCGGCGGCTCGATTCTGGCTTCCTTTGCGTGGAATCCTTAACAATTCCTCTCAATTAGGCTTGCTCCCCTGACGATGTTGGGCGACAGTGGTATGCTCGAAAACTCGTTCATGGCTTGATCGCCGCAAGAGGGAGTGCGATCTTGGTCGGCCCGTCCAAAAAGCAGAAATCGTTGTCTGGTGGTGCCTCGAAGGCACCCCGATCGGAATTGTCCACCCTGGATTTCGGATCCGCGGGTGGCGATGTCGCGCGCGCGCTCGCCGAATGCGCGGGCAAGATGGAAATCCATGAAGGCGGTGATGATTTTTCGAGCGTCGCCGAAGAAGCCGCGGTGCTTTACGCCAACGACCAAAACGACGCCGCGGCCGCCGTGCTCGCGAGTTTCGTCGATACCCTGCCGATTGGGCAGGGCGAATTCATGTGGCAGATGTTGCTCGATCTGTACAAGCTCACCGGCATGCGGGCCGAGTTCGATGAGCGTGTGATTGCCTACGCCCGCAGTTTCGAAAAATCTCCCCCGCCCTGGGACGTGACCGATGCGCCGGCCCAAAAGGCCAAGTCGAGTACCCCGTCGGTGGCCATGGGCGCCGCACTGACCGAGCAGGTCGCCAAGCAGTTCGATCGCGTGCGTGAAACCGCCCGCAAGCACGGCACCGTGCGTATCGACCTGTCGCGTCTGCGCTCTGCCGATGAGGCCGGTTGCCAATTGTTCCGCGATCTGGTGCTCGATTTGCGCGGCGAGGGCGTGACCGTGCGGCTGTCGGGCTGTAGTTCCGTCGCCGCCATGTTGGGTGGTCAGGTGACGGCTGGACAGGCCGAGAACCGCGGTATGTGGTTGTTGTTGCTCGACATGCTGCAGCACACCGACGACATCGAGCGCTTTGAGGAAGTGGCGGTGGACTTTGCGGTGACCTTTGAAGTGTCGCCGCCGTCCTGGGAACCGCCGGACATGGAAGAGATCACCGCGACGACTGACATCGAAGGCGCATCGGAAGCGCCCACAGGCTTCGCGCTCGAAGGTGAGGTGCTGGGCGCCAGCGCCGAAGGTATTCGCAAGTTGGCAGCGTTTGCGGCTGATCAGACCTCGGTGAACGTGGATTGTTCGCGCTTGCGCCGGATGGACTTCGTTGCCGCCGGCAGCCTGTTCAACGTACTGGCGACCTTGCAGGGGCAGGGCAAACTGGTATCGCTCAACCGGGTCAACGCCATGGTGGCGGCACTGTTGCGGGTGATGGGCATCGACCAGGTCGCCCGCTTGCAATTGCGCGCTTGAACCCCAGTTAGAACTCTCCGGGCGCGTTGCCGCCCCGCAATCGGCCCGTGCACGGGCCCATCAGGACTTCACATGGAACAGTATCACGGCACCACGATCCTCTCGGTGCGGCGCGGGCGTCGTGTCGCGCTGGGCGGCGACGGTCAGGTCACCTTGGGCAACATCGTTGTCAAAGGCAGCGCGCGCAAGGTGCGCCGCATTTATCAGGAACGCATTCTTGCCGGCTTCGCTGGTGGAACGGCGGATGCCTTTACCTTGTTCGAGCGCTTTGAAGCCAAGCTCGAAAAGCATCAGGGCAACCTGCTGCGCAGCGCGGTGGAGTTGGCCAAGGACTGGCGCACCGACCGCATGTTGCGGCGGCTTGAGGCCATGCTGGCGGTGGCGGACGAAGAGAACTCGCTCATCATCACCGGCAACGGCGACGTGCTCGAACCGGAAAAGGGCATCGTCGCCATCGGCAGTGGCGGCGCTTTCGCCCAGTCGGCGGCCATCGCCCTGCTCGACAACACCGACTTGTCGCCGGAAGACATCGTGAGCCGCTCGCTCGCCATTGCCGGCGAGCTGTGCATTTACACCAACCAGCACCACACCATCGAAGTGCTGGATGGGGGAAGCTGAACCATGACCCAGATGACACCGCCGGAGATCGTCTCCGAACTCGACAAACACATCGTCGGCCAAGGCCGCGCCAAGCGTGCCGTGGCCATCGCGCTGCGCAATCGCTGGCGCCGGGCGCAGGTCGAAGAGCCGCTGCGCGGCGAGATCACGCCCAAGAACATCCTCATGATCGGCCCCACCGGTGTGGGCAAGACGGAAATCGCCCGACGATTGGCGCGGCTCGCCAACGCGCCGTTCATCAAGATTGAAGCGACCAAGTTCACCGAAGTGGGCTACGTCGGTCGCGATGTGGAAACCATCATCCGCGACTTGGTCGAAATCGCCATCAAGGACGGTCGCGAGCGCGCGATGAAAACCGTACGCGACCGCGCGCTCGATGCGGCTGAAGATCGCGTGCTCGACACCTTGCTGCCCCCTGCCCGTCCGGTCGGGTTCAACGACGAGCCGGCGGCGAGCACCGATACCACCACACGCCAGAAATTCCGCAAGAAGCTGCGCGAGGGCGAGCTCGACGACAAGGAAATCGAGATCGAAGTGGCGCAGCCGGGCATGAGCGCCGAGATCTTCGCGCCGCCGGGTATGGAGGAGCTCACCCAGCAACTGCAGGGCATGTTCCAGAACCTCGGCAACCAGCGCAAGAAGGCGCGCAAGCTGCCGATCAAGGAGGCACTCAAATTGCTGGCCGATGAAGAAGCCGCGCGCATGGTCAATGACGAAGAGGTCAAGCTGGCGGCGGTGCAGTCGGTCGAGCAGAACGGCATCGTCTTTCTCGACGAACTCGACAAGGTCGCCAGCCGCTCGGAGATGCAGGGCGCCGACGTGTCGCGCCAGGGGGTGCAGCGCGATCTGCTGCCGCTGGTCGAAGGCACGACGGTGAGCACCAAGTACGGCATGATCAAGACCGATCACATCCTGTTCATTGCCAGCGGCGCCTTTCACCTGGCCAAGCCCAGCGATCTCATTCCCGAGTTGCAGGGGCGTTTCCCGATTCGCGTCGAGCTCGATTCGCTGTCGGTGGAAGACTTCGAGCGCATCCTCACCAGCACCGATGCCTGCCTCACCCGCCAGTACGAAGCGCTGTTGGATACCGAGGGGGTGAAGGTCGAATTTACCGAACCCGGTATCCGCCGACTCGCCGAGATCGCTTTTCAGGTCAACGAAACCACCGAGAATATCGGCGCGCGTCGGTTGTACACGGTGATGGAAAAGCTACTCGAGGAAGTCTCCTTCGATGCCGGCCGTGCCGGGTTGGACAGCATCACCGTCGATCCGGCATATGTCGACGAGCGACTCGAAACGGTGGCCGAGAGCGAGGATCTGGCGCGTTACGTGCTGTGAGGGATTGTCAGTGGGCAAGCAAAGGCGCCAACCTGGGCGCCTTTGTTTTTTCGCAGGAAGGACTCCTGGATCAGTTGCGACGGCGCACCAATGTTGCGACGAGTCCGAGGCCGGCGAGTAGCATCGTGTAGGGGGCGGGTTCGGGGACTGGAGAAATCGTCAAGGTACCGCCGGTCAGTGTGAGCGATCCGCCGGGCGCGATGGCAAGGGTGCCGCCCGCGCCTGAAGAAGTGAAGATCCGCGGCACATTGACAGGGCTGGTGCTCAGGCTAATGCTGCTGCCGGGTTCGACCTGCAGCGTGCCAGCCAAGGGCTCCCGGTAGCCGATTTCTCGTGAGTCGTACTCGGTGCCCACAACGACTGTGCTGACGGATGTCATCCCAATGATGGTGGCCAGATCGTTGATGATGACGCTGTCTTCAGCCGACAGTGAGACCCTCGGCGCCGAAAGCGTGGCCTCGATTATTTCGAGCCGGCTGCCCGCCCAAATGCTGATGGACTCTTCCGCTGAAAGTGACAGACCATCGCTGAGCCATAAATCGCCGGTACACCGAATGCTCGTGTTGGCGCCGTCGACAAAGCTCATGTCGCCGGAACAGGAGAGCGCGCCTTCGCTGGCGCTGGCAAGGTTGGCGGCAAGCGCCATGGTCAGCAGGATCAGGTGTTTTTTTTGCATGATTCTTCTTCCTATGGCATGCGCGTTATTGTACTCGAGTATGCTTTATTCATGTTTCATGTGGGATTCCGGCGATGGTCCGTTCGGCGCATCTGTAGGTGATTGCCCTGCTGCCGCTGGCGTTGGTGCGCGGGTAGAATTGACGCGGTCTCCGTTTGCGATCGGCCCCCGCCATGCTCCTGCGCATTGTCTCGATTCTCTTTCCCGTCTTTGCCATCGTGGCGCTGGGTTACTTCGTCGGGCGCAAGGCACGGCCGGATCTGACCCACGCCAACAAGCTCAACATGGACGTGTTCGTACCGGCGCTGGTGTTCGGTGCGTTGGTCAGTCGACCGTTTCGGCCTGAGAACGATATTCCGCTGCTACTGGCGACGTTGGCGATCGTGGTCGGTTCGGGGCTGACGGCGTGGGCGTTGGCCAAGGTCATGCGTATCGATCCCAAGACCCTGGTGCCGCCGCTGATGTTCAACAATTGCGGCAACCTGGGGCTGCCACTGGCGGTGCTGGCGTTTGGCGAGCAGGCGCTGGCGCCGGCGGTGGTGATGTTCATGGCCTCCAACCTGCTGCACTTCTCGTTCGGCGCCTGGTTGCTCGACCACCGGGTGCGCATTCTCACGATCTGGAAAGTGCCGTCGGTGATGGCGACCTTCGCGGGTCTGGCCGTGGGCATGGCGGGCATCCCGGTGTGGGAGCCCTTGCTGCTGTCGATCAAGATGGTGGGCGACATTTCCATTCCGCTGATGTTGTTCGGACTGGGCGTGCGGCTGAACGACTCGCGCATCTCGGCGGTGGGTTTGGGTGTATTCGGCGCGGTGGCGCGGCCGCTGGTCGGCATGGCCATTGCGGGCGTGCTGCTGGCGTTGTTCGACTTTCCGCCGCAACAGCGTGCGCTGGTGCTGGTGTTCGGTGCCTTGCCGCCGGCCGTGCTCAATTACATCTTTGCCGAGCGCTACGGCCAGGAGCCCGAAAAGGTGGCGTCGATGGTGCTGATCGGCAACGTGGCAGCGGTTGCCTTCTTGCCGATTGCGCTCGCGCTGGTGCTGCCGTAATCCCTTGTC
>JBNKNO010000046.1:0-4901 GCA_050293885.1 Rhodocyclaceae bacterium | reverse complement strand
GTTCGAGCGCGTTTTTGCGAAGCAGGTGGCGTTTCAGGCTTGATCGGCGTTTCGATGGTGCAATTGACGCGGTTTTACATTTGAGTCTTCAGGCTTGGACGGCCGATGCCGAGGTCTCTGACAGAGAGCAAGAAATCTTGCCCCCGTTCAGCTCAGGAGCTTCGCCATGCCAACGCCCCATGTGACCGAGATCGTTTCGGAATCCGGACTGAGCTTCGAGGATGCCACCAAGTCGGGCATCGCGCGTGCGCGCCGCACCATGAAGAATGTGTGCGGCGCCTGGATTGCCCGCCAGACGCGGGTTGCGGCGGGCAATGGCGGGGCGGCTTACCGGGTGACGATGAAGGTGACTTTCCTGAGCGATTGAGTTCGGGATGGGCCATGAAAAACGGGGTGACGCATCACCCCGTTTTTGTTTTTCGGCCGGACGATCAGTCCGTGCGTGGCGTGCGCATCAGTACCAGCTCTTCAGCCGAGGTCGGGTGCACGGCGAGCGTGCGATCCAGATCCGCTTTGGTGGCGCCCATGGTGATGGCGACGGCCAGTGCCTGGATGATTTCGCCCGAGTCGGCGCCAATCAGGTGCGCACCGAGCACCTTGTCGGTGTCGGCATCGACCACCACTTTCATGTAGGCGCGTTCGGCGCGCCCGGCCAGGGTGTGCTTCATGGGGCGGAAGTCGGCTTCGAACACCGTCACCTGGTGGCCCGCCGCGGTGGCGGCCGCCTCCGACAGCCCGATGGTGCCGATCGGCGGCTGGCTGAACACGGCGGTGGCGATCAGGCTGTGATCGACGATGCGCGGCGTGTTGCCGAACACCGACTCGGCGAAGGCGCGGCCCTCGGCGATGGCCACCGGCGTGAGCGCGGCCCGGTCGGTGACGTCGCCCACGGCGTAGATGTTGTCCACCGAGGTGCGTGAATCCGGCGTCACTTCGATGGCGCCTGATCGGGCATTCACGGCCACGCCGGCGGCGTCGAGTCCGAGCCCGTCGGTGTTGGGACGACGTCCGAGCGCGCTCAACACCACGTCTGCCTCGACGATGCGACCGTCTTTGGCGTGGCAGCGAATGCCGTTGGGCATGCGTTCGAGTTTCTCCGGCTCGAAGCCACTGGCGAGGGTGATGCCCCGGTCCGTCATGGCGGTGGCCAGCCGGCGCCGGATGTCGTCGTCGAAGCCGCGCAGCGGCAGATCGGCGCGGTAGGCGAGGGTCACCTCGCTGCCCAGACCGGCGAAAATGCCGGCGAATTCCACCGCGATGTAGCCGGCGCCAAGCACCAGCAGGCGACGCGGCAAGGTGTCGAGATCGAGCAACTCGTTGGAACTGATCGCCAACTCCAAGCCGTCGATGCGCGGGTGGCTGGGCGTGCCGCCGGTGGCGATGAGAATGTGCGCTGCGCTGACGCGCGAGTCGCCCACGGCGACGGTGTGCGCATCGATGAGCCGCGCCTGCCCGGTGAGCAGGGTGACGTCGGCGCTGTCGAGCATGTTGCGGTAGATGCCTTCGAGCCGCGCGGTTTCCGCATTCTTGGCCGCCACCAGCGCGCCGAGGTCGAAATCCGGTGGCACCAGCGACCAGCCGTAGCCCGGTGCATCGGCAAAGGCATCGGCAAACTGGGCGGCGTACATCATGAGTTTCTTGGGTACGCAGCCGCGGATCACGCAGGTGCCGCCCACGCGGTCGCCCTCGCAGATAGCCACTTTGGCGCCGAGCGCGGCGGCGCGACGGCTGGCGGCGACACCGCCCGAGCCGGCGCCGATGGTGACGAGATCGTAGTCGTAGGCAGCCATGATGAACTCCGTGAATCGCTGATTTCTCGAGTGTAGCAGTCGGTGCCGTAATCGCTCGGAGGGCTGCGCGCAGCCGCTCAGACGGTTACCATGGCGCGGTTTCCCACCCGATCTGTTTCCCGAGGATATCCGCATGGCCGCCTCCAGCCTGTTGGCCCTGATTGACGACATCGCCACACTGCTCGACGACGTTTCGCTACTGAGCAAGGTGGCCGCCAAGAAAACGGCGGGCGTGCTCGGCGACGATCTGGCGGTCAATGCCGAGCAGGTGGCCGGCGTGCGGGCCGACCGGGAACTGCCGGTGGTGTGGGCCGTGTTCAAGGGCTCGATGCGCAACAAGGCCATTCTCGTGCCGGCGGCGCTGGCCATCAGTGCGGTGGCGCCGTGGGTGATCCTGCCGATGTTGATGGCCGGTGGTGCCTTTCTGTGTTTCGAGGGCTTCGAGAAGTTGTGGCACGCGCTCACGCATCGCCAGGACAAGCAGGCGCATCACGCCGAGCTGGTGCGTGCAGTGGCCGATCCGGTCGTCGATCTGGTTGCCTTCGAGCGCAAGAAGATCCGCGGCGCGGTGCGCACCGATTTCATCCTGTCGGGCGAGATCATCGTCATCACCCTGGGCATCGTTGCCGACAGCAGCTTCCTGGTGCGGCTGGCGGTGTTGAGCGGTATCGCGGTGGTGATGACGGCGGGGGTCTATGGGCTCGTTGCCGCGATCGTGAAACTCGATGACCTCGGTTTGTGGCTGCGTCGCAAGCAGGGGCGGGCCACGCAGGTGATCGGCGCCGCTATCGTCGCGGCCGCACCCTGGTTGATGCGCACCTTGTCAGTTGTCGGCACGGCCGCCATGTTCCTCGTCGGCGGCGGCATCATCAGCCATGGCATCGCGCCCTTGCACCATGGCATCACGCAACTGGCCGAACAGGCCGGCGGCACCCTCGGCGCCCTTGTGCCGCTGGCGCTCAATAGCGTGCTGGGGGTCGTGCTCGGGGCGGTCGTGGTGGCGATCGTCGCGCTGGCTCAAAAGCTGTTCAGGCCGCGAGCGGCGGACGCCTGAGCCGACCCACGTGGGCGGTCTCGTTTTGTGACCTGTTGTTATCGACACGGTGTGAATCGTCCATGACCGCGGTTTGAGCGCGTATCCTCTCGCTCGTGTTGTCTGCACCCAGCCCAATCCATGCCTGAAATTTCACTCCCCGTATTCGCGGGGCTTACGCTCGTCGCCTTTCTCGGCGGCTTCATCAGCTCCATTGCCGGTGCCGGCGGCATGCTTGTGCTGCCCTGCCTGTTGTGGGCGGGTATCCCGCCGGTGCAGGCCTTGGCGACCAACAAGTGCCAGAGTGTGTTCGGCACCATGTCGTCCGCATTCAACTACTTCCGTCAGGGGCATCTCGATCTGGCGCCGCTGCGCGCCACGCTCGCGTGGGCCTTTGTCGGCGCCATTGGCGGCACCTTGCTGGTCCAGCAACTCGACGCCGCGCTGCTGGAAAAACTGCTGCCGTTGATCCTCATCGTGCTGGCCGACTATTTTGCGTTTTCACCGCAGATTTCGGATCGCGACACGTCGCCGCGCCTGACGCCGGAGGCGTTCGCGCCGCTGGTGGGGGGCGGTCTGGGTGTTTATGGCGGCTTTTTCGGGCCGGGCATGGGGTCGTTCTCCGCCGCCGCCTTCGCCGGCTTGCGCGGCTTCAACATGCGCCGCGCAACGGCGAGCACCAAGCCGCTGGTGTTGGTCACCAACGCCACCTCGATGGGGGTCTTCATCCTGGGCGGCCATGTGGTGTGGTCGCTGGTGCTTGCCATGGCGGTCGCGCAGATCGTCGGTGCGCGTCTGGGCTCGAACATGGTGATTCGCCGCGGGACGGCGTTGGTGCGGCCGGTGATCGTGATCACCACCGTCGCCATCGCCTTGCGTCTGGCTTTGCGCTAGTCGCGCCTGCGCCACACGCTCGCCAGCCACGGTTGTTCATGGCGTGGCCGCCCCGGCGGGCGGTAGTAGTGTTCGACTTCGTCGAAGCCGGCGGCCGTGAGCAGCGCCTGCCAGGTCGGCAGGTCGTAGTAACAGCCGTAGCGCGAACCCGTGAAGCCTTCCTGATTGTCGCCGCGCGGGTTGGAGCAGAACAGCACGCCCCGCGGCTTGAGGCCGGCATGCACGGCGGCGAGTAGCGCGGGCAGGCGGGCGCGTGGCGTGTGGAACAACGAGGCGTTGGCGAACACGCCGTCGAAATGGCCGGCCGGCAGTTCGAGCGCGATGAAGTTCTGATGCCACACCTCGCAGCCGGTTTCGGCGCGGGCGAGTTTGACGAACTCGGCGGCACCGTCGAGCCCGATGGCCTCGTGGCCCAGATCGCGAAAGGTGCGCAGATCGCGCCCCGGACCGCAGCCCAGATCGAGAATGCGGTAGGGGGGCGGCCCCTCGATGGCGCGCAGCAGGGCGTCCACGTTCTGGCTCACGTCGTGGTCGGCGGTGCCGTCGCGATAGCCGATCGCGTTGAACTCGTAATGCGCGAGGGTATGCTGGGCGAGGGTGTCGTCGTCGGGGCGTTGCGCCATTGTTTCGGATTGGAGTCGGGGTGGATGGATGAATGATGCCACGCAAGTAGACGAGGAAGCGCTGCGGATCGATGCGCGTCTGAGCGTACCGCTGCGCGAGATCGGCTTCGAGGCCATCCGCGCGCAAGGCGCAGGCGGGCAGAACGTGAACAAGGTGTCCTCCGCCATTCACCTGCGTTTCGACATCTTCGCCTCGTCGCTGCCCGAGGCGATCAAGACGCGCCTCATGCAGTTGCGCGATCAGCGCATTACCGCCGATGGCGTGGTCGTCATCAAGGCGCAGACGGCGCGTACCCAGCGTGCCAACCGGCTTGCGGCGCTCGAGCGTTTGCGCGAGTTGATCGCGCAGGCGGCGCACGTGCCCAAGACGCGCCGGGCGACGCGGCCCACGCTGGGCTCACGTCGGCGCCGGCTCGAATCCAAGCAACGCCGTGGTCAGCTCAAGGCCAGCCGGGGGCGTGTGTCGGACGACTAGAGCGATCGCTCCCACAGCGCGGCCGCGCCGATGACCAGCAGGAGCACCGGATAGGGAAAGGCCACGGTCGGGCGCACGGCGTTCTT
>JBNKNO010000045.1:24266-27055 GCA_050293885.1 Rhodocyclaceae bacterium | reverse complement strand
CGTCTTCCACTTCGCCGCCGCGCGTCGACAGCTTCATGGCGAAGTCGAGCATGGCGCGCTGGCGCGGCGTGATGTCGGCCTTGCGATAGTTGGTGGCCAACTGATCGGCGACCAACGGGTCCTTCGCCCGAATGCGCAACACCGCCCCATGCGCGACCACGCAGTACAGGCACTCATTGGCGCCCGAGGTGGCGACCACGATCATCTCGCGCTCGGCCTTGGTGAGCCCCTCGTCCTTCTCCATGAGGGCGTCGTGGTAGTCGAAAAAGGCGCGAAACTCGGCCGGCCGGTGCGCCAGCATGAGAAACACGTTGGGGATGAACCCGGCCTTTGCCTGCACCGCCAGCATGCGCTCGCGCACGTCGTCCGGCAGCGTATCGAGCTCGGGCACCTTGAAGCGGCTGATGGCGTCGGTCATCGATTCACATCCACCACGGTGCGCCCGCGCACCTTGCCGGCAATCAGCTCACCGGCCGTCTCGATGGCCGCCGACAGGCCGATCTCATGCACCATGAGTTCGAGCTTGTCCATGTCCAGGTCGTGCGCCAGCCGGTTCCATGCCTCGATGCGCGCCTCTCGCGGCGCCATCACGCTGTCGATGCCCTTGAGCGTCACGCCGCGCAAGATGAACGGCATCACCGTGGCCGGCAGATCCGCGCCCTGCGCAAGCCCGCAACACGTCACGGTGCCGAGGTATTTCGTGCTCGCACACACGTTGGCGAGCGTATGACTGCCGACCGTATCGACCGCACCGGCCCAGCGCTCCCTGGCGAGTGGGCGACCGGGTTCGCCGAGTGTGGCGCGGTCGATGATCTCGGCCGCGCCGAGCGTTTTGAGATAGTCGCTCTCGTCAGGCCGGCCGGTCGAGGCCACCACCGTGTAGCCCAACTTCGCCAGCACGGCGACGGCCACGCTGCCGACGCCACCGGCCGCGCCGGTCACCAGAATCTCGCCCTTGTCAGGAGTCACGCCGTTCTTTTCCAAACCGAGTACACACAGCATGGCGGTATAGCCGGCGGTGCCGATGGCCATTGCCTGGCGCGGCGTAAAGGCGGCCGGCAACGGAATCAGCCATTCGCCCTTGAGCCGGGCCATCTGCGCCAAGCCCCCCGGATGCACTTCGCCCACGCCCCAGCCGTTGAGCACCACCTGGTCGCCGACGGCGAAGTCCGGGTGCTGACTGTCGGTCACGCTACCGGCCAGGTCGATGCCCGGCACCATCGGAAAACGGCGCACCACCGGCCCCTTGCCGGTGATGGCGAGGCCATCCTTGTAGTTGAGACCGGAGAACTCCACCTTCACGGTGACGTCGCCCTCGGGCAAAGACGATTCGTCCAGCGACTTGAGTTCGGCCCGGTAGCCCGCCTCGTCCTTGTTGATTTCAATGGCTTGATACATTCGATGCTCCTCGGTCGGTTTGCCCGCTCGCCGCGGGTTCAGCGCACAAGCGCCGCAATGAAGGTTTGTAGATACAGATGCAGCGGCTCGGCGCTGCGTATGAGCTTGGCGCGCAACACGGCGCCTTCCCAGCCAATCCAGAAGCTGCGGGCCATGCGTTCGCAATCGACCCCGGCAGTCAACTCGCCGGCCGCTTTCGCCGCGTCGAGGCAAGCACTCAGGCGGCGTTCCCAGTCGCGAAATACCGCCTCGAGCAGATCGCGGTAAGGCTCGGGCAGGCTGGCCATCTCCTGCCCCAGATTGCCGATCAGGCAACCGCGCCGAAAGTCGAAACGCGCCATGCCGTCGGCCGCATCGGCCACGAAGGCCTCCAGTCGCCGCAATGGGCTCAGCGCCTCGTCGGCAAAGGCACTGTCGAGCTTGCGGCCGAAGTACGCGGCATAGGCCGCGATCACCTCGCGGCCAAACGCCTCCTTGCTGTCGAAGTAGTGATAGAACGAGCCCTTGGGCACACCGACCTGGCGCAGCACCTCGTCGATACCGGTGGCCGCAAATCCTTTTTCGGTAAGCACCGCAAGCCCCGTGCGGATCAACGCCTCCCGGGTTTCGAGCTGCGCGTCGATGCGCTTTGGCGGTCGTCCGCGACGGCGCGCGGCAAGTACTTTCTCTGTCATGAACGGAATATTAGACCGATCGTCTAATAAATCAAGAAGAAGGTGACAACCCGGCCTTGAGGCAAAGCCCCGCCAAGTCCGCTACCATGCGCAACACACACCCATACGGAAAGGACTCCCGATGAAGAAAATCCTCCTGTGCGCGTTCGCGTTGAGCGCGTTCTCGCTGACCGCAGGCGCAGCCGACAAGACGCCGAAACTCGACACGCAGCCCCAGAAACTGGGCTACGCCGTCGGCGTGCAAATGGGCATGTCGCTCAAACGGGAAGGGATCGAGCCGGACGTGGACGCACTGGTGCTGGGCATTCGTGATGCCATGACCGGCCACGAACTGCGCATGACCGCGGACGAGGCGCGCGAGGCCATGGTGGCGGCGCGCGAAGAGGTGGAAAAGAAGCAAAACACCGTCAACGCAAGCAACAAGGCCGCCGGCACGAAGTTTCTCGCCGAGAACGCCAAGAAGCCGGGCGTGAAAACCACCGCCAGCGGCTTGCAGTACAAGGTCATCAAGTCCGGCAAGGGCAAGCAACCGGCGCTCGAGGATCGCGTCACCACCCACTACACCGGCAAACTGCTCGACGGCACCGTGTTCGACAGCTCGCGCGAGCGCGGCGGCCCGGCCACCTTCCCCGTGCGCGGTGTCATCGCCGGTTGGATCGAAGCGCTGCAACTCATGCACGAAGGCGACCACTGGGAAATCTATGTTCCCTCCGATCT
>JBNKNO010000045.1:0-24166 GCA_050293885.1 Rhodocyclaceae bacterium | reverse complement strand
GTCATCGCCGGTTGGATCGAAGCGCTGCAACTCATGCACGAAGGCGACCACTGGGAAATCTATGTTCCCTCCGATCTCGCCTATGGCGAGCGCGGCGCCGGCCAGACCATCGGCCCCAACAGCACCTTGGTGTTCGACATCGAGCTGATCAAGGTCGAATCGAACTGATCGCCGCGAACTGATCTCGAGAACGGGGCGGCCGATCGGTCGCCCCGTTTGTTTTGTCGCCGCTCAATCGCCATCCGGATTGACTACACTGTCATCGAGCCACCCGCATGGAGAGCCGCGACCATGAGCTTGCGATTCGAAGACGATTTTCTCGTCGGCGGCACCGCCCGCGACCGCGTCACCCCGAACTTTCAGCTGCGCGAATACCTTGCGCCGGACGGCTCGGTGCGCATGCACCGGGAGATCCTCGCGGCCGTGCAGATGCTGCGCGAGGCGCTGGGGCGGCCGATCGCCATCGCCTCGGTGCGCGCCGCCAACGGGCTGGGCACCGGCAAGCGCGGGCAATTCGTGTGGATCGAATCGGGCGAACCGGCCGAGGTGGTCGCCGCGGCCAAAGCGCTGTGCAAGGACGGCACGCTTGCACGGATCGAAACGTCCGGCCGCAAGGTCTATCTGGAGATGCCCGACCCCGTCGCGCTGCCGTCGCTCATCCCCGAGAACGCGCTGGCGCGCGCGATTCAGCTCACCGCCGCGTTCGAAACGTCGGGCAACCCTTACCATCAGGTCACCGGCAATTTCGACGGCGCGGGTCTGTCTTACGGCCCCATTCAGGTCAACTTCGGCACAGGCACCCTACCCACACTGTTCAAGCGCTTCGAAATGCGCAGCCCGACGCTGCTCAAGCGCTGCTTCGGCGCGCTGTGGGATGAGTGGCAAGCCGTGATGAAGCTGTCGCGCAAGAAGCAGATCGACTGGGCCGACGGCCTCAGCCGGGGGGCGCGCAAAACCGACTTCGATGCCCGATGGAAAGCCGCCTTCCGGGCGGTCGGCGACACCCCCGCGTTTCGCGAGGAGATGGTCGCTTATGCCTACGATGTGTATGGCCGCAAGCTCATCGCCGCGCTCTCGTGGCTCGATGGCGTGTGCCCGATCCCCATCGGCAATTTCCGCTGCCTCGCCTCGCTGTACGACCTGTGCGTGCAGCAGGGCAGCCTCGACAAGGCGCACGACGCCATCCGCAAACGCATCGCGCGCGAACAGCCACAAGACGAGTTCCACCTCACCCGCATCGCGGTCGAAGAACGCGGCCGCAAGGCCGGCAGCCGCTGGCGCGCGGACTGCATCAGCCGGCGGCTGTGCATCCTCGAGCGCGAGCCGGTCCGCGTGGTCGAGTCGGGCGAGAGCGCAACGCGCAACAATCCGCGCCTCTACCTGCTGCGCGACACCCCGGTCAAAGGTATGGCGAAATACCTACTCTAGCCGGCACCCCGAACGCCGCTTGAAACGACCGACGCGCCCGCCGTGACGCGTCGCATGCACGCCGCGCCGTCCGGCCGGAAATTGCGCGGCGGCGAGCCGAATTCACATGGTACACGTCATCCCATCCCGAGCACGTCCGCCACCGAATGCACGGCCGCCTGACGGCTCGAATCCTCGTCGCCGGGGCGACCAACCCACATCTATATCTTTGGTTATAGCGTTCTTTTTGCGCACACAAAGCGTCACTCAAAAGGCCTGCGGCCAAACGCTAAAGATTCGCTTGGTATACCCGTAACGCGTTCATATCGCGTCTTGCTTCATGACGCTGTCAACCGAGCACGAAGTACGGGTATATGCAGATGGAAACTCCTTCGCACCGGGCATCGCACTCGATCGCCCGGGCCATGGCGTCCGATGCGGAACAGCCTCGCGCCAGCGACACGCCCGCGGATGACGCGCTGCTGGTGTTGCAGGGCTTCGGCGTTGCGTTCGGCGCGCGGGTTGTCCTGAGCAGCATCGATCTGCGGGTGGATGCCCGTGACATGGTGGTGGTCCTGGGGCCGGCAGGCACCGGCAAGTCCACGCTCCTGCGCACCCTGGCCGGATTCAACGACGCCAACCCGTCGCTGCGCGTGTGGGGTGAGGCGCGCTACCGGGGCGAGCCCTGGGGCGCATGGCGCTCGCCGGCGCTGGTCGCCCAATGCGCACGCCTGCTGATGTCGTCCGTGCTCGAAAACCTGATGTCGCAACTCCCCGAGCGCGCCTCGCTCACCAAGCCCGATCAACGCAAGCTCGCCCGCCGTCTGCTCGACACCGCCGGGCTCGCCGAACTCGGCGAACAGCTCGAAGCGCCGGTCAGCGAACTGCCCCTTTGGCAACAGCGCCAGATCGCGATCCTGCGCGTGTGTGCGAGCAATCCGCCGCTGCTGTGCGTGGACGAACCCACCGTCGGTGTCGACGAACACGAGGCCGCGCGCATCCTCGACTACCTGCGCGCGCAGAGCGAACGGCGCGCCGTGATGGTGGTGCTGCACAACCAGAATGAAGCCCGCCGACTCGGCGGCAAGGCCATATTGCTGGCCGGCGGGCGCGTGCTCGAAGCACAGCGCACCGAGGCCTTCTTTGCCCATCCGCTCAGCGAGGCCGGGCGCGACTACGTGCGCAGTGGCAGTTGCGCCGTGCCGGCGCCGGACGCCACCCGCGAGGAGCTCGACGACAACGTGGCGCCCCCGCCGCCGCTACCGGCCGCGGCCCGCGACTACATCCCCGACGCCTTCGGCCCACGTGGCTTTCTGTGGCTCAAACAAGGCCAACTGGCCGGCACGCCCAAGCCCGGCGTCGTGCGCGAACTGACACACGATCTGAGTGCCCTGCGCCGGGTCGGCGTCGACGTGTTGCTCACGCTCACCGAGTCGCCGCTGGAAGACGCACAGATCGCCGAGGCCGGCATCGAGACCTGCTGGTTTCCCATTCCCGACATGCACGCCCCGCCCATCGAACAGGCGATTGCCATCTGCCGTGAGATCGACACCCGGCTCGCGTCCGGTCAGGTGGTGGCCGTCCACTGCCTCGCCGGCCTCGGCCGCACCGGCACGATACTGGCCGCCTATCTGATCTGGGAGGGGCTCGACGCGCTCCACGCGCTGGAGACGGTGCGACGCATCGAGCCGCGATGGGTCCAGTCGGACCCGCAAGTCGACTTCCTCCAGACCTTCGGCGACGTCCTCACACAACAACCGGCCGCCGCCGGTGCAGCACACCCCCCCGACCAGGAGATACACCCATGACCACCTCACTCGACACCGCCCTGCAAAAGTCCGTCACCAACGTTCCGGAGTGCGTCGCCGCCGGCTACATCGATCTGTCCACCGGCATGCTGCTGGCGATCAAGACGGTCGATTCGCATCCGAGCGAAGTCATCGAATTGCTCGCCGCCGCCACCGCCGACCTGTTCCAGGGGGCCAACGTCACCATGATCGAGGGCATGTTCAAGAAAGCGCGCGGCGTGCCCGACAGCGACCACCACTACTTTCAGGAAATCATCGTCAACAGCGACAACCTCGTGCACGTGTTCATGCGCGGCAAGGCCCACCCGGAACATGTCACCGCCTTCGTGTGCCGCAAGTCCGCCAACCTCGGCATGGTGCTGACCAAGGCGCGCCTGAGCCTGCCGGACATCGAAGCCAACCTGTAACAGCCTAACCACGGCCGGACGAAACCGCCGGCCCTTGTGCGGAATACACCATGCAAGTCGAACCCCAACTCGCCCAACAAATCCGCTCCGTGCTGCGCAACATGGCCGCCGGCAACGGCGACATCGAATCGTCCGCCGTCATCTCGTCAGACGGTCTCGTGGTCGCCACCGTGCTCCACGAAGGCGTCGACGCCGACCGCTTCGGCGCCATGTGCGCCTCGCTGCTCGCGCTGGCCGAACGTGCCGCCAGCGAAGTCGGCCGCGGCGGCCTCAAGCAGACGCTGGTCGAGGGCGAATTGGGCAGCATGCTGCTGGTCCAGGCCGGCCCGAACACCGTGCTGGCCATCGCTGCGAAGGCGACGCTCAACCTCGGCCGGGTCTTTCTCGATGCCCGCCGGACCGCCGCAAGCGTCGAAGCGCTGATCACCGCGCGCGTCGCCTGAACGCACCGCCGAACTCCCAGAGGACACTCATGGCCACTCACATCGACTTCGAAGGACGCGCGCTGAGCTGCCGCACCGACGAAACCCTGCTCGATGCCCAGCTGCGGCAGGGCGAAGACGTGCCCTTCTCCTGCAAGCGCGGCATCTGCCACGTGTGCCTGCAGCATTGCGAAGAGGGGCCGATTCCCGCCGAGGCGCAAGCCGGGCTGCGGCCCACGCTGGCACAGGACGGCTACTTCCTGCCCTGCGTGTGCCGACCGCAAGCGGCGATGCGCGTCGCCCGGCCCGATCCGGCGCAGTTGTTCCAGACCGCCATCGTCGTCGAGCATCAACGCCTGGCCGACGACGTGTGCCTGGTGCGCCTCGGTCCGGTGAAACAGATCGACTACCAACCGGGACAGTTCATCCAGTTGCGGCGCGCCGACGGGCTGACTCGCAGCTATGCCCTGGCCGGCCTGCCGGACGACTACCTGCTCGAAATTCACGTGCGGCGCCATCCCGCAGGCGCGCTGAGCCCGTGGATCACCGATGAACTGGCGATCGGCAACGAGGTGGAAGTGGCCGGCCCCATGGGCGAGCCGCTGATCGACTCCCTCGACGACGACACCCGCCCCTGGCTGATGCTCGCCCAGAGCACCGGGTTGGCGCCGCTGGCCGGCTTGCTGCGCGCGGCACTGTCACAGTCGCCCGAACGCGCCATCACTCTGTTTCACGAAGCCGCCGATGAAGACGGCCACTACCTGCACGAATCCTTGAGCGCACTCGCAAGCCAGTACGCCAACTTCAGCTATGTTCCGCGGGTGAGCGCACCCAGCGACGCCGCGACCCTGAGCGCACACGCCCTGCCCGATGCCGACGCCGTGCGCGACAAGGCCGTGATCGTCGCCGGCCCGGAGGACTTCGTGGCCGCCGTTCGCGCCCATGCCCGCGCGCTGGGCGTGCCGGAGGCGCACGTTCATGCCGCGCCCTTCCTGTTCCGCGACCTGCGCCGCAAGCTACGTCCGGACACCGCCGCGTCAGCCGACACGGCGCCGGAACCGGACACGCCGCGCACCGACCCGACACCGGACCCGAGCCTGTGGGCTGCACTCGGCGAAGGCGAGCGCCTGCACACCATCCTGGCCGACTTCTACACCCGTGTATTCGCCGACCCGCAGCTCTCGCCCTTCTTCCATGCCACCTCGCGGCAGCGCGCCATCGAAAAGCAGTACCTGTTCCTGCGCCAACTGTTTTCCGGCGAGAAGGTGTATTTCGGCGACCGCCCACGCAACGCCCATCACTGGATGGTGATCTCCGACGAGTTGTTCAACTACCGCGCGCGCCTGCTGGCCCAATGCATGCGCGAGCACGGCCTGGACGAGGCCATGATCGGCCGCTGGCTCGACATGGAAGAGCACTTCCGCGACCAGATCGTGAAGGACGCACCCATCCCCCGGATCATGAACGGCGTCGCGCTGCCGCTGGGCGGCTTCGACGAAACCACACTGGACGTGGGCTCGCTGTGCGACTCCTGCCAGCGTGAAATCGCGGTGGGAGAAACCGTTCGCTATCACCGGCGTACCGGCAACACCTACTGCAACGAATGCATGGGCAAGCTGGCCGAGACCGCGCCGGACGGTCGCTGATGAACGCGCCCACCCGCTACCTCGTGCCACGTCCGCGCGGCGCCAGCTGGGCGGTCAGTTCGCGCCAGGCCGACCCGGAACGCCACCTGATTCTGGCGCTCATGGCGGACGCCGGTGAGCAACCCATGGACCTCGACGCACTGGCCCGGCGCATGGACATGGACGAAGGCGCGGATTTCGGCAAATTCGTGTTCGCACTGCAGCGCAAGGGCTATCTCACGTGCGACGTGTCACCACTGGCGCTCCCGCAACAGCCGTCCTTCGCCGAAGCGATCAGCGACTGCCTGGCCCGGCTCGCCCTATCCGGCACGGCGGTACTGGCCACCGAAGACGGGCTCTGCTACGGCCGCTCGGGCGCCTCGGTCGGCGACGCCAACCTGATCGCCAGCATGGCCTACCGCATGGCCGACATGCGCGAGCGCCTTCGCCACAGCATGTGCCACGCGGGCGCCGACAGCGAGCTCACCAACGTCACCGGCGCCTACGTCATCGAAGACCTCCAGCTCATGCCCATCGACACCGGCCGGCGACGTTTTCATCTGGTCACCCTCGGTCAGCCCGATTTTTCCAACGGCGCCTACGTCGCCCTGATCGCCCTGCTGCTCAGAAGGTACCAATAGCATGAAGGCACCATCCACCGACCATGCCATGGCATCGCAGCAACCCCGGACGATCCGCGGCGTGCTCGATTTCCTGCTGCGTTCGAGCCCTGACATCCAGACCTGCCTGCTGTTTACCCACGATGGTTTTGTCATCGACTGGGTGGGCGAAGACTCGCGCGAGCACGCCGAACGCGCGGGCATGATCTGCACCGATCTGTTCACCCGCTGCGGCGCCATGGCAGAGGAAATGCGCGAGGGCCAACTGGATCAGCTGGTGCTACGCCGGGACACGCAGATGGTCGTCATCCAGTGCGTCAACCAGATCACCGAACTCGTCGTGCTGTGCTCGCCGTCATGCAGCCTCGGGCTGGCGCTCACCGAAACGACCCACGCGGCAGATCTCATCAGCCCGCTGCTTTAACCCGGGGCATTCACCGCGAACAGCCCGAACGGAACACGCCATGGACATCCCCAGACACCTCACGGACGAACTGCCCACCCCCACGGGAGAGAGGAAGATCATGCCCGCCGAAACGCCCCCTGCCGAACTGAGCCCCCTCGTGCCCCCTGCGCTGTCGACCGAGCGCAACGGCCAGTCACTGGCGGATCGGGTCGAGGGCTCAACGGAGCACGACGTCTGCGGCACGCTGCCCGATCTGGACATCGGCGGCCTGGCCGCCGTGCCGGCCCGGCACAGCTTCGACCCGGCAAATTACTTTCTCGGCCTCCTCACCCGCGCATGCGAGAGCGTTCGTCGTGACGAACAATCCATCGAACTGCGTGGCCTGCGCTGGCCGATGATCATCGAAGGCGGCGCGCCGCTGCGCATCTTCGTCGGCTGCAAGGACGCCGTGCTGCGCCCGTTCTGCCTGATTCGCACCGAGCCGGGCACCATCACACCCGTGGTCAACGCCAAGCCCCCCAGCGGGGAGGGTCGGTGGATGCGGGCCGAAGACGTGAGATGGAACGTGGCCCTGTGGACCAGCCGCGGACGGCTCCCCGCCGGCACCAACCCGAACCAACCCGTGCAGCTCACCGCCTGGCCCAACTTCACGCGCGTCGCCACCACCCCCCACGCCATGAAGATCGCCGCCCTGTGGACACTCGAAGCGCTCAGCCCCATCGAACTGGCCGAGCGCCTTCGCCTGCCGCAGCGCGTGATCTTCTCTTTCTACAGCGCCGCATCCGCCGCCAATCTGGTGACCACCATCCAGGAAACCAGCACGCCGGTGGCCATCGAACCCCCGCCCCGACAACGCCAGGGCCTGTTCTCCCGCATTCTCCGGACGCTGAGCCATGCACGATAAACAACACCACAAGATCGTCTTCGCCGGCCCCGTCGGCGCCGGCAAAACCACCGCGATCGAGGCCATCAGCGACATCGACACCGTCAAGACCGAGGCCAACGCCAGCGACGAAGTCGCCGAGCTCAAACAGAACACCACGGTCGCCATGGACTACGGCGTCCTCAATCTCGACGGCGGCGAAAAACTCATGCTCTACGGCACCCCCGGCCAGACGCGCTTCAGCTTCATGTGGGACATCGTCTCCGAAGGCGCCATCGGCCTCGTGCTGCTGATGGACAACCGCCGCGAAAACCCGCTTGAAGATCTCACGGACTTCATTTCCGCCTTCGGCACACTCGCCGTGGACACCGCCTGCGTGATCGGCGTCTCGCACTGCGACGAAGCCCCCGCACCGGATCTGGACATGTACCGCCACACCCTCAGAACGCTCGCGCTGCCACGCCCGCCCGCCGTGTTCGAGGTGGACGCGCGCAGCCGCAACGACATTGCCGGCCTCGTCAAGGCACTGCTGTTTTCGCTCGATCCGTATCAGATGGACGCGTAGCGCTGCGAGCTCGGCAGCGTCGGGTTGGCGCACTTGTACATGCTGGATGGAGCGTTGCGCGGTAAAGGATATGGCGAAATACTTGTAGTGGGCCGGAGTCTGAGCCCCGCAATCCGGACACCGAACTGTCCTACATGCCTTGCCGACAAGGTTGAGGTTGCTTCATCTCTACAAAATCGTAGTCCACTGGCCAAGCCCGTAGCCCGGATGCAGCACAGCGAAATCCGGGAGCGGCGTTTCGAGCTTGGGACGACGCTCCCGGCGTCGGGCCTGCGACGCCAGGCCGGACATCTCTGGCACAATACCAAGCGCATAATTCACCAATGCGTAGGCGTCGAAATTCAAACATGGGAAACTTTCTGACCACTTTGGGCGGCGGGCTCTTGCTCATTGTTGCAATGGTCACAGGCATTAGGGCGTTCAGTTCCGCAAATGAAGTACACGCCACGCTTTTAGGTAGCGTCGCGGCTGCAAGCCTGCTTGGACTTGGCATTCTTTACCGGATCAGCGTACGCCAAAGACACTCGGCGACCCAGACTCTTGAACGAGACGAAGCGGAACTGCTAGCTCAGTTCATTCACCTCACCCAGCAACCCAATTTTTCAATAACCATCACTGCGCGCACTCAACCCGTATACGCCGTAGCGGGCTTCGGCCTCACGGCATGCGTGTTTCATTTTGTTGACCTATCGACGTTGGAACAACTGGCCGCCGGCGGACTCGGATTCCTATCCTCCGTCGCGATGTTTCATTCACTACCCAACGTATTTCATCCCGCACTACACGTCACGGAACATGGCCTAAAGACCCCTCATACGCGGCTGATTCCATGGAGCGCTATCGTCGGATGCTCGCACATAACGACTCCTCGACCGATCGGCGCCCCGATCCAGATGCTTTCGCTACAGGTTCAGAGTCGACCTGAAGCAATCTATCGCCACTGGTCGATATTTCGCTTCAGCCGCGTACGAAACGGAGTGACAACGGTCTGCGTATCGTTGATCAATTCCTCACTACCTGCCACTGTCGTCGCTAGCTTGGTCGAGTATCTCTGGAACCGAACAAAGGCAAAGCCTCGCCCGTAGCCTGGATGCAGCGCAGCGGAATCCGGGAGCGGCGTTGCGAGCTTGGCACACCGCTCCCGGATTCCGGCCTTCGGCCTCCAGCCGGGCTACGTGAGTCCGATCGCCTGCATCGCCTGCGCCACCATCGGCGCCACCGCCACGGCATTGGAGGCGTGCGTCACGCTGTCGGTACTCCACACCTCGCCCACGCCGGCGGCCGTGACCACGTCGATGGCGTCGTCGGCGAACAGGGCGTGGGTGACGGCAACATCCACCGAGGCGGCGCCTTTCCCGAGCAGGGCTTCGGCGGCGCGGGCGACAGTGCGGCCGGAGCTGGCCATGTCGTCCACCAGCACCACGGCACGCCCGCGCGGGTCGAGGTCGGCGGGCAGCGCGATCCGTACCTGGCGATCGCCGCTACGCACCTTGTGACAGACCCCGTAGGCCCAGCCATGGGGCTCGGCCGCTTGCGCGACCCATTGAGCGGACTCCTCGTCGGGGCCGACCAGCAGTGGATCGTCGCGACGCGCAGCGATGAGCTCGCCCAGCAGCGGCGCGCCCGACAGGGCCACGGCGTGGCGCACGGGAATGGCTTCGTCGAGGGTGTCGATGCGATGCAGGTGCGGGTCGAGGGTGATCACATCGTCGAACAGGTCGGCGAGGAAGCCGCCGATCACCTGCTGGCTCACCACTTCACCAGGATTGAAGGCAATATCCTGCCGCATGTAGGCGAGATACGGGCACACCAGCGCGACCCGCTCGACCCCGCGCTGACGCGCGCTGCGCGCCACGAGCAGCAGTTCCACGAGCTTTTCATTGGGGCGCTGGAGGCTACGGAAAAGGACCACGGTTTCAGGCAACGCGGCCGGCAGGCGCAGGCGCAACTCGTCGTCGGGGAAGCGGTGGCGTTCGATCGGCGCAGCTTCCACGCCGGCCGCTTCAGCCAGACGCCCGGCCGCGGCACGCTCGTCGTCGAAGTACAGAACCGAAGCCGCCATCAGAACTCCACAAACACGTGCGGCATCTCATCCGCATGGCCGACGGTGTAGCCGCTGTCCTCGTCCGCCGCTCGACGCGCGAACTCGAGCTCCGAAGCGTAGTCGGCATACACCCGGTAGAGGGTCTCGCCCGCCTGGACACTTTCACCCAGCTTGAAGCACAGGTCCACGCCCGCCCCTTGCACCTTGGGCGCACCGGCCAGACGCGCGATGCGCGCGATCTGCAGATTGTCGATGCCGGTGACGATGCCATCGGCCGGCGCCGGCACTTCGAAATGCAGGCGCGCCACCTCAGGCGCATGGAGATCGAAGGGCTTGGCCCCTTGGGCGCGGATGATGGCGTCCATCTTGGCCAGCGCGCGGCCGGATTCGAGAATGTCGCGGGCAATGGCGAAGCCGTCGCCGCCGCGCACATCGGGGTCGAATTCGAGCATGCGCCCGGCCAGCCGCAGCGCCTTCTGGCGCAGATCGTTGGGCGCCGCCGGGTCATTTTCGAGCACCTGCATCACGTCGCGCGCCTCCAGCACCGGACCGATGCCCCGCCCGATGGGCTGGCGGCCGTCGGTGATGACGACGTCGATGGTGAGGTTCATCTGGCTGGCGACATACTGGAACAGGCGCCGCAGCTTCTGCGCCTCGGGCATGGCGCGCACCTTGGCGGTCGGCCCGACGGGGATGTCGAGCACCAAATGGGTGGAGCCGGCGGCGATCTTCTTGGAAAGGATGGAGGCCACCATCTGCCCGGCCGAGTCGACCGCCAGCGGCCGCTCCACCGAGATGAGCACATCGTCGGCCGGCGACAGTGCGGCGGTGCCGCCCCAGGCCAGGCAGCCGCGGTGGCTGCGCACCAGCTCCGAGAGCTTGGCCATGGGCAGTTCGACCTCGGCGAGCACCTCCATGGTGTCGGCGGTGCCGGCCGGCGAGGTGATGGCGCGCGACGAGGTCTTGGGGCACAGCATGCCGTGGGCGGCGACGATGGGCACCACCAGCATCGAGGTGCGGTTGCCCGGAATGCCGCCGATGCAGTGCTTGTCCACCACCGGATGCTCATGCCAGTCGAGCCGCTGCCCGACCGAGGCCATGGCGTCGGTGAGGAAATAGACCTCCTCGCGATCGAGTTCGCCCTGGTTGCAGGCGACCACGAAGGCGGTCAGTTCGATCTTGGAATAGCGGTGCCCGGCGATGTCATGAACGATGGCGGTGAAGTCGTCGCGGGTGAGCCGCTCGCCCGCGATCTTGCGCCGCAGGGCGGGGATCGACGAGGCCAGCGGTGCCTGCGAGATGCGCGCCGAGTGACCGTCCTGCACGCCGAGCTGGGCAAAGGCGTCTTCCGACAGGCCGATCTCGTGGCAGCCGACAATGCCGGTGTCGTCCACCACGTTGAGCGTGGCGAGGATGCGCCGGCCGTTGGCCCGCACCTCCACCTTGGCCAGTGCCTGGAAGCCCTCGGCGCGATACAGCGCGCAGTCGCGATGCAGATAGGCGACGTTCTCGCGCCAGGTATCGACGGCCACCCGCTTGAGTACCAGCGGAAAGTCTTCCGCGCAACTCGAATCGGGATGGCTGCCGCGGGTCGTGGTGTGCTTTGGCGTCATGTCGGCTCGTGTTCGTCTCCCCACAAAGCATTCTACGTGAGGCCTGCGCGCCGACGACATGGAAACAAAAAACGCCCGGTACGACCGGGCGTTTTGTGGCGACAGGCGCGATTACTTGCCTTCGATCATCTTCTTCAGGTTCGCCAGCCCCGATTGGTAGATACCGGTCACCGCCTTGACGGCCGCTTCGTCGTTGAGCTCGGGCGGGGGATCGTTGTTCGGGTAACCGCGATAAAACGCGCCCTTCCAGGTCACCACACTACCCTCGCCCTTGGCCGCCACCGAAATCGTGGACGTGTAGTTGTTGACCGGCACCGGCCCCGGGTCCGTCATCCGGTACTTGTAGCTCATGCCGGCGGCGTCGTACTTCTTCAGCACCTCGACCACCTTGCCGCCACCGCCCAGGGTCAGTGTGCGCACCGACCCCAGCTCGTTACCCGCGGTGGTCTCCGAGGACTCGATCGCCGGGTGCCAGGTGTGTAGCCCCGAAAAGTCCTTGATCGCATCCCATACCTTGGCCGGCGGTGCCGCGATGTCGACGCTCTGCGTCACTTTCTGGCGGGTCGGCCCGTGCGCCTGACTCTCATTCGACATGCCCATCAAGGTGAGCGACAGCGCAAACGACAGTACCGCGGACAGCAAACTCTTTTTCATACCAAGCATCTCCCAGTTGAAACTGCCCCCCCGAGCAGAGCCGAACGAACGGCCCGAACCGTCAGCATAGCGTGCCACCGCCAGCCAGGTACAGCCGCATGGGAAAGACCGAATCTAAGGCGCGGGGCCCGTGCGCATGGTCGACAGAAATGGGCCGAAGCCGCGCGGATTACTGCCCAGCTCGACGCTGCCGATCTCTTGGCCACTGGCATCGTCAAGCATCTGCAAGCGGTCTTCCATCCAGCTCACGACCCACACCCGCCCGGCCGACCACGCGATCCCTTCCGGATACTCCGCCGCCGGCCAGGTGGCGACGACGCGCCTGGCCACGAGGTCGATGACCGAGAGCGACGCGTCCTGCTGGTTGGTCACGAACGCCCGGGTACCGTCCGCGTTGAAGGCGATCCCGTAGGGGGCATCGCCCACGGGCAGGCGCGTCGTCTCGCGCATGGCGGCGAGGTCGATCACGCTCACATCATCGCTCACCACGTTGGCGGCCAGCAGCGTGTGTCCGTCAGGCGTGAGCCCCAGCGCGAAGGGGTGCTCGCCGACCGCCACGCGCGCCACCGTTTTCCACGCGCGCGTATCGATCACGCTCACGTCGTTATCCTCACGATTGGCCACGAACACGCGGAGCCCATCGGCGCTCACCGCCACGCCGGCCGGCGTGCTGCCCACCGGCACTTCGCGCACCGACGCCAGCGTTGCCGCATCGCGCACCAACAGCCGGTTGCGATACCAGTCGGCCAGATACAAGGCCTTGCCGTCCGGCGAAGCCGCCATGCCCACCACCGTGCTCGGCAACCGGGCCTCGGCCACGACGTCCCCGCTCGCCAGATCGATGGCGCTGATCGACGGCGTGTCCGCATTGCTCACGAACACCTTGCCCGCCGCCTCCGACACCACCACACCGGCCGGCGACTTGCCCACCGGCACGCGGCGCACTTCGACCAGGCGTGCGCCATCGACGATGCTCACATCGTTGGATTTCTGATTGGTGATGAAGGCCCACGGCGCCGCCACGCCCGGCACGCTCGCCACAAGGAGAACAAACCATGCCGACAGGAAGGAGAAATAGCGTGTCATGCGACCCCGTGTTCGCGATCAGGCGCGAGTCGGAAAACCAAGCGCTGCGGACTCAAGCAACCCGGTAGTGTTCCTGTGTCATCAGATCGACACCGCATTCGAGCTGCTCGATCCAGTCGATGAAGCGATTGACCATCGGCTTGCCGACGAAGCGCGCGCCGTGCTGGGGCACGATCATTTCGATATCGAGCTGGCGGACCATGTGCGCCCACAGGCGGCATACCTTGTTCGAAATCATGTAACGCTGATGAAACCCGGTCATGCTCGGCAGGTGCGCGTCAAAATCGCTCACGGGCCGGGCCGCCGCCTCGTGGTCGATCAGGGATGCGCCAAGATCACCCGAGAACAGAATCTTGGACACCGGATCGTAGAACTGGAAGTTGCCTTCCGAATGCAGAAAGTGCGCCGGCACCGCCTTGAGCACGCTGTCGCCGATCTTGATGTTCATGCCGCCGTCGGGAATGCCGACAATCCGGCTGGAATAGTCCTTGCCGGATGTAAAGTGCGGCAGGAATCGCGTCCACAGTTTGGAAATGAGCACCTTGCACTGGGTGCCCACCATCCATTTGTTGAGCGACGCGAGGATATCCGGGTCGGCGTGCGAGGCCAGAATGAAATCGAGACCGCGTGAGGGCAGATAGCGCTGCATGCCCATGAGCAGCTCGTTGTAGGTCATGTTGCCCCCCGGATCCAGAAGCGCACCATGCGTGCCATCGACAATCAGGAACTGATTGCACTGCACGGCGTGGTCGGACGCCTCATCCACCAGATCGTAAAAAGCAACGCAAACGTGATTGCCGTCATTGAACAGTTCGACTGCCATGACATACCCCCTCGTTATTCGTGTTTGTATTTTTTTTGGGCAAGTTTACGCTTTTTTACAGTTGCCCGCCCGGCGCGGCGGGCCTTCACACCTTGCGCCGTCCCGACGAACCCCGCCTCGCCGTTCCACGGCGAAACACGCGCAGCACAACACATTTAACCGAATGGTTGACAATTTTTAGGCACCATCTAAAGTTAACCGTATGGTTGAATCAAATCCCCCCCCGATCGATTCCATTTTTCACGCCCTCGGTGATGCGACACGACGACAGATGCTCGAAGCGCTGTCCGACAAGAACCGAACAGTCACGGAACTGGCTGCGCCCTTCGCCATGTCGCTGGCGGCTGCGTCGAAGCACATCAAGGTGCTGGAGAACGCCGGGCTGATACGGCGTGAGATTCGGGGGCGTACGCATATTTGCCACCTTGAGCCCGCCCCCCTGGCCCGGGCGCACGACTGGCTGAGTTTCTATGAACGCTTCTGGACCCAGCGCTTGGACACCCTCGATCGACTGCTGCGCGACGCAGATGCCAAGCCCCCCAACAACGCGAAATGAGGATGCCTATCATGAACACGCCCGATACGCCGGACGCCTTCGGCCAGCTCGTGGAACCCACCACCCTGGAGATCCAGCGTCTGTTGCCAGGCCCCATCGACCGCGTGTGGGCCTACCTGACCGAGAGCGAATTGCGCCGTCAGTGGCTCGCCGCCGGTGATATGGAGATGACGGTCGGTTCGAGTTTCATGCTCACCTGGCGCAATGATGAACTGACCCACCCGCCCGGCCGACGTCCCGACGGTTTTCCCGAGGAACACAGCATGCAAAGCCGCATCCTCGAACTCGACCCACCCCACGCACTGAGCTTCACCTGGGGTGAACACGGCAGCGTGAGCTTCACTTTGGCGCCCGCGGGTGAAAAGGTGCTGCTCACGATCACCCACCGACACCTGGCGGACCGCAACACTCAACTCATGGTCGGCCCGGGCTGGCATGCGCATCTCGACGTGCTCGCGGCGCGACTCGCCGAAACCCCGCCACCGGAGCCCTTCTGGGATGGCTGGGTTCGCCTGCAAGGGGAATACGCCAGGCGTCTTCGCTAGCGCGGCGCGCCTCGACTTACCCCGCCTTGATTTCCTTGTAGCGCAGCTGCCCTTTCTTGCGTTGCGCCTTGAGCACGCCGATCTTCTGCTTCAGACGTTGCCGGGCGCGTTTGCCTTCGGTGTGTTCGAGTCGGAGCTCGAGCTCGCGCTGCCTGGCTTTCAACGCCTTGAGCGCCTTGCAGATCGCCTTGCGCGGGGTGTCTTGCGCGGGGCCGCGCAACAAGGCGCGCAATCGTTCGATCATTTCGCGGGTCTTCATGATGAACGGCCCTCCGGGGAAGCGGCAGGCCGATGGTCGCCATCGGTCTCGTCGAGCACGGCCTCGACCTCATCGGCAGAGAGGGAGAGGTCCGCGGGCATGCGCTCGGGCGAATCGAGCGCCTCCACCAGCGATTCGGCCATCCCCAGCAGATGCGTCATCAATTCGTGCGCGTAGGCGCTGTCATTCATGAGCGAAGTGGCCATCTGCGGCGTGATCGCGCCGTCGCGGATCAGGGACTCCGCCGCCTGGTGACCATGGCGGCGCGCATCCGCCATATGGACCTTAAGCGCATCAAGTGACAATTGTGTGACGGCATCCGGATCGTCGCCACGCAGCACCGCCAGCTCGCGCAGCATTTCGCCCACGTTGATGCGCATGCGGTTGTACTCCTTGCGGATGTGTCGATTCGGCGAGCGGGCGTAGTGCACCAGATTCTTGCGCAGGTGCTTGGTCGCCTTGATCGCCGCGATCAGGTCCAGGTTCGCCTGCCACACGTGCTTGAACCGTGCCGCCAGCGCCTCGGACATGGGCTTGGCGGTGGCCTTGGTGAAGAACTCGATGTTGGCGCTGTAGATGTCCTTGATGACCAACTCGTACTGGCGGTCGAGGTCGAGCTCGATCAGCTCGGCCTGCGGTTCGAGCAGCGTCATCAGGTCGCGCGCCGAGACGATGTCGGAACGCCTGAGGTTCATGCCGTGGGCGATGATCGTGAAGGCATTGTCGAACAGGTGCAGCGTTTCGCGCCGCAGCGCGGTCAGCGCCACTTCGGGGAACTCCAGCGCCGTCGTGCTGAGGAAGCGCGGCGCGTCGCGCGTGACCACCTTGCCCTTGAGGACGCGGGGCAGGAGCGCCGCCATGCGGTCGATGAAGGGAGTGAACAGCGCCACGCCAATCAGATTGAACAGGGTATGAAACACCGCCAGTTTCAGCGTGTAGTCGTGCGCGGGGATGCCCACCTGGCGGCTGATGGCGTCGACCGCCACCACGAACGCACCCATGAACACCAGCGCGACGAGACCGGTGCCGACGTTGAACACCAGATGCGCCGCCGCCAGCCGCTTGCCCTCCACCGGCGCGCCGAGTGAGCCGATGATGGCGGTAATGGTCGTGCCGACGTTCGCGCCCACGGCGAGCGCGAGCGCATTCTCGTAGGTGATCTGCCCCGCCCCCAGCGCCGTGATGATCAGCACCAGGGTGGCATGGCTGGACTGCATCACCACCGTCGCGATCACCCCGAACAGGCTGAACACCAGCAACCCGGCCACGCCGGTCATGGCGTAGCGCGTCAGATTGAGCTCATCGGAGAACCCGCCGAAGCCTTCCTTCATGAAGTGGATGCCGAGGAACAGGAAACCGAGCCCCACCAGAATCCACCCCAGCCCCTTGCTCGAACGCGCCTCGCGCAACAGCATCAGCACGCCGAAGATGAGCATCGGCATCGCATACGCCGAGATCTTCACCTTGAGCCCGAAACCGGCAATCAGCCAGGCGCCCGTCGTGGTCCCCAGATTGGCCCCGAAGATGATCCCGATCCCCTGCGCCAGCTCGATGAGCCCGGCACTGAGAAAGCTGATGGTGATCACCGACACCAGCGACGAGGATTGCATCAGCGTGGTGGTCACGATGCCAAAGCCCAGGCTCTTCCACACCCGGTCGGTACTCCGGTGCAGCACCCGCTCCAGCGTCCCGCCCGAGAACGCCTTGAACCCTTCCTCCATGCACAGCATGCCGAACAGGAACACCGCCACGCCGGACGCGATGTCCTTGAAGGTCGAACTCGCCCACAGGCCGTAGGCCAGCGCGGCGAACACCACCGGCAAGGTCAGGCGATTGAACATCGGCGGGATTCGCAGCGGGGCACAGTCGCTGGCGATCGGGAAACGGGCACCATCTGGCGATGATACCGAGTGCACTCACGTCAATGCCATGTTCGCCGCAACAACGCCGTGGTCGTCGCGTTGCCATCGACGCTCAAGACAGATGCCATGACCCGACATCCGACAACCCACCTCGGTCGGACGTACGCCGGGGCGAGCCACCCGCATCGACTATCGTGTCGACGCGATCCGCGCCGCGCCACCGGCCATCGCGCGGCAACGCTTTCGCTATACGGGCTGACTCGTCAACGCGCATATCCGGCCGACATTGGCATCCGCCAGCTGGGTGACCACCTCGCGGATGGCTCGCGCCATGTCGCGCGAGAGGTTCAGCGACATGATGCCGAAATCGAAGGGATAGGCTTCGTGGAATCGGTAGAACAGCTCGGCGGGAATCTCCAACACCTTGGCCGGCCCGAACGCCCGACCGATGCCCAATCGCTCGAACAGCCCGAGCATGGACACGTAGCCCAACTGCTGGCCGGCATCGATGATGCGGATGGGAACCTCTTCGCCATGGACGCTATGCACGTAGTCCAGCCGGCCTTCGAGAACGATGAAGAAGCTGTCGCCGGGCTCGCCGGTGCGAAACACCGTCTCGCCCGCCGCCAGCGAAAACACCCGCCCCTCCTCGAGCAGGAAGGCGATCGCCTGATCGCTCAAGGCGCCGAAGCAGGACGCCGTCTTGAGGTGTTCCAGCCCCAACTCCGCCAGCACCTCGCGGCTATCCAGACGCTTCATCATCATGCCGTCACGCCCCATCGGACTCGGCGGACAATCCTGTCCGCCCACCCTCTTACTGTGGAACGCGGGTTGGCGGAAGGCAAATCGGCGGCGGGGTCCGACGGCGATGTCCGGCCTGAGCAAACGGCGACAAGCCCGCCATGCACGAGCGCGTCGCTTTCCCATGGCCACGCACAAACCGGCTGACTATGCTGAAAGTGCTTGCGCGACAGCGATCGAGAACCGACATGGCGACTCGGCTGTCTGAATCCCAGAGAGGCCGCCGCCGACCCGCGAGCAGCCATTCCTGAACACCAACAAGAGGGGAAGACAATGAATCAGGCCAACAACAACTCACACCCGCTCAATGTCGTCCGGCTTGGCGATGTCCACTACCACGTGCCCGAGCCGGGGGTACCGCGCCACGTTGACGCGCGCTCTTCAGCGGTCGAGGTGATGACCGATCTGCACCGCGTGCCGGCCGCGACCATTCCGCCAACCATGGCGCTCGACAACGTGCGTCAGGCGATGGTGTTGCGCGGTGTCCGCATGCTGCTGGTGGTGGACGCCCAGCGCGCCGTGCGGGGGCTGGTCACCGCCCACGATCTGCACGGCGAGCAGCCCGTGCTGGCGTCGCAGGCGCGCGGCATCAAGCCGTCCGAATTGACCGTTGCCGACATCATGACACCGGTCGAAACGGTCGAGGCCTTCACCCTGCACGATGTCCTGAACGCCAACGTCGGCGACGTGGTGCGCGCCCTGCGCCAGCTCGGCCGTCAGCACGCGCTGGTGATCGAACCCGATAGTCATGGCGGCGCCCCCGCCATCCGCGGCATCTTCTCCGCCTCGCAGATCGCCCGCCAGATGGGCATCCCGCCCTTCGTGGGTGAAGTGGCCCGCACCTTTGCCGAGATCGAGGCGGCGATCGGCGCGTAGGGGCGCGGCGACAGCGCACTGCGCGAGGGGTCGGTCTGTCCTGTACGATCAACGCCTAGGTTGGCCCCCAACATCCTGCGAGGCGTATCGTTGGGCTTCGCTTAGCTCAGCCCAACCTACAAAACTCTCCGCGACCGGGCACGGGGTTTCCTGCGCTCGGAAAGTCGATTCAACTTGCCGACCAGGATGCCACGCCGTGCCACACATCAGCGTCATCAACACGATTTCCGTTCCCGCCGGAATGGAAGACATTGCCGAACAGGTGCGAGCGGAATACGTCGCCTACTTCGAGCGCCAGGACGGATTTGTCTCTTCGACCTTCTACCGGTCGATCAAGCGCGAGCCTGACAATTCGATTCGCTACGTAAACATCGTTGTCTGGCAGTCGCGGTCTCATTTCGAAAAGGTCGTCAACAAGGGCTTTGAAAACGCGCAGGGCGAGAACGCCGACGGTTATCGGGTGCTTGGCAAAGGCTTCCCGGAGCCCATCGCGGTATCACCGGGCCAGTACGAAATCATTGCCTGACGTACCCGCAGCGCCGCAGCCGCGTCAGGCTCATTTCATCGGCCCGCGCAGGCGGAGTTCCCGCTCCACACATGCGACGTCTGCGTCCACTGCACAGGCGAATGTCACGACCCGATAGCGCAGCGTGTTGGGGCCCACCCAGCGCACCGCACCCGGGCCCCAGTTGGGCGTATCCACCATGTGCGTCGGCACGAGCACGCCATGCGCATAACGGTACACCGCGAGCCAGTTAGGGGAATACCCGGCTTCGACATCCTGCTCCGCCAAGACCACGAGATCTCCCTTCTGAGAGAACAACGGATAACCGGGCAGACGTCGATAGGCCCCGGTGCTCAGATTCAGCCAGCCGAAATGCCCGCCTTCCGGGTACTGCTCGAAAATCACCAGCAGACGCTTCCGGGGCAACACTTCGACGACCACGAAGCGCGTGTCAGCCGCCGCCAGCGTTTTCTGCTGCCCGGAATCGAGCGTCACCACCAGTCCGCCCGCCGACGTCCGGCGCACGTTGTCGAGCGCGAGTCCCCGTTCGATGGCCTGGGCGCAGACGAGTGAATTATCGATACCCGGGCAGTGGAAGCGATCCTGAATGGCGCTCCATTGCCCGGCGGCGCAGACGGTGCAGATGAGACTCAGCAGCACAGCGAGTGCGGTTTTCATGGTTCGGCCCGGGGCATTGAGAACGTGAGGATGACGACACGCGCCAAGCGTGCCCGATGCCGGAGCCGCCGGGAATGGGGGATCGACCCCATCCGCACGCCGGACCGCGTGCGTTGCTGCACAAAAAACCGGCCCGTGGGGGCTGCCCACGGGCCGGTCAGTTCATCTCGCGATCGTCTGCTCGCGTTTCCGCTCAGTACGGCGAGATCACCGTCACCCCACTGACACCCGAGGCATCGAACACCAGCGTCGCGTGCGTGACGGTACTCACCGTAAAGCTCACGCTGGTCACCGAACTCTTGAGGTTCGGTTTGCTCATCGCACACTGCCCGCTGGCGTCGCTGATGCACGAGGCACTGCCACTGGCGCCGCCACCCCAGTTGCCGCTGATGGTGGCGTTGGCGACCGGGTTGCCCAGATTGTCGACCAGCTGCGCAAAGACATTGGCCGTCCACCGCTGCCCCTTTCCGACCGATGCCGACGGCTGCAAGCCGGACACCCGCACCGAGGTCGCCACCGCCTGATCGGTCACCGTCACCGTGACACTCTCATTGACCGTATTGGCGGCCGAATCGGTGACCGTGGCGGTGATCAGGTGATCACCCAGACTCAAGGTCCCGACGGCCAGATTCGGCCCGCTGCCCAGATGCCCGTCCAGGCTGGACGACCAGCTGATGCTGGCAGACAGATCGCCGTCCTCGTAGTCATTGGCCGTGGCGCTCAACACCACCGGATCACCCTGCTGCACCACGGCGCCGTCGACCGGTTCGCTGATCGTCACTACCGGCACCTGCTCACCCGGCGCACCCTGCGATTCGATACGCACCAGCGCGACGCTGACGCTGTCGGCATTGCCGTTGCCAGCGGTACGATCGGTGTCCTGCACGCGGACGATCACGGTACCCGACGTGGTCGCCGGCAGCGCCGTGGTCAGCGTCTGCTCACCGGTGCCGTTTTCAAGCAGCGCGAAGGGCACAAAGGTCGTGCCGTCGGTCGAGTAGGCAAAGGCGAAATCGTCGCCTTCGTTGTTGGCCGGCGCGTTGGCCACCACCGACAGGTTCATGGTTGCCCCCGGCTGCACGCCGGTGATCGTCCACCGATGGTCGAGGCTGCTGACACGGCTGTTCGGGCGGCCCCCTTGATGGGTTTCGGCCAGTTGCTCGCTGCCCGCGGTCGCCGTGGTGTCGACATACGAACCGGCAACCACGGTGCCATCGAGCGTGCTTTCGCTGGTGGCGTGGAAGCGGCTGGGCAGCGAGATGGTGACCGTCTCGCTCAGGTTGGACCAGGCCGACCCCGCGCTGTTGTAGGCCTCCACCTGATAGGTGTAGGTGCCGCTGGCCAGGTTGTTGTCGTTGAAGCTGCTCGCATCGCGCGCAAGGCTCGCCACTTCGACGAACAGCCCGCCGTCGACCTGGCGCATGACGCGATACCCCGCCTCGTTGTTGGTCGCGGTCGATGCCGGGTCGGTCCACACCAGTGCAATGCCGTTCTCGCCCACCAGGCTCGCGCTCAGATCGGTCGGCGCCGTTGGCGGCTCGGCGGCCACCACATCCTCGGGCACGGTGCCACTGATGGTGTACTGGCCCTGGCTAGCGTAGTCGGAATAGCCCGTCGCCGGATCACCCTCACCCACGCCCGTGACCGCCAGGTAATAACGCCCCGCCGCCACGTTCACCTGCAGCGTGGCATTGGTTTCGCCAATCGGGTTGCTCTGCGCCACCACGTTGCCGGCACCGTCGTAGAGGGTCACGAGAATATCCAGATTCGAGCCACGCAGCGACTGGCTGGCGTAGCGCTCGCGCCAATCGGGCACGACCGTCAGGTCGATCAAGCCGGCGCCCGAATCGATGTAGAACAGGTCCACGTCCGAGCGGTCTTCGATGACGCCCTTGTTGTAAGGCGAGAGGTTGCCCGGATCGCTCACCGGCGTCGTCGACGCGATGGTGGTGCCGCCGCTGCGCACCAGCGCGGTTGCGTTGGCGAGCAGCAGATCCTCGTGATCGTCCGCGCGGTAGGTCAGACGGTTGGCGATGACCGCCAGATCGTCCTGCGTATTGTTGGCATCGGCGTATTCGCCCCGACTCCACTGGGTGACGTTGCTGTAGTAACCCGCCCCCATGATCGGCGCCCACGAGGTGGCACCGCTGCCGTGACCCAGGTAGTAGCCGGTGGTCGAGGTGCCGTCATGCGACAGGCCGAGGTTGTGACCCAACTCGTGCGAGGCGGCTTCGGAAATCGTATGCGCCGAATTGACCCCGTCCTGGAACACCAGCGCAGGCTGGTAGTACGGGAATGAGCTGCCGCCCCACACACCCACATAGGCCACACCGCCGCACGAGCAGGTGTAGATCGGGTTGCCGTTCTGATCGGCCTTGCGGGTCACGAGGATGTGCCCGACATTTGGCCCGAACGCCGCCGGCGCTTCGGTGGTGACGTCGATATCGAAAGCCGCGTAATCCTCGGCGATCCGTTTCCACACCTCGGCAATGACATTCACCTCGGTCTGCGAAAAGCTCGCCGGATTGCCGTCGGTGTCGTAGGCCTTCATCACCAGCGGATCGACACCGGCATTGTCGTTCCAGATCGTCCCGGTGACCACATGGCCATCCATGTCCACATACACCGTGCGCGACGCGCCCGGCTTGCTGTGAAGCTGAAAGACGTTGGTCGCATCCACTTCCTGAAGCACCGGCGTGGACGCCCCACTCGCCGTGGCCTCCGCATTCTCGATCGCCGGGTCTTCATAGAAAATGCCGCCACGCGAATCGACACGCAGTTGCACCACATCCACCGCGGGAAATTCAAAGTCCTGCAACCAGCGCAAGGCCCGCGAACGCGCCGCGGGCGGCAGACTCTCCAGATTCGCACGGAGCAGCCCCGGCGGCAGTTCGCTGGTCTCCAGCGGACGACCGATGCCGAACGCCGCATTGTCTGACGGCGCGGCACTCGCCCCCATGGAAACAAGACCGGCACAGGCCAGGCCCGTCATCAGGAATTGGCGAAGGCGCGACGATGCGCGGACGGGGTAGCTCATGGGCGTTAACTCCTCTGGCTTTCTTTGGCGGGACGGGATCGTAACGTCGCCAGAAGGCACGCCTTGAGTTACCAAATGTAAAGCCTGCACGAGCGGTCGGGTGGGGTCCGACCGACGGTGCAGGGATGGGGGTAATCGGCGGTTTACCACACCCGGAACTCAGGAGTACGGCGGAAACGCGAAGCACCTTCCGCCGCAGGTAACTCACCCTAAAGCATACGGCGGATAGCACTCCGCTCATCCGCCCTACGGGCTCGGCGTGTAGGTTGGGTTGAGCAGAGCGAAGCCCAACGACATACCCCCCAGACGTTGGGCTTCCTGCGTCAGCCCAACCTACGCTTGCTGATCTACGGTGTCGTCAAATCAGGAGAGCCGTTCCGGGCATATTTTTGTAGTCAGATGCTTGACGTGAAAGACGGTATCTGACCCCAATGGTGTTCTGCTTGGACAATAGTAGTGATGAGAAACCCAAAATAAAAGACTGTGCCGCAGCACAGTCTTTTATTCGTTAAGAGATTCACTTTTTTTTGACGCGACCTACCGCAAATGCTCTATTTACAGGAGCTTCCGTCTCTTCTGTCACAGAATCCGGCAACCCATTGGTTTCCTTAAACCAATCAAAGCTGTTACCGTACCTCTTTATTGCAGGAACAAAGAATTTGTATTTTTGAGGCACGAGAGTAA
>JBNKNO010000044.1:0-27879 GCA_050293885.1 Rhodocyclaceae bacterium | reverse complement strand
GCAGTAGTAGTCGGCCGAAATACGCCCGGCGGCCGGAAAAGCCGCCTTGCGTCCGGCCCAGAACACCAGCCGTTCGGCCTCGTCGCGCGAGACGCGAATCTCGGTGGCGCCGCCGTGCTCGAGCACTTCGCGCATGCGCGCGACCTCTTCGGCCACTTCCTCGGGGGTGCCATCCGATTCGCACAGCAGAATGGCCTTGGCGTCGAGCGGATAGCCCGCATGCACGAATTCCTCCACCGCCGCCGTCGCCGGCTGATCCATCATTTCCAGCCCGGCCGGGATGATGCCGGCCGCAATCACCGCCGCCACCGCCTCGCCCGCCTTGACCACGTCGTCGAAGGCCGCGAGCACGCATTGCGCCAGTTGCGGCTTGGGCGTGAGCTTGACGGTGATTTCGGTGATCACCGCCAGCATGCCTTCGGAACCATGCAGCAGGGCGAGCACGTCGTAACCCGGACTGTCGAGCCCATGGCCACCGAATTCGACGATTTCGCCTGCGATCGTCACCGCCCGCACGCGCAGCACGTTGTGCACCGTGAGTCCGTACTTGAGGCAATGCACACCGCCGGCGTTCTCCGCCACGTTGCCGCCGATCGAACAGGCGATCTGCGACGAGGGATCGGGCGCGTAATACAGGCCATGCGCGGCCGCGGCATCGGAGATGGCCAGATTGCGCACCCCCGGCTGCACGATGGCGGTGCGCGATTTGGCGTCGATGCTGACGATGCGGTTGAAGCGCGCCAGCGACAGCAACACCCCGTGCGCGTGCGGCAGTGCGCCGCCAGACAGCCCGGTGCCCGAGCCGCGCGCCACCACCGGCACCTCCATGGCATGGCAGATTCTGAGCACCTCGACCACTTGCGCTTCGGTGTCGGGCAGCACCACCGCCAGCGGCACCTGCCGGTACATCGACAAGCCGTCGCACTCGTAGGGGCGCAGATCTTCTGCCGCCGACATCAATCCACGCTCGGGCAACACGCGCGACAGTGCATCGAGCAGTCGCGCGCGATCCACCGCAGAGAAGTCCTTGTCGCGCTCGGCATTGGCCGGCACATCCAGCGTCGTGTTCATGTCATTTTCTCCAGATCGGCGACCGCCATTGGCGCCTCGTCCCAATGGCCGGCATCCACCCCCAGCCGCCCCGCCGCGTGCACCAGGTGTGCCCGTGCTGCAGCCCTCGCCGCCGCGGCATCTTGTGCCGCAATGGCGTCGAACATCAGTCGATGCTCTTCCTGCGACGCCGTCGCCCACCCCTGTGCGTAGCCTCGCGCATCCCAGGTCGGCACGCGCGACTCGAAGAACTGGCCGCCCATGAAGCGAATGAAACGCCCCACCGCCGGGTTGCCGGTGGCGGCCGCCACCGCCACGTGAAAATCGTCGTCCGCCTGCGTACCGTCTTCGCCGTTGGCCAAGGCGGCATCCATGCGATCGAGCGCATCGCGCATGGCCTGCAGATCCGCCGGTGTACGCCGCCGCGCAGCCATCGCCGCCGCCGCAGTCTCGACGATGTAGCGCAGCTCGAAGACGTGACCGAGATCCTCCGCCTTGGTGCTGGCCGGGCCGGGCGCCAGCCGAAAAACCGCCGCCCCCGGCCGCGACGCGACGAAGGCTCCCGCCCCTTGCCGGGTAGTGACGAGGCCATCGGCCTTGAGTCGGGAGATGGCCTCACGCACCACGGCACGAGAAACGGCAAACTCGCTCGACAAGGTCTTTTCCGTCGGCAGACGCATCCCGGGCGCCAAGGCGCCGTCGCGAATCCATGCCTCGATCGCTCGCGAGACCGATTCACTCAACTGGGAAGGACGCGCCAGCGGCGCCATCTGCGGCATATATTGCTCAGGTTGTCTGACAAATTTGACCAAATTCTAGCCACTGCAACAAGAAAAGCAAGTGTTCATCGCAAGACGGGCCAGACAATGAAGCGCCAGCGCAATAACAGGCTTTGCTAACATGCCGGTCACACCACGAGAGGCGACATGACGCGGACTGCGCACCCATCGCTGCGATTCTTCCCCTTCCTGCGCTGGCGCCGGATCTGGGCCGAACACGGCCTGCGTGGCGACCTGATCGCCGGCATCAGCGTGGCGCTGGTGGTGGTGCCGCAATCGCTGGCCTACGCCCAACTGGCGGGCTTTCCCGCCCACTACGGCCTGTATGCCGCCATGCTGCCGGCGATCGTGGCCGCCCTGTTCGGCTCCAGCGGTTTTCTGTCGACCGGCCCGGTCGCGCTCACCGGCATGCTCACCGCTGCCAGCATCGCGCCCCTGGCCACCAGCGACTCGTCGGAATTCTTGACACTGGGTATCGCCCTGGCGCTGTTGGCGGGCCTGATCCAGCTATTGCTTGGCGTGCTACGCCAGGGCTGGGTGCTCAACCTGCTCTCACGGCCGGTGTTCGCCGGCTTCATCAACGCCGCCGCCCTGCTCATCTGCTTCTCCCAGTTGCCCGTCCTGCTCGGCGCCAGCGGGCCGCGCGCCAGCCAGGTATCGGCAGAACTTGTACGGATTTCCAGCGCGCTGGCCGACCCGCATCTGACCACGCTCGGTTTCGGCATCGCCACGCTGATCGCACTGCGCCTGTTTCAGCGCTTTGCACCGCGCTTGCCCGGCGTGCTTGTCGTCGTCGCCGTGGCCATCGCGGTATCGCAAGCGACCGATTTCGCGGCTTCCGGTGCCGTTGTCGGCCACATTCCCCGTTCGCTGCCGACACTGAGCATCCCGACCCTACCCGGCTGGGATGAACTCGGCGCCCTGCTCCCGGCCGCCTTCGTTGTCGCACTGGTGAGCTTTCTGGAAGCGGCCTCGAGCTGCAAACCGCTAGCGGAACGAGCCCACGTCCATTGGGATGAAAATCAGGAGCTGATTGGCCAGGGGCTGGGCAAGATCGCGGCATCGCTGTCGGGCACCCTGCCCACCAGCGGATCGTTTTCACGCACCGCGCTCAATTACAAGGCCGGCGCGCGCACCGGGCTCTCGCAACTGGTCACCGCCGGCCTCGTGATCGCCGCCACCTTGAGCCTGGCGCATCTGCTGCACGACCTGCCCAAATCCGTGCTCGCCGCCATCATCCTGCATGCGGTCGCGAATCTGATCGACTTCAAGGCCATGTCCCGCGTGTGGCGCGTGGATCACGATGACGGGCTCGCCGCCTGGGCAACCTTCGGCGCCACGCTGGTGTTCGCACCCAACATCCAGAACGGCATCCTCACCGGCCTGCTGCTCTCGCTGTCGCTGCTCATCTGGCGCAGCATGAAGCCACGTGTCGCCCTGCTCGGTCTGCACGACGACACCACCTATCGCGACCTCGAGCGCTTCGACCTCGCGCATCCGCACCCGAAACTCACCATCCTGCGCTTCGACGGGCCGCTGCATTTTGTCAATGCGACCCGCTTCGTCGACGCCATGGAGTGGGCGCGCCGCGCCCAGCCCGAGGTGAAAATCGTCATCCTCTCCGCCGCAGGCATCAACGCCATCGACACCACCGGCCTCGACGCGCTTGCGAAGGTGGTTGCCGACATGCGGGCGGCAGGCCAGACGCTCGCCCTTTGCGGCCTCAAGAAACAGGTCATCGACGTGCTCGAGCGCGACCCACTGTGGCAAACACTGGCGCCACATGCCGGCTACCGTCACGAACACGCCGCCGTCGACGCCCTTTCACCCCTGCTGGAATCCGAGAAAAGCTTTGACAGCGCAGACTTACCGCCATAGAATGCCGGGTTTCGCGTAGCGTAATTTCCGATTAATTGGAGCACTCCACATGTATGCGGTCATAAAAACCGGGGGCAAGCAGTATCGCGTGTCCGCCGGCCAAAAGATCAAGGTAGAACAGATGCCGGTAGACGTGGGCTCGGAAATCACTCTCGACCAGATTTTGATGGTTGGGGAAGGCGAGTCGGTCAAGATCGGCACGCCGGTGGTTGATGGAGCCTCAGTGAAAGCCACCGTGCTTTCGCAAGGTCGTCACGACAAGGTCAAGATTTTCAAGATGCGCCGTCGCAAGCACTACATGAAGCGTCAGGGCCATCGCCAGAACTACACCGAAATTCGCATCGACACGATTTCGGCCTAACCGGACAAGGAGAAAACCTCATGGCACACAAAAAAGCCGGCGGTAGTTCCCGCAACGGTCGCGATTCAGAATCAAAACGACTCGGCGTCAAGCGCTACGGTGGTCAACTCGTTCCCGCAGGCAACATCCTGGTTCGCCAGCGCGGTACCGAATACCACCCGGGCGACAACGTCGGTATCGGCAAGGATCACACGCTGTTTGCACTCAAGGAAGGCACCGTGCAGTTTTCGGTGCGCGGCCCCAGCAAGCGCCGTACCGTATCGATTGTGCCGAGCGCCGAATAACGCTCGGTCGCACTCGCAGCACGACGGAGCCCTATCCTTTGCGGTAGGGCTTTTTTCATTTCCGGGCAGCAGGATTTATCCATGAAGTTCTTTGACGAAGCGCGCATCGAAGTCATTGCCGGCGACGGCGGCAATGGCGTGGCCTCGTTCCGTCGCGAGAAATTCATCCCCAAGGGCGGCCCCGACGGCGGTGATGGCGGCAAGGGCGGCAGCGTCTACGTGATCGCCGACAACAACATCAATACCCTGGTCGACTACCGCTTCAAGCGCATCTTCCGCGCCCAGCGTGGCACCAACGGCCAAGGCAAGGATCGCTACGGCAAGGGTGGCAGCGATATCGAGTTGCGCATGCCGGTTGGCACGGTGCTCACCGACATGGATACCGGCGAGCGCCTCGTCGACCTCGACGAGCATGGCAAGCGCGTACTCATCGCCCAGGGTGGCGAAGGCGGCTGGGGCAACCTGCACTTCAAGTCCAGCACCAACCGCACACCCCGCCAGCGCACCCTCGGCAAGGAAGGCGAACATCGCCGCTTGAGCCTGGAACTGAAAGTGCTCGCCGACGTCGGCCTGCTGGGCATGCCCAATGCCGGCAAATCGACGCTGATTCGCGCCATCAGCGCCGCGCGGCCCAAAGTGGGCGATTACCCCTTCACCACACTGCAACCCAATCTCGGCGTGGTGCGCAGCGACGAGAACCGCAGCTTCGTCGTTGCCGACATTCCCGGGCTGATCGAAGGCGCCGCCGAAGGCGCCGGGCTGGGGCACCGCTTCCTCAAACATCTGGCGCGCACCCACCTGCTGCTCCACCTGGTGGACCTGGCCCCCTTTGACGAAGGCGTCGATCCGGTGCGCGAGGCGCAGGCCATCGTGGACGAGCTGCGTCGTTACGACGAAGAACTCTTCGACAAGCCGCGCTGGCTGGTGCTCAACAAACTGGATCTGCTACCTGACGACGAACGCCAAGCGACCGTTGATGCTTTCCTCGCCGCCTATGGTGAGGTTGAGCGACATTTCACGATCAGCGCCATGAACGGTGACGGTTGCCGCGAACTGGTCGGCGCGATCCAGGACCATATTGACGCGCACCGCCCGAAACCCGACGGCACCCCCGAAAACGACGAAACACCGGACGTTTACGACCCGCTCGCACCATGAGAAACAAGATCCGCTCCGCCCGCCGACTGGTCGTCAAGGTTGGCAGCGCACTGGTCACCAACAACGGTGCCGGCCTCGACCAGAAGGCGCTTGCCGACTGGGCTCGGCAAATTGCCGCGCTGCAAAAGGACGGCCGCCAGATCGCGCTCGTCTCGTCAGGCGCCATCGCCGCCGGCATGCAGCGGCTGGGCTGGAAATCACGCCCACACGAGATGCACAAACTACAAGCGGCGGCAGCGGTTGGTCAGATGGGCCTCGCCCAAACTTACGAAGCCGCCTTCTCCAAGCACGGCTTGCACACGGCGCAGATCCTGCTCACTCATGACGACCTGGCCGATCGCAAGCGCTACCTCAACGCGCGCTCGACCATCACCACCCTGCTCAAGCTCGGCGTGGTCCCGATCATCAACGAGAACGACACCGTCGTGACTGACGAGATCAGGTTCGGCGACAACGACACGCTCGGTGCGCTGGTGGCCAACCTCATCGAAGCGGACGCCCTCGTCATCCTCACCGACCAGGACGGCCTCTACACGGCTGATCCGCGCAAGGACGCATCCGCCACACTCATCAGCGAAGGGCAGGCGGAAGACCCGGGTTACGAGTCCATGGCCGGTGGCGCCGGCACGGGCATCAGCACGGGCGGCATGCTGACCAAGGTACGCGCCGCACAACGCGCAGCCCGCAGCGGCGCCTGCACGCTCATCATCGGCGGCCACCAACCAGACGCGCTGGCGCGCACACTCGCAGGCGAAGCCATCGGCACGCTGTTGCACGCCTCAAGCACGCCACTGCAAGCAAGAAAGCAGTGGCTTGCGGATCATCTCAAGGTTTCTGGCGCCTACGTTCTTGACGACGGCGCTGCCAAAGCGCTCAAGGCAGGAAAGAGCCTGTTGCCGGTCGGCATTGTCGGCGTCAACGGCACATTCGAACGCGGAGCGGTCGTGTCGTGCCAACGCGAAGATGGTACGGTCGTTGCCCGCGGCCTGAGCAGCTACTCGAGTGCGGAGGCAAACAAGCTCCTGCGCCAACCGACCTCAGCCATCGAATCCGTTCTGGGATACGTCTGTGAGGCCGAAGCCATTCATCGCGACAATCTGGTCATACTGGACAGCTGAACGCAGAGTCCGGAATTGCAGCACCAGAAACCGACGCACAAAAAAAGAAACGGGCCGAAGCCCGTTTCTCTTTGACAGCGAAGCGACTGATTACTTCTTGCCGCGACGCATTGCGCCGAAACCGACCAGCGCAGCAGCGACCAGCGCCAGAGAACCCGGCTCAGGCACGCGGTTGGCGGTGAAATCGACGTTGTCGAAGATGTCGTACGGGGTGTTGGTTTGCCCCAGATTGCGACCGGTAGCCAGCAGGCCACCTTGTCCACACACATCAACCATGTGCAGGGTAAGATCGGTCGTATCGGCACACAGCACCTGGTTCCAAGTGAAACCGGTGTTATTGGTGATGAAGTCAAGGCCCATCGAGAAAGAGCCCAGCGGCGTTGCCAGCGGCAGATTGCCACCGATTGACGGATCATCAACCGCGTTGCTGGCACTCCAGAAACCGTCAGCACCCAGACCCAGCGTCGCCCACAGGTTGCCACCGGTTGCGGTCGCTTCACACGCTGCGAAGTCGTTCAAACCACCGCAGTTGGAGCGGGCAAAGTCCTGAGCCGCATCGTCCCACAGCACACCAACCACGCCAGCGCCCTGACCGAAGGTGGCGTCAAAACCGAAGGTGTAGTTGTAACGACCACCGCCGACAGCAACCTTGCTGGTCACCACGACCTGGAACAGGCCGGTCAGCTCGTTGTAGACGGTACCGGTACCGATGGCGACTTGCGGGCCAGAGCCGGTCACGTTGTCGATCGACAGAATACCGCGCAGCGAATCACCGACGTCGAGCGTGCCGTTTTGGTCACGGTCGATCAGGTATTCAGCACTGTTGTCAGAAAACAGAACCGAGCCAGCCGGAACGGCTGCGCTCACCGGAGCTGCGACTGCGCTGGTGGCACCGATCACGCCAGCAATCGCGACAGCCATGCGAAGTTTGTTCATTGTGAATCTCCTTGAATAAAAGTTGGCGAGTCTCACCACGCCCAACAATAAGCAACTCCGGTGCCAGTTTTTATTTATCTTATTATTCATATAGTTACACCAACAACGAATGACACACGAGCCACTCGTGTAAAGAATATCGACAGTCCTTTCGGCGCATCTCACCGAAGCCAACCAAGCGGCACTCGCACGCCGCCTCGCGCCCCTCGCTTGCGCCGACACACACCCCGCCCCGTGATGCGCGCTCGTACTTTCTCGTGCTGCTCAGAAAGCGCTCCTGCGACCACAGCCCCCCGAACACTTCAATGGTGAGTCTGTTTCGGGCATGCTTGTGGAACATCCCCACAAAGAAGCGGCAAAGCAAACGTGTCTTACGATCAAGACTTGCTCATACGGGCAGCCGCATGCGCGCCCTCACCCGACAATGCCCAGCACTGGACGTTCGACATCTCGGGGCGCTCTGTACGAGTCTGCCACCGGGCGGGTAGCGCCGTCGATCCATTCGGACCGACTGGCCATGCAACCTTGATCGGCGTGGGCGCCATGCTTGAAAACGTCGTTCAAGCGAGCCTCGCGATCGATCGGCCGGTGCCGATCTGCGACGTACCCGACAGCGCGATTTCACCCAGCCAAGACTATTTTCAGTTCCAGATATCGGGGGAAGATTGGCGGGCACATGCCGACCTGCCCTTGTTCCAGCGCCATACGAATCGCTTTGGGTATACCAAGCCCCACTTGCCTGACGACTTGCTCGAACCCACCGCCTTGAACCAACAGGGGCGCGTCCGACTGGTCACCGTCAACGACGCGAACGGATTCGATGCACTCGGCGCCATTGCCAACACGTGCTGTCAGGCACGCTTTTGTGATCGGGAACTCCATGAGTGGCTGATGAGCTCGATTCGCTTTGACGCAACCGAAGTGGCCTCGGGTGATGGCATCGACATCGCTTCGGTCGACCTTCCCCCGGGGGGCGGACAGTTCATGCGTTTCATCCGGCCTTGGAGCAGGATGGCGCGGCTCAACCGTTTTCGAGCCTACAAGCTCATGGCTCTGCAGGAAGTCACCAAAATGCGCAACGCCTCGGCGCTCCTTTGTCTGATCGGTGAAGCCACGCCGGTCGGTGCGCGCGATGCCGGTCAACTGATGGAGCGCGCGTGGATTGCGCTCAACGCGGCAGGCTGGGCGGTGCATCCGTACTACGTCGTCGCCGATCAGCAGTCCCGCTTCGACGATGGACGCGTTTCCCCTGCCTGGCGCGAGCCCGTCGGCCAAGCCTTGGCTCGCCTCAATGGGTATTTTCAGCTCGACGCTGGCGAGCGCCTGCACATGATGCTGCGCGTGGGGTGGCCCAAAAAGCCGAATCCCGTGAAGTCGCGACGCCTGCCGTTGGCCGACTTGATCCGCGCTGAGTAATCAATCGGTTACCGAATTCAGTCGGGCCGCGCCGCACGCATGCGGGCCAGTTGTCGCCTCGCGATACCCAGCATGATGCGCTGAAGCGGATTGCGCGCACCGCCGGGACGCCAGGTCTTGACGAAGCGATTGCGGTAAGCGTCGAAGTGAAAGCCATGTGGCGCAACTGGTACGTGACCGCGGTTGAGCAGTAGCTTGAGGCTCTCGCCCGCGACCACGCCGGCGCACAACTGACAGGCAATGATTGTCGAAGGCCCTTTCCTCGCATCCAGATCGACGCGGCTCGGGTCGGCGAGATAGGTCCGCTGCAACATGGCCGGCGACAGCCCGATCATGAAATTGAGTGGCATCTGCGCTTCATCGAGCCCCTCGAAGCCGAAATAGTCTTCAAACCGCATCGACCCGGGTTTGAAGCAGAGAAAAGCCGTCCCCATGCCCAGGGGTGCGGCCGTAACTGCTGGAATGCCACGTGCCTCGCACGCAGCAAACGTGGCGCGGCGGGCGCCGAACGCAAAGAAATCGAGCCCATCGACATAAAGATCGACGCCATCAAGAAAGGCGTCGAGGTTGTTCTCGTCAACCCCTTGGTCGAAAGTCCGGACGTCGAGCCCGGGGTTGATGTCCTTGGCCATGCGCGCCAACGCCGCCGCTTTGGGCTCCCCCACCGTGGACATCATGGCCCCGGCCTGGCGGTTGAAGTTGGCGACATCGAAACAATCAAAATCCGCAATGTGAAATGCGCCAATCCCCAGCCGAACCAGCGTCAGCAGGTGCACACCACCAACGCCACCCATGCCGGCGATAGCCACGCGCTTGCCGCGCAAACGCTCCTGCTCGGCTTCGGTCACCCATCCAATATTCCTCGAAAACGCCTTTTCGTAATCGAAGCCAGTCGTCATCCTGTTTCCTTCATATTTGCCGAGCGCAACCGTTATGATAGGCAACCGGCATGCCACTTGAAACCAGCATGGTGCCACGCGCCCTCGAGAACTTTCTGCAAGACCTGCGCCTCGCAAGTCGAAACCTGCTTCGTCACCGTCGCAGGTCAATACTCGCGCTGAGCACCGTTGGCGGTGGCGTCATCGCCTTTTTGCTCGCCGGCGGCTTCATTCACTGGATTTTCCAGGACTTGCGCGAGTCAACAATCCATTCGCAACTTGGCCACGTTCAAATCGTCCGTCCCGGCTATCTTTCGGGAGGGCAGGCCGACCCCTATCGCTATTTGATCGACGCATCACCGCAAGCCACCGTCACCGCAGCCGATGTCGACGCGCTCACCACCGTCGCACCGCGCCTGGCGTTTGGCGGTCTGTTGAGCAAGGGCGACGCCACGGTCTCGTTTCTCGGCGAAGGCATCGATCCGGCGCGCGAAGCGCCCATCACGCGGGCGATCACCATCATCAAGGGCCAGGATCTCACCGAAAGCGAACCGAACTCGGTACTGCTCGGCGAGGGTCTGGCTGCGAGTGTCGGTGCTGCCCCGGGCGATCGTGTGGTGATGCTGGCAACAACGGCGGCCGGCGGCGTCAATGCGGTCGAATGCCAGGTCGCGGGCATCTTTGCGACGGTCACCAAGGCTTACGACGACTCGGTGGTACGCGCCCCGATCAAGATTGCGCGCGCCCTCATGCGCGTCGATGGTGCCACCTCCTGGGTCGTGCTGCTGAACGAGACCGACAAAACCGATGAAGCCGTCGCTCAACTGCGCGGGCGGCTCGACAGCAAACAGTTCGAGATCGTGCCCTGGCACCAACTGGCCGACTTCTACAACAAGACGGTCGAGCTGTTCTCCAAGCAAATCGGCGTCGTGCGGATGCTCATCGCGCTGATCGTCATTCTCAGCATTTCGAACACGCTGACCATGTCGGTGCTCGAACGCACCAGCGAGATCGGCACGTCCATGGCCTTGGGCGTGCGCCGCACCGGCATCCTGCGCCTGTTCATTTCCGAAGGCGTTCTGCTGGGCCTGGTGGGCGGCGTCGGTGGCGTCGTCATCGGTCTGATTCTGGCGCAAGTGATCTCGGCCATCGGCATCCCCATGCCGCCTCCGCCGGGCATGGCCCACGGTTTCACCGGCCAGATCGTCATCTCGGCATCGCTGGCTTTCGATGCGCTACTGCTCGCGGTGAGCACCACACTGCTGGCCAGCCTGTTCCCGGCGTGGAAGGCTTCGCGCATGATTATCGTCGACGCCTTGCGCCACCAGCGGTGAACACGATGCTAGTCAAACTCGCCCTTCGCAACGTGCTTCGCCAAAAGGTGCGCACCGCCATGACGCTCACCGCCATCGTCTTTGGCGTGGCCGGCCTGATCGTCTCGGGCGGATTCGTGCAGGACATCTACATCCAGCTGGGCGAAGCGATCATCCACTCGCAGACGGGGCATGTCCAGGTATTCAAGCCCGGTTATCTGGACGAAGGCACGCGGCACCCCGAACATTTTCTCATCGCGCAACCGGGTGCCGTTGCACAATCCATCGCCCAACTGCCGGAAGTGGCAGACGTGTCTGCCCGACTCAGCTTCTCCGGCCTGCTCAACAACGGCAAGCGCGATCTGGCCATCATCGGCGAGGGCATCGAGCCGGACAAGGAAGCACGACTCGGCACCTACATCTCGGTCACCCAGGGCCGGGCGCTCAAGGACGACGACACCTTCGGCATGATGGTGGGACAAGGCGTCGCGCAAGCCCTCGGACTCAAGCCGGGCGATCGCACCACGCTGGTGATGAATACCACCGGCGGCGCGCTCAACACGCTCGACATGGAAGTGGTCGGCATCTTCCAGAGCTTCTCGCGCGACTTCGATGCCCGCGCGGTGCGAATCCCGCTCGCCGCCGCGCAGCAACTGATGCTGACCGAAGGCGCCAATCTGCTCGTCGTCTCGCTGCACGACACCAACGCAACGCTGGCGGCGCACACAAAGATCACTCAGGCCCTGGGCGGCAAACTCGAGGCCCGTCACTGGCGTCAACTGTCGGACTTCTACGACAAGACCGTGCAGCTCTACGACCGTCAATTCGGCATCCTGCAGCTCATCATCCTCGCCATGGTGCTGCTGTCGGTCGTCAATAGCGTCAACATGAGCGTGTTCGAACGACAGAGCGAATTCGGCACCATGCAGGCACTGGGCAACCGCCCCCCCGCGGTGTTCCGGCTGCTGCTGGTCGAAAACGCCATACTCGGGCTGACCGGCGCCGTGATTGGTGTCGTCGCCGGCTTGGCCATTGCGGCGGTTGTTTCGGCCATCGGCATCCCCATGCCCCCGCCGCCAAATGCCAATTTGGGTTACGTGGCACTGATTCGCATTGTGCCAACTACCGTTATTTCGGCATTCTTCATCGGATTGCTCGCCACCGGCCTGGCCGCCATTGCCCCTGCTCGTCGCGTTGCACGAACGCCCATCGTGGACGCGCTCAGGCAAGGCGTCTGACCGCCCCCGTACATCGGACTACACCATGTCTCTCTTTGACCGCTTCAACCTCGGCGCCGGCTTCTCCAAATACTTCCAGATCGAAGCGGCGGCGACCGATGCGCAACGCGACGAGGTCTTCCGTGTCCGCCATGAGGTGTATTGCGAAGAACTCAAGTTCGAGCCGGAGCGCCCCGACCGCCGGGAGCACGACGCCTTCGACAGCCACAGCCTGCATTGCCTGCTGCGCTCTTCCAGAGCCCCCTTTGCGCCGGTGGGCTGCACTCGCCTCATCCTCGCGCACCCCGACCGCCCCAACGCGCCGCTGCCATTCGAGGCCGCGTGCGCAAACACCCTGGACCGCTCGATCATCGACCCGGCCACCATGGACCGGCGACGCATTGCCGAGGTGTCCCGATTGGCTGTGCGATCAGCCTATCGCCGGCGTCGTGGCGAGCGGAACGTGGCCGTTGCGATCAACGACGACGACTTCAGCGAAGAGAATGAGCAGCCCCGTTTTCCATACATCCCGATCAGCCTGTACATGGGCGCCGTGGCGCTTGCCGCGCGCAACAACATCGACACGCTGTTTGTCCTCACCGAGCCGCGGCTGGCCTCGCACTTTGCCAAGCTCGGCGTCGAGATCACCCAGATCGGCGGGCCGATCAAGCATCGCGGCACGCGCGTGCCGTCGATGATGAACGTGCAATCCATCATCAAAGGCATCCGTTTCATGGTCAGACCGGTGTGGCGGGTGGTGCAGCAGGAGATCGAAAACAGCTGCCGGAAGGTCGAATGAAAACCTCGCCCGCAACAAAAAGCCCGCCACAACGGCGGGCTTTTTGTTGGTAGCGCGAAACGATCAGGACTTGAGCACGGCCTGAATCTGCGCCAGCGTGCCCGGATCTTCGATGGTGGTCAGATCGCCCGGATCTCGCCCCTCGGCAAGCGCCTGGATCGAACGTCGCAGCATCTTGCCCGAACGCGTCTTGGGCAGCCCGGAGATGAAGTGCACCCGACCCGGGCGCGCGATGGCGCCGAGCAAAGTATCGACCTTCTTCATCACCTCCTTCTCGAGCGCGATGCGCTTCTCCTCGGTATCGACGACGGACGCATCCTTGACCACCGCGAAGGCCATCGGCATCTGCCCCTTGAGCTGATCGGCGACACCGACCACAGCCACTTCGGCAATGGCCGGATGGGCCTGCACCGCCTCTTCGATCTCGCGGGTGCCGAGACGATGGCCGGCGACGTTGATCACATCGTCCATGCGACCGAGGATGGTGTAGTAGCCGGCGTCGTCATGGATGCCCCAGTCGGACGAGGAGTAGATGACCGGATCGCTGAAGGTGGTGAAATAGGTTTCGACGAAGCGATCGTCCTGCCCCCACACCGTCGACAAACAACCCGGCGGCAACGGCGGCACGATACCGACGATGCCTTTCTCGTTGGCGCCGGCTTCGGTGCCATCCTCGCGAAATAGGCGCAGGTCGTAGCCATACACCGGGAAGGCCGGCGAACCGAGCTTGATCTTGCTGTCCTCGACGCCACGGCAGATGGCCAGGATCGGCCAACCGGTTTCGGTCTGCCAGTAGTTGTCGATGACCGGGATGCCCAGCTCGCTCATGATCCACTCGTGCGAGGTCTCGTCGAGCGGCTCGCCGGCGAGGAACAGGTGCTTGAGCGATGACAGATCGTGCTTCTTGAGGAAGGCCGGATCCTGCTTCTTGAGCACACGCACCGCGGTCGGCGCCGAGAACATCACGCTGACCTTGTACTTCTCGACAATCGACCACCAGATGGCGGGATCGGGGCGCAGCGGCGTGCCTTCGTACATCACCGTCGCCATGCCGGCGAGCAGTGGGCCGTAGACGATGTAGGAATGGCCGACCACCCAACCGATGTCGGAGGTCGAGAACATGGCCTCGCCCTCACCGCCGGTGAAGATGTGCTTCATCGACGCGGCCAGCGCCACCGCATAGCCACCGGTGTCGCGCTGCACGCCCTTGGGCTTGCCGGTGGTGCCGGAGGTGTACAGGATGTAGCTGGGCTCGGAAGATTCAAGCCAGGTGACGGGCACTTGCGCGTCCAAGTGCTTGGCGCGCAGCGTCGCGTAGTCCACATCGCGGCCCTCGACCTTCGGGAAGCCCTTGTCCAGACCTCGATCGACGATCAGCACGTGTTGCGGCGGAAACTCGGCAAGCTTGCAGGATTCGTCCACCAGATGCTTGTACGGCACGGCCTTGCCGTTGCGCATGCCGGCGTCGGCGCTGACCATCAGCACCGGTTTGGCGTCATCGATGCGGGTGGCGAGCGACGCGGCGGCAAAGCCACCGAACACCACCGAGTGAATCGCGCCGATACGGGCGCAGGCGAGCATGGCAAAGGCCGCCTCGGCGATCATCGGCATGTAGATCAGCACGCGGTCGCCTTTGTTGACGCCCAGATCCTGATAGATGGCCGCCATGCGTTCGACTTCGCGTTGCAGCTCGGCAAAGCTGTAGACCACTTCTTCGTTGGTCTCGGTCGAAATGTAGATCAGCGCCTTGTCGTCCGGCCGCTTGGCGGCATGGCGATCGACGGCGTTGTAGCACAGGTTGGTCTCGCCGCCCTTGAACCACTTGACGAAAGGCGGTCGCGAATAATCGCAGATTTGTTCCGGCGCCTTGTGCCAGTCGATCATTGCGGACTGCTCTTTCCAGAACCCGTCACGGTCCTCGATCGAGCGTCGGTAAAACTCCTTGTAAGTCGTCATGACAATCCCTCTCCCTCTCTTTTCCCTTCGATTGTGAGCGACGTTGAGTCGTATGGTTTCGCTATGTGGTCATAGCTTGGTTGTGGTTCCCTCCTCGGGATGGACTTCATTGTTTGCCTGCCCCAGCGATTCCGGCTTGCGCAGGGCGCGCAAGGGCAGGCCACAGTGAAATTCTTCTTCAATCAGCTCGAGCAGCGGCAACAAGGTATTGATCACATCCGGCAGGCGCGCGGCGACTTCTGTGGTCGCCCCTGAACGCACCTGCATGAGGATGTGGTCGATACTGACCGGCAGGCGCACGAAGCGCTGCAACTGCCGCGGATCGATTTCGCCGCTCTCGGCGATGACCCGGTTGCCGCCCGCATCGAGGCCGACCTTGACGCGCTCGACCGCCAAGCCGATCAACTCGCTGATCGTGAGCGCCTCGTCGCTTCCGGCCCCGGCGGCGATCCCGACCGTGACCGTCATGCGGATCTGCTTGCCGCGATAGGTCATCACCAGCTTGTCGATGGCCCGCTGCAAACGCAGAGCAAACGCCGAACAGCCATCGATGTTGGTGCTCGGGCACAGCACCGCGAACTGCCCCGGCGCCATCTGCGACACGGTGTCTTCCTTGCGCACCTTGGACGACAGAATCTTGGACAGCTTGCGATTGATGAGCTCGGTGATGTGCACGCCGTATTCGCCCAGCAGCTTGTCGAACTGGTCGATCATGATCACCATGGCGGCCAGATCGCCATTGCGCCGGCGCGCCAGCGCCAACTCCTGATTGCCGTGCCATTCCATGTAGGCTTTGGTCGCCAGGCCCGAGTGCGGATCGACCGGGCTGCCCAGGGCCAGCGCCTCGCGGCTTTGCTCCAGCTCGCGCGTGGCGCGCGCCAGCCGCGTGAGGGCGTCGAGCCGGCTGGTCAGCTCGACCGTGCCGATGCCTTTGGTGATGAAATCGGTGGCGCCCAGTTCGCGCGCCTTGACCCGTGCGTTATCGTCCTCTTCACCCGAAATGATGATGACCGGCAACTCGGCAACGCGTGACAACTTGGACGCACGAATGCGTTCGAGCAGCCCGTAGCCATCGAGCTTGGGCATGCCGAGATCGGAAATCACCACCTGAATCGACGGATCGACCAGCAAGGCTTGCCAGCCGTCTTCGCCGTCGCCCGCCTCGCGTATATCGAAGCGATCACGGATGTTCTTGCTGATCGACGCACGCACCATGCGCGAATCGTCGACAATCAGAACGCGCGGCAGAGGAATGTTGTCTTCAGTCAAACTGCTTGTCTCCAGGCCAGTTCATCCGCCGATGCGGACAACCGTCCGCCCGCGAATACGGCCCGCAATAAAGTCGTCGAAGGCAGCCGGTAGCGCATCGAACTCGATGGTGCGCGTCACGGCCGCCAGGTGGCGCGGATGCAGATCACCCGCAAGGCGGTCCCAGACGAGCTGCCGCGTCGGAAAACCGATGTAGCCCGAATCGATTCCGAGCAGGCTCACGCCGCGCAGAATGAACGGAAACACCGTGGTGGAAATATTGAAGCTCGACGCATTGCCGATACTCGCGACCGTACCCGCTTGCCGCATGGTGGCCAGAATCCAGTGGAGTATCTGGCCGCCGACATTGTCGACCGCGCCGGCCCATTGCGCGCCCTCCAGCGGGCGCACCGCGTCGAAGTCGATGCGCTCGCGCAAGAGAATCGTTTTGGCCCCGAGGCCAAGCAGATAGTCCCGCTCATCGGCCTTGCCGGTCAGCGCGGTCACGTCATACCCGGCCGCCGACAGCATATCGATGGCCAGGCTGCCGACGCCGCCGGTCGCCCCGGTCACCAGCACCGGACCATTCTCGGGCGCCAGGCCGTTGGCCTCCATGCGCACGATACCCAAGGCCGCGGTAAAGCCGGCCGTACCCAGGGCCATGGCATCGAACAGGCTCAAACCCGTCGGCAGGCCGACCACCCACTGACCCGGAATACGCGCGAACTCGGCGTAGCCACCATGGTGCGATACGCCGATATCGAAACTCGTCGCCACCACCGGATCGCCCGCGGAAAAGCGTGGATCGCTACTCTCGACCACTTCGCCGGACAGGTCGATGCCGCCGACGCATGGGAAGCGCCGGATGATCTTTCCCTGACCGGTGGCGGCGAGTGCATCCTTGTAATTGATGCTCGAGTAATGCACACGAATGAGAACCTCGCCCGGATCGAGCGCATCCAGGGCGATCTGACGGAAGCCGCCGCTTACGGATTTGTCATTCCCCTGGTCGATCACGAAGGCCTTGAAGGACGCTGCCACACCGATTCCCGTGAGTTGCAAGACACTAATCCGAAAAGATTATAACGAAAACACCCCCCGCGTCTTCCCCTTCCGGCTGCGCTCAAGTTAACCGATGCTCATGACGTAATGTTCACCGTTCACCCCCGGACCAACGTTCATGAAGCGCATCCATCGCCCACTCGAATCGCTCGACAGCTACGTCGCCTGCTTCTCGCAGGAGACGATTCCTGTGCTAAAGCGAACAGCACAGCAGATCGCGGCGCTGCGCGAGCAGGAGGATGACATCAGCGGCAAGCAGATCACGGCCGTCGTGCTCGGCGATCCGCTGATGACGCTACGGCTGCTCAGCTACATGGAACAGAACCGGGGGCAATCGCAAAACCACGACATCACCACCATCGACCGGGCGGTGATGATGATCGGCATCACACCGTTCTTCCGTGCTTTCGAACACATGCCGACGCTTGAGGAGCAACTGGCCGACAACCCCAAGGCGCTGGTGGGTTGTTTGCGGGTCATCGCGCGGGCGCGCCGGGCGGCGCATTACGCGCGAGACTGGGCCATCCTCCGCCATGATCTGGACGTCGAAGAGATTACCGTCGCCACCCTGCTGCACGACACCTCCGACGTCCTGTGCTGGGCCTTCGCGCCGGAACTCACCCAGCGGGTGTACGACATGCAACGCGCCGATCACAGCCTGCGCAGCGCCGTCGCACAGCGAGAGGTATTCGGCTTTACTGCCAATGAAATCCAGCTCGCCGTCGCCCACGCCTGGCGCCTGCCCGCGCTGCTCATCTCTCTCATGAATGCGGCCAACACCGAGAATCCGCGCATGCGCACGGTCGAACTGGCCACGGCACTGGCGCGGCACGCCGCCCGCGGTTGGCGCAATGCGGCCATTCCCGATGACCTGCACGCCATCTCCGAACTGCTGCGCATCAATCGCGAACAACTGATCAAGCATCTGGCGATCCCGCAGGAAGATGCAGAACGTCTGCTCCCCCCTGCCGACACCGAGACATGATGCGCAAGGATTCGGCCATGTCATTGGCTCGCGCACAACAGTACAATCCGCAAAACCTGTCAGCCTCCGAGGAAACCCGATGTCCGTGACCGCCATCGTCCTGCTTGCCCTGATCGCCATCGCCCTGCTCTACGGCGTGGTCATCTACAACAATCTGGTGCGCCTGAAGCACAACATCGCCAAGGCCTGGGCCAACATCGACGTGCTGCTCAAGCAGCGCCACGACGAGCTGCCCAAGCTGGTCGAAGTGTGCCGCCAGTACAAGCAATTCGAAGAGACAACGCTCACCCGCGTGATCGAAGCGCGCAGCCGCGTTTCCGACGCTCGCGCCCAGCACGACGTGCCGGCGCTCGGGCAGGCCGAGGGCATGCTGCGCTTCGGGCTCGGGCAACTGTTCGCCGTTGCCGAGGCCTACCCGGAGCTGAAAACCAACGAGCACTTCATGCAGCTGCAAACGCGAATCACCTCGCTCGAGAACAGCATTGCCGACCGCCGCGAGATGTATAACGAAAGCGTTAATGTCAGCAACGTACGCATCGAGCAGTTCCCCGACGTGATCGTCGCCCGTCTGTTCCAGTTCCCGGCGCAACCGCTGCTGGAGTTCTCGACCGCCGAAAAAGCCGATGTGGACATGAAGGCACTGTTCAACGACTAAACGCCCGGCGCGCGCCTCATGCTCGTTTCGCTGCGCCCCGATCGCACCGGTGCCACGCTCATGTCGGGCGTCGCCGTGCTCGGTTTTGCGGCGTTCCATCTCCCCCGCGCGGTGCATCCGGGCATCGCAGTACTCGTCGGCGCCATAGCCCTGTACGGCTGGCTACGCGCCATCCACCACTCACGGCTCATCCTCGACACCCCGACCTCGCGCATCGCCTCGGCGGCGCAGGGCTATACCGAACTGTTCGGCGACGGCCGTCCGCTGGACGGCACGCCGCTGCTTTCGCCGCTCAATGGGCTGCCGGTGCTGTGGTATCGACTCATCGTCGAGGAACAACGCGGCGACAAGTGGGTGAAACAGTCGGAAGACGAAAGCGATGCGTCCTTTCTGCTCGACGATGGCAGCGGACAGTGCGCCGTCGATCCGGTGGGCGCCGAACTGCTCGTCACCCGCAAGGACATCGAACGTCGCGGCGACACGCGCTACACCCAGTGGTGCCTGCTCAAGCACGACCCGATTTACGTGATTGGCGAATTCACCACGCTGGGCAGCATCGACCCCGCGCACGACACCGCGCAGCAGGTGCGCGATCTGCTCGCGCACTGGAAGCGCGACCACGCCGAGCTGCTCGAACGCTTCGATCTCGACGGCGACGGCCAGATCGACCTCAAGGAATGGGAACTGGCGCGCGCCGAAGCCAAACGCGAGGTGCGCCGCCAACAAGCCGAGCTGCATGCCTCGGCCGAAGCCCACGTGATGCGCAAACCCGACGGACGCCGGCTGTATCTGATTTCCGATCTCGACCCGACCCAACTCGGCCGCCGCTATCAGATCTGGGGCTGGATCTTCCTGACGGTGCTGGTGGCCTGCGGTGGCCTGGCGATCTGGCTGCTGACCGCCTAGGGTTTATCGCTTGGGCGGACAAAGGAAGCCCACGCTGTGGCGGACTCGTCCGACGCGCCATCCGAATGGCCGGCATCACGTCGGAGAGGTTTCAAGCCACTATCGAACGCCCAAAAAAACCGGCGGCTAGAAACCCGCCTCACGAACCGCCCGCCTTCGATTCCAGTTCTTCCCAGCGCAGCATCGCCGCATCCATTTCTTCGGCCAGCGCATCGAGCCGCGTCTTCAGTTCAGTCACTCGTTCGGCGTCGCCCTGATAGAGCGCCGGATCGGCCAGCCGTGCCTGCAGGCTCGCTTCCTCGGCCTCCAGCGCACCGATACGATCGGGCAAGGCCTCCAGTTCGCGCTTCTCGTTGAACGACAGCTTCTTTTGCACCGGCGCCGCCTTCGGCTTTTCCTTGGCCGCGACCGGCTTGCGCTCGGCCGGTTCGGCGGCCGCCTGCGCACGCACCCGCTGCCAATCGGCGTAGCCGCCGGCGTATTCCTGCCAACGCCCTTCGCCCTCGGCGGCGATCACCTGGGTCACCGTGTTGTCGAGGAAGGCCCGGTCGTGGCTCACCAGAAACAGCGTGCCGTCGTACTCGGTGAGCAGCGATTCGAGCAGATCGAGCGTTTCGATATCCAGATCGTTGGTCGGCTCGTCGAGCACCATCACGTTGGCCGGCTGCGCGAACAGACGGGCCAGCAACAGTCGGTTGCGCTCGCCGCCTGAGAGCGATTTGACCGGCGAACGCGCCCGCTGCGGCGCGAACAGAAACTCGCCCAGATAGCCGATCACGTGTTTGCGCTCGTTGCCGATCTGCACGAATTCCGACCCCGGACTGATGACATCGACCAGCGTGGCTTCCGGATCGAGTTGGGCACGCAACTGGTCGAAGTAGGCCACCTGCTGACGCGTGCCGCGCCGCACCGTGCCGCTGTCCGGCTCGATCTGCCCGAGAATGAGTTTGAGCAGCGTGGTCTTGCCCGCGCCGTTGGGGCCGATGATGCCGATCCGGTCGCCCCGCAGAATGCGGGTGGAAAAATCCTCGACAACCCGCTTGTCGCCATAGTGCTTGGAGACGTGTTCGAGTTCCGCCACCATCTTGCCCGAGGCCTCGCCCCGGTCCACCGCCAGACTCACATTGCCCAAGCGGTTACGTCGCTCGGCGCGTTCGATGCGCAGCGACTCCAGGCGCCTCACGCGGCCCTCATTGCGCGTACGGCGCGCTTCCACGCCCTTGCGAATCCACACTTCTTCCTGCGCCAGCAGCTTGTCGAAGCGCGCATTGGCCTTGGCCTCGGCCTCCAACTGCTCGGCCTTCTTGCGCTGGTAGTCGGCAAAATTGCCATCGAAGCTCACCAACTGGCCACGATCGAGTTCAATGATGCGCGTGGAGACGTTGTCGAGAAACACGCGGTCGTGGGTGATCAACATCACCGCACCGGCAAAGCCCTTGATCAGCTCTTCCAGCCACAGGATGCCGTCCAGATCGAGATGGTTGGTCGGCTCGTCGAGCAGCAACAGATCGGGCTCGCCCACCATCGCCCGCGCCAGCGTCACGCGCTTGATGCCGCCGCCTGACAACGACTCGGTGAGCATGTCGCCATCGAGCGCGAGGCGCTGCAGCATGGCCTCCACCCGTTGATTCAGTCGCCAGGCATCGGCCGCCTCCACCTCGTGCTGCGCACGCTCCAGCTCGGCCATCGCCGCCTCGGAGGTATCCGCGGACAAGCGATGCAGGGCGTCGTGATAGGCCTTCAGCACCGCAGCCACATCACCCAGCCCGTCGGCCACCACATCGAACACCGGCCGCGCCAGATCGAAGTCCGGCTCTTGCGGCACATAAGCGATGCGGATGTCTGCCGAACGCCACACCTCGCCGTCATCCAGCGCACCCAGCCCGGCAATGGCGCGCAACAGGCTCGACTTGCCCGATCCGTTACGCCCGATCAAGGCCACCCGCTCACCCGGGTCGAGCTGAAAATCGGCATGATCGAGCAAGGCGACGTGGCCAAACGCCAGGCAGGCACCGTCGACGGAAATCAAGGGCATGGGGACATCCGAAACAGGAAAACCCGAATTCTACCGCCCCGGGTCAAGCGAGGCTTCGGCAAAAGCCGATTTCGCGGTAGACTCCCGCCTGCTCGCGCAAGGCGAGCAACGGCCCCTCTCCGTAGTTCAACGGATAGAACAAGCGCCTCCTAAGCGCTAGATGCAGGTTCGATTCCTGCCGGGGAGGCCATGGCCGATCTGCACCCCCACAACGCTGCTCGCACCGACATTGACGCCAAACGCGATGGCATCAAGCCTGGTCGCGCGTCGACGACAGTTCATCGACACGACAATTCCCCCATTGCTATCAGCGTCAGGGATCAACGGGAACGCTCCGCGCCTTGTCGCCAGCCCCGCGCCGATCCGGCGGAATCGCTCAATTTTCAGGCCAAAGACCCGTAATCAAAGTATGAAGTTCTTGTCGGCGTGACGCGCTGACCGCGGAGGCAATGGATGAAGAACAACCAGCCCGTCACGAATGTGGAGCACTTTCTCAAGCCCGGTCGCCCGATCGTGTCGAAAACGGATCTGAAGGGCGTGACGACGTATGTGAACGCGGCCTTCGTTGAAATCAGCCAGTTTTCGCGCGACGAGCTGATCGGCCACAGCCACAACATCGTGCGCCATCCGGACATGCCGGAGGAGGCATTCGCAGACTTGTGGCAAACGATCAAGGCGGGGCATACGTGGCGCGGATTGGTCAAGAATCGCGCCAAGGACGGCGGGTTCTACTGGGTGGAGGCCTTCGTCACACCCGAGACCGAAAACGGCAATACCGTTGGCTACATTTCGGTACGTACCGCGCCCCAGCGCGATGCGATCAAGGAAGCCGAAGCGCTGTACGCGGCGGTACGCGACAAGAAAGCGACCCTGCCCAAAACCTGGACACCGCCACCGGTGTCCAGGGCCGTGTTCGGCATCCGTGCGACAGCGCTCGTGACAGCGGCCCTGGCCGTGGCCGCCAGCCTGCTGGAGGGGTCGACGGCGATGGGCGCGGCTCTGATGAGCGCGGTGTGCGCGCTGCTGACACTGGGCTTGATGGAAAAACGCATCGTTGCCCCCCTTGGTCGCATGTCAGCGCACATCCGCTCACTCGATGAGGGGCAGCTGGACAAGCGCATCTCGCGCATGGACGGTGGTGGCATTGCCTGCGTATTTGGTCAGCTAGAAGCGATGCGTGTTCACCTGGGCGCCATGTTTGCCGACGTACTGGTGGCGACGCAGAGTGTGCACGAGCGCACGACGACGCTCGAACAGGCCATGCATTCGTTGAACGAAGCGAGCGGGCAGCAGCGCGAACGCGTTGCACAGGCGGAATCGTCCATGGCGGCAATGAGCGCGTCAGTCAGCGAGATCGCCAGCAATACACAGGCAAGCACCGAAGCGGCGCAGGAAACGGACTCGGCTGTCAGTGAGGCGGAATCTGCCATGCAGGCGGGCATCGCAAGCAGCAGCCATGTCGCCTCGGTGGTCGGCAACGCCCGCGAGCAGATTGCGCAGGTCAACGACTCGGTACAGAAGATCGGCGAAATCAGCCAGATCATTCAGGAAATTGCCGAACAGACCAATTTGCTAGCGCTCAACGCGGCCATCGAGGCCGCACGCGCCGGGGAGCAGGGCCGCGGCTTTGCCGTGGTGGCGGACGAAGTGAGGAAGCTGGCCGAGCGAACGAGCGCAAGCACGGCGGAAATCGGCAACTCCCTGCATGACATCAGTGCGAAATCAAAGGCAGCGGTCGAAACCATCGAGTCGGCCGCACAGCATGTTCAAGAGGGGAGCCTCAAGGTTGGCGAAAGTGCAAACAGCCTTGAGCTGATTCGCGGCGCGAGTCAACGCGCCACCGAGGTCGCGAACGACATCCGCCGAATGCTCGAGGAACAGTCCTCCGCCTCGGATGACGTGGTCTCGGCCATCGATGCCATCACCGACGGGGTCAAGCGCAACAACGAAAGCGTCGCGGATATCGACACGGCAGTGGTTCACCTGAACCAGACAGCCGGCGAACTACGCGCATTGATCCAGCACCTTGAAAACAAGCAGGTCTGAGTCGCCACCTCGCCCGGCAATAGTTCAGCGCGCGCGCAACAATTCGATCAGGTAACGCACGGGAATAGCGTAGCTGATGCCGGACGGCTTGCTCAGCACGTCTTCCTTGGTCTCCTTGACGAACACCATGTTGAGCACGCCAATGACGCGTCCCGTTTCGGGGTCGAACAGCGGACTGCCGCTGTTGCCGGGGTAAGCGGTCGCGTCGAGCTGGTAGACCGAAAAAGCATTGTTCGCCAGACGGTGGATTTGTCGCGCATTGAGCTCGCGTGCATTGCCACGCGGGATGCTGATGGGCGTAATGGCGGAGATGATGCCGCGGTGGGTTACGGGACGCAGGCCGAGCGCACTGCCAATGGGAAACCCGGTGAAGGCAATGGATCGGCCTTCTTCTGCCTGTGCCTTGTCGAGCGCCAACACAGGCAACGGTGCGCCTGCGGTCACGCGCAGGAGGGCGAGATCATGATCGGGATCGCCGCTGATTTTCTCGGCCTTGCGGACATTCACCGAATCACCCAGCGGAACGACGATGGCCAGCGACTCACGTTTGTCGGCTTCGAGCAAAGCGGGCAGAACATGCGCGTTGGTGGCGACGGTCAAACCGTCGCCCACCGCAAAACCGGTACCGAGAAAGCGAAAGGCCGGACTGCGTGTCGGCAGATAGGTGCCGACAGCAACAACCGCGGGCTTGACGCGCTGCACGGTGTCGGACAAATCCGCGAGCGCCGGATGCGCAAGGCAGACCATGCTGGCCAGGGCGAGAAACCGACTCCGGCACAACAGGGCTCGCAACATGGGGGAAAACTCCGTTATTCGCTAACCATGCGCAATCGCGCCATGATCGGGGATGATTCGACGACCCGATTGTCGTAGGGGTGGGTCTGTGCATGATAGTACCCGAGAACACGCGCGACGTAGGCCTGCGTTTCAGCGAACGGAGGTACGCCGGCGTAGCGCTCGACCGCCCCCTCACCCGCGTTGTACGCGGCAGCCACGAGCCGGACATCGCCCTCGAAGTAGGCGAGCAACCAGCGCAGATAGGACAAGCCCCCGGTGATGTTCTGGCGGGCATCCAGGCTATTGGCGACGTTGAAACGGGCCGCCGTTTCGGGAATGAGTTGCATGACGCCCTGGGCGTTCTTGGGTGAGACGGCCTTCGGGTTGAAGGCCGACTCGACAGCCGCGATGGCCAGCGCAAGACGGGGCTCGACGCCGTAGTCGGGGGCGAGTCGCACGACCAACGCCACCACCTTTCGGCGATCCGGGGAAAGACGCGCCATCAACCGTTCGATCAGCCCATCGTATTGCTCCCACACCGGCGCCACCAGACATGCGGGTACAGCGCCAGTGTAATCACCAGTGTAGCGCTGCATGCGCGCCGCCTGCGGATGCTCGAGCATGGCCGCCATGGCAAACAGGGTGCCGGCGTAGGCATCGTTGCGCGGCAGGCCGCGACCATTGGCATACATCCAGCCGAGCGAATACATGGCCTCTGAATTGCCGAGACGAGCCGCTTCGCAATAGCAGGCGGCGGCACGTTCGCCATCGCGAGCGACGCCTTCGCCATGTTCGAACGCTACGCCGGCATGCGCGAGGTAATCCGCATGCTGACGAATGGCCGCGTTGGCTCGCGCGGCCTCGGCCTTCGCCCCGGCCGCGCATGCCGGCATCGCGGCTGCGCCGAATACCCACATCAACACGAACAAAAGGCGGTGGCCGGTCATCACAGAGGACTCAGAGACGCCAGACGCGCGCACCGGCCTGGGCCAGCGCGTCGCGATCGAAGAACGATTTGACGTCGACAAACACGCCATCGGGCAGCAACTTGCTCGTCAATTCAGTAAGCGGCATCTGCGCATATTCCTTGTGCGCCACGGTGGCCACGATCGCCGGAGACGCCGGCAGATCGTTCCAGTCGACCAGGTCGACACCGTATTCGTGACGCGCCTCGTCAGCCTCGGCAACCGGATCGTGAACGAGCACGTTGCAGCCATAGCTTTGCAGTTCGTGAATCACGTCGATCACCTTGCTGTTGCGTAAATCCGGACAGTTCTCCTTGAAGGTTAGACCGAGCACGACGACGTTGCAGCCCTTGATGCTGTGGCCAGCCTCGATCATCTGCTTGACCGTCTGCTCCGCCACATACTTGCCCATGGTGTCGTTGATACGACGCCCCGCAAGAATCACCTGGGGGTGATGGCCAAGCATTTCGGCCTTGTGTGTCAGGTAATACGGATCGACGCCGATGCAGTGCCCCCCCACCAACCCGGGACGGAAGGGCAGGAAATTCCACTTGGTACCAGCCGCTTCGAGCACATCGACGGTGTCGATCCCTGCTTTGTGGAAGATGACGGCCAACTCGTTCATGAGCGCAATGTTGAGATCGCGCTGGGTATTCTCGATCACCTTTGCCGCTTCAGCCACCTTGATGGTGGCCGCGGGATAGACACCCGCAGTGATCACGGCACCGTACATTTCGGTGACTTTCTCGAGTGTCTCGGCGGTATCGCCCGAGACCACCTTGACGATCTTGGTGACCGTGCGTTCCTTGTCACCCGGATTGATACGCTCCGGCGAATAGCCGACGAAGAAGTCCTTTTTCCAGGTCTTGCCCGACACTTTTTCCAGAATCGGGATACAGACGTCTTCGGTCGCGCCGGGATAGACCGTGCTCTCGTAGACAACGATGGCACCCTGTTTCAGATGCTTGCCGACGGTCTCGGATGATTTCTCGAGCGGCGTCAGGTCCGGCTGGTGCGCTTGGTCCACCGGTGTGGGGACCGCGACCACGACAAAGTCCGCCTCGGCGATCATAGCCGGGTCGGTGTGGCAGCTCAGCTGCGTGGCCGCTCGCAGGTCGTCGGAACTGACTTCGCCAGTCGGATCGTAAAACTCACGATATGCAGCAACCTTCTGTTCCGACAGATCGAAACCAATGGTCTTGAACTTCTTGCCAAACTCAACGGCCAGCGGCAAACCGACATAGCCCAGGCCAATCACGGCAACGGTGGTCACAGGGGGATTCCTCTAAACAATGGTTTTCAATAAATCATCTATTCTGATGGCGATCAGAACGTCTTGCGCAATGCGTTGGCCTCTTCATAGACCGGGTTACCAACCGGATATTCCCCGGTCAGGGCATTGAGCAATTTGCGGGCTTCGTCATCGCGCCCGGCCTTGATGTAAGCGCGTGCAAGATTGAGCTTGATCGCAGGCGTCTTGGGAGAGAGTTGCATCGCTTTTTCTATCTTGCGCACACCCGACTCGATCTCACCCGAATCCACTTCAATCATGCCTGCCGTGTCGAGAATCGCCGGACTTTCGGGCGCCAGAGACAAGGCGCGACGCGCATACTCGATAGCCTTCGGATCATTCCGCTGACTGGCAACCCAAGCCAGATTGTTCAGCACTGACGGGCTGTTCGGCGCCTTGTCGAGGATTTCCGTGTACAAGCTGTTAGCCTCATCATACTTCTTGTTCGCCAGCGCATATTCGGCCAGATAGGCCTTCATGGTCAGGTCGTCCGGGTGCTCCGCGACCCAGCCCTTGACCAGTTTGTCGGCATCAGCCTTGCGGTCGGAGCGCACCAGTGCCGAGTGCAATTTGACCGCGGTGAGCACATTGGGGCTCAGTTGATGCGCCTTTTCGAAGATGGGCAGCGCAGACTTCCAGTCACCTCGTGCGGCAACGACATCACCTTCGAAGAGGTAACCAAGACCGGACTTCGGCTGACGAGCCATCAGTTCCTTCGCCAGACGTTCGGCCTCGTCGAACTTCTTGTCCTTCATCTTGATGGCGA
>JBNKNO010000043.1:8413-28102 GCA_050293885.1 Rhodocyclaceae bacterium | reverse complement strand
TGCCGTGACATCATCGCTTTCGGCCTCCGCTCATCCCATTGTCGGCTGTTGCAGCGCGCCGATGCGTTTGCCCGGCAATGCGGGTACCGCGCGCAGAAACCGCGCTGCCGGCGTCGCGGCGGCGGGTATCGCCCCTGCCGGCGTGGTGCATGGGCAGTGCCGATTGCCGCCGAGGCGCTTGGCGGCGTACATCGCGGCGTCGGCGGCCTGAAGGAGTTCGTTGGCGTCGCGACCGTCGCGCGGGTAGATGGCGGCACCGGCACTCAAGGTGACCCTGAGCGGCGACGGATCGTCGGCCCAGATGTCGCGCACGGCGGCGACCAGCTTGGCGAGCAGGGCATCCACGTCCTCTGCCTTGTGCAGGCCGGGGATGATCAGCAGGAACTCGTCGCCGCCAAGCCGCCCCACGGTGTCCATCTCGCGCACGCAATGGCGCAGCCGGGTGGCGACCGCGCGTAGCGCCGCGTCGCCGGCGGCGTGACCGCGATGGTCGTTGACGAACTTGAGCTGATCCATGTCGGTGCAGATCACGGCAAAGCCACTGTGTTCGCGCTCGGCGCGCGCACTTTCCTGTTGCAGGCGCTGGGTCAGCAGGTGGCGGTTGGCGATGCCCGTCAGGCAGTCGAAGTTGGCGCGCTGCAGCAGTGCCTGTTCGGCGCGCACATGATGGCTGACGTCGCGCGCGACACAGACGTAGTGCTTGACCCCGCCGCTGCGGTCGGTGAACGGGCGGATCTGTTCGTCGAGGTAGAGCGGCTGCCCGCTGCGGGTGCGCTCCTTGCGCAACGGACGCGGCGCCTCGTCATCCTTCATCGAGGCCGGCGTTTCGGCGACTTCCATGACGGCGGGCCGGCGTGTCCGGCCAATGAGTTCGTGGCGGTGCCAGCCGCTGATGCGCTCGTAGGTCGGATTGACGTATTCGACGACGCCGGCCGTATCGGTGACCACCACCGCATCGGCCGAGCCGTTCAGACTGTCCAGGAAACGCTGGAAATGGCTGTCGGTGCCGCTGTCCCGCGACAGCGCCGGCGCGCGCAGACCCACCAGGATGCGCGTGATGTTGCCCATCGCGACCACCAGAAAGGAGACCTCGAGGCAGATCATCTCGTCTGTACGGCTGACCACGGTGAGCATGTGCCATCGTCCCGCGGGATGATGGAAGGTCAGATAGGCGCAGTTGTAGCCGGGTGTCGCGGCTTGCAGCGGGAGGGTCGGCATGAGTCTGGCCAGCTCCTGCCCCTCGATGTCTTCATCGCCGGGGTCGAGCAGTCCGCGTGCTTGCCGGCTGCAATATTCGATCGTTCCGCGTGGATTCACGACCAGCAGCGCCTGATCCGTCAGTGGCGGGTGTCCGCCACTGACGCTCATCGGCACCGACGGGCTGGTGAGACCGGGTGATCGCGGTTCAGCGCTGCTTCCCGATACGTTGTTACTCATTGCTCATGCCTCCATCCCGTCGCGTGTGTCAGGCCGCCTTGTCGTGCTGGGTGGTCGTGGCGTCGGGAATCGAGGCGATGGTCCGGCTGATCTGCTCGACACCATCGAGCAGTTCGCGCTTGAACAGCGGGAAGATCTCATGGGCGCTTTTGGTCATCTCGTTCTGGATTTCCGCGAGGGTGTCCATCGAGATGGTGGAAATTTCCATGGCATTGGTCATGGCCTGCTGATACAGGCTGTTCCAAGGGTCGCTCGCGTGGCTGTGCGATGCGCGGGCGCTACCGCCACGTTTTCCCATGCCGTTGTGCAATCCCATGAGGCGGCGCAGGCCGGCACTCTGGATGTCGAATATGCGCTGCGCCGCCTCCCATTCGGCGCGTGCCAGTTCCTGCGTGAGCGCCATGTGCTGAATGAACGGATGGGTCGGGTTGGTCTCGGTCTTGTGCATGTTCTCTCCTCCTCGTGATCTGTCGGCGTGCCGCGGCACCGGTGTCGTCAGGCGCTCCGGGGCGCGCGCGCCGAATCCTCATTGCATCAGAACGACAAACATTAAGACGAGATGGGAGGGGCAGAACACTCGTGTGCACACGAGGGGGGGATTGAAGCGTGGCTTGATTTTCGTCACCGCGCCGGTAGCGCGCGCGACTGCCCGACAGGGCGGCGTAGTGCGGCGAGCACCGCGGGATCGCGCGCATACACATCGCGGCGAAAATGCACCGCGCCGTCCGCGGAAGCGGTGGCGGTGAGATAGACGACCAGCACTGGCACGTGCCGGCGCACCGGAACGGTCCGCGTTTCGCCGCTGGTGATGGCCGTGCGCAAGGATTCGAGCGACCACAGCGCCGGTTCGTCGAGCAGTTGCACCGCCAGTTCCAGCGGCCGTTGCAGGCGGATGCAGCCGGAACTGAACAGGCGTTCCGGCTTGCCGAAAAGGCGCTTGGCGGGGGTGTCGTGCAGGTAGACCGAATAGCGATTGGGCAACACGAACTTGATGAGACCGACCGGGTTGTCAGGCCCCGGGCGTTGGACGATCTGGAACGGGAAGCCGTTGTGGCGGTACAGCGACCAGTCGATGGACTGTGGGTCCACGTCGTCTCCGGCAAAGTCCTCCACTCGCAGGTCGTGCTCGGCCAGATAGGCGGGGTGCGCGATGATGCGGGGCAGCAGGTCGTCGCGCAGGATGGTGGGCGGCACCACCCATTCCGGATTGAGTACCAGGTAGCGCATGGTGGCGCGAAAGCTCGGCGTTGCCCGCTCGGTGCGGCCGACCACCGCGCGGGAAGACCAGACCGTGCGGCCGTCCACCTGAAGACTGGCCTCGAAAGCGGCGACGTCCACGCGCAGGTGGTCGCCGACCAGCTCGGGCGAGAGCCAGCGCAGCCGTTCCAGATTCACCCGGATCTGGTCGATGCGTCGCTGGACGTCGACGTTGAGCGCGGCGCGCGTGCGGCGGCCCACCAAGCCGTCCGGCTCGAGGCCGTGGCGGCGCTGAAAGCGGACGATGGCGGCGCTCAGCGCGTCGTCGAAGCGATCGTTGTCGGGGTCGGCGGCCGGTGGCGCGTCGTCGGTGATCTGGAGGCGGCGGCGCAGGATGGGCAGCCGGGCGTCGGGCGTGTCGGGGCGCAGCGTCGGCCCGTCCGGCAGGCTCGGCCAGCCCCCCTCGGCGGCGATGCGGCGGTAGCGGGCCAGCGCGGCGCGCAGGCCGGCGTAGGCATCGAGCGCGGGCGGCCATTGTTCGAGGGCCCGGTCAAGATCGGGGGCGTCGATGAGCGCGTCGAGCGCACCCGTGTCCTGCCCGCCCGCGTGGCTGGGGAAACCCCAGTCGGGGTCGAGGGCCGTCGGCGCCACCTTGCCGTCGCGCAGGTGGGTGGCGAGCCGCACGAGGGCGTCGGTAAACAGTAGATCGCGGTCGGCGGCCGCGGCGGCGGAGTCGTCCGGCAGCGCCGTCGCCCGGCGCAGGGCGTCCGGCTGGTAGTCGGCCGGCTCGAGCCCATGGCTGTCGCTGTGCGCGACGATCCGGATCAGCGCCTGGCGTCGCGCTGGCGACGTCCACGCCAGCTGGAAATCGCGGCGCTCATACGCCGTGGTCACCCGCTCGCCAATGCTGACGACCCCACCGGCGATCGGGATCTCGCGGCCGCGACGAAGCATCTCGACGCGCTCGCGCAGGGCTTCGTGCAGTGGATCGGCCTGAACGGGCTGCGCCAGCGCCGGCACCGTGGTGGCGATCAACATCAGCACCAGACGAACGACGGAAACGAGCCGACGGAGTGCCACGTGCCGCGTGCGGGAGTCCGCTAGGATGGATGCTTCGTTCTGTTGTTTTCGCATCGCGTGTTCCATGCCAAAGCTGCCTCAAGTACTTCCCTGTCCGACCCGCCGCCGGCTCATCAAAGGGCTCGGCGGGCTGTCCCTCGGCCTGAGCCTCGGCAACGCGTGGGCAGACACCGGCGCCCGCCGGCTGTCGTTCCACCATCTTCACACCGGCGAGCGGCTCACCACCGTGTATCGCGAAGGCGGCCGCTACCAGCGCGCGGCATTGGCGCGGATTGCCTGGTTGTTGCGGGATTTCCGTAGCGGCAAGACGCACCCCATCGACCCGCAGCTGCTCGATATTCTGCATGCCTTGAGCCTGCGGTGCGAGGGCGAGCGTTTCGAGGTGATTTCCGGCTTTCGCAGTCCGGCCACCAACGCCATGCTGGGGCGGACCACCGATGGGGTTGCCCGGCGCAGCCTGCATATGGACGGGCGCGCCATCGACGTGCGCATGACGGGCCTGGCCACGGTAGGCGTGCGCGATGCGGCACTGGCGCTGCGCCGCGGTGGGGTCGGCTTCTACCCGGACTCGGACTTCGTGCATCTGGATACCGGCCGGGTACGCGCCTGGGGACCGCGCGCCGCCTGAGCCGCCGAAGGGCCGTCATCTCAGTGCTTGGTCGATGCCGCCCCTTCCGGCACATACACCATCGAGCCGTCCTTCATGCGGTAGGCGATGCCGGCGCGCTGGCCGCCACCGGCGCCGCCGCTGCCGTCGGCCTTGAAACGTTCGATCTTCTCGCCGTCTTTGATCACCAGTTCCATGTCCGGCGTGCCGGGGTTGCGGATGAGCGTGACCTGATCGGCGCCGTAGGGCGACAGCGGGCTGTTGGCGACGGTGAGCAGCAGGGCGGCGATGAGCACCAGGAAGACGTCGATGAGATTGACGACGGAGAGGATCGGGTCTTCGTCGTGGGCGTCGTCGAGCAGGCCGCCGCGCATCATGCCTGCGCCGCCCGTTGCTTGTCGATTTCGCCCAGTTCGTGGGCATACCAGCGGCGGCGCACGTTGAGCACGGTGTAGGTGACCGAGGCGGCGATGAGCGCGAGGATGACCGCCGAGAAGGCGATGGCGAGCGCTTGTGAGACGTCGGCGAGCTGGCCGTTGCCGAGCGCGCGCAGCGCCGGGCCCATGGGGATCATGGTGGCGACGAGGCCAAGCATGGGCGCCACGCGGGTGGCGATGCGGGCGGTGTCGAGGCGTTGCAGGGCGATGAGTTCGAGCTCGGCATGGCTCAGATGCGGGGCCGCACGCCAGGCACCGATCAACTCGAAGCCGCCGGGCTGGCCGCGACGCCGTTGCAGGCCTTGCAGCAGGAAAGCACCGAGGCTGACGAACGCGTAGGCGAACAGCAGGGCGATGCACACCAGCACCGGCGCGAGAAATAGCTGGCCGAGTTGGTACATGGAGGTGTCGAGCGTGGCGATCATGCGGGTGCCTCCGTGCGGGTGCGTGGCCAGGCGCGATGCACGGCGCCGCCGACGACCAGCGCAGCCAGCAGCCACACCAGCGGCGTCATCGGGGCGCCGGGGACGGGTTCGGCCGGCGGCGTGTTGACCGGTTCGAGCTTCTGCCCCTGCGGGCTCCGGGCGGCAAGTTGGCTGGCCACCGAGCGTGCTTGCAGATCGCGGTCGGCGGTGTGGTTGCCGGTGGCGAGGAACTCCTGCGCGTCGGGGTCGCCCTCGGCGGCGGCCTCGCGGAACCACTTCATGGCCTCGGCTTCATCGCGTTCCACGCCCTTGCCGAGGTACAGGGCGGTGGCCCAGTGCAGCTTGCCGAGGGTGGCGTATTCCTTGTCGGTGCTGTGCGCGGCGCGGCGCATGAGTTCGGCCGAACCGGCCTCGTCGATGTCGCCGCCACTGCCCGATTCGAGCATCAGCGCCTTCCAGATCATGGCGCCGACGAAGCCGGCGTCGATGCACTTGTCGAAGATGGCGGTGGCGGTGGCGTGGTCGCCGCATTTTTCCGCCCAGTAGCCGTAGGCGCACATGGTGCTGCTGGCCGGTTGGTGCACCCAGTATTCCATCGACAGATCGCTGATTTCACCGTTTTCGGTCGGCGGGCCACCGCAGGAGGTGGGCGGGATCAGCGCCTGCGCGGGCGTGGCCAGCGTAAGCAGGGTCGTGAGGGCGGTGGTGCGTACGAGCGCGGAAACAGCCGACATGGGAAAACTCCATCGTCATTGATGGCGTCATCCTGGGGAATGGGCAGGGGGAGGGGAAGTGCTCAGGTGGGGCTCGGGCAGATTGCCCGGCGGGTATCGGGGAGATGCCCCGGTCGCGGACGGGTCAGCGCAGCCACACCCGTGCGGAATACGGGTCGACGACGAGGGCGCCGTCGGCAAAGAAGGAGGCGCCCAGTTGCGCCGCGGGTTGTGGCCAGGTGCCGATGCCGCCACACACGCGTGCGGCCGCTGGCGGTTGCTTGACGAACAGTGTCGCGTCCGCAAAGCGGCGCACGGGCTGGCCGCTCGCGCCGACGAATTCCAGCGCTGCGCCGGCCGGCAGTTGCCAGGCGGTCACCCGTTCGGTGACGCCACGCTGGCAGGTCGACAGCGTGAGCGCAATGTCGGGTCGTGGCACCAGGGCCACGCCCGCGCGTTGCAGCGCGTTGAACAGCGCGGTGTTGATGTTGATCGAGTGGCGGATGGCGGCGTCGTCGAAGCCGGTGTCCACCTGCGCCACCGCGGTCACCGTGCCGAGCCGGATCGGCAAGGCCGGGATGTTGGGGCAGTGCCGGCCGGCGCCGGCGCGCGGGCAGCTAAGTGCCCCCGGCGTGGCGGCGTAGTAGGCCCGCGTATCGAGGGCGACGAAGCCGGCATCGTGCAGACGCCGGTCGGCACAAAACGCCCCCGCTGCCGCGCGAAAGACGCGGCCATGGGGGTAGTCGAGCGTGTAGATGTGCCGCGAGAGGAAGTCGGTGCCGATGACGCCGGCCTGCGTCATGCCGCCGACCACCGGCGCGACGGGCTGGGCTTGCAGGCGCACGTTGCGCCAGCGGCCGAAGAAGTCGAAGTCGGCGTATCGGTCTGCCGTGCCGGCCATCGGCTGTGGGCGCGACGCGCCAAAGCCCGCGGGGGTGATGGCACTGACGTCGGCGCCGAAGTCGATCACGAACTGCGCGCGGCTGCCATTGACGGCCACGCGCACGTAGGGCATCTGGCGGATCACCGTCATCGGCGCGGCGGTGCCCAGGCAGTCGGCCAGCGGCGAGGCGTCGAGCGCGGGCGGCGCACTGAAGAATCGCCACAGTGCGGCGACGAGTGCGATGAGCAGGGTGAGTGCGGCCGGATAGCGCTTGAGCGGGCGTTTCACGGGGGTGTGTTGCAGCGGGTCGAGGCCCGATCATAGCCGAGCGGCGGGCATCGGCGCTGGCGTTCAGCCCGCCAGACCGCAACGCGCGGCGATGCGCGCCAGTTCCATGTCGTTCTTTGCGCCGACCTTGCTCTTGATCTGGTAGTGGCAGTTCTGCACCGTTTTCGGGCTGATCGACAGGCGTTGGCCGATGGCGTCGTGGCTGTGGCCGTCGAGCAGCAGGCGCAGCACTTCGAACTCGCGCGGCGACAGTTCGCGCAGCGGGTCGGGGGCTTCGTCGAGCAGTGCCATGGCCAGCTCGGGGGCAATGTCGGGGCTGATGGTGCGCGTGCCGTCCGCCACTTTGTAGACCGCCTGCACCAGCACCGTGGGCTCGCTGCTCTTGGTGACGTAGCCGAGCGCGCCGGCTTTGAGCGCCTGGGCGGCAAACAGCGGCTCGCGGTGCATGGAGAAGGCAAGAATGCGGGCGTTGGCGTCGCGCGCCTTGAGCCGGCCGATGAGTTCGACGCCACCCATGTCGGGCAGGGCGAGGTCGAGCACGACGACGTCGGGGCGGTGTTCGCGAAAGGCGTCGAGCGCCTCGCTGGCGCTGCCGGCTTCGGCGACGATGTGCAGATCGACACGGCGTTCGAGCAGGCGACGATAGCCCTCACGGACCACCGCGTGGTCATCAACGAGTAGCAGGCGGATCATGGTCATCCCATTCCTCTTCGGGTTCGACGGCGCGATGGGGGAAGCTTGCCATCACTTCCATGCCCCGTGGTGCGCGGTGGGTGAGCGAGAAACGACCGCCGAGCGCTTCGACCCGCTCGGTCATGCCCAGCACGCCGAGGCCGCTGCCGCGGGTGTCGCGGTGGTTGCCGGCGCCGTCGTCGACGATGCGCAGCGCGACGCCGTCGGTGTCTCGCGTGAGCTCGATGTCGATCTGCTGCGGTTCGGCATGGCGCAGCGCGTTGTTCAGTGCTTCCTGCGCGATGCGGTAGAGGCTGGCGGTGAGATCGTCGGGCAGCGCGTCGACGTCGCCGCTGACCTCGAGCGCGACCGTGCACCCGGGGCGGGTGCGCCGCGCGGTGTCGGCGAGCTGTTCCAGGCTGGCGCGCAGGCCGAAGGTTTCCAGCGCGACCGGGCGTAGCTGATGCAGGATGCGTTGCAGGTTTTCCATCATGGTGGCGGTGATGCGGCCGATGGCCGATAGCGACGGCTGCAGTTCCGGCAGGCGGTCGGCCGCATCCTCGGCGGCGACGCTGGCTTCGGCGCGGATGGAGGCGAGACTCTGACCGAATTCGTCGTGCAGTTCGCGCGCCAACCGGCGGCGCTCCTCCTCGCGCACCGACAGCAGGCGCTGGGCGAGTTGGCGCTGACGGCGGTCGGTACGTTGCAGGCGTTCGGCCAGATGATCGAAGCCTTCGGCAATGCGATGCAGTTCGATCAGCCTCGGGCGCGGCATGCGCGCGCTCAGGTCGCCGGCCTCGAGTCGGCCGATGGTGTCGAGAATGCGGTCGGTGGGGCGCAGCGCGCGGCGCACCGGCAAATAGACCAGCAGATTGACGAACAGCACGCCCAGCGTGATGGCGAGCACCAGCTTGAGTTGCGACCACACATCGGCCGCTTCGCTGCCCACATCGGGCGTGAGGACGAATTCACCGACCTTGATGCCGGGGTAGCGGCGGATGAGCCCGGCGTAGCGTGCTTCGACACCGATCCATTCGGCCAGTATCCAGCGCACCCAGCCGGGCGGATGGCCCTCGTCGGTGCCGAAGCAGCGTTGCCTGGGTTCGCTGCCATAAATGTCCTGCACGGTGATGCACAACTTGAGCAGCAAGCCCAACTCGCTGAGCATGCCGAACTGCAGGCTGTCGAGTCGACGGTCGAAGCTGGGGCGTTCGTCATCGAGTTCGCGGGCGATGAGTTGCTCGATGGTGGCGCCGCTGCGTTTGACGTGTTCGCGAATGCGGCGGGCCGACTGGTCGAACACCACGGCACTGGCCAGTACGCAGATGAGGCATGCAAAAAGCGTCACCCGAATGATCAGGTGACGCTTGAGGTCGAAACCGGGCGTGGCGATCGCGGCTGGTTCAGGCGGGGTCACGATGCGCTGCCCTCGGGATGGCACTCAGCGTGACGCACCGCCGAACTGCTTCTTGAGGGCGTCGAAGCCGCCGGTGTAGATGCCGGCAATGGCGCCTTTGGCGTCCGCGGCGCTGACGCCGTCATTGGCCTCGAACTGGCTGCTCCAGGTCACGCGGCTATGCGCGCCCATGGGCTCGATCTTGAGCTTGGAGACGTAGTTGTGCACCGGCAGCGGCGATTCGATGATGCGATAGATGATGGCGTCGTCGTGCTGGGCAAGTGCCTCCTCGACAATGGTGGCGTCGTTTTGCAGCGTGATCTTGCGCAGTGCGCCCGCTCGCCCCTCGGTGCCGTTGGTGACTTCCGTGTGCTTCACCGCCGGGTGCCAGTTCAGGTTGCCGAAGTGGCCGATGCTCTGCCACACCTCGGCCGCGGGGGCGGCGAGCGTGGTGGATTCGCTCACCGACAGGGTGTCCGCATGGGCAATCAGGCTGGCGCTTGCCAAGGCCGCAGCGGCGGCAAGGCGTGTGATGTTGTTGAATTTCATGACGTCTCCTCAGGATTGGGGGTGGAATTGATCTTGCCCGTGGCATCAAGAAAAGACGCGGGTGGCCTGCCCGCATCACAGTGGGCATTCTGCCCGGCCTGCCGGTTTGTCAGTCGCAGCGTATCATGGCCAACGGCATCAAACGGATGCCGGCACACCACCCATCGACCCGCACACCCATGTCCTTCAACGATCCCTTCGGCCGTCAGGCCGACAAGCAGGAACGCGACTACGCGGCGCTACGCGAGGCCTTGTCGCGCGCCGGCGTCGATACCCCGGAGGCCGCCGAGCGCTGCCTGGCCAACATCCGCCGCAATGCCTTGGTGATGGTGTGGCTGGTGATGTTGTCGATCGTGCTGGCGGCGATCATTCATCCGCCGGCACTGCCGGTGGTGCTGGTGTGCAGCGTGGTGGTGTTGCTGTGGGTGGCGGTGAGCACCCATCGTGGTCGGACGCACTTGCTGCGCTACATGGCCGAGGAACTCGGGGCCGAGACCACCCGCAAGCCCGGCGACGCGCCCGGCGGCGGGGCGTTCAGGCAGGACTGAGCTGCGCGCACGCGGCGTCGCACGAAACCACCTGCGCGTAAGCAAAGGCCAGTGCGGCCATGAAGGCCGCGTGCACCTGGGCGGCCGGCACGGTCGTGTCGGCGAACACCTGATCGCGCGTCGTGCAGGCGTCGTGCACCACCGTGCACGCGTAGCCCAGATCGGCGGCGGCGCGGGTGCCGGCGTCGATGCACATGTGGCTCATGGCACCGACGATTATCAGCGCGTCGATCCCGAGTTCATCCAGATGGGCTTTGAGCGGGGTGTCGCGAAAACAGTTGGGATAGTGCTTGGTGATGACCGTTTCGTCCGGCTGCGGCGTGAGGCGGGCGTGGATCTGCGCGCCGGGGCTGCCCGCAGCAAAGAACGGGGCCTCGGGGGACGGGTTCTCGTGGCGCACATGCACGATGGGCAGACCTCGGGCGCGGAACGCGTCAAGTAGCCGGCGGGCGTTGTCGGCGGCCGATTCGGCATCGGCCAGTGGCCAGCGGGCACCCGGCCAAGTGGCGAAGTAGTCGTTCTGGAAGTCGATGATGAGCAAGGCGGCGTTGGCCATGATGGGGCTCCTTCGAGGTGGGGGTGGTGCATTGTTGCGCTCGCGGCATCATCGGCCTAGAGTCAGAAACGGCATAAAACGAGCCAATTCCGCCAATGCATCCAAACCGCCGAATCATCGCCATCCTCGACTACCCTGACGCCTTGCAGTCGGCTGTGCATGGCCTGGCCGAGATGATCGGTCTGGCCGATCGGTTGTGCTGCGAGCGGGGTGAGGCGGTGCGTCTTGCGGCGCGGGTGGTCGGCATCGACGCGCTGACGCACGAGGCGGACACCGCATTCGCCGCCATCGTGCTGCCGCCGAGCTTGCATCACGCCGCCATCGACGAGGTCGGGGATCAGGTTCGTCACTGGCTTGCACATGCCCACGGGCAGGGGGCGGTGCTGTGCTCGGCCTGTGCGGGCGCCTTCCTGCTGGGGGCGAGCGGGGCGCTGGACGGTCGGCCCGTGACCACCCACTGGCAACTGGCCGAGGCCTTGCAAGCGCGCTTTCCTGACGCACACGTGGCGGCCGAACACATCCTCATCGACGATGGCGATATCGTGACCGCAGGCGGGTTGATGGCCTGGGTGGATCTGGGGCTGGAGCTGGTCGCGCGTTTCGTGCATCCGGCACTGATGCGCGAGCTCGGGCGGCTGCTGGTGGTGGACACCGCGCCACGCGAGCAGCGCTTCTATCAGCGCTTCGTGCCCCGTCTCGATCATGGCGACCGCAGCATTCTGGCGATTCAGCACGGGTTGCAAAGGCGCTTCGCCGAGCCCGTCAGCGTCCCGGCGCTGGCGAGCGAGGCGCACTTGAGCGAGCGCAGCTTTCTGCGTCGTTTTACGGCGGCGACCGGCCTGACCCCGGTGCGCTACCTGCAGCGGCTGCGGGTGCACAAGGCCTGCGAGTTGCTCGAGTCGAGCCTGCTCGTGGTCGATGCGATCGCCCGTGCCGTGGGCTACGAAGACGTCAGTGCCTTCCGCAAGGTGTTCGTGCGCACCATGGGGCTGACGCCGCGGGAGTTCCGTCGCCGCTTTGCCCATGCCTCCCCGGCCGGGCGCCGCTGAACGCGATGCACGGTGCGACGCTTGTTGCGCTTACCCGGCGAGGCGAAGGCCGCGGTGTTTGGTCGCGAAGACTTCGAAATCGGTGGGCTTGAGCGGGCGGCTGATGTGATAGCCCTGGACGGCATCGCATCCGCAGTGGGCGACAAAGGCCAGTTGTGCCGCGGTCTCAACCCCTTCGGCAACGCAGGTCATGCCGAGCACCCGCGAGATGTTGGCGACCATCTGAACGATGGCGCGGTCTTCTTCGCAGTTTTCGACCTTGGCGATGAAGGACTGGTCGATCTTGAGCTTGTCGGCCTTGAAACGCGACAGATAGGCCAGGCTCGAGTAGCCGGTGCCAAAGTCGTCGATGGCGACGGATGAGCCGATGCGTTTGAGATCGGCAATGACCTCGCGCACGGCGTCGCTGTCTTGCACCAGGATCGACTCGGTGAGTTCGATTTCGATGGCTTCCGGCCTGATGCCGGCCTGGCTGGCGCTGCGCAGCAGCAGGTCGGGGATGTTGCCGCGGCAGATCTGGATGCCCGAGATATTGACGGCGATCCGGCACGGGTGGCCGTTGTTCTGCCAGATTCGCGCCTGCCGACACGCTTCTTCCATGATCCACTCGCCGATCGGCAGGATGAGGCCGGTCTCTTCGGCCACCGGAATGAAGTCGGAGGGCGGGATGTACTTGCCGTTGGTCGGCCAGCGCAGCAGTGCTTCGACGCTGCCGATACGGCGATCGGACAGATTCACCAGCGGCTGGTAAGCCAGTTCGAAGGCGCTCTCCGCGATGGCGCCATGCAGGGCATTGACCATCTCCAAACGGTGGGTGGCCGCTTCATTCATCTCCTGGCGGAAGAAGGCGTAGCTGCCGCGACCTTGTTCCTTGGCGCGATACATGGCGGTGTCGGCGCGCTGTAGCAGCGCGTCGAAGTCGTCGCCATCCTGCGGCACCATGGCGATGCCGATCGACGCCGTGGTCGTCAGCGACCAGTCGCCGATCTCGATGGGGTCTTGCAGGGCGCCGATGATCTTTTCCGCGATTCGTGCCACGTCGTCCGGTGAGTCGATCTCATTGACCAGAACGACGAACTCATCGCCCCCCTGGCGGCTGATGGTGTCGCCCTCGCGCAGCACGTGACGTAGTCGCTCCACGACGGCGACCAGCAGCTCGTCGCCGGCGCGGTGCCCGAGCGAGTCGTTCACGCGCTTGAAGTGATCCAGATCGAGGAACATGAAGCCCATCGCCCGCCCGGTGCGTTTGCGCGCTTTCATCGCGAGGCTGAAACGGTCGCGCAGCAGCAGGCGGTTGGGCAGCCCCGTCAGGTGGTCGTGGTGTGCGAGCGCCTGGATGCGTTCTTCGGCTTCCTTGCGTGAAGTGACGTCCTCGAAGGCGGCAACGTAGTTGGTGATGGTTCCCTGGACGTCGCGCACGGCGGCGATGGAGAGCCACTTGGGATATTCCTCGCCGTTCTTGCGCCGATCCCACACCTCGCCGCTCCAGCTGCCCGTATCGCGCAAGTTCGCCCACATGCGCTCGTAGAAAGCGCTGCTGTGCCGGCCCGATTTGAGGATGCGCGGGGTCTTGCCGATGACTTCGCCCACCTCGTAGCCGCTGATGCGGGTGAAGGCCTCGTTCACATCGACGATGAGGCCATCGGCGTCGGTCACCATCAAGGCTTCGGCACAGTGCTCGAACACCTTCTGCGCAAGTAGCAGCTTTTGTTGCTGTTCGCGGCGTTCGGTCAGGTCGGCAAACACCCAGATGGAGCCGGCCTGGGGGTCGTCATCGACTGCGGGCCGGCCCGAGCGGTGACACCAGATCGGGGTGCCGTCGCGGCGGGCGTGCCAGTCGGTGCGATCGCTGAATCCGTTCTCGGCCAGGTCTTTGTAGATGACCTCCCCGCGTTGCTCCCAATCCTCGCGGTTGAGGTAGATGACTTCGGTGCTCTGACCGATGAGGGCGTCGGCGCAGGGCCAACCGAACATTTCGGCCAGACGCGAGTTGCAATTGACGATGACGCGCTCGCGCACGTAGGCGATGCCGACGTGGGCGTTTTCGAAGATGAGCTGTAACTCGTCCGCCAGCTCGCGAATGCGCGCCTCCTGGCGACGCTTCTCTGTCATGTCGCTGACCGTGATCACGCGCCCGCCGTCGGGCATGGCGGCGCTGCTCAGGCTCAGGGAGCGGTGGTCGGGCAGGTTCAGTTCGCAGGGGCGCTCACAGCTGCAGGCGCATCGCTCCTTGTCCATTGCCACCGGACTGAAACACGGTGCATCGCCGATCACGGGCAGATCGCGGAAATGCATGCCGTGCGCAAGGGCGCCGTGGCCGAGAATGTGTTCGAGCCGCCGGTTCCAGGCGGCCACGCCGCCTTGCGTGTCGAGCACCACCACGCCTTGCTCCAGGTTGTCGAGCGTCGTCTGCAGCAGGACGGCCTGGGCCGCCAGTTCGCGCTCACGACGTTGGCTTTCGCGCGCCTTGATGTCGCTGATATCGGTGTAGATGCCGACAATGCCGCTGTCGGGTGTGGGCTGCTCGGAGATGCGCAGCCACAGGCCATTGGGGAGCTCGACCTCTTCGCTCGCGGCGGCACCGTCGCGCGCCTTGCGATGCACCGCCTGCCAGCTGGCGGCCCACGGCGTCTGCCGGGCGCCGGCCAGCATGTCGGCGTAGGTCTGGCCGCTCTCGGGCGCGATGACGCCGGAGAACATCTCGGACAGCATCGGATTGAGCAGTGCCAGTGTGTCGTTGGCATCGAACAGCGCGAAGCCGTCCGAACTGCTGCTGATGGCCGCCGTCAGTCGGGCCCGCGCCGCTTCCGATTCACTGCGTTCGTTGTCCAGCGCGGCATTGAGACCGCGCAGTGTTTGCAGCGCCTGCGCCAGCTCGGCAGTGCGTTGTTCGACCTGCTCGCCGAGCACGATCGCCTTTTCGAAGAAGCGATAGTCCTGGCTTTGTTCGTCCATGCCGCGTTCGACGCGATCCATGAGGACGCGGATGATCTTGTCCCGGCGGCTCAGCTCGTCCTGAAGCGTGCCGATATCGGGGGCATGCGCGTCGTTCGTGGTGCGCGTCGGCGAGCTCATTCGCCCGGCTCCGGCTCGTCGGATTTGCCAAAGGCGATGGCGGTGAAGGTCTGATTCACGTGCACGCCACGGAACAATTCGCCATAGGTGGAAAAGCCGACCACCTTGTTCGCCTGGAGAAAGTCCGAAATGTCGTCGGCCGTGCCGCGCTGTTCGAACTCCAGCCGGCGCAGGATGCAGTCGCAGGCGAGCACCACCTCGGCTTCGCCGACGAATGCCTTGAACGCATCGAAGCTGTGGGTCAGATTCTGCAGCGGGTCCATGCCGTCGGCGAGGGTCAGCACGATGCCCTCCTCGATGGCGCAGTAGAAGCTCAGGCTGCCGTCGTCATTGACCTTCTGGATCGAGCGGACATGCTCGGAGCCACCAATGCGTACCAGCACCGGATAAGCCGCGAAGGCCATCGGATCGAGATCGCCGATCGGTACGCCGGCCTGTCGTGCGTATTCCTCGGCGGCGGGCAAGCCATTGATTTCGGTGACGATGCGTTCGGCCGGTCGCGCTTCGGTGACGACCATGCGCACATTCGTGCGTCCGAAGTGCTGTGTCTTGAAGGCATGAAACGGCCGGCGGGAACGCACCAGGGCGATCACGGCCGCGTCGTCGGTGGCGATGCCTTGATGGATGACCTGGGTGCGTTCGAAGTGAAGCCCGTCACCGGCCGAGCCGCCGACGAGTGGAATCTGTCCGATGAGTGCCTGCACCGCGTGGCCGACCGCTTCTTCGCGCAACGACAGGCCGTCGATGAAGGCCAGCGCGAAGCAGCCGGCTTCCGGCGCGTCGCCGGGCGGTGCCGTCTGGCGGGCCACCGCGGCCTCGAGCGCCTTGCGCCAGGCCGGCATGTCCAGTTCGGCAAGATGGTCGATCAGCAGCGTGGAGACGCTGAAATCATCGGCTGGGAGCGCCAGCACCACCAGCGAGTCCTTTTGGTAGCCGAGGGGGCCGATCTCGCCCGCAGACGAGCAGCCGATGACGCTTGTGCTGTCCGGTAGCGCGCTGCGCAGTTGCGTCGCGATTTCTTCGCCGTCGTACCGATCAGCGAAGAAAACAGCGAGCAAGGCGTCCTCTCGTCCGTCCAGTTGCTCGAGAATGTCTGCGGTCGCAGCACGCGTCGAGGCCGCGCTCGACGTTGCGACTTGAATCGTACCCACGTTCCCCTCGTGCCGGTGTCCGGCGTCCCGCTGTGAGCATCAGCAAAGATTGCAGCGATGCTCATCGGCATAATACTTTCGGCTACTTTATCACCTTAGTAGTAACGGCGTCGTAACAATTCTCTGAAGCGAAAATTGCACGAAACGACATTGGGAAGCCGTATTTCAGCGATTTCCGTACATGCAAATCGGGCGGCGCGCTCTGTTTTTCGTGCAGAAATACGGCGGATATGGGCTTTTGCGATGTTGCGCTGCGTCGAACCTCGCAGGGAGAACCGTTCGTCGGGGCGTTTTCTCGCCGGGCCGCTCAGTCGCGAATGGTGCTGTCGTAGCGGAACGCCACGCGCTTGACGTTGCACAGCAATTCGTAGGCGATGGTGCCCGCGCCGTGGGCAATCGCGTTGACCGGGATCGTTCGCCCCCAGAGCTCCACCGGCGTGCCCACGCCCGCCTCGGGCAGGTCGGTGAGGTCGACGGTGAGCATGTCCATGGAGACCCGCCCGATCAAACGCGTGATGCGCCCGTCCACCGCCACCGGGGTGCCGTCCGGCACGGTGCGCGGATAGCCGTCGGCATAGCCCATCGCCACCACGCCGACGCGCGTGGGCCGCGAGGTGACAAAGCGCGCACCGTAGCCAACCGCTTCGCCCGGCGCCAGTGTGCGCACGGCCATGATGGCGCTGCCCAGGGTCATGACCGGCTGCAGCCCGTGGTTCTCGTCCGGCATCGGGTCGGCGCCGTAGAGCATGATGCCCGGCCGTGCCCAGTCGCGATGCGCACTCGGCCAGCCGAGAATGCCGCCGGAGTTGCACAGGCTGCGGTCGCCCGGCAGTGACGCCGTGGCCTCGTCGAATACGCGCACCTGGGCAGACGTGGCCGGTGCGTCGGGCTCATCGGCACGGGCGAAATGCGTCATCAGCGTGATCGACGCCGTGCCCGGCAAGGCGGCAAGTTGGCCGTGAGCGGCGGCGAAGTCGGCCGGGGCGAAACCGGCCCGGTGCATGCCGCTGTCCATCTTGAGCCACACGTGCAGGGGCGTGGCCGGGGGGTGCTGTTCGAGCAAGTGGATCTGCTCGGCCTGATGCACGGTCAGCCACAGGCCATGCGCCGCGGCGAGGGCGATGTCATCCGGCCCGAACGCGCCTTCGAGCACGAGAATGGGCTGCGTGACACCGGCCTCGCGCAGCGCGAGTGCCTCTTCGACAATGGCGACCGCAAAAGCGTCGACCACCGGCGCCAGCGCTCGCGCGCAGGGGATGGCGCCATGACCGTAGGCATTGGCCTTGATCACCGCGAGTGCCCGCCCGCCGTGCAGGCGGCGCGCTTGCTGGTAGTTGTGGCGCAGTGCGTCGAGGTCGATACGGGCGAAGGCGGGCCGGCTCATCGGGCGCTCCGCGACGCACCGTCGACGCAATGGGCTGGCCAGAGGGGGGCGGGGCAACGGCGGCGATCCATGGCAAGGCCTTCGGGTGTGATGTCGGGACAATGATGGGCGAGCAGATCGGCCACGAGCTTGCCCGATCCGTCCGTCATCGTCCAGCCCGGGCGGGCGGGGCTGCGCGGCTGCGTTACACGGGTGCCGTTGCTGGCGAGGGATGTCGAATACATGGGATATTGTCGTGGATAGCTGTTGATATTCACTAGCGTATTGTTTCTTTGGTAGTGAAAATCACTAAATAGTCTTCATTTTTTTGGCGTTTGAATGGTTCGATCGCCGCTGTTCCCGACGGAGTAGTGAAATGCGCGAGCTTGACCGGGTGGACCGCAAGATTCTCGAGCTGTTGCAGAAGAACGGCCGCATGCCCATGACCGAACTGGCTGACAAAGTCGGGCTGTCGGCCACCCCATGTACCGAGCGGGTGCGACGCATGGAGCGCGAAGGCGTCATTACTGGCTACCACGCGCACGTGGCCCCCGCCGCATTGGGCAAGCCCTTGCTCGTGTTTGTGGAAATCAAGCTGTCGGCCAAGTCGGGCGAGCTGTTCGAAAAAGTACGCCACGAGATGATGTTCATCCCCGAGGTGCTCGAATGCCATTTGGTGTCGGGCGAGTTCGATTATCTGATCAAGGCGCGGATCGCCCAGATGAGCGATTATCGGCGCTTGCTCGGCAATATCCTGCTCCAGTTGCCGGGTGCGGCCGAGTCGCGCAGTTCGGTGGTGATGGAAGAAATCAAGGAGACGCGCTACCTGCCGACCGAAGCCTGACGCCGCGCAGGCGGCGGGCTCAGTCGGTGTGCCCGCCGCCGAGCCAAGGGGATGGCGCGGCCCGGCGGGGCTTTCGTTCTCTCACAGGGTTTTCAAGTATTCCACCAGCGCTTGCTTGTCCTCCGCCGGCAGGGCGGTGCCGTACTCGTGCCCCTGGTTGCCGCCGCCCTTGCGCCGCGTGTCGTGCAGGCTGCCGTGGTATTCGGCCTCTTCGCCCGCGGTGACGTAGCCGACCTGCATGGGATCGTAGAGGTTGTAGCCGCGCCAGAAGGTGACGGGGCGCTCGGCAGCCGGCTTGAGCAGGTCGTTCAGGGTCGGCACCGAACCGTTGTGCAGATAGGGCGCGCGCAGCCAGATGCCGTCGAGGAAGGCGGCGACATAGCCGCGCAGCGGTTCTTCGACCAGGCCCTCGCGCTCGATACCCATTTCCTCGACCACCTGGTTGGCTTCGGCCGCCGCCTTCTCGTTCCAGGTGTCCATGCGGTCGCGGCTGGTGCCGACTTCCTCCACCGGCACCACGGTGCCGGTGCGCTCGCTGGCGTGGCAGTTGGCGCAGCTGGCGTCGAACACCGCTTTGCCTTGCTCGGCCAGCGCGTTGTCGATGGGGAAGGGGTATTTCGGCGCGCGCGCGGCCTTGAGGTAGTCGAGCATCCAGTCGATCTGGGCGAGGAAGTCCTCATTGCTTTTCGGCGCCGCGCCGAGCAGGCCGAGCGCCGAGTCGATCACCACCGAGCGCGCGTTGTGGCTATCGCCGGCAAAGTTCATGCGATGCCCTTTCTCGGGCTGGTATTTGCCCAGGTTCCAGATCGAGGGCATGTCGGTGGGGCCGAAGCTCTCGTCCATCGGCCACTGGATCATGAAGTACTTGGTGAGGTTCATCGAGTCGTCACGGCCACGGCCCCAGTCGGGAAAACTGGGGTGATACAACCAGGCGAACTGGGTCTCGCGTTCGAGCAGACGTTTCTTGGTGATCGGGATGAGGATGTAGCGGTAGATGAGGGCGTCGTCCCAGCTCAGATCGGTGACCAGATTGATCTCGCGCATCAGCACATCGGGCTCGAAGCGCGGGTCTTTCGCGCAGTCGATGAGAAAGCGGAAGAAGGCCTCGAGATCGAGCGTGTGGTTGGGGCCGGTGGGCACGAACACCGGGTTGCTGTCCACGCTGGTGCGGTAGCTGGCGGTGTGGCACACGGCGCAGGTGTTGGCAACGCGGTCGAAGCCGATGGTCTTCTTGGTGAAGCCGACCGGCAGCTCCATGCCCTGCTCCCAGGCCACGCCGAAGCTGGCGTAACCGCCCGGCCCCGGCAGCTTGTCGGGGAACACGCGCGGCAGCACGTAGAAGATCCAGTAGGGAATGCCGGCATCGGCCTCGGCGCCGATGGAGCCGTACTTGAAGCGCATGTCGGGGTCCGAGGTGAT
>JBNKNO010000043.1:0-8314 GCA_050293885.1 Rhodocyclaceae bacterium | reverse complement strand
GATCCAGTAGGGAATGCCGGCATCGGCCTCGGCGCCGATGGAGCCGTACTTGAAGCGCATGTCGGGGTCCGAGGTGATCCATTCGGGCTGGGGCACTTCGCGGAAGAACTTCATCCAGCCATAGACGCCGGCGACGCCGGCAAAGATCACCAGCAGACCGAGCGCGGCGAGCCACTTGCGGCAGCGGGGGGACGTCGAGTTCATGGGATGGTTCCTTTGGGCGTATCCGGGTCGCGAAGCGACATGAGCGGTGGCGAGCCGTGGTCCAGGTTTTCAAGCGGCGTTTGATGGTTCCTCTTTGGCGCCAGATCAGAATCCTCGTCTCTCGGACGGCGCGGCGCGTCCATACGGCGCAATGCGCTTTGCTTGTTGCGCCCTACGGGGCGGGCTCGGCGGGGTATCACGGCGCACCACCGTTTTCGTCGCTGCGCGACCCGGATGGCGCTGCGCTTATCCGGGCTACGTTCTTGCGGGCGGGTTTCCATGTTCGTGGGCCTCAAAACGTCTTCATGTATTCGACGACGGCGTCCTTGTCGGCGTCCGGCAACTCGGTGCCGTAGGCCGCGCCTTCGTGGCCGGCGTTGCCGTTGCCGGGTGTGGCGGTGTCGAAACGGAAGAACTGCCGGTCCGCTTCGCTGGCCACGGTCGATACCCAGCCGACCTTGTCGCGGTCGATGACGTCATTGCCGCGGTAGAAGGTCGTTGGCCGCCTGGCCGCCGGTTCGAGCAGGTCGCGCAGGGTGGGCACCGAGCCGTTGTGCAGGTAGGGGCTGCGCAGCCAGATGCCGTCGAGCGGCATGTTGGCGTAGCCGTAGGTCTTGCGGAAATGCTTGAAGCGGTGCGGGTAGCCGGCGTACAGCGTGCTCTGATTGACCGCCAGCGTGTAGGTGTAGGAATCGAGTCGGGCGCGGTCGGTGGCGATGGCCTTGATGGGGGTGACGTGGCCGACGTACTTGCCCGAAAAATCGCGTCCGTCCTGACCATGGCAGGCGGCGCAGTATTCGCCATACACCACCTTGCCGCGTTCGGCCTTGGTCTTGTCGATGGCGTAGGGCCACTGGGGCGGTTTGAGGCCGAGCAGCCACTCCTGAATGCGGCCGATGGCGCGCAGGTCGATGGTCGGCGGCGTGGTGCCGGTGCCGAAGGCGGCGCTCTTGTTGCGCTCCTCGGTGTGGGTGTTGTTGCCGTCCCAGTGCAGTTCCATGCGCTCGCCGTCGTCACGCTTCATGCGTGGCGCCTGCAGCCAGATGGAGGGGAAGTCGGAGGCGCCGAGCAGCTCCTTCTTGGGCAGCTTGTGCATGGGGAAGTTGAACAACACCTTGGCGGAGTTGAAGGTGTCCACCCGCCCCGGGCCCCAGTCGGGCTGCGCGAAGGCGAAGCTGAAACGCTCGCGCAGCATCAGCAGGCGTTCGCGCATCAGGCTGATGGCGACCGGATAAACCACATAGCGATCGAGCGGGCCGAGCCCGCCGGCGGCCGCTTCGATCTCCGGCACGATGAACTCGCTGCGGAACTTGGGCCCCGCCGCGCAGTTGAAGAAGAAGGTTTCGAAGGCTTTGAGGTCGAGCCGGTGGGCCGGCATGCCGAGGATGACTTTTGGCGCCGCGCCGGGTGCGTCGCGCACCGTGCTGGCATGGCACACCGCGCAGTTGAGGAACACCCGGTCGATACCGAGGTTGAAGCGTTTGGACACCCCCACCGGCAGATCTTTGCCCGGTTCGTAGATGAAGCCGATCGAGCGATAGCCATCGCCCGGCAGATGCTCGGCGCACACTTTCGGCAGCACTTTCCAGATCCAGTAAGGAAAGCCGCTTTCGCGCTCGCCGCCGGTGGAACCGTATTTGAAATGCATGTCCGGCGCCTGGTAGGCGACCGGGATGTCGGCGGTGAAGCGGCCCAGCGCATACACGCCGAAGATCAGCGCCAGCACCCAGGGCAGCCACAGCAGGGTGCGCATCAGGCCGTGGTGGCGTGGGCTCGGGGCGGGGGTCTTGTTGTTGTCATCGGCCATGGGAGGACTCCGGATAAACCGCACACGGGGGCAGGTCGGCGTAGGGCAGGAGGGCGAGCGCGTCAGCGTTGGCGCCGGTGGCATCGAGCCGTGCTTGCAGCCATTGGCGCATGGCCGGCAGATCGTCGCTCGTTTGCAGCGCCGCCTGCGCCGAGGCAGGCGGCGGCATGGGGGTTTTCTCGCGCTGACCGGCCGGGTGTTGCCACATCGACAAGCGGCGCAACATGCGTGGCGCACAGGCATCGATGCGGGCATGCACGGTGGCATCGTCGCCGCGCAGGAAGCCGGGCGGGAAAGCGTCGGTGCTGTTGTGGCACAGCGCGCAGTGTTGGTAGAAGGGCGTCAGCGCCGGATCGCTGGCGCGTTGGCCCGCGTACGCGGTGGCGATCGGTGTGGCGATGGCCGTGGCGCCGGCGGTGGGCAGATCGAGCGCGGCAAAGAGCGGGTCGAGCAGATTGGCTCGGCGCAGCGGCGCATCGCTCAGTGCATCGTTTTCGCCCGCGCGTGATTGCGCGGTGAGCGTGTCGAGCGCTTTGCGCAGCGGGGCGAGGTCGTCGACAAAGTGAGCGGTGGCGCCGTTGTCGTCGATCGCCAGCCGGTTCAGTGCGCGTCCGTCGGCCAGCCGGGGACGTCGGCCGAGGGGTTCGAAGCCGCCGTCTACCGCGCGCATGACCACGCCCTGTTCGCCATGCCCGTCGAGCACCAGCCGGTCGAGCGTGAGGCGATTGCCGCTGCGCCGGGCCAGCAGCCGCAGCTGCGCGCCGGCGCGGCAGTCGAGGTTGGTGCGCGATCCGCGCCGGGCGATCTTGCAGTCCAGCGCCAGCGTGTCGGTAGCGCCGCCACGCGCGCGCAAGGCGGTGTCCAGCGTGCGCACGTCGGTGTCGGAGATGAACTGGCCGAGGGCATGAAACAGCCGCGCCGGCGTTGTGGGGGCGTCCAATGGCCAGCGCTCGCGCGGCGGACGCAGTGCGAGGGCATCGAAGCGTTCGGCCACGTCGGCGAGCCGGCGCAGCGTCGCTTCGTCGGTGGGGACGGTTTGCCAGGGCAGGGTGGCGGCAAAGGGCTGGCGGTTGGGAATGTCCGGCTCGGGAATCGCGAGGCCTTGTGGCCAGTGTCGGCGCCAGTGGTCGACCAAGGCGGCGAGCGCCGGGTCCGTCGAGATCGCGTCGCGGTCGGGCGCACCGCGCAGGCGGCTGACCAATGCGCGCCAGAACAGCCGAGCACGGCAGGCGCTGGCGGCCGATGCCGCTGCGCTGGCGCAACCTTGTTGCCACAGGGTTTGGGCCACGGGGAGCAGGTTGGCGCGTTCGGTGGCTTCGTCGATGGCTTGTGGTACGTCGACGCCATGGCGCCAGGGCAGGCCGTCGTAGTCGTGGCCGGTACTGGCCAGCAGGCGCGCGATGATCGGGTTGGCGCTGGTCTCGTCCCAGCTCTGGCGCGAGAACAGCGGCGCGTTGTTCTGATGACAGGCCAGGCACAGCCCACGGTTGCCGGCGCGCAGGGTGGGGGTGGCGTCGGCGCGATAGTTGTCGACGATGAGGAATTCGAAGCGGCCGGTGCCTTCGTGGTAGCTGATCACTTCGAGCACGCCGCCGGCCGCGTGATGGCCGAGATAAAGGCGGTCCTTGAGCAGCGGGGCGGTGGCACTGGCCGGCTCGCCGGTGACGGCGATGACCGCGCGGGGCGAATCGAAGTAGTGGGCGTCGCCGGCGGCGTGACGCTGCAACGAGCGTCCGACCGGAATCAGGACGGTGCGCAGACCGCTGCGGCCGTCGGCAAGCTGGGCAGCAATGCGCGCGAGCAGCGCGTCGAGCGGATACGGGACGGGCGTGGTGTTTCCTTCGGTGGCTACCTGCTCAAAGAGACTGCCACCCGACGCGGCGAGCGCGCCGGGCGGCACAAGGAGCAGCAGGAGGAGAACAGGGAGCCAGACCATGTGCACACCGGGTGGCCTCATTGCGTCGAGGCGGTGACGATGGTGCGCTTTTGTGTGCCGCTCCAGCAGTCTTCAGGCATCTGGCCGGTCTTCATGAAGTCGGCCTTGGCGGCGTCGGCGATGTCGTCGTTGTAGAGCACGAAATTGACCACGAAGCTGCGGTCGATGTAGGCGCGGCCGAGGTAGAAACCGGGGCGCACCATGCGGATTTCGTCGCGGATGGCGAAGCCGTCGCGCCCGGCCATCATGTCGGGCATGCGGCGGTAGCCGGGCAACTGGTCGGTGAATGCATAGTCGATGATGATCGATTCGCGCCGGCTGTCGAGCAGGCTCTGGCCGCAATACAGGCGCGCGGGGAAGAGCAGCCACTGATCGTGCCCATTGACCTCGATCTCCTTGAGCGGATTGGCGTCGCTCTCTTCCACGAGCCCCAGGGCCTTGAGCGACTTGAGGTCCTCGATGCGGTTGCGCAGCAGCATTTCGTCGCGGTAGAAGACCTTGCCTTTCCACAGCAGCTCGCCGATCAGGTCGAGCTTCTTGACGCCCACGTTGACCAGCAGACCGCGTAGTTTGCCGCCGGCGATCTCGGACAGGCGCGTCTTGCCGCTGGCCCCTTTCGGGAAGAACAGATCGCCCTCGAAGGGGCCATCGGGAATCGGACCGGCGCTCAGGCGCGCGTAGATCTGGTCCACCTGCTCCTGATCGAGCAGGGCGAGGTTTTTCGGCGTGATCTTGTAGAGGTCTTCCACCGACAGCGGATGCTGGTATTCCACGCTGGCAAAGTCCGGCTTGGCGCTGTGCGCTTCCCCCCAGGGGGCGAAGGGGATGTCGGGCGGCGTCTTGTCTTCCTTGCTGCCGCAGGCGGCAAGCAGCGAGACGGTGACCAGGGCGAGGGCGGCGGTGTGCAGTTTGTTCATGTCGATCTCCTCGCTTACAGGGTGGCCAGGAAGGCGGTCAGCGCCTTCTTGTCGTCGTCGGACAGATCCTCGCCAAAGCGATGGCCGGCGTTTTCCACCTCGGCAAAGCAGGAGCTGTAGATCTGCTTGACCAGATACGGCCGCTTCTTGAGCGCCTCGACCAGACCGTTGGGCTGGCTGGCGACCTCCTCGGTGATGCCCTTGAGGTCGGCCAGAATGCGCTTGCCGTTTTCCTCACCCCACTGGGCGACGAGGCGCTTTTCGACGTCCTCGGGCTTGAACTTGGCCTGCACCAGATCGACCACGAAGGCCTTGTGCTGGAAGTTGCCCACGGTGCCGGCATTGACGCCGCGCCCGTCGATGCTGGCCGGAATGGTGAGCGAGAAGCCAAGCAGCTTCTCCTTCTCGGTGCCGTCCCACAGCCGCGGGCCGACGCGCAGGGTGACGTCCTCGCTGAGCAAGGTCACCTTGGGAATGCGCTTGTCCGGGTTGAGCAGACTGTCGACGCTGGCCTTGAACAGCGCGTAGCGGCCGGCCACGCTGGGGTCGTATTCCCAGCACGCCGGTTGCTTGTCCGGCGGCAGCAGCGACAGATCCTTGCCATCCACGTAGCGCGGGCGCATGGCGTAGAAGGCGTTCTGCCCGTTGACGGGTTTGCCGCACAGCTCGGGGCCGAGCGCGTTGTTGTGCATGAACGGGGCGTGCGCCCACAGGTTGAGCAGCGAGATGTTGCGGTAGTAGCTGCGTCCGCCGTCGGCCGGTTCCTTGACGTTCGGGTCGGCCGGTTGGGCGCGCAGCGTTTCGGAGCCGAACTGCTCCCAGACGCGCCCGGTCATGTGGTTGGAGTGCAGCGCACGGCAGCGGAAGGTGCCCACTTCGGACACCAGTGTCGGCTTGTCGTTGCCCATCCAGTCGGCACGCAGGCCGCTGTTGTCGTCGATCTTGTGGACGTCGATCGCCTCGAAGTTGCCGGCGGCCGCTTCTGGTGAGCTCGAATGGCAGCGCGCGCAGGTCTGCTTGAAGATGGCTTCGCCGCGCGCCACGGCGCCGTCGCCGTACTCGGCTTCCAGATCCGCGATCAGATCCTGCTCGGCGTACTCGGCGGTGTTGGAAACCTTGCGCAGTTCGTTCTCGCGCGCTTCACGCAGATCGGTGGCGCGTGCTTCGGGTGACATGAAGAAGTCGAGGATGTTCGCCAGCCGGTCCTCGATGGCGCGGAAATTGGGGCAGTCGCGTCGGCACTGGCCGATGTCGAAGGGCGTCTGCCCAAAACCACGCTGTTGCGGATCGACCTGACGCAGATCGGAGAGGTGATTCATCCAGCACTGCTCTGAGCACGAGCCGATGTTGAAATACACCCGCTGGATGGCCTCGATGGCGCCGATGGAGTCCTCGCCGCCCTTGAGAATGTGATGCACCGTCTCGGGCTTGAGCGACTTCTCCCAGCACTTGCCCTCGCGGCCGGGCTCGCACCAGCACACTGCCTCGGGCTTGCCCTCGCAGGTCGTCGTCTTGCGCCACTTGAGCACCTGCTCGTTGGCGAACACGGGGCGCTGCGGAATGTTGATGAGCGCGTTGATGGTGCCCGGATTGTTCACCTGATCGTTGGGAATCGCCGAGGTGTCGGTAGTGCCCGGGCGGGCATGGGCGAACATCTGCCATTCGAGCGTGTTGGTGTCCATGCCCGACACCATGATCTCGGAGATGCGCGTGTATTGGTTACCCTGCAAGCCCTTGAGGTTCTCCCACTTGGGATGGGCCGGGTCTTTCGGCGGGTTGAGCGGATCGAAGGCGATGTGGCAGGAGCCGCAGGAGGTGCCGATCAGGAAGGGCGGTTCGATGCCGCCGTCCATGAGCCGACTCTTGGCCGGTTCGCCCGAACCGCCCGCCGCCGGAATCCTGGTGTTGTAGCCTGCCCAACTGCCGGCGCGGCCATTCACGGCGATCCATTTGTCGCGGTCGAAGCGCGGATTGGGAAACTTGCGGATACCCAGCGCCCCGGTCGAGGTGCCGAACTTCAGGTCACAGGCGCTCTGGCGCTGGTCCTTGGGGCCGTGTGGGTCGTCCGGCTTGAGCGCCGCATCCTTGAAGTCGCAGGCCGGGTCACGGTAGCCCGTCTTGCCCACAAACTTGAGCAACTCCTCATCGCCCGGGCACCAGTCGAGGCCGTAGGTTTCGTCCAGGCTTTTGGCCGGGCAATTGGGCGAACCCGGCGTACAGCAGTTCGGGTCATTCATCGCGCCCCAGGCGCGAAAGCGGTCGTCGCGTTGGTCGGAGCGCAGCACCCGGAACCAGTCGATCAGCACGCCCACGCGCTGCTGGAAGACGTAGGTATTGAAACGGTCGTTGCCGGCCGTGGCCTTGAACCAGATCAGCCGGCCGGCACATTCGGAGGCGTTGAGCCCCTCGCGTGCACAAGCCTCGTAGTAAGGGATGTCCTGCTCGTGAATGCCACTGCCGGGCGCAGAAGCCGCGGCGGGCGGGGTGTCGGCATGGGCGGGTTCGATGAAGGGGGCGGTCGCGACGAGAATCATCGCGACGACGGCCGTGAGCAGACGAAACATGAGCGCTCTCCGCTAGGGTTGAGGTTGCAATTCGCGGCGCCTTGCCGGTACGCAAATGGCCATCAAGGACATTGTGTCCATCATGGGCGTGATGCCGTACGGGTCAAGCGGGTCTATGCCCGCGATGAGGCGTTCTTAGTATGGGTTACTCTTGGTTTAGCACGCGTGGTCGTGATGCCAAGCATCATGTGACTTTTTCCACTGCCACACATGACATTCGCGTGTCTTGATGTTCGCCGTTTCCGGCCTGCCCGACACCCCTCATCCCGCGGAGTCGAATATGCCGTGCACCCGCGTGCGCACAGTTGATCGATGCCGGTTCTTGTTGTGCACCATGTGCCTGCTGGTACTGGCGGCGTGTGCGCCCACGCCACCCGAGGCCGGCATTCGTGCGGCGGTCGACGACATTGCCCATGCGCTCGACGCACACGACAACGCCGCCGTTCGCGCCTATCTGACCGACACCTTTCAAGGCGGGCCTGCCGCCGAACCCGGGCAACTCGACAAGGCCGGCGTACGACGCCTGCTGGCCGGCTATTTTCTGCGTTACCGCAACATCGGCGTAGTCATCAGCGGGCTCACGATCACCCCGCTGGCCCACGATCCCACCCAAGCCTGGAGCGACGCCACCGTGCTGCTCACCGGCGCCGAAGGTCTGGTACCCGAGACCGGGCGGCTCTACAAAGTGCGTGGCCTGTGGACGCAGTCGGATGGAGATTGGCGGCTGGTGCAGCTGACGTGGGAGTAGGGGCGGCGAGGAGGTGGGCAGCGAATGACGCCAACCGACCCGTTGCTGACAGTGGGTTTGTAGCCCGGATGTAGCGAAGCGAAATCCGGGGTCAGTGGTGGATCAACCAACGAATCCCGGAGGCGGCCCTGTGGGCCT
>JBNKNO010000042.1:0-28851 GCA_050293885.1 Rhodocyclaceae bacterium | reverse complement strand
CGACGCCGTGCGTTTCGAAGAAGGTGGTCGGGTCGTCCAGCCCGGTGCCGGTGCAGTCGATCCACGCCAGATAGGTCGCTTCGGGCCGGGTCGTGGCCAGGCCGGGCAGGGTGGCGACGGTGTTCACGACCGTGTCGCGATTCTGGCGCAGGGTGTCGAGCAGGGCGCGTCGCCAGGGCTCGCCGTCGCGGTAGGCCGCTTCGGTGGCCACCAGGCCGAGCACGTTGGGATGCGGCACGATGCCGCGCATCACGCGGCGATAGCGTTTGCGCAGGGTGGCATCGGGGATGATGGCGAAGCTGGCGTAGAGCGAGGCGATGTTCCAGGTCTTGCTTGGCGCCATGAGCGTGATGCTGCGCCGGGCAATGGATTCGTCGAGCGCGGCGATCGGCACATGGGTGCCGTCGAACACCAGCCCGCAGTGGATTTCGTCCGAGCAGATGATCAGATCGTGACGTTCGGCGCGCTCGGCCAGTGCGGTCAGTTCTTCGCGGGTGAACACGCGGCCGACCGGGTTGTGCGGATTGCACAGCATGAGCAGGCGGGTGGTCGGGTCGATGGCGGCATCGACGGCATCCCAGTCCCACTGCCATTGGTCACCATTCAGCACCAGATCGGCGCGTTGCAGCTTGCGCTGGCAATTGCCCGGGGCAAACAGAAAGGGCGGATACACCGGCGTGGCGGTGAAGATGCCGTCGCCGGGTTGGCCGGCCATGGCGCAGGCAATGTTGAAGCCGGTGACCACGCCGGGCAGCCACACCAGCCAGTCCGGTTCGATGCGCCAGCCATGATCGCGGGCAATGCCTTCGACGACAGCCTCGACCAAGCCCGGCCAGGCGTCGGTATAGCCGAATACGCCATGATCGACGCGCCGATGCAAGGCCTCGAGTACCGGCGCGGGTGCGGCAAAATCCATGTCGGCCACCCACATGGGGATGACGTCGCGGCCCGCGTAGCGGCCCCATTTGTCGCCGGGGACGGTGGTGCGCGCGGGCGGGGTGGTGAAGTCGAAATCGGGCAGGTGGTCGGTCATCGGCGTGGCAGCGGGCTGGGCAAGCTTCCGAGTGTAGGCAAGCCCGTTGCCGCTGTCATCCACGCGATGACGGATCAGGCCCCGCTGTGGTGGTGCTCGACGAAGTGCTTGAGCACCATCTTGAGCATGGTGACGCGGTGGGCATCGCCCTTGGCGCGCGCTTCCTCGATATCGTCGCAGATCATGCGCTTGATGCGCTTCTCACCGCTGGCGGTATGGGTGAGGTAATTGCCCAGTTCGACGGCGACCATCTCGGGGATGTGTTCGTGCTCGGCAATGGCGAGGATTTCCTCTTCGGTCAGTTCCGACAGTTCGATGCAATCTTCCAGGGTCAGCATGGCGAATCTCCCTCATCAGGCAACGACACCCGCCATCCGCCGTGTGGACGGTCGTGATGTGTTGCATTCATGTTTCATTGAAACACTGCCGATACCTGGTTTTATTGATCTTCGGCAATGCTTCAGTTTCTGACGGCTAGAATGGAGACGAATTAGGCTTGGAGCGGTACATGCAGTCAGTCATTTCCTATCCCGACGGCATTCATGCGGTCGAATCCGGTTACATGCGCGACCATCTCGCGGCGATTCATCTGGTGGTGTCGGGCGATGCCGTCGCCATCGTCGATACCGGCAACAACCACTCGGTCCCCCACGTGCTCGAGGCGCTCGAGGGCTTGGGGTTGGGTGCTGATCAGGTGCGCTACGTGATGCTCACCCACATTCATCTCGATCATGCCGGTGGCGCCGGCGCGTTCATGGCGGCCTGCCCGAATGCCCAACTGGTCGTGCATCCGCGCGGGGTGCGGCACATGGTCGATCCGTCGAAACTGTGGGCGGGCACGGTGGCGGTCTATGGCGAGGCCGACGCGATCGCGCGCTACGGCCAGATCGTGCCGGTCGACGCGGCGCGCATCGTCGAGGCAACCGACGGGCGCGTGATCGATCTCAACGGTCGCAAGATTCGTGTCGCCGAAACACCCGGCCATGCGCAGCATCACGTGTGCTATTTCGACGAGCAGACGCGCGCCTGGTTTACCGGCGACACCTTCGGCTTGTCCTACCGCGAACTCGACCACGACGGGCGCGCGTTCGTCTTCCCGTCCACCACGCCGGTGCATTTCGATCCCGACGTGCTGCATGCCTCCATCGACCGGCTCATGGCCGAGCAGCCGACGGCGATGTATCTCACGCATTACTCGAAAGTGACCGATCTGCCGAGGCTGGCCGCCGACCTGCATCGGCTCATCGATGCCCACGTGGCCATCGCGCGCGCCGGCGCCTCTGCCGTGGATCGCCGGCACCAGATCATCCGCGCCGGGCTCACGGCCTTGATGCGCGAAGAGTCGGCGCGTCAGCAATGGCCGATCGACGAAGACGCCTTGTTCGAGCTGTTCGCGATGGATCTCGAACTCAACGCCCAGGGGCTGGAGGTGTGGCTGGACCGACAGGCCGCCTGATTCAGTGGCCGCCGAGCGCGCGCAAGCGCGCTTGCGCGTCGGCATCGCCCTGTTGCGCGGCCTGGCCATACCAGTAGCGCGCTGCGGCCAGATCGTGGCGTACGCCTTGGCCGGTTTCGTGGAGGTGGGCGAGTTGTGACTGAGCGCCGGCATCGCCGGCGCGCGCAGCCATGCCGATCCAGTGCACTGCTTGCGCGTCGTTCCGGGGCACGCCCTCACCATTCAAGTACATGTTGCCCAGCGCGCGTTGCGCCGCGGGGTGCCCCTGCGTGGCGGCCTTGCGATACCATTGCGCCGCGGTTGCGAGGTTGCGCCCGACGCCTGTGCCGCGCGCGTAGAGGACGGCAAAGGCGTACTCGGCTTGCGGCAATCCGGCGAGCGAGGCCTTGCGCAACCAGCGCCAGGTGGCACTGGCATCGTCACTGGTGGTTTGGCCGTGGAGCAGCATCATGGCGAAATTGAACTGCGCCAATCGGTGCCCTCGTCGGCCCGCGATGGCAAAGTTGCGTGCCGCGCTGGCGAAGTCGCCGCGTGCGTAAGCGGTGATGCCGGCCTGTGCCAGCTGGGCGGTTTCCATGCTCTGGGCGTTGGCGGTCGGCGTGGTGGCCAGTGAGGGAATCGACAGCAGCAGGGCGAGTGCCAAGGTGGCAAAGCGAACGGTCATCCAGCGCCTCCGGGATTTCCTGTTTTGAACATCAGCATTGAAGGGAGTTCAGTTCATTGAGCAAGACCGACGGCGACGTCGATGAAAACCGCCGCTACGGCGGCATCGTCCGGCTCTACGGTGCGGACGCACTGGCGCGCCTGCGTGCGGCGCGGGTGGCGGTGGCGGGGATCGGCGGCGTCGGCTCCTGGGTGGTCGAAGCGCTCGCCCGCAGCGGTGTCGGCACCTTGCGACTGATCGACCTCGACCACGTGGCCGAATCGAACATGAATCGCCAGATTCACGCGCTCGACAGCACCTTGGGCAAGGCCAAGGTGACCGCCATGGCCGAGCGCATCGCCGATATCGACCCGCGCACCACGGTGGAGTGCATCGACGATTTCGTGACCGAAGACAACGTCGCCGAGTTGCTCGACGCCCGCTTCGATGTCGTCGTCGATGCCATCGACAATCTGTACGTCAAGGCGGCGATGGTGCTTTGGTGCAAGCGCAACGCGGTCCCCTTGATCACCCTGGGGGCGGCCGGCGGACAGATGGACCCGACGCGTATCGAGGTGGCCGATCTGTCGCGCACCGTTCAGGATCCGATGCTCGCGCGGCTGCGCAAACGGCTGCGCCGCCACCACGGATTCCCGCGCCGAGCCGGCAAACCCTTTGGGGTCGAGGCCGTGTATTCGACCGAGCCGCTGCAGTACCCCGACACCGCATGTGACAACGAGACTGGCCCGCAAGGCTTGAGTTGCGCCGGCTTCGGTTCGAGCATGGCGGTGACCGCGAGCTTCGGCCTCATCGCCGCCAGCCGCGTGATTGCCGCGTTGGTCGCGCCGAAGGACAGTGCCGAGCGCGACTAGCGCTTGTCGATGAACAGCGCGGGATCGACCGGCGTGCCGTTGAGGAATACGCTCCAGTGCAGATGCGGCCCGGTGGCGCGACCGGTGCTGCCGACGACGCCCAGTGCGGCGCCCTGTTCGACGCGGCTGCCCGCTTTGGCATCGACCCGATCCAGGTGGCAGAACATCGAGATCAGCCCTTGGCCGTGGTCGACAAACACCGTGTTGCCATTGAAGAAGAAATCGCCCACATGGGTGACGATGCCGCCGGCCGGCGCCACGATGGGGGTGCCGCGCCCGGCCGCGATGTCGAGCCCGCGATGGGGCGCGCGCGGCTCGCCATTGAAGGTTCGGCGCAGGCCGAAGGCACTGGAACGACGGCCCGGCGCCGGCGCGATGAAATCCAGCGGCGGCCTCTCTTCGGTGCGAAACAGGGTTTTGACTTCACTTTGGGTGGCGGCTTCGCGCTTGATGCGCGCCAGATCGTCCGGATTCGGATTGACCATGCGCTTGTTTTTCACACGCAGGTGCTGGACCGGGTAGGCTTTACGCTTGACGGTCACGGCCAGTGTTCGCGCGTGCGTACCCTCGCGGATGTCGAGCGTGAGCGTGCCGGGGGGCTGGTCCAGCGGCACGCCGACCCACGCCATCCAGTGCTTGCCCTCTTTGCGGACCAGCACCGGGCGCTCGCCCAGGCGGACCGCCGGGCGGGGCAGGGTGGCCGACGAAATGCGAACATGCGCGATGCCGCCGGGCACCGGCGCCGGGCGTGGCGCGGCGAATGCGCTGGCGCAGAGCAACAGCAGTAGTGAGTACAGCAAGCGGAACAGTCGGGTGGGCAATGGCATCTTCATGTTTTCATGGTAACGGATCCGTCGTGCAGGCCGGTTGCGGCGACGATGTTGGAACAAGGAGTCGAGCGTGACAGACAACGAGCACAGGGGCGGCAGCACGGGCATCGTATTGTTCGGACATGGTGCGCGGGATCCGCAATGGGCGGGCCCCATGCAGCGCACGGCCGCACGCATCGGTGAGCAGGCGCCCGCGGTGCCGGTGATGCTGGCGTTCATGGAATTCATGACGCCCACGCTCGACGAGGCGGTCGACCGCCTGGTGGCGCAGGGGGTCACCGATATTCGCGTGGTGCCGGTGTTTCTCGCGCAGGGCGGACATCTGAAACGCGACGTTCCGCTCGCGGTCGAGCAGGCGGCGCAGCGCCATCCATCGGTCAGCGTGAGCCTGAGCACGGCGGCGGGAGAGGCGGCTGGCGTTATCGAGGCCATTGCCGCCTATGCGCTGAGCGGTATCGGCGAGCCTACGCAAAAAGGGTAGCCGGAGGCCTCAAGTCCGACGGCTTGTTGACGATGTAAGCGGTATGGCGAATTGCTGCCGAGTCGATCAACAAGGAGGTGTGGTGACGCGTGGCCAGCGCCGCTCACGAGTACCAGAACGGGCGATGAACGCGACGATCAGGCGGCAATGGGCGCCCTGGATCACCGCGCTCGTCATGCTGGGGGCTGCGCTCGCACTCTGGCTCGGGGCGCGTGCGCATGTGCTCGAAGAAGCGCATGCGTCGTTCGTCGATCGTTCGCACGATGTTCGCACCCTGCTCGAAGAGCGCTTGAGTGCACTGGCCGAGCAGGGCTTGGCGGTACACGCGCTGAGCGACTCGGCGCATGCCGGCGATGCGCAGCAGCTCGCCGACGAATTGTCTGCCGTCTTCTCCCATGGTCGCTATCCCGGTTTGCAGGGTTGGTCCGTTCAACAGGCGGCTTTTCGGCCGCCCGGCATGACGCGTTTGGCGATGACGCCGGGCGCGGCGGCGGGCGCGCGTGGTCTTGAGCTGCTTGTTCCGTTGGCGGAGTCGCCCGAAGAAGTGCTCGTGGCTACGCTGGATGCGCACGCATTTCTGGCGGGTGTCGCGGCACAACACTTCAATACCCTGTCGATTCAATGGTTCGACGGCTCGGGCGAGATGGTCGCGCAGGCGGGCCCGGCCGAGTCGGATGGGCGTTTCATGACGCGTGCGCCGTTCGAGTTCGGCGGTCAGCGGTGGGCGCTGCTGGTGCGTTCGACGCCGGCCTACGACAGCGACATTGCCTGGCGCCTGACCGATGCGGTTGCGCTGGGTGCCGTATTCACGGCGCTGGTGCTGACCGCACTGGTCGCCATCGTGGTGCAGTTACGCAATCGCAGTGACAGCGACGCGGCCCACATGCGCTCGCGCCTGGAAGAAAATGAGCAGCGCCTGCGGCTGGCGCTCGAAAGCACCCGCGAGGGGTGGTGGGATTGGGATGCCGCCACCGGTGAACTCCATGTGTCGGCGCGTAGTGGCGAGATTTTCGGCATGCCGCCGTCAACCGGCGCGACCCTGTCGGTGACCACCTGGCGTCAGCATATCCATCACCTGGACCGCAAGAACACCTTCGCCGCCGTGCGCCGGCACATCCGTTTCGACGTGCCCTTCGATGTCAGTTATCGGATCGTGCTGCCGGGTGGTGTGACCCGCTGGGTGCGCACACGTGGTTGCATGCGACGCGACGAGGCCGGGCGGATGCAGGGCTTTTCGGGCTTCGTGGCCGACGTGACCGACGCGCGGCTGGCTCAGGAAGGCGAAGCGCGTCTGGCGGCACGCCACGCCAGTGTGCTCACCGCCCTGCCCGACCTGATCTTCGAGCTCGATGAATCCTTGTGCTTCGTGCGCTATCACGCCGCCAACGAGCAGGATTTGATGATGGCGCCGGAGGCGTTTCTGGGGCGTTGCACCGATGAGGTATTGCCCGAGCCGGTCGCCACGCAAGTGAAAGATGCCTGTGCGGCGCTGCGCCGTGGTACGCGCGTGGAGACCATCGAATATGCGGTGCCCACGCGGGACGGGGTCGCGGCGGATTTCGAAGGCCGGTTCGTGCGCATCCGCACCGGCGGCTATCTTTGCATCATCCGCAACATCACCGCGCGCAAGGCGCAGGAGGCCGAGTTGCGGCGTCATCGCGACAATCTGGCCGAACTGGTGGCCGAGCAGACCATCGATCTGATGCTCGCCAAGGAGGCCGCGGAACGGGCGCGGCACGGGCAGGCGGATTTTCTCGCCAGCCTGTCGCACGAGTTGCGCTCGCCCTTGCACGCGATCATGGGCTTTGCCGAACTGGGCGCGAGCGGGGCCGCGAACGGGGCGCGGCAGCAGCACTATCTCGAACGGATCGATGTCAGCGCGCAGCGCATGTTGGTGATGGTGTCGGAACTGCTCGACGTGTCGCGCAAGGAATTGGCGTGTGGCCACATGCAATTGGCCCCGGTGGATTGGGAGATGGTGTGCAAGGATGTGCTGGCCAACTACGCGCCGATGCTGGAGGCCAAGCGCATTGAGGCACGGCTGGTGGTCAGCGCGTCTGCCTGCCCGGTGCGTGCCGACGGCTTGCGTTTGCAGCAGGTGGTCGAAAATCTGGTGACCAACGCGATCAAGTTTTCGCCGGTCGACAGCACTCTCACCCTGACGCTGCAATGTCACGTCGATTCGACCGTGGTGCTGGAAGTGTGTGACGAGGGCATCGGACTCGGCGACGACGATCCGGCGCACCTGTTCGATGCGTTCGTGCGTCGCGAGTCGGGAGTGACCGACGAGGCGAATGCCGCCGGCCTTGGCCTGTCGGTGTGCCAGCAGTATATCGAGGCCTTTGGCGGCCATATCGAGGCGGAAAACCGGCCGGGCGGAGGTGCGCTGTTTCGCGTGAGTCTGCCGTGCGCTCGCGCGGCGGTTGCCGCTGCGGTCGAGGTGCCCGAGGCATGAGTGTCGAGCAAGACGCCGGGCGCGCCCACATTCTCGTGGTGGATGACGAACCGTTCAGCCTCGACTTTGTCTCCGACGTCCTCGGCGAGCGCTACGCGCTGACCACGCTGCAGGACGGGCAATCGGCCATGCGCATGCTCGAGGAGGCCGGCGAGCGCTTTGATCTGGTGATTCTCGATCGCCGCATGGCCGAGCCGGATGGCATGAGTCTCCTGCGCTTCATGCGCGGCTCGCCGACATTGGCGCGCACGCCGGTCATCTTGCAGACGGCGGCCGCCGATCCGGTGCAGATCGCCGAGGGCATCGAGGCGGGCGCCGACTACTACCTCACCAAACCCTTCCGCATGTCGGCGCTGACCACCCTGGTCCGTGCCGCGCTCAAGCAGTCCCGCGAACGCGAGACGCTGCACGCGCACGCGCACGGCATGGAAGGCGCGCTGGCGCTGTTGGGCGAAGCGGTCTTCAGGTTACGTACGCTGGACGATGTCGCCGCGCTCGCGCAGGGATTGTCCGGCCTGTGTGCCGATCCCGATCTGGTGCGCGTCGGGCTGTCAGAATTGCTCATGAATGCGGTTGAGCACGGCAATCTCGGTCTGGGCTTCGAAGCCAAGGGGGCGCTGCTGCGTGCCGGGCAGTGGCATGACGAGATCGAGCGCCGGCTGAACGATCCGCTTTATCGAGGGCGCATGGCGAGCCTGAACGTGTCGGTCAGCGCGCAGGACGTTCGCTTCGTGATCACCGACGAAGGCGAAGGTTTCGACTGGGCCCCCTATCTGGAGATGCCCACGCTCCATGGCAGCCATATCAATGGGCGTGGGATCGCGCTGGCACGTCAGCTTGCTTTTGCGTCTCTCGTCTACCGCCAGGACGGACGGGTCGTCGAGGTGACGGCGACGCCCAAGCCGCGGTTGCGCGGCTGATCCAGCCCCCTTGCTGCGGGGGAATGCGGCGTGCAGGGGGACTTGCCATTCACGTATATAAGCATATACTAATAAACATGAGTGCTCGTTTTGCCCTGACTCTTCTCATCATCCTGTGCGCGTCGCTTGCGCGGGCGCAAAGCGTCGACGTCGCGCCGGTCGAGCGCGCGTCTGTCGCCAGCCAGCATGTCGCCGAAGGGGTGGTCGAGGCGGTGTCGAGCGCGACGGTCGCGGCGCAGGTGCAGGGCCGGATTCTCAGCGTGGCGGTCGATGCCGGCGACACGGTCACGCGTGGTCAGGTGCTGATGCGCATCGATGCCAGCGCCGCCAATCAGACGGTGGCGGCGGCTTCGGCCAATGTTGCCAGTGCGCAGGCCGCCTACGCCAACGCCCGTGCCGAATGGGAGCGCACGCAGGCGCTGTTCCGGCAGAAATTCGTCAGCCAGGCGCATGTGGATCAGGCGCGTGCCGCCCTGCGCGCCGCCGAGGCAAGCCTGGGCGTCGCCCGCGCCGGGCAGGGGCAGGCGGTTGTCGCACGCGATTTCACCACCATCACGGCGCCTTTCGACGGCATCGTGTCAGTGCGCCACGCGGAGGCCGGCGACATGGCCCAGCCGGGTCGGGCGCTCATCGAGGTGTATGCGCCAGGCGCCATGCGCGTGGTGGCACAGGTGCCGTTGTCGGTGATCGGCCGTGCCGACACCACGGCCTTGCGCGCCGAGATCGAATTGCCCGCGCTGCTCAAGCGCGTCGCGGCCGAACGCGTGACGGTCCTGCCGGCGGCCGATCCGCGCACCTTCACGGTGGAGGTGCGCGCCACGCTCCCGGCAGACGTGAGCGGCGTCGCGCCCGGGCAGTTCGCGCGCATGTACCTGCGCGTGGGCGAATCGGCGCGCGTGACCGTGCCGGCGTCGGCGGTGCTGCGCCGGGGCGAGATCACTGCGGTGTATGTGAAGACCGACGCGGGATTCCGCATGCGCCAGATCCGTGCCGGCGAGCGGGTGGCCGGCGAGCGCATCGAGGTGTTGGCCGGCCTCAAGGCGGGCGAGGATGTGGCGCTCGATCCGATCCGCGCCAGCCTGACGCTCACGCCGCCGACCACGGACTGATGTCATGAGCGACACCTCGGACACGCGACTCGGGCTCTCCGGGCGTATCGCCGCGGCGTTCGATCGCAACGCCATCACGCCGCTGCTGGCGTTGGTGTTGTTGCTGATGGGCATCTTCGCGACCGTGATCACCCCCAAGGAAGAAGAGCCGCAGATCGACGTCACCATGGCCAACGTGCTGGTGCCGTGGCCGGGCGCCTCGGCGAGCGATGTGGAGGCGGTGGTGTCCACCCCGGCGGAGCAGGTGCTCTCGCGCATGGCGGGGGTCAAGCACGTCTATTCGGTCTCGCGTCCGGGCATGTCGATCATCACGGTGCAGTTCGAGGTCGGCGTGAAAAACCAGGACGCGCTGGTCAGGCTGTACGACACGCTCGACTCCCATCGCGACTGGCTCAGTCCGCAGTTGGGCGTGATGCCGCCGGTGGTCAAGCCCAAGGGCATCGACGACGTGCCGATCGTGAGTTTCACGCTGTGGACCGATGATCCCGCGCGCGCCGGCTTCGACATGCAGCAGGTGGCGCGTGCGGCGGAAATCGAACTCAAGCGCATTGCCGGGACTCGCGATGTGACGACCATCGGCGGGCCGGGGCACGTGATCCGCGTATTGCTCGACACCGCGCGCATGAACGCCCATGGCGTGACCGCGACCGATCTCAAGTCGGCCTTGCAGGTGTCCAACGCGTCGCAACCCGCCGGGCGACTGGTGCGCGACAACGCCGAGGTGCTGGTGCAGACCGGCACTTACATTGGCTCGGCGCGCGATGTGCGCGAGCTGGTGGTCGGCGTCACTGACGGCAAACCGGTGTTCATGGGTGATGTGGCCACGGTCGAAGACGGCCCGGACCAGCCCGCACGCTACGTGTGGTTCGGCACCGGCGCCGGGCACGAAGGCGGCGCCTCGCGCGGCGTCTATCCGGCGGTGACGCTGGCCATCTCGAAAAAGCCCGGCGCCAACGCGTCGGATGTGGCCGATGCCTTGATTGCGCGCATGCGCAGCCTCGAAGGCACGGTGATTCCCGACGGCGCGCACGTGACGGTCACGCGCAACTACGGTGAGACCGCCAACGACAAGGCCAACAAGCTCATCGGCAAACTCATCTTCGCGACTTCAGCGGTGGTGGTACTGGTGTTGCTCACGCTCGGCTGGCGCGAGGCGGTGATCGTCGGCATCGCGGTCACGCTCACCCTGGCCGCCACGTTGTTCGCCTCCTGGGCCTGGGGATTCACGCTCAACCGGGTGAGCCTGTTTGCGCTCATCTTTTCCATCGGCATTCTGGTGGACGACGCCATCGTGGTGGTCGAGAACATCCATCGCCGGCAAGTGCTCGAACCGGGCAAACCGCTGTGGCAGCTCATTCCCGGCGCGGTCGACGAGGTCGGCGGGCCGACGATTCTGGCGACCTTTACCGTCATTGCCGCCTTGCTGCCGATGGCCTTCGTGACCGGTTTGATGGGGCCGTACATGAGCCCGATTCCGATCAATGCGTCGATGGGCATGTTCATCTCGCTGCTGGTGGCCTTCATGGTCACGCCCTGGCTCGCCAATCGCCTGCTCAAGCCGGCCGGGGATGCCCATGGCGGTGAAGATGCAACGACCCGTCGGCTGAGCGGCCTGTTCCGTCGCGTCATGGGGCCGATGCTCGATCCCGAGCGTGGCGGGCGCAATCGCAGCCTGCTGTGGCTGGGGGTGCTGGCGCTCATCGCCGCGTCGGTGTCGTTGGCGGCGGTGAAGCTGGTGGTGCTCAAGATGCTGCCGCTGGACAACAAATCGGAATACCAGGTGGTGCTCGACATGCCGGTCGGCACACCGCTGGAAACGACCGCCCAGGTGTTGCTGGAGATCGGCGACACCGTCAGCCAGTCGAAGGATGTGGACAACTGGCAGGCCTACGCGGGTACCGCCAGCCCCATCAACTTCAATGGGTTGGTGCGCCAGTACTACCTGCGCAGCGCGCCCGAACAGGGCGACTTGCAGGTCAATCTGATCGACAAGCACCGGCGCGATCGCCAGAGCCACGAGATCGCCATCGACATGCGCGCGCAGGTAATGGCCATTGCTCGCGCGCACGGCGGCAACGCCAAGCTGGTGGAAGTGCCGCCGGGACCGCCGGTGCTCTCGCCCATCGTCGCCGAGATCTACGGACCGGACTACCGCGGGCAACTGGCGGTGGCGCAAAAGGTGCGTGATGCTTTCGAGGCCACCGACGACATCATCGCCGCCGATGACACCATCGACGAAGTGGCGCCCAAGCGGGTGTTGCGCGTCAATCAGGCCAAGGCGGCGCTGCTGGGTGTGGCGCAGGCAAGCATCGTGGAAGTGATGCGCCTCGGCCTCGAAGGCGAAAACGTGACCCCGGTGCATGGGGGCGAGAACAAGTACGAGATTCCGGTGCGCCTGCAGTTGCCGGCCGAGCGCCAGTCGTCCATCGACGATCTGCTGCAACTCAAGGTGCGCGCTCGCGACGGCACGCTGCTGCCGGTGTCGGAGCTGGTGACCGTCGAGCACACCGAGCGCGAGCAGGTCATCTATCACAAGGATCTGCTGCCGGTGGTGTACGTGACCGCCGACATGGGCGGCGATATCGATTCGCCGCTGTACGGCATGTTCGACATTCGCCGCCGCGTGCGCGATCTGCCGCTGGTGGGCGAGCGCCTCGGCGGCACGCTGGGCGAATGGTTCATCCAGCCGCCGACCGACCCCTACGCCGGCTACAGCCTCAAGTGGGACGGCGAATGGCAGATCACCTACGACACCTTCCGCGACATGGGCATCGCCTATGCGGTCGGCCTCATTCTCATCTATCTGCTGGTGGTGGCGCAGTTCAAGAGCTACGTGGTGCCGCTCATCATCATGGCGCCGATTCCGCTCACCATCATCGGCGTGATGCCGGGGCATGCCTTGCTCGGTGCGCATTTCACCGCCACCTCGATGATCGGCATGATCGCGCTCGCCGGCATCATCGTGCGCAACTCCATCCTGCTGGTGGACTTCATCAATCACCAGGTGCGCGAGGGCGTCGATTTTGCCGAGGCGGTGGTGCATTCGGCCGCGGTGCGCGCCAAACCCATCGGTCTGACCGCGTTGGCGGCCATGATCGGTGCGCTGTTCATTCTCGACGACCCGATCTTCAACGGGCTGGCGATCAGCCTCGTTTTCGGCATCTTCGTGTCCACCGTGCTCACCCTGGTGGTGATCCCGGTGCTCTACTACGCGGTCATGCGCAAGCGGGTGGCCGACATCAAGGAAGGAGTCATCGCATGACGCTCAACGTCAATCAGTTCGTCCGCATCTTTGCCGGCGCCTTCGTGCTCATTTCGCTGGCGCTCGGAGTCGAAGGCTCACCGTTGTTCGTGAGCAAGCACTTTCTGTGGTTCACTGCCTTTGTCGGCGCCAATCTGTTCCAGAGCGGTTTTACCAAAATCTGCCCGCTCGAAAATATCCTGCGCCGCTGCGGCGTGCGCGACAGCGCCGGATAAATTGAATTTGTAAAAATACGCGCGAGGGGTGGGCAAACCCGTCGCTTCCGCTTCAAGTTTGCGCGCCATGGCGCCGATATGGTCGGTATGACGACGCCCGGCTTCCCTCGCCCCGACACGGCGACCCACACTGCTGTGGACGCGCCGCGTGCGGTGCGGCACGGCTCGCGTGGGTCGGCCATCCTGCTCGGGTGTGCCGCGGGTCTGCTCGGCGTGCTCCTGACGATCGGCGCCAGTTGGTGGCTCGGCGAACTCGATCGCGAGCAGCAGCTCAACAGCCAGGTGCGGGAAGTCGAGCGCATGACCGCCGCACTGAATTCACGCCTGGAAGACTACCGCGCGTTCGCACGTACCGTTGCCGGCTTGTTTGCCGCGTCCGAAGAGGTCACCGGCGAGGAGTGGAGCCGCTTCGTCAGCACATCGGGTTTGAGTCAGCTGATCGAGCGCGGCGCGTTCGGCGTGGTGTATGCCCCGCGTGTCGATCCCGGGCAGCACATCGAGTGGGCCGAACGGTTTGCCGAGGCCACCGGCAGGCCTATCGGTGTCGGCACGGAGCGCCAGGATGTGGCGTTCCCCGTGCAGTATTTCGCGCCGGACTACTCACCGCTGGGGGCTGCCATCGGGCGCGACCTGCTGACGGGCACAGCCGAACGGGACGCAGTGACACTGGCGATGGCGACCAAGCGGGCGGTGCTGTCCGCCCCCACCCGTTTCGGTCGTGTGGGCGTGGAAAATGCGGGTGCCGTGATGGTCATGCCGGTAGAGAACCGCGTCGCCAGACTCGGTATTACCGCGCACTCGCTCAGCCGGCTGGAAGGCGTCGTCGGTGTGGTGGTGGATTATCGCGACTGGACGAGCTCGGTGCTCGCGCAGTGGAGCAACACCTACGCCATTGAATTGTCGGACCCCTCGGTCGGGAGCGGCGAGCCGCTGATGTCGGTGCCTGCGGGCTATCCGCAAATCGGTCCCATTCAGTACGTGAATGTGGCGAACCGTCGCCTGTCGCTACGCTTTTTTTCGCTTGAGCGGCGTGGGTATCAGCTTGTCGAGACGACGGCCATGGGGGCGGGGTTGTTGCTCAGCGCCGGTCTTGCCTGGCTGACGTATTTTCTGTTGGCCGGTCGATATCGCGCGGAAAGCAAGGTGGTGCGGGTCAGTGAGGAACTGGCGGACAGCGAGCGGCGCTTCGCGCTGGCCCTGAGCGCAACGTCGGACGGGGTGTGGGAATGGATGCCCGGCCGGCAAACGATCTTCCTGTCGGCGCACGGCCACAAGATCCTGTTCGGCACGACCGTCGCCGACGGGCAGGTGTCTGCGCGGCGGGTGTTGCGGCAGTTTCCGGTCGCGGAACGCGGCGTCGTGCTCACCGCGATCCGTGCGCACCACAAGCAGCGTACGCTGCTCGATGTCGAATTGACCATGCAGGGCGCGGCGGGCCGGACGCATTATCTGCGGGTGCGCGGCCAAGCGCAGTGGGACGACCTGGGCCGCGTCATTCGCCTGGCCGGCGCGGTGTCCGACGTGACCGATCTGCGTCGGCGGGAGATCGATCTGGAGCGCACCCAGCAGTTCTACGCGCGGGTGCTGGAGATCTTGCCGCATCCGCTCATCATCAAGACGCGTGATCGCCGCTATCTGATGTGGAACGAGGCGGCATGCGAACTGGTGGGCATGCCGCGTGAGCGTTTGCTCGGCGGCACGACACACGACGTGTTGCCGGATCAGGCGGGCGATCACGACGCCATGGATGACGAAGTGATCGCCACCGGCCGCAATGTGTCCAGAGAGTTTCATATGCGCTTCGAGTCGACGCGTGAAGTCGACGTGATTGTCAGCAAGGCGGCGGTTCCCGGCCTGGACGGGGAGCCCGTCATCCTGACCATGCTGTCCAACGTGACGGCGCTGCGCCGCGCCGAGTCGGCCTTGCGCGCCTCGCTCTCCGAACTCGATGGCTTGTTCCGCAACTCTCCGTTGGGGATGGCCATGGTCACCAAGCAAGGCGTGATTCGTCGGGCCAACGCGGCCTTTTCGCGCATTGTCGGCTTGGGCGAGGCGGAGTTGATCGGACGCACCTACCAGGAGCTGACGCCGGCGCGTTTGCATCAGCTCGACCGGGAAAAGACCATCGACGCCCTGCGCAGCGATGCGGTCACGCCGTACGAGCGCGCCTTCCGGCGGCCCGACGGGTCGGAAGTGCCGGTGGTGCTCAGTGGTGCGGTGGTGCGCGGCAACGATGGTGAGGCCGGCGTGTGGACGGTGGTGGAGGACATCTCCGAGCGCAAGGCGGCGGAAGAAGCCTTGCGCTTGCTGAACGCCACCAACAAGTCGATGGTCGATGCCCTGCCCGACATGCTGGTGCAGTTCGATGCCAACCTGAATTTCGTGGCCTTTCACTGCGGCAATGCGGAGTCGCTGCGCTTTCAGCCGGAGACGGTCATGGGCAAACCGTTGCGCGAGATCCTGTCGAAGAAGCGCTACGACGTTTTCGAGCCCTTGTTCGTCAAGGCCATGGCCGAGCGCAAGGTGGAGTTACTCGAGTACTCCGCGCCGAACGGGCGGGACGAAATGCAGCACTACGAGGCGCGTATTGCCCCGATCAGCACCGGTGGCGCGCTGGTCGTGCTGCGCAATACCACCGAGCGACAGCGGCGGGAAGCGGCCTTGCGCGAGAGCGAATCGCGGTTCCGTCTGATGGCGGACGCGGCGCCGGTCATCATCTGGGTCGGTGACGAGGAGATGGGGGTCACCTACTTCAATCGCCGCTGGTATGACATCACCGGTGCGCGCGACGACGGCCCGTCGGCGAACTGGGTCGCGTATGTGCATCCGGATGATGCCGAGAGAGTGATTCAGATCGTGGACCATGCCCGGGACAAGCGACAGGCGTTCGAGCTCGAATGCCGCATTCGTCGCCAGGACGGCACCTACCTCTGGCTCATGGTGGTGGGCGCGTTGCGCTATGCCGACAGCGGCGAATTTGCCGGATTCATCGGTTGCGGCACGGACGTGACCGAGGTGCGACAGGCGCATCAGGAGTTGCGGCGCCATCGCGATCACCTCGCCGAATTGGTCTCCGCGCAGACCGCCAGCGTGTTGTCGGCCAAGGAGGCCGCGGAGCGGGCCAGCGAGGCCAAGTCGGCGTTTCTCGCCAACATGTCACACGAGCTGCGTTCGCCCATGCATGCGGTGCTCAGTTACGCACGCCTGGGCGAAGACAAGTGCGGGCGGGTGCCGATCGAAAAGACCGTCGACTATTTTCAGCGCATCCGCACCAGTGGCGAGCGCTTGCTGGTGCTGCTCAACGACTTGCTCGATCTGGCGAAGCTCGAGGCCCGGCGCATGACGCTGGAGCGCAAACCCGTCCTGTTGCAGGAACTCGTCGCCGACATTGCGAAGGAGCAGGAGGGGCTGTGCATTGCCCGCCAACTCCTGCTCGTTCGCGAAGTGGGCGGCAAGGTGCCGGCAGTTTTTGTCGACCCGGTACGGATGGGGCAGGTGGTTCGCAATCTGATTTCCAATGCGATCAAGTTTTCGCCGCATGGCGGTCAGATCGTGTTGTGCGTTTCACTGGACCACCTGCGCGCGGGGCGTCGTGCGGGTGACATGCAGGAAGTACCGGCCGTGAGTCTGATCGTCAGCGACGAGGGGCCCGGTGTCCCGGTCGATGAACTCAAGACGGTATTCGACAAATTCGTGCAAAGTAGCAAGACGAGCAACGGCGCAGGCGGGACCGGCCTGGGATTGGCGATCTGCAAGGAGATTGTCGATGCCCATGGCGGTACGATTCATGTGGAAAACGGCGAGTCGGGCGGTGCCCGCTTTGTCGTTGTGCTGCCACTGAATGCCGGGCATGCGCCGGCCGACAACCCCAACAACACAGAGGAGCACTTCAAATGAGTGCCACGAGAATCCTGGTCGTCGATGACGAGCCGTTCAATCTCGATATCGTCAGCGAATACCTCGAAGATGGCGGGTACGCGTTGGAGATGGCCAGCAGTGGTGAAGAAGCCTGGGACATCCTGCACAACTCGGGCAGGTCGTTCGATCTGGTGATTCTCGATCGCATGATGCCGGGTATCGATGGCATGGAAGTGCTTCGCCGCATCAAGGCCGACGTGCAGCTGGGGGATCTGCCGGTCATCATGCAGACCGCGGCGGCCAGCCCCGAACAGGTGCGCGAGGGGCTCGCCGCCGGCGCCTACTACTACCTGACGAAGCCCTTCGAGCCCGAGAGCCTGCAGAGCATCGTGCAGGCGGCGCTCGACGATCTGCGCCAGCGGCGTAATCTCTCGCAGCGTATCGAACTGCATGTCGAAGCGTTTCGCACGCTCGAGAACGGCAGTTTCACCTTCCGCAGCCTTGATGAAGCGCACGCGCTGGCGGCGCTGGCCGCGTCACTGTGCGATGAACCGGAGATTGTCGTGCTCGGGCTTTCCGAGTTGCTCATCAACGCGGTCGAGCATGGAAATCTGGGCATACGCTTCGAGGAGAAGTCGCGCCTGCGTGAAGACGGTCGCTGGGAGGCGGAGGTGGCGCGGCGCTTGGCGATGGACGAATATGCCGGCCGGCAGGCGCGCCTGACGATTACCTCGCGGGACGACGGGTGGGACTTCGAGGTCGAAGACGATGGCGATGGTTTCGACTGGAGCAACTACCTCGAACTGGCCCCCGAACGTGCATTTGCCCCCAACGGCCGCGGCATTGCCCTGGCGCGGCAGTTGGCATTTACGTCGCTGGAATATCAGGGGAAGGGAAATCGTGTAAAAGCCATGGTGGCGCGGCGCGGGCGTTGACCCGCGAGCGCGACGCGAGTTGAACAAAACGAGATAACCCGGAACGCCATGATTGATAACAGACCGTCCACACCGTTGACCGTGTTGGTGGCCGACGACACCTCGGCCAATCGCAACATGATGCAGGTGTTCCTCAAGAAGCTGGGCTTCGCGGCGATCTGTGCCGTCGACGGTCGGGATGCGGTCGACGCCTTTGAGCGCGAACAGCCGGACATCGTCCTGATGGACTTGATGATGCCCGAGATGGACGGTTTCGAAGCGACCCGCCGGATTCGCGCCGTGCAGCACAAGGCGTGGACGCCCATCGTCATCATGTCGGCTCTCAATGCCGACGCCGACATCGTGGCGGGGCTCGATGCCGGGGCTGACGACTACCTGGTCAAGCCGATCTCGTTCACCGTCTTTGCCGCCAAGATGCGCACCATGCAACGGCTGCTGGAGATGGAGCGCGGGCAACGCGATCTGCTGGGGCGGGTGCAGGCGATTTCGAATGCCGTGATCGACGGCATCATCACCTCCGACGAGCACGGCGTCATCCAGTCGGCCAACCCCGCCGCGCATCGCATGTTCGGCTACGAGGAAGGTGCGCTGGTCGGCAAGAACGTCAAGGTGCTCGCGCCATCGCCGCACGCCGAAAGCCATGACCAGTACATGTCGAGGCACGTGGCTGGCGAGGGGCCGGCCATTCTTGGTCGCGTACGCGAATTGATGGGCCGGCGAGCCAACGGTGAGGAGTTCCCGCTCGAATTGGGGGTGACCGAACTGAAGCTCGAGGATCGCCATCTGTTCATCGGCGTGGCGCGAGATATCAGTGAGCGCGTGCGCGTGCGCGAGGAACGGGAGCAGCACGAGGCGCATCTGCAGCGCTATCACGACGAGCAGCAGCGCGAACAGGAACTGGCGCAGCAGATCATGGCCAGCCAGATCAACACCGAGGCCATGCGCGATCCGCGCATTGCCTCGGTGGTCTTCCCCGCGCAGAACTTTTCGGGTGACCTGGTGGTGGCGGCCTGCTCGCCCAGTGGCCGCCTGTACGCCATGTTGGCCGACGCCACCGGGCACGGGCTATCGGCAGCCGTGAGCGTGCAGCCGGTGCTGCCGATGTTCTACGCGCTGGTGGCGAATGATGTGCCGCTGACCCGTTTGGTGAGCGATATCAACAGCCTGCTGCATATCTCTTTGCCAGTCGGGCGATTTGTCGGCGCCGCATTGATGAGCATGGAGGCCGATGGCGTTCATGCCGACGTGTGGGTCGGCGGTGTGCCGGCGGTGTTGGTGGTGGATGCCCATGGCGATGTTCGTCGGCGCATACCGTCACGTCATTTGCCCCTCGGCGTCGTCGACAGCACGGGCGAGGGCAGTCAGCCGGAGCGCATCACCGTCGCTGCCGGCGAGCAGGTCGCGCTGTATTCGGATGGCCTGATCGAAGCGGCCAACGCGCGGGGCGAGGATTTCGGCGCCGCACGCCTTGAACAGGCCTTGGGTTCGGTCGCGCGCAACGAGCGCATCGGCGCGGTGCGCGCCGCGCTCGATCGGCATCTCGACGGGGCGATTGCGCATGACGACATGTCCTTGCTGCTGATCAGCGCCGAGGCCAGCGATCCGTCCCACTGAGGCTTGACGCCTCTGCCGCGCGCTTCCCGCGCGCTGGCGCCTGTCACCGCAAGATCCCACTCCCGCCGCAATCATCGCGCCCGGAAAGCAGGGCCGTACGCCACTTGTGACGTCTGGCCCGTTTGCGTTGATGCCGTCGACCGGCGCCTTCCTTGCGCCGTCCTGAATGCCCCGTGGCCTGCATCCCGCAACCCGAAGTGGTGCATTGCACCATGGCCGTGCAGCGCCCGAAAAGGCGGGCGTGTTTGGTGCGCCCGCTGCTAATTAATCCAGTCGTCGATAGGCCTGGATATTCCATAACATCATGATTTAACGCAAATAACAGTCATTGGCACATGGCTTGCTAACGTTGGGGGGAAAGCGCATGTGGCGCGCCGTCGGGTCCGATGAGGGGCGTGGCGGATGTGCCGGATGTTCAGGCAATGAGCGAGCGCAACGGCCCGATGGGCCGGGTCGGGCAAGGGTGTCCGGCCACCGCCTCTAAGGATGGAGGCAACTCAATGAGTACGAAGACAGTCTGGTTTCGAACAAGGAGTTGAATCCATGAATCGCAAGCAATCCCCCCAACACCGTGCCGCCGTCAAAGGCGCCATCCGCGGTCTGGTTGCCGCCACCCTGGTCGCCCTCGGCGCCATGAGTGCCCCGGCCCATGCCAAGCCTGAAGACGTCGAGAAGCCCGATCTGAAGTTCGGCTTCATCAAGCTCACCGACATGGTGCCGCTCGCCGTCGCCTACGAAAAAGGCTACTTCGAGGAAGAAGGCCTGTATGTGACCCTGGAAGCGCAGGCGAACTGGAAGGTGCTGCTCGACCGCGTCATCTCCGGCGAGCTCGACGGTGCGCACATGCTGGCGGGCCAGCCGCTGGGTGCGACCATCGGCTACGGCACCAAGGCGCACATCATCACCGCCTACAGCATGGACCTGAACGGCAACGGCATCACCGTTTCCAACGCCGTGATGGAACAGCTCAAGAAGAAGCTTCCGCTGCAAGCCGACGGCAAGCCGGTGCATCCGATTCAGGCCAAATACCTCAAGGAAGTGGTCGACGACTACAAGAAGGAAGGCAAGCCCTTCAAGATGGGCATGGTGTTTCCGGTGTCGACCCACAACTACGAGCTGCGCTACTACCTGGCCTCGGGCGGCATGAACCCGGGCTACTACGCACCGAAAAAGGGGGACACCACCGGCACCATCAACGCCGACGTGCTGCTCTCCGTGACCCCGCCGCCGCAGATGCCGGCCACCATGGAAGCGGGCACCATCTATGGTTACTGCGTCGGTGAGCCGTGGAACCAGCAAGCCGTGTTCAAGGGCATCGGCGCGCCGATCATCACCGACTACGAGATCCAGACCAACAACCCGGAGAAGGTGTTCGGCGTTACCAAGGAATGGAACGACAAGTACCCGAACACCCACAAGGCGGTGGTCAAGGCGATGATTCGCGCGGCCTGGTGGCTCGATGCCGAGAACAACAAGAACCGCAAGGAAGCGGCGAAGATGATCTCGGCCTCCAACTACGTGGGCGCCGACTACAAGGTCATCGCCAACAGCATGACCGGCACCTTCGAGTACGAGAAGGGTGACGTGCGTCAGGTGCCCGACTTCAACGTCTTCTTCCGCTACAACGCGACCTACCCGTACTACTCCGACGCCATCTGGTACCTCACCCAGATGCGCCGCTGGGGCCAGATTGCCGAGTTCAAGCCCGATAGCTGGTACATCGACATCGCCAAGAAGGTCTATCGCCCGGACATCTACGCCGCGGCCGCCAAGGAGCTGATCGCCGAGGGCAAGTTGAAGGCGTCGGATTTCCCCGACTTCGCCGCCGAAACCGGCTTCAAGCCGTTGCAGGACGACTTCCTCGATGGCGTGGCCTACGACGGTGCCAAGCCGAACGCGTACATCGACAGCTTCAAGATCGGCCTGAAAGGCAAAGACGTCGTCAAATAAATAATTGACTTGTGTCCGACCGGTCGGCGTATGCCGGCCGGTGAGGGCCGCAGGCAGAGGGCAAATTCATGTTGAATACCACCGCGAATTTTTTCAACCGGACCGGTTTTACCTGGTTCGTTCCCTTCATCCGGCTGGCGCAGGGCGACGATCCGCGCGAGCAGATCAAGGACATCCTGGTGCAGATCGGCATTCCGGTGCTCGCCTTGCTGATCTTCCTGGTGACCTGGAACTTCCTCGCCTCCGGCGTGCAAACCAGCTTGGGGGCCATTCCCGGCCCGGTGCAGGTGTGGGAAGAAGCGGTCGGCCTGGTCGATGAGCATTACGCCGAGCGCGACAAGGAACAAGGCTTCTACGCGCGCCAGGAAGTGCGCAACGCCAAGCGGCTGGAGAAGGATCCGAACGCCGACGTGACGATTCGCCCCTATACCGGCAATCCGACCTACTTCGACCAGATCCTCACCAGTCTCATCACGGTGTTTACCGGTTTCGCCATCGGCACGCTCATCGCCGTGCCGCTGGGGATCTTGTGCGGGCTGTCGCGCACCTTCCAGATCGCGCTCAACCCGATGATCCAGATCTTCCGGCCGGTGTCGCCGCTGGCGTGGTTGCCGATCGTCACGCTGGTGGTCAGCGCGGTGTATGTCAGTGCCGACCCGATGTTCCAGAAGAGCTTCATCGTCTCGGCGATCACCGTGACGCTGTGTTCGCTGTGGCCGACGCTGATCAATACCGCCGTCGGCGTGGCCTCCATCGACAAGGACCTGATCAACGTCTCCAAGGTGCTGCGCCTGTCGTGGTGGACCAAGGTCACCAAGATCGTGCTGCCGTCCTCGCTGAAACTGATCTTCACCGGCTTGCGGCTGTCGCTCGGGGTGGGCTGGATGGTGTTGATCGCCGCCGAGATGCTGGCGCAGAACCCGGGGCTGGGCAAGTTCGTGTGGGACGAGTTCCAGAACGGCAGCTCGCACTCGCTGGGTCGCATCATGGTGGCGGTGTTCACCATCGGCTTCGTGGGCTTTGTGCTCGATCGCATCATGAACACGCTGCAGCAACTGGCCAATTTCGGCGAAACCGGTCAGTAAGCGCCGCACGCGACAGACACAAAGGACATCCCATGGCTTCGACCCAACTGAAAATGGCTGATGCGCTCGACGCGACGCCGCCGGTGACGCCGGTGGCCAGCCGTGCGCCGGCTTTCCTCGAACTGAAGAACCTGTCCAAGTCCTACGGCACGGGCTCGCACGTCACCAGCGTGCTCAAGGACATCAATCTCAAGATCCGCGAGGGCGAATTCGTCGCCATCGTCGGCTTCTCGGGCAGTGGCAAGACCACGCTCATCTCGCTCATCGCCGGCCTTATCGAGGCCGATGCGGGCGAGGTCACCCTGCGCGGTCAGGCCGTCAAGGGCCCGGGCCCCGACCGTGGCGTGGTGTTCCAGAGCTACTCGCTCATGCCGTGGATGACGGTGCGCCAGAACGTTGCGCTGGCGGTCGATCAGGTGTTCGCCGACGAGTCGGACGCACAGCGCTCCAACCGTGTCGAGAAATACATCGAGATGGTCAATCTCACGCCGGCGCTCGAAAAGCGTCCGGCCGAGCTCTCCGGCGGCATGCGCCAGCGCGTGTCGGTGGCCCGTGCGCTCGCCGCCAACCCCGAGATCCTGCTGCTCGACGAACCGCTCTCGGCGCTCGACGCGCTCACCCGCGCCAACCTGCAGGACGAAATCCTGCGCATCTGGGAGAAGGAAAAGAAGACCGTCGTCCTGATCACCAACGACGTGGACGAAGGCCTGATCATGGCCGACCGCATCATCCCGCTCAATCCGGGCCCCGGCGCCACCTTCGGGCCGGAGTTCGTCGTCGATCTGCCGCGCCCGCGCGACCGCACGCAGATGAACCACGATCCGGCCTTCAAGCGCCTGCGCAAGGAGGTCACCGAATACCTCATGCAGGTCAGCGCCGAGCAGGCCGACGACAGCGGCAACGTGGTCGCATTGCCAGGCGTGCTGCCCAATACCAGCGCCGAGTTCGCCGCGCTGCAAACTGGCGTGGCCGACGACAGTGCGCCGCTGCCGCACCACGAGCGCTACGTCGAATTCTCCAAGGTCTCCAAGATCTACCCCACCAAGAAGGGGCCGGTCACGGTGGTCGAGGAATTCGATCTGCGCGTCAGGAAGGGCGAGTTCATCTCGGTGATCGGTCACTCCGGCTGTGGCAAGTCGACCGTGTTGTCGATGGTGGCCGGCCTCAACGACATCAGCGAAGGCGTCGTGCTGCTCGACAACAAGGAAGTGGTTGCCGCCGGCCCCGATCGCGGCATCGTCTTTCAGGCGCCCTCGCTGGTGCCCTGGCTGTCGGCCTACGACAACGTCGCCCTCGGCGTCGAACAGGTCTATCCGCATGCCAGCCGGCAGGAGCGCCGCGACATCTGCACCCACTACCTCAACCGCGTGGGGCTGGCCGATGCGCTCGACAAGAAGGCCTACGAGCTCTCCAACGGCATGAAGCAGCGCGTCGGCATTGCCCGTGCATTCGCGCTGTCGCCCAAGCTGCTGCTGCTCGACGAGCCCTTCGGCATGCTCGACTCGCTCACCCGCTGGGATCTGCAGGAAGTGCTCATGGAGGTGTGGAGCCGTACCCAGCTCACCGCCATGATGGTCACCCACGACGTCGACGAAGCCATTTTGCTGGCCGATCGCGTGGTGATGATGACCAACGGCCCGCGCGCCAAGGTGGGCAAGGTGTTGGAGATCGACCTGCCGCGTCCGCGTAGCCGCAAGATGCTGCTCGAGCACCCGGACTACTACCGCCTGCGCGAAGAGCTGCTCAGCTTCCTCGAGGAGTGCGACCAGCACTGAGCCAGCACGGCGGAGAAAATCGTGTTTCTCCGCCGCCCCATCCGGCGATTCAGTTGCTCTCTGCTTTACCGGCCTGCGTGGCCGGTTTTTTTTGCGCTGTGCAAAAAGCCGGTTACTGACCTATGGATTTGGCTCGCGCTGCCGATATAGTTCGAAGGTTCGCGGCAAACCGGCCGCGTTTTTCGCCAGATCTGGAGAGCCATGACATCCTCTCGCGACGACCGCCGTAACTCCCGGCGCATTCCGCTCGGCTGCGATGCCATCATCAAACCGCCCAATCAAAAAGACACCTACGAAGCGCGTTGCCTCGAAATCGGCACCGGCGGGCTCACGCTCGAGAGCCGCTACGTGCCGCGCGTGGCCGAAGTGCTCGATGTGCTGGTGCGCCAACCCGATGGCGGCGTCGATCGTCCGCCGCTGCATGCGCGCGTCGAAGTCAAACGCTGCCACAAGACCGAATCGGGCGACTATCAACTGGGCGCGCAGATACTCCAGGTTCTCAAGTAAGGCGCCACGTAAGGCCCCGCGCGCGGACCGCCTCGGGTTCAGCGGCGTTTTCGCGAGACCGGGCGTGTGGCGGGTTTATGCGCCAGGCCGAGCACCTCGCGCGCCAGACGATCCGCCTCGCCATTGCGATGGCGGGGCACCCACACCAGCCGAACGCCATCGAACTGCGTGAGCAGCGTTCGCGCCTGGGCCACGAGTCCGGCCAGTGGTTCGACCTGCGTGTGTTGCTCGCCGCGCACGTGGCGGACAACGAAATCGCTGTCGCCGAAGGCGAGCACGCGGCGCGCGCCGGCGGTGTGCGCCAGTTGCAAACCGCGCATCAGCGCGTGTAGTTCCGCGGCGTTGTTGCAGCCGCCCGGCGCCAGTTTCAGCGCATCGGTCAGGCGCTCGCCTGTCGGACCGTGAACCACCACGCCCAGCCCCATGCGGCCGGGATTGGGCGACGCCGTGCCATCGAACCACAGTTGCCACTCGAGTGCGTTTGCCCGGTCACCGGCGGTATTCGGCCGGCTCATGGCGTCGACACGGCGGGCGTGCACTTCACTTGTGCGCGATTTCCTTGGTGGTGAACAAATAGTCCTTCAACTCCTTGTCCATGCTCGGATCCTTGCGGCGGATCCACTCGAGCACCATCGCCGCGTGTTCTTTTTCCTCGTCGCGGTTGTGCGCGAGGATGGCCTTGAGGTCTTCATCCTTGCACGCATCGACGCGTTGGTTGTACCAGTCGACGGCCTCGAGTTCCTCCATCAGCGAGGTGATCGCCCGATGCATGTCCCGCGTCTCGTCGCTCAGTTCCGCGATCGGTTCGTGATAGCCCTCGTTTGCCATGGTGATTCTCCATTCGGTTGAGTCGGACCGTCGATATGGCGATGCCCGACGGCAGGTTAGCGCAAATTCACGATGAAGCGTTTGGCTGGGGCCTCGATTCGATCGAGCGCGATGACGTGTTGCCGACCGTGCCATACTCAGCGGCATGACGGGGTTGTGCTGACCTTGTGTCGGGGGAGAGCGATGAATCGGACGCCGCGGGAACACACCGAGAGCCAAGGGGTAGCAATACGCTCATTCAATCTGAGCCGCTGGTTTGCCGTCGTCGGGCTGGTGTCGATTGCGCTGATTTCGGCGCTGGCCGGCTGGGCGATGTCGCGCTTTGTCAGTGAGGCCATGATCCGCCAGGAAGCCACGCTCACCCAGCAATTCGTCCAGACGCTGGTGCTCACCGAGCCGACGCTGCCGACCTACCTGACGCGCGGCGAAGTGCCCGACCGGCGTGAGCTGGAGCTGGCGCTGGCGCACATCGCCGGCATGACCGACATGCTGCGGGCCAACCTCTACGACCGCAGTCAGACCGTGGTGTGGTCGAGCGATGCCGGGCTCACCGGGCGCAAGCTGGGGCCGAACGAGGAACTCGACGAGGCCCTGGGCGGTGAGCTGGTGGTGCACCTCGACGAGCACGAGGCCGACGGCAAGCGCGAGCACGAGGCGCTGGAAAAACGTGCCGACCTGTTCGTTGAAATCTATGTGCCGCTCACCGACCCCGACAGCGATGCGGTCATCGGCGTCATCGAGTTCTACAAGAACCCCGTCAGCCTGTTCGTTGCGCTGGAGCGGCTGCGCAGCTACATCGCCGTCGGCGCGGGGGTGGCCGGGGTCTTGCTGTATCTGGCGCTGGCCGGGCTGGTGCGTCGCGCGGATTTGCTCATGCGCGCCCAGGAGCGGCGGCTGGTGGATGCCGAAACGCTGGCCGTGATCGGTGAAATGAGCGCGGCGGTGGCGCACGGCATTCGCAACCCGCTGGCCTCCATCCGCAGTTCGGCCGAGTTGATTCCGGGGGCGGATGCCGAGGCCGCACAGTCGTCGGCCGAGGACATCATCGCCGAATCGGATCGGCTCGAAGCCTGGGTGCGCGACCTGCTGGCCTTCTCCCGCCCGCTGGAGGCGGCGCCGGCGCCGGTGGATGTGTCGTCGTTGGTGGCGCGTTGCGCCGACGACTTCGAGCGTGATGCCGAGCGCCGGGCGATTCATCTGGACACCGAGGTGGTGGCCGGGCTGCCCGCCGTGCGCGGCGATGCGCTGATGGTGGGGCAGGTGCTGCACAGCCTGGTCGCCAACGCCATGGAAGCGGTGGGTCAGGCCGGTCATGTCCGCGTGCTCGCGGCCCACGACGGCGGCTCGGTGCGCATCACCGTGGAAGACGACGGGCCCGGTATGAGCGATGAGCAGCTGCGGCGCGTCGGCAAACCCTTCTACACCACCAAGACCCGTGGTCTGGGCATTGGGCTGTCGCAGGCCAGGCGGATCGCCGAGCGCTACGGCGGCGCCTTGCACATCGACAGCCGCGAAGGTGCCGGCACCCGCGTGAGCCTGGTGCTGCCGGCGGTCTGAGCGCGACCGCCAGCGTGCCAAAAGGCGCTCCTGGACGGTCACGAGAGGATGGGGTTCTACGGCCTGAAATCAAACCCATCCCCACCCCGACCCTCCCCTTGAAGGGGAGGGAGCCTGCTGCACCCGACCAGCGCGGCAGGCTACCGCACCTTGCGTGACCGGTATTTCCCCTAAAAATTCAGCGTCAGCCCCAGCTCCGCGAACCAGGCGCGTTCGCCCGCCGAGTCGCCAAACGCCCGCCCGGCCTTGAAGCGGGCGAGGCTGAAGGTCCATTCCAGCGCCGGCGACTCGCGAAACGCGAGGAACAGCTCAACGGCCCGGCCGAGCTGCCGGTCCTCGCCGGTCGGGTCCGCGCTGAGGCGGCTCGCGGCGAGCGTGTCGCTGGCCGCGCGCTGGCGGTATTCGTGCCAGATCAGGTCCACCGAGCTTTTCTGCCAGAAGCGGGTGCTTACCCCCAGCGAGCGGACATCGAGATTGCTCAGGGTGGGGCGCAGCAACTCGCCGTAGTAGCGGAAGCGCTTCACGCCGCCGAAGCGCCCCTTGTTCTCCTCCAGCCCGGTCTGGCGGAAGCGGTGGTCCACGTCGTCATTCGGATCATCGTCGCCGGAACCGACCGCCCAGCCGGCCCACACGGTGGGCCGCGCCGCGCCGGGCCCGGACAGTCGCGCACCGACATCCCAGCCATGGCCCCGTACGTCGCGCCGGCTTCGGTCGGTGACCACCCGGCGGCCGGGGTTCTGCTCGTCGTAGCGGGTGAGGGCTTCGCGTCCGTGCACGCTGGCCAGATCGGCCCAGTAGCCGAAGCGGTAGCCCGATTCGGTCTTCTCTTCGCCCACGGCGCGCACACCGAGCCAGGTCAGGTCGGCATCGGATTCGTCGACATCGCGCTCGCGGGTGGTGGTGCCGACGGCGGGGCGGTCGGAATGGTCACGGGCATGCAGCACATAGGCTTCCAGCGTGTGGCGCTTGCGCCATTGCCAGGCGCCGCGGCCGAACCAGCGCACCACGTCCTCGGCGGTGGCGTCGATGCCGTGCTCGTCGGTGGACACCGGCAGCATCCGGCGCGCAACGCCGGTCTCCACGAGCCAGTCCGTGCCGCCGAAGAACAGGCGCACGGCATCGAGATCCTCGTCCCACCACCAGCTGCGGTCCTCGATCAGGCCGATGCGGCCGATCTGCACGTCGAGCGGAAGATCGAAGGGGCGCGGCACGAACACCCACATCTGCCCCCGCTCCAGGGTGCCGCGACTTTGTGCCGGGCCGTTCTCGCGCCGGGTTTCCCATTCGCTCTGCCCCACGAGCTGGAGGAACACCGTGGCGCCGTTGTCCAGCGGCGCCAGCGCTTCGAGCTTCAATTCCTGATCGAGCCGCGCGCGGTCGCGCGCCTCCGGGCTCAGATCGAGATTGCGGCGCCATTCGTGGGCGATGTCCCATTGGCCGTTGACGGTGACCGGGCGGCCGAGGAT
>JBNKNO010000041.1:25552-28902 GCA_050293885.1 Rhodocyclaceae bacterium | reverse complement strand
CGCGAAAACACCGCCGGCACCGCCGGCGCCGCGTGCCGGACGACCGCGCCGCGCAATGAAAGCCCGCCCGATCACCCTGGCCATGCGCTGTGCCGCGCGCGACGAACGCCGCCACACGGTGCAGGCCGACGTGGACGTGGCCGCCGGCAAGGTCCGCTATCTGCGCGCCCGCATTGCGCAGCCCAAAGGCGCATGCGAGTTCGCCTTGCCGGATTTCGCGCAGGTCAAGGCCATGCCGAGTATCGAACTGCGCGCCCGTGACGGCTCCGGCTGCACGCTGCGCATGTGGGAGCAGGGGCCCCAGGTGGTGCTGGCCTACAACAGCTGTGAGAGCTATTGCCAGCCGCGCCGAACCTTTTCCGAAATGCTGCCGATCCTGTTCGACCGACGGGTCGGCCGCTGCGATTGATTGATGCGCCGACGTGCGTCGGCGCGCTGAACGAAACACAGAGCGAAACACCATGAGCCGTCAGGATTGGGAAGTCGTCATCGGGCTGGAGATTCACGCCCAGCTCAACACCGCCTCCAAGATTTTCTCGGGCGCCAGCACCGCCTTCGGGGCCGAGCCCAACGCGCAGGCCTGCGCCGTCGACATCGCCCTGCCCGGCGTGCTGCCGGTGCTCAATCGTGGCGCCGTCGAGCGCGCCATCCGCTTTGGTCTGGCGATCGATGCCGAGGTCGCGCGCACGAGCGTGTTCGCGCGCAAGAACTACTTCTACCCGGATCTGCCCAAGGGCTACCAGATCAGTCAGTTCGAGCTGCCCGTGGTGGTCGGCGGCGCGGTCACCATCCAGGTCGGTGACGGCGACAAAGCCTACGAGAAGACCGTCAATCTCACCCGCGCCCATCTGGAAGAAGACGCCGGCAAGAGCCTGCATGAAGACTTCCACGGCATGAGCGGCATCGACCTCAACCGCGCCGGCACGCCGCTGCTCGAGATTGTCTCCGAACCCGACATGCGCTCCTCCGCCGAGGCCGTCGCCTACGCGCGCGCGCTGCACACGCTGGTGCGCTGGATCGACATCTGCGACGGCAACATGCAGGAAGGCTCCTTCCGCTGCGACGCCAACGTGTCGGTGCGCCGCCCCGGCGAGCCGCTGGGCACGCGCCGCGAGATCAAGAACCTCAACTCCTTCCGCTTCCTGCAGCAGGCCATCGACTACGAAATCCAGTGGCAGATCGAGCAGATCGAAGACGGCGGCACCATCCACCAGGCCACCGTGCTGTTCGACCCCGACACCGGCGAGACGCGCATGATGCGCTCCAAGGAAGACGCGCACGACTACCGCTATTTCCCCGATCCCGATCTGCTGCCGCTGGTGATCAGCGAAGAATGGATCGCGCGCACCCGCGAGGAGATGCCCGAACTGCCGGTGGCCATGCGCGCGCGCTTCGTCGCCGATTGGGGCCTGACGCCCTACGACGCGCTCACGCTCACTGTCAGCCGCGACACCGCCGCCTATTACGAAGCCACGGTTGCCGCCGCCGGCGACAACCTGGCAAAGCCCTGCGCCAACTGGGTGATGGGCGAAGTGGCGGCGCGCCTGAACAAGGCCGAGCTGGAGATCGCCGACGCCCCGCTCAAACCCGGCCAACTCGCGGCGCTGGTGATGCGCATCGCCGATGGCACCATCTCCAACAACGCCGGCAAGAAAGTCTTCGACGCCTTGTGGAGCGGCGCCGGCAACGACGTGGATGCGATCATCGAGGCCGAGGGCCTCAAGCAGATGAACGATAGCGGCGAACTCGAGCGCATGGTCGACGAGGTCATCGCCAACAACGCCAAGAACGTCGAGGAATTCAGGGCCGGCAAGGAAAAGGCGCTCAACGCGCTGGTCGGCCAGGTGATGAAGGCCTCGCGCGGCAAGGCCAACCCGACCCAGGTCAACGAACTGTTACGCAACAAACTCGGCGGCTGACGGTCCACCTCGGATCGCCTTGTCTGGAGCACCGCACGATGAAACGCACCGCTGCCTTCGCCCTGCTGCTCGGCCTCGCCGGCCACGTGTTCGCTGACGACGCGCTGCCCCGCCGCCAGCCCGGCCTGTGGGAACACCGCATGCAGATGAGCACCACCGGCAACTTCACCCACGCGATGCAGGTATGCACCGACGACAAACTCGACGACCTCGCCCGCCAGCAGGGCGCCTCGTCGTGCACCAAGCAGTCGATCCGCCGCGAGGGCGATCGCGTGCTGATCGACTCGGTGTGTCAGTCCGGCGGCAGCACGGTCACCACCCACGGCAGCTTCAGTGGCGACTTCAGCACCCACTTCGTCGGGCAGACCACCACCACCTTCTCACCGCCGCTGAACGGCATGAGCAAGACCACCATGCGCATGGACGCCCGCCGCCTCGGCCCCTGCAAAGCGGGACAGAAACCGGGCGACATGATGATGCAGGGCCTGCCGGGCGGCATCAACCTCAACGACATGATGAAAAACATGCCCACGATGCCGCGCCGATGATCCGTGCGGCGACGTTCATCCTCCTTGCGAGCCTGACCATGAACGCCTCCGCCTGGACCAGTTGCCATGGCGAGACGGTCGACGATCCTTCGACCACGCTCCTGCCCTGCCCCGACCGCCCCAATTGCGTGTCCACCGAACACGCCGATCCCGAGCGCCAACTGCGCGCACCGCGCGACGTCTCGCTCGCACGCCTGCGTGCCGCCATTGCCGCCGAGCCGCGTAGCGAGATCGTCGCCGAAGGGCCGAACTGGTTGATCGCCCGTTTCAAATCCCGCGTCTTCGGCTTCATCGACGAAGCGCACATCATCGCCCGGCCCGACGGCGCCCTGGCCATGCGCAGCGGCGCCTGCAGCGGCTACTTCGATTTCGGCGTCAATCGACGCCGGCTCGAACGCCTGCTTGCGAGGGCGCGGCAAACGGACCAAGATTAAAGCGCCTATCCGGTCGGAGCATCGCCATGTGCCAGCTATTGGGGATGAACTGCAACACCCCCACCGACATCTGCTTTTCCTTTGCCGGCTTCCAGGCGCGCGGTGGATTGACCGACCATCATCGCGACGGCTGGGGCATCGCCTTCTTTGAAGGTACCGGTTGCCGCGTGTTTCTCGACCCGCGGCCGAGCATCGATTCACCGGTGGCCGAGCTCGTGCGCCGCTATCCGATCCGCTCGCTCAACGTCATCGCGCACATCCGCAAGGCCACGCATGGGCAGATTGCGCTTGAGAATACTCACCCCTTCATGCGCGAGTTGTGGGGCCAGTACTGGCTGTTCGCCCACAACGGCGATCTCAAGGACTACGCGCCGGCTCTGGGCGGGCGCTTCCGGCCGGTCGGCACCACCGACTCGGAGCGTGCCTTTTGCCATCTGCTCGATACGCTG
>JBNKNO010000041.1:0-25454 GCA_050293885.1 Rhodocyclaceae bacterium | reverse complement strand
GCCGGCTCTGGGCGGGCGCTTCCGGCCGGTCGGCACCACCGACTCGGAGCGTGCCTTTTGCCATCTGCTCGATACGCTGTCGACCCGCTACCCGGACGGCCCGCCGCCGTTGCCGACGCTGCATGCCGAGCTACGCACGCTGGCCACGGACATCGGCGCTCATGGCGAATTCAACTTCCTGCTCTCCAACGGGCAAGCGCTGTTCGCGCACTGTGCCTCGCGGCTGACCTACATCGTGCGGCAGGCGCCTTTTGCCAAGGCCCACCTGACCGACCAGGATGTCAGCGTCGATTTCAGCGAGGTGACCTCCCCCAACGACCGGGTCGCCGTCATCGCCACGACCCCACTCACGGACAACGAAACCTGGCAGAGCATGGCGCCGGGCACACTGACGACCTTTCTCGACGGCGCCCCGCAAGACATCGGCAACGCGCAAACGCGCCCCTTCGTCAATGCCAACTTCCCACCGGGGTTGTGACGTGAATTCACGACTTGCCAACATTTTGCGTGCATACTCGTGCGTTCAAGACGTGCCGCAGAAACGAGTTCCCGCATGAATTGTCCGCTCTGTCAGACCGAAGGTGAGAACGTGCTCTGGCAAGACGAGCACTGCAGGATCATCCGCGTGGAAGATGCCGATTACGCCGGCTACTGCCGGGTCATCTGGACCCGCCACGTGGCGGAGATGACCGACTTGAATGCCGATGAACGCGACTGGATCATGCGCCGCGTCTATGCGGTCGAAGGGGCCCTGCGCGATTGTTTCTCACCCGCCAAGGTCAATCTGGCCAGTCTGGGCAACATGGTGCCGCACCTGCATTGGCACCTTGTCGCCCGCTTTGAGAATGATGCACACTTTCCGGACCCGATATGGGCACCCAGACGACGCGACGCGGCGCCCCAGCCCCGGATTGATGACGACACCCTTTGTCGAACGCTCGGGCGCTGGATTGGCCAAATGGATGATTGATTCGCGGTGAAATGAACGTCATCATTCGATGCAACAACTGCAACCGTCACCCCATGCGCGCACGCGGCGACGGTGACCACGAAAAAGTAGAGTCATGAACTATCACGATCCCAACGTCGCGCTTGATGTGATTCGCCACCTCAATCCGGTCAGCGTCGCGGAGAGCCACGATACCCTTTCTCGCATCGTGACCGAAATGCACCGCGAGCCGCCGGCACCGGACCGGCACTTCGAGGTGCTCGAAGCGGCGCGCGTCCCCATCGCCTTCGTACAGGACGAACTGGCCAAGCGTTATTCCGATCATCCGCTCCCCCCGGAGAGCGAGGAAGAAGCAACGCTGATGCGGGTCGTGCAGTTGTGGCGCGATCTGTCCGATTCGTACGCACTGATCAGCCAGCGCGATGCCGCGCAGGATCTGCTGGTGGCCCAGCGCCCCACACTGCTTCAGCGGCGGCTGCACTACGCCGGCCAGACCATCCTCGAATACTTCCGGGCACACCGCTCCGTGCCCCCCGGCCTGTGGCTCGACTTTCATGCCGGCTACTCGGTGGCCGAGCAGCAAGGCGTCGCCCGCACCCGCGTGGCCGATCCGCTCAATGAAGTATGGAAAGCACAAAGCAGCGTCGAAGCCTATGTGGCGGCGCTGCTGATCGATCTGGCCAACCCCTTCGGTCGCAGCCAGCGGGAGTTCGAATGGGTCTGCCGCTGGGCGCAACGTTTTGCCCCTTACTGCACCCTGCACCTCCCGCAGGAAGGCGAAAAGCCCGGCACCTACGCACTCGACCTGAGCCGCGACCACGGTCTGCGTCCGCTGGCCACGCTGGCGGCCTCGCCCCACCTGCGCCGTTTTGACGGCACGCGCCTGGCCGGGCAAATCCAGGCCGTGCTCACGCAGTTCAAACAAGGCGTCACCCCCAGCTCGCTGGGCTTGGGTGACGACTGCACCACCGAATCCGGCGGACGGCTGCTGCTCTCGCTCTATCGTCCATGGGGGCTTGCGTCGGCCGGGCGCCGCTACACGCGACGCGTCTCGCACGGTCGTCTGGATCTCTGTTCGGAATGGGATGCGATCGGCTTTTTCGTGCTCGGCAAGCCGTTCGAGTCACCGCGCGAATCCGCCTTCAATCCGGTGCAGACCGATATCGCCATGCTGACCTTCGGCGAACGCGCGGACGAAGTCCCGCAAGAAGCGGACATGAAGCGCATCGCCATCGAGCGCGGCTACATCCCGCAAATCTGGGACATCGTCGATCAGTCCGTCGGCGGCTTCCGGCTGCAATGCCAGCCACACGGCCAACGTCTGGAGCATCATCAGCTCGTCGGCATTCGCCCGCCCGATGGCGAGCACTACCTGCTGGCCCACATCAGCTGGTTGATGTACCGCCCCGATGGCGTCATGGAACTGGGCGTACACACGCTGCCCGGGCTCCCCGAGGGCGTCGCCGTGCGCCTCATCGGCCTGCACAACAACTCACGCGAACCGTACAAACTCGGCTTTCTGCTGCCCGCAGTGCCGGCGCTCAAGTCGCAACCGAGCCTGATCGTGCCGGGCGGCTGGTTCCAGGCACAGCGAATCGTCGAACTCAAGATGGGCGACAAGATCATGCAAACGCGGCTGACCAAACTCGTCACACGCGGCAGCAATTTCGATCAGGTCGAATTCACGACGGTCGGGCGCAACTAGGGCCTGTTCACAGTAGGAACACGGTCGCGCTCGGATCTGTTTGCCCCCAGGACAAGGCGCGCCGACGCAACCTGGGTGGCCCCCAGGCAAGGAGGCGCAACACCGCACTGGGGGCAAACAGGTCCGAGCCCGAAGGGTTGAGGCCTTGAAGGCGCGCCACCGCGTTGCACTCGTTGCCAAGGGGACCACCCTTGGCCGCCTCCTGCGTCTTGTTGCGCGCCTTCAAGGCCTCAACGCGATCCGCTTTCCTACTGTGAACAGGCCCTAGACCTTGTCAATCCGCCGGGCGGGAACAAGCACGCAGAATTCGCTGCCCTCTCCCGGCGTGCTGGTCACGCGCAACTCGCATTGGTGGCGGGTCAGCACGTGCTTGACGATGGCCAGCCCCAGACCGGTCCCCCCGGTCTCGCGCGAACGCCCGCGATCCACCCGGTAGAATCGCTCGGTGAGACGGGGCACGTGTTCCGGCGCGATGCCGATGCCCGTATCTTTCACACAATATTCACCGCCGCCGGCCTTGTCCAAGCGCCAACTCAAGCGCACGACGCCGCCTTCGGGGGTATAACGCACGGCATTGCTGGCAAGGTTCGCGAACGCGCTGTGTAATTCCTTCGGACTGCCGTGGCATTTGCAGTCGCATTCCACATTGACCTCGACCGTATGACGGCCTGCGGACAGCGCTTCGGTCTCACGCCCGATCTCACGCACGATGCCGCCGACGTCGAATACCTCCTCGGCCGGCGATGGCGCCCCGGTTTCCAGTGCCGACAAGGTGAGCAGATCGTTGATGAGCCGCTGCATGCGGCCAGCCTGCTCAAGCGCCAATTCGAGATAGCGATTCCGCTCCGATACGTCGAGATCATCCTCGGCGTCAATCACGGTTTCGACGAATCCCGCCACCACCGTCAGCGGGGTACGCAACTCGTGCGACACGTTGGCGACAAAGTCGCGCCGCATGGTTTCAAGTTTTTCAAGCTGGGAGACGTCACGCGAAATGACCATCTTGCGCTGATCGCCGAAGCGAATGACCTGCACCAGCAGCGCGGCTCCCTCGCGGCGGATGGGGTGATAGAGGAAGGGTTCCTCGTAATCACCCTTTTCCAGGTAGTGCACGAAATCGGGTTGCCGCACCAGATTGGTGACCGGAACACCGCGATCGCGATCCTGATCAAGGCTGAAATCCAGCGCCGCCCGGCGGTTGATCCATTCGATGGTGTCGGTATGGGACAGGTACATGACCCCATCGGGCATGGCCTGCCCGGCCTCGCGAAATCGATCGAGTGCCGCACTCAGGCGCTCACGCTGATCACTGGCCACCCGTGTGCGCCGATTGAGATCGGAGAATACGAAGTCCCACACCCCGAACGCGTGTGGCAAGGGCGTGCCCACCGGCTCGTGGGTCCACAGCACCAAGCGAGTCAGGTGCCAATTGTGGCGCCACAGCACGAACAGCAACCCAAGCACACCGACCACGCCACCCCATGCCGGCGAGACCAGCAAAGCGATGGGGACGGCGAACAGTGCAACTGCGGCCAGCGCGGTGGCGAAACCCACCCAGACGTAACGAACAGACGTGCGAATGATGAACCCCGTTCAGTATCTACCGGGCGTGATTATCTCACCGCCTGGGGTTCTTCCGATTGCGCCGAGAGGCGATAGCCGCTGCCACGTACGGTCTGGATCAAACGATCATGCTGCGTGGGCTCCAGTGCGCAGCGCAGGCGGCGAATGTGCACATCCACCGTGCGCTCTTCGACAAACACGTGATCGCCCCAGACCTGATCGAGCAGCTGTGCGCGCGAATGCACGCGTTCCGGGTGCGTCATGAGAAAGTGCAGCAGACGAAACTCGGTCGGCCCCAGCGAGAGGCTTTGCTCGCCCGCGGAGAGACGGTGTGTCACCGGATCAAGTCGCAAACCACCGACTTCCACCGGATCTTCGGTCGCCTGCGGCGCACGGCGGCGTAGCACCGCCTTGATGCGTGCGACCAGCTCGCGCGGACTGAACGGCTTGGTGATGTAGTCGTCAGCGCCGGTTTCCAGGCCCAGCACCTTGTCCTGCTCCTCGCCTCGCGCGGTGAGCATGATCAAGGGGATTTCCCGCGTACGCTCTTCGGCACGCAAGCGCTTGGCAAGCTCGATACCGGACATGCCCGGCAACATCCAGTCGAGCAGGATCAGGTCGGGCAAGGCATCGCGCACGATGCGCAATGCCGTCTCCGCGTCCGACGCGCGAACCACGTGGTGGCCGGCCCGACCCAGGTTGGCTGCGATCAGCTCCTGGATGGCCGGTTCGTCTTCAACAAGCAAAATATTGGCTGGCATGAGTGTGACCTCCAACGGAATGCGCACAGTCTATTGCAGCTTCTTGACGGTTTCATGACGCGTCATGAACCTGCAACACGCCACCGCGGCGCCGCACACGCAGCATCGGGGTATCATTACACCCTTCCTGACACCACACAACGCCTCGCTTGGCGCACATCATGGCCGGACTCGACTCAGCCACCCCAGTTCCCACCGACATCGTCGCTCACACGCAGTCCCGCGTGCTCGAAGTGGCGTTCGACAACGGCGCGCGCTACCGCCTGCCGTTTGAATTCCTGCGCGTCTTTTCGCCTTCCGCCGAAGTGCGTGGGCATGGGCCCGGCCAGGAAACCCTGCAAAGTGGCAAGCGCGAGGTCATGCTGCTCAATGTCGAACCGGTCGGCAACTACGCCGTCAAACTGGTGTTTTCCGACGGACACGACAGCGGCCTCTATTCCTGGGACTATCTGGCGTCGATTGGCGAGAACCAGGACGCGCTGTGGGCCGACTATCTGGCACGCCTCGAGGCCGCCGGCGCCAACCGCGACGTCGACACCACACCGGGCAAGAAGCCTTCGGGCGGCGGCTGCGGAGGCCACTGACCACCATGGAAGACAAGACCACACATTTCGGCTTTGATACCGTCGCCGAGTCGGAAAAAGCCAAGAAAGTCGCCGGCGTGTTCTCCTCGGTCGCCAATCGCTACGACATCATGAACGACCTCATGTCCGGCGGTTTGCACCGACTCTGGAAGGCGTTCACGGTGCGCATTGCCGACGTCCGACCAGGCGACCGCGTACTCGACGTTGCCGGCGGCACCGCAGACCTGTCCATCGCGTTTGCCAAACGTGTCGGCCCCAGTGGTCAGGTATGGCTCACCGACATCAACGGCGCCATGCTCAGCCATGGTCGTGACCGCGTCATCGACCACGGTCAGGCGCTGCCGGTCGCCCAGTGCGACGCGGAAAAGCTGCCCTTCCCCGACAACTACTTCAACTGTGTCACCGTCGCATTCGGTCTGCGCAACATGACCCACAAGGACGCCGCGCTGGCCGAAATGCGCCGCGTGCTCAAGCCCGGCGGCAGGCTGCTGGTGCTCGAATTCTCCCGGGTGCACAAACCGCTCGCCCCTGCCTACGACCTGTACTCGTTCAAGATCCTCCCCTGGCTGGGCCAGAAGGTCGCCGGCGATGCCGATAGCTACCGCTATCTGGCCGAGTCCATCCGCATGCATCCGGACCAGGAGACCCTCAAGCACATGATGGAAGCGGCCGGACTTGATCGGGTCGACTACTTCAACCTCACCGGCGGCGTGGTCGCCCTTCATCGCGGGTACAAACTCTGAGCCCGGCGCGCGGCATACGCCCGCATCGGTCAAACACGACACCGGAGTCGATTTCATGACGCGCTTTTTCATCTCGCTGCTTGCCGTGTTCGCCGTTCTTGGCCTATTCGTGCAAGAGGCCGACGCGCGCCGTTTCGGTGGCGGCCGCTCCTTTGGCATCCAACGCACCGCGCCTGCTCCCAAAGCAACACCCACCGCGCCGACACGCAACGCACCGACTGGCACCCAACCGCGTCGCAGTGGCGTATTCGGCGCTGTCGCCGGGCTCGCCGCCGGACTCGGGCTCGCCGCGCTATTCACACACCTTGGCCTTGGGCCGGAGATGGCGACCTTCTTTCTGGTGGCACTGCTCGGCTTCGGCGCCCTCATGATCTTTCGGCGCCTCGCCCGCATGACTCCCAACGCACAGCCATCCATGGCTTACGCTGGGCAAACGCAAACGGGTGGTTCAAGCTCTGCGTCGCCCGCGCACGCGGCCACTGATTCCTTCGACGAAGCTGCATTCTGTCGCGAAGCGAAACTCAACTTCATACGGCTTCAAGCCGCCTACGACGTGGGCAATCTTGACGATATCCACACCTTCACGTCACCCGAAGTCTTTGCCGAGATCAAGATGCAGTACGACGAGCGTGCCGGCGCCGACCAGAAGACCGATGTCATCGATCTTCAAGCCGACATCATCGAGGCAACCGAGGAGGCGGCGCGGTATGTCGTGAGCGTTCGCTTCTCCGGCCTGATCCGCGAGCACGCCGACACCCCGCCTGCACCTTTCGACGAGATATGGCACCTCACCAAGCCCCGCGGCGAACTCGGGGGATGGCGGGTGTCAGGCATTCAGCAAACCCACTGACCGCCCATGATCGACGCCTTGCTGCTTCCCGCGCTGAACCATCTGCTCGCCCAGCATGAATGGGGGCGACATCGGCTTCGGGCGCATACCGGCGCCCATGCGCAAGTGAGCATCGCCGGCTACCCGCTCGACTTCACCATCAACGCCGAGGGTTACCTCGACATCGCGGAAAAATCACAACAAAGCGACGTCGTGATCGAGGTGCCGTCGAGCGCTTTCGCCGCCATTCCCCACGGAATCGAAGGGGTGATGGCGCACGTTCACATCACGGGAAATGCCGAGCTGGCCGACACGCTCGGTTTCATCAGTCGCCACCTGAGCTGGGACCGCGAAGCCGATTTGGCACGCCTGCTCGGTCCGATTGTCGGCCGTCGTGTTCACCTCATGGCCAGGGGGGTCGAGCACAACGTGCCCGAAATTGTTGAGCGCATGGCACGCAATACCAGCGAATACCTAGTGCACGAAGGCGAGCTGCTGGTCTCCCGCGAAGCGCTGGAGCAGCACGTGTCATCCACGCGCCGGCTGCGCGACGACCTCGCTCGCGTCGCTCAGCGCATTGCACGACTGGACAAACAGATCGGCAAATAGGCGATTCGACGTCATCCGGGGACTTCTCTTTCCCACCCAAAGAAAAAAGCAGCCCGGAGGCTGCTTTTTCTTAACACACGCAAGACGCGCGCAATCAATGCCGACTGCGCAACTTCTTGATTGCTGCCAGCTGTGCGATCGCCTCGGCCAACTCGGCCTGGGCTGCCGCATAGTCGATCTCGGCGTTCTGATTGGCCAGCGCCTCTTCTGCCTTGCGCTTGGCTTCCAGGGCCTTGGCTTCGTCAAGATCCTTGCCGCGAATCGCCGTATCAGCAAGCACCGTTACCAAGCCGGGCTGAACTTCCAGCAGGCCGCCGGCCACGAAGACGAGCTCTTCCTCGGCTTGATTCTGCACCTTCACGCGCACCGCACCCGGTTTGATCCGGGTCATCAGTGGCATGTGCCCGGGCAAAATCCCGAGCTCGCCCGATTCTCCGGGCAGCGCGACGAATTCAGCCAAGCCGGAAAAAATCTCTTCCTCGGCACTCACGATATCGACATGAACTGTCATTGCCATAGTCTCTTCCTCCGCTATGGCCCCGCTCCACGGAGCGGGGCACGGACTGCATTACTGGAGGGTCTTGGCCTTATCGAAGGCTTCCTCGATAGCACCGACCATGTAGAACGCCTGCTCCGGCAACTGGTCGCACTCACCATCAACGATCATCTTGAAGCCCTTGATCGTATCCTTGAGCGAAACGTACTTGCCCGGCGAACCGGTGAACACCTCGGCCACGTGGAACGGCTGCGACAGGAAACGCTGGATCTTACGCGCGCGGGACACGGCGAGCTTGTCTTCGGGAGACAGTTCGTCCATACCCAGAATCGCGATAATGTCACGCAGTTCCTTGTACTTCTGCAGCGTCTGCTGAACACCACGAGCGACGTTGTAGTGTTCTTCACCCACCACCAGCGGATCGAGCTGACGCGACGTGGAGTCGAGCGGATCGACGGCCGGGTAGATACCCAGCGACGCGATATCACGCGACAGCACGACGGTAGAGTCCAAGTGAAGGAAGGTGGTTGCCGGCGACGGATCGGTCAAGTCATCGGCAGGCACATACACCGCCTGGATGGACGTAATCGAACCGACCTTGGTGGAGGTAATACGCTCCTGCAGGCGACCCATTTCTTCAGCCAGCGTCGGCTGGTAACCCACCGCAGACGGCATCCGGCCGAGCAGTGCCGACACTTCGGTACCGGCCAGCGTGTAACGGTAGATGTTGTCCACAAAGAACAGGATGTCACGGCCGTCATCACGGAAACGCTCGGCCATGGTCAGACCGGTCAGTGCCACGCGCAGACGGTTACCCGGGGGCTCGTTCATCTGACCGAACACCATCGCGACCTTGTCGAGCACGTTGGAGTCCTTCATCTCGTGGTAGAAGTCGTTACCCTCACGAGTACGCTCACCCACGCCAGCAAACACGGACAAGCCGGCGTGCTGTTTGGCGATGTTGTTGATGAGCTCCATCATGTTCACGGTCTTGCCCACACCGGCACCGCCGAACAGGCCGACTTTACCGCCCTTGGCAAACGGGCAGATCAAGTCAATCACCTTGATGCCGGTTTCGAGCAGTTCCACCGACGGCGACAGCTCGTCGAACTTCGGCGCGGCTTGGTGAATCGCACGCAACTCGTCGGTCTCAACCGGGCCGGCTTCGTCGATCGGGCGACCCAGCACATCCATGATGCGGCCGAGCGTGCCTTCACCCACAGGCACCGAAATCGGCTTGCCCGTGCCGGAAACCGACATGCCACGGCGCAAACCGTCAGACGAACCGAGCGCAATCGTGCGCGCCACACCGTCACCCAGCAACTGCTGGACTTCGAAGGTCAAGCCGCCCTCGGCAAATGAATTATCGGCCGCGTCGAGCGTCAAAGCTTCATACACATTGGGTATCTCGTTGCGCGGGAACTGAATGTCCACCACCGCGCCGATACACTGAACGATCGTACCAGTACTCATCGTTTTTCCTTAAATCAATAATCCGTTAGACCGCAGCCGCGCCGCCGACGATTTCCGACAACTCTTTCGTAATGGCCGCCTGGCGAGTCTTGTTGTAGACCAGCTGGAGCTCTCCAATCACGTCTTTCGCATTGTCGGACGCCGCCTTCATTGCCACCATCCGGGCGCTTTGCTCGGACGCCATGTTTTCCGCAACGGCCTGATAGACCAGCGCTTCGACATAACGGACCAGCAGTTCATCAATGACGACCTGCGGATCGGGCTCATAAAGGTAGTCCCACGAGCCTTCAGGCGCACCAAGATTCTCACCGGTGAGGGGGAGCAACTGCTCGACTTGCGGCTCCTGCTTCATCGTGTTGATGAAGCGGGTGTAGGCCATATAAACCGCGTCAAGCTCGCCAGCCTGGAACGCGTCCAGCATGACCTTGACCGGGCCGATCAGTTTTTCGAGATGCGGAGTATCACCGAGCTGCGTTGCATGGGAAACCACTTTGGCCCCAACGCGCTGCATGAAGCTGTAGCCCTTGTTACCAATGCAGGTCGCCGTGATTTCAGTGACCCCACCAGCCTCCCATTCCTTCATGTTGGAGACCGTCTGACGCAGAATGTTGGTGTTCAAGCCACCACACAGACCTTTGTCGGTCGTCACCACGATGACGCCAATACGCTTGACGTCACCCTTTTTGGCGACGAAGGGGTGCTGATACTCGGTGATGTTCGCCTGAGACAGGTTCGCAGCGAGTCGGCGGATCTTTTCAGCATAGGGACGAGCGGCACGCATGCGATCCTGCGCTTTGCGCATTTTCGATGCGGCCACCATTTCCATGGCCTTCGTGATCTTGCGAGTGTTCTGAACACTCTTGATCTTCGTACGAATTTCCTTACCGCTTGCCATATTCCGTCTCCGTACGCCGACTTAAGCCCAGCTCTTCTTGAATTCTTCGATCGCCGACACCAAGGCCTTCTCGTCGTCGCCGTCGAGATTCTTGGAGCTTTCGATCTTTTCAATCAGAGCCGCGTGTTTCGTCTTCATGAACTGGTGCAACGCAGATTCGCAGGCCAGCACACGACTGACTTCGACGTCGTCGAAGTAACCGTTGTTGGACGCGTACAGCGTGACCGCCATATCGGCGACAGACAGCGGCGCGTACTGCGCCTGTTTCATCAGTTCGGTAACCTGGCGACCGCGCTCGAGTTGTTTGCGGGTGGCTTCGTCCAGATCGGAAGCAAACTGCGCAAAGGCAGCCAGTTCGCGATACTGGGCCAAGGCCAAACGCACACCACCGCCGAGCTTCTTGATGACCTTGGTCTGGGCCGCACCACCGACTCGCGACACCGAAATACCGGCGTTGATCGCAGGACGGATACCGGCGTTGAACAGGTCGGTTTCCAGGAAGATCTGACCGTCGGTAATGGAAATCACGTTGGTCGGCACGAAGGCGGACACGTCACCAGCCTGGGTTTCGATCACCGGCAGGGCGGTCAGCGAACCGGTCTTGCCTTTGACTTCACCGTTGGTGAACTTCTCGACGTAGGCCTCATTCACGCGTGCAGCGCGCTCGAGCAGACGAGAGTGCAGGTAGAACACGTCACCCGGATAGGCTTCACGACCCGGCGGACGACGCAGCAGCAGGGACACCTGACGGTAAGCCCAGGCTTGCTTGGTCAGATCGTCATAGACAATCAGCGCATCCTGACCACGGTCACGGAAATATTCACCCATGGTGCAGCCCGAGTAGGCTGACAGATACTGCATGGCGGCCGATTCGGAAGCGGTCGCGGCCACGACGATGGTGTATTCCATCGCGCCGTTTTCTTCCAGCTTGCGCACCACGTTGGCGACGGTCGATGCTTTCTGACCAATAGCCACGTAGACGCAGAACATGTTCTGGCCTTTCTGGTTGATGATGGCATCAACGGCGACAGCGGTTTTACCCGTCTGGCGGTCGCCAATGATCAGCTCACGCTGACCACGTCCGATCGGCACCATCGAGTCGACCGATTTCAGACCGGTTTGCACCGGCTCGGACACTGACTGACGATCGATCACACCGGGCGCGACCTTTTCGATCTTGTCGGTGAGTTTGGCGTTGATCGGGCCTTTGCCATCAATCGGCTGACCGAGACCATTGACGACACGGCCAATGAGTTCGGGGCCGACCGGGACTTCAAGAATACGGCCGGTTGCCTTGACGGTGTCACCTTCGACGATGTGCTCGTATTCACCAAGCACCACGGCGCCGACGGAGTCACGCTCGAGGTTGAGTGCCAGACCAAATGTATTGCCGGGGAATTCAAGCATTTCACCCTGCATCACATCGGCGAGTCCGTGAATGCGGCAAATACCGTCGGTAACGGAAACGACCGTTCCTTCGTTGCCCGAAGTCGCGACGAGCTGCAGGTCCTGAATCCGGCTCTTGATCAGATCACTGATTTCAGAGGGGTTGAGTTGCATTCCAATGCTCCTAATTCTTAAGCGCAGCGGCCATGTTCGCGAGCTTGCCGCGGACCGAGGCGTCGATGACATCATCGCCAACGGAGATCACAACACCACCAATCAGCGTGGGATCTACCGTTACTGACACATTGAGCTTTGCCTTGAACTTGGCCTCCAGCTCGCTTGTCAGCGTTTTGAGCGTTTCACCATCGAGCGGGAAAGCAGACAAAATCTCTGCATCCTGCACGCCTTCATGTTCGTTCTTGCGTACAACGAACAGGTCACGGATCTCGGGAAGCACAAGCAGACGTTCGTTATCGACGAGAACACGCACAAAGTTCTGTTGCGTCTCGTCGAGCTTGCCACCCACGACACCGGAGAACAGCTCTACGAGACTGTCAGCTCCAAGTTTCGGGTTGGTAATGCAAGCTTTCATCTGCGGATCGGCGACAACAGCCGCCATACGATCCAGGGCTTCCGACCAGGGCCCCAGCGCACCAGCCCCTTCAGCCAGCTGAAAAGCGGCTTCGGCGTAGGGGCGCGCGATGGTGACGTTTTCGGCCATGACTTATTGCAGTTCCTGTTTCAGGTTAGCCAGCAGATCAGCGTGTGCCTTGGCGTCGACTTCCTTGCGGAGGATCTTCTCGGCACCGGCAATCGCCAGGGTTGCGACCTGATCACGAAGGGCTTCTTTGGCGCGCTGGGCAGCGACGGCGGCTTCGCCTTCGGCTGCTTCACGTGCGGCGGCAATGATGCGGGTAGCTTCGGCACGGGCTTCGTCGATCAGGGCAGACGCCTGCTTTTCAGCAGCCGTACGCGCCTCGGAGGCCGATTCACGCGCAGCGCGCATTTCCTCGACAACCTTCTTCTCGGCGTGAGCCAGTTCAGCCTTGGCCTTGTCCGCAGCCGCCAGCCCGTCCGCGACCTTTTGCGCACGCTCGTCCAGTGCCTTCACGATGGGCGGCCACACGAATTTCATCGTGAAGACGACCAGGATGAAGAACACAACGAGCTGAGCTATCAGGGTAGCGTTCAGATTCACGTTGCGATGTCCTTATGGTTCGTTATGAAAGAAAAACGACCCGAGGATCAGAGTTGGAACGGGTTGGCGAACGCGAACATCATGGCGATACCAACACCGATCAGGAATGCAGCGTCAATCAGACCAGCAAGCAGGAACATCTTGGTTTGCAGCGCGTTCATCAGCTCGGGCTGACGGGCAGAAGCTTCGAGGTACTTGGAACCCATGATGCCGATACCGATACAAGCACCGATGGCACCCAGACCGATGATCAGACCAGCGGCCAGCGCGACAAAACCCAGAACGTTTTCCATGACGACTCCTTGAGAGATAAAGTGGTTTTTTGAAACCGGGTTAAAAAGAAAACAATAAAATCAGTGACTTTCGTGAGACTGACCCACATACACGAGCGCCAGCATCATGAAGATGAATGCCTGCAGCGTGATGATCAGAATATGGAAGATCGCCCAGATGGAACCAGCGATCACATGACCGACGAAACCGAATACGGTGGCCGTGCCGCCCAGCAGCGCGATCAGCATGAACACCAGTTCGCCAGCGTACATGTTGCCGAACAGTCGCATGCCGTGCGAAACCGTCTTGGCCAGAAATTCGATCATCTGCATGATGAAGTTGATCGGGTACAGCAGCGGGTGATTGCCGAACGGGGCAGTGAAGAGCTCGTGAATCCAGCCACCGAGGCCCTTGATCTTGACGTTGTAGTAAAGGCAGACCAGCAGCACGCCGATGGACAGGCCGAGTGCGCCGTTGAGGTCGGCGGTGGGCACAACACGCATGTAGGCGTGTTCATTGCCACTGGCGGTTTGCCAAATGGTCGGCAGCAGATCGACCGGCAACAGGTCCATCGCGTTCATCATGAAGATCCACACGAACACGGTGAGGGCCAGCGGCGCGACGAACTTGCGTGACTCGGCACTGTGGATGATGCCCTTGGCCTGATCCGCCACCATCTCGACGAGGATTTCGACGGCAGCCTGGAAACGGCCCGGCACCCCCGAGGTGGCCTTGGACGCAGCGCGCCACAGGAAGAACAGGCAAACGACGCCAATCAGGATCGAGTAGAACATTGTGTCGATATTGATAATCGACCAGTCGATCACGTTCTTCTGGGCATGACCCGAGGTGTTGAGCTGGGTCAGGTGGTGAACGATGTATTCCGAAGCGGTGGGACTGTGCGCTGCGTGTTCGGCAGCGGTGTTAACTGCGTGCTCTGTAGCCATGGTTAGTTCCGACCCAATAATCCAAACAAATTCGCTTTGAGCGCCAGCACCAGACCGATCAGCAACGCCCCCCAGTGGAGGCCCTCGATCGTCGTGGCTGCTAGCGCCAGTAATCCCACGGTCGCGGCGACCTTGATGAACTCGCCGGCGACAAAAGCGACGGGGTAAGCGGAGGGAGCGCGGCCACGCGCAGCGGCCAGCTTCAAGGCAAACAAGGCGTTCGGCACCACGGCTGCCATCCCTCCCGCGAACGCGGAGTAGGCGCCTTGCAGCCCGAACAGCGCTGCCGACAGTGCCGCGGCGAATAGTGTCGCGACAAGCTGGAAACCGACAGCCTTGAACATCCCTTCCCTCACGCGCCCTGACCCGAAACCACACGGGGCGGTCGCTTAAAAAATCCCGGCAATACTAGGGGTTAACCACAGCGAAGTCAAACTTTATTGCAGTGCAGCATTTTGCGCGGCTGGCTTGTTCGCTGCGATCCCGCGTCAGCGCAGGCGTTCAAGCAGACTGTCGAGCTGGTCAAGGCTGGCGAAGTCCACTACAAGACTGCCCGCACCCTTCCGATTGGCCCTGATTTTGACCGTTGCACCGAGGCGGTCGGACAGTTCTTCCTCGAGCCGCTGAAGATCCCGATCCGGGGCGGGCTGGGCACGCAGGCTGCGCGGCTTTGTCTCGTGATGCACGAGACGCTCGACTTCGCGCACCGACAGGCCGCGGCCCGCGGCCCGATTGGCCAGCTGCACCTGGGTGGCGCCGTCGAGCGGCAACAACGCGCGCGCGTGGCCCATGTCGATGTCGCCGGCCATGAGCAGTTCCTGCACCGGCGACGCCAATTGCAGCAGGCGCAGCAGATTGCTGGCGGCCGGACGCGAGCGACCGACGGCGTCCGCGGCCTGTTGATGTGTCATCTCGAACTCGTCGATGAGCCGCTGGATACCGGCGGCCTCTTCGAGCGGGTTGAGGTTTTCGCGCTGGATGTTCTCGATCAGCGACATCGCCAGCGCGGCTTCGTCGGGAATCTCGCGCACCAGACACGGCGCGTGTTCGAGCCCGGCAATCTGGCTGGCGCGCCAGCGGCGTTCGCCGGCGATGATCTCGTAGCGATCCTCGGCCACCGGGCGCACCAGGATCGGCTGCATCACCCCCTGGGCCTTGATCGAGGCGGCCAGCTCCTCGAGCGAGCCGGGGTCCATGCGCGTGCGCGGCTGGTACTTGCCCGGCTGCAACACGCTCACCGACAAGGTTTGCAACTCACCCTTGTCTTCGTCGTCCTTGTTCGCGGCCAGCAAGGCGTCGAGCCCGCGGCCGAGACCTTTGAGTTTGGGAGGAGCCATAGCGTTCTCTTTCCAGCGGTTCAGAGCGTTTTGACGCGCTCGATCATTTCCTTGGCAAAATCCAGATACGCGACCGAGCCCTTGGCGGCGGGGTCGTACACCACGCCCGGCATGCCATGACTGGGCGCTTCGGCCAGCCGCACGTTGCGTGGCACCACCGCCTTGAAGACCTTGTCGCCGAAGTGGTCCTCAAGCTGCGCCGACACCTGTTGCTGCAGGGTCATGCGCGGATCGAACATCACCCGCAGCAAGCCGATGATTTTCAGATCGGCGTTCAGATTCGCGTGCACCTTCTTGATGGTGTTGACCAGGTCCGACAAGCCTTCGAGCGCGTAGTACTCGCACTGCATGGGAATGATGACGCCGTGGGCCGAGCACAGGCCGTTGAGGGTCAGCAGCGAGAGCGACGGTGGGCAGTCGATGAGCACGAAATCGTAGTCGTCGGCGACGCCGGCCAAGGCCCGCTTGAGGCGCTTCTCGCGCCCTTCGAGCGACACCATTTCCACTTCGGCGCCAGCCAGGTCACGGTTGGCGGGGAGCACATCGAACTTGCCGGACGCGGAGGTGACGCGCACCGCCGCAATGTCGGCCATGCCCACCAACAGGTGATAGACCGACTGATTGAGGCTGCGCTTGTCGATGCCGCTGCCGCCGGTGGCGTTGCCCTGCGGATCGAGGTCGACCAGCAGCACGCGCTGCTTGCGCCGTGCCAGCGCGGCAGCGAGATTCACGCAGGTAGTCGTCTTGCCGACGCCGCCCTTCTGGTTGGCGACACAGAAAATTCGAGCCATCAGGCGGGTTCCGTCCGTTCGATGATGATCAGATGCCGATGTGCGTCCAGATCGGGCACCGTCAGTTCAAGCGCCTGCACCAGACGAAAGCCTTCCGGCAGGCGCGCGATTTCCTCGTGAGGATATACGCCTTTCATGGCGTACAGGCGACCGCCCGGCGCAAGCAGATGGCCGGAGAGCCGCACGAAGTCGGCCAGTTCGGCGAACGCGCGCGAGACGATGCCCTCAAAGCCGGGATCCTGGCGCACCTCCTCGACCCGAGCGCACACCGGATCGAAGTTCTCCAGCTTGAGCTCGATGCGCGCCTGCTGCTGAAAGCTGGCTTTCTTGTTGACCGTCTCGATGGAGGTCACCGACAGATCCGGCCGCGCGATCGCCAGCGGGATGCCTGGCAGCCCGCCGCCCGAACCGATGTCGGCAAGGGTGTTCACATCCGCCAGATGCGGCAGGATCACCAGCGAATCGAGCAGATGGTGGGTAACGATCTGGCTGGCATCGCGAATGGCGGTGAGGTTGTACACCCGATTCCACTTGGCCAGCAGCGCAGCAAACGCGGCGAGTTTTTCATGTGCCGCCTCCGGCAGATCGATGCCCATGGCGGCCAGACCGCGTTCGAGTCGTGCCACGTCGCTCATGCCTGCGCCCGCCCCGCGGCGAGTCTGGACGCCGCGCCCCGCCGTTTCAGATGCACCAGCAACAGCGAGATGGCCGCCGGCGTCACGCCCTGAATACGGCCGGCCTGACCAATGGTCTGCGGGCGGTGCTCGCTGAGTTTCTGCTGCACTTCTTTCGACAGACCGCGCACCTGGCTGTAGTCGATGTCGTCGGGCAGCGCGGTGGCCTCGGCCTTGGCGGTACGCGCCACTTCGTCCTGCTGACGGTCGATGTAGCCCTGGTACTGGGCGGCGATCTCGAGTTGCTCGACCACCCGCGGATCGGTCTGCGGATCTTCCGGCGCGGTGGGCAGCGCCATCAAATCCGCATAGCGCACACCGGGGCGGCGCAGCAATTCGAAGAAGGTGTATTCGCGCTCCAGCGCCTTGCCGACCGCCTGCTCGGCAGCCGCCGCCGGCACGTTTTCAGGCCGCGCCCAGCTCGCTTTGAGCCGCGCGGTTTCGCGCTCGATGGCTTCACGCTTGGCGCAGAAGGCCGCCCAACGCGCGTCATCCACCAAGCCCAGTTCGCGCCCCTTTTCGGTCAGACGCAGGTCGGCATTGTCTTCGCGCAGCGAGAGGCGGAATTCGGCACGCGAGGTGAACATGCGATACGGCTCGGCCACGCCACGGGTGATGAGGTCGTCGACCAGCACGCCAAGATAGGCCTCGTCGCGGCGCGGGCACCAGGGCTCTCGCCCCTGCACTTGCAGCGCGGCGTTGGCCCCGGCCAGCAGCCCTTGCGCGGCCGCTTCTTCGTAGCCGGTGGTGCCGTTGATCTGGCCGGCGAAGAACAAGCCGTCGAAGGTCTTGGTCTCGAGGCTGCTCTTGAGGTTGCGCGGATCGAAGTAGTCGTACTCGATGGCGTACCCCGGGCGCAGGATGTGCGCGTTTTCCATGCCGGCAATGCTGCGCACCACCTCGAGCTGCACATCGAAAGGCAGCGAGGTGGAGATCCCGTTCGGATAGATCTCGTGCGTCTGCAGCCCCTCGGGTTCGAGGAAGATGTTGTGGCTGTCCTTGTCGGCAAAGCGGTGAATCTTGTCTTCGATGGACGGGCAGTAGCGCGGCCCGACGCCTTCGATCACGCCGGAATACATCGGCGAGCGATCCAGGTTGTTGCGGATGATGTCGTGGGTGCGCGCGTTGGTCTTGGTGATCCAGCATGGCAATTGCGCGGGGTGCTGCTCGGCCGAGCCGAGAAAGCTGAACACCGGCACCGGGTCGTCGCCCGGCTGCACCGTCATCACCGAAAAATCGACGGTGCGCCCGTCGATGCGCGGCGGCGTGCCGGTTTTCAAACGGCCCTGCGGCAACTTCAGTTCCTTGAGGCGTTCGCCCAGCGAAATCGACGGCTGATCGCCCGCACGCCCGCCCGAATGGTTGGTGAGCCCGACATGAATCAAGCCATTGAGGAAGGTGCCGGCCGTGAGCACCACCGTCGGCGCCTCGAAGCGGATGCCCAGTTGCGTCACCACCCCGGTGACGCGATGGCCCTCGACAGTGATGTCGTCCACCGCCTGCTGGAACAGGGTGAGGTTCTCTTGATTCTCCAATCGCTCGCGGATCGCCGCCTTGTACAGCACCCGATCGGCCTGCGCGCGGGTGGCGCGCACCGCCGGCCCCTTGGAGGCATTGAGAATGCGGAACTGGATGCCGCCTTCGTCGGTCGCCGCCGCCATGGCGCCGCCGAGCGCGTCGACTTCCTTGACCAGATGGCCTTTGCCGATGCCGCCGATGGACGGATTGCAGCTCATCTGCCCGAGCGTCTCGATGTTGTGCGTGAGCAGCAGCGTACGCGCGCCCATGCGGGCGGCGGCGAGCGCTGCCTCGGTGCCGGCATGGCCGCCACCGACAACGATCACATCGAAACGGGATGGGTAGAGCATGGCGCGTCCTGCGCTGAAAAAAGCATGGGGGAAGGGGTCGGATTCTAGCGGTTCGGACAGGTGGACACCAGCCCCGACGACCAGTGTTCCACGTATTTTTCACGCGGAAACATGACCTTAAGTGGTGCATGCAAGAACGCGCAGCGTGATCTCGCTGGGGACGATTCCCGGGCGCATCGGGTGATTCGCACCCCCGCACATGGGCAACATGCCCTTAGCGCCCGAGCGCCCACCCACTAGCATGGTCCCATCGTCCACCTCTCGACTTTTCCATGTCTGCCCGTCGCGCCTTGCGCCTGCTCGGCCTGCTTGTATCGCTGACCGCGACCCTCGCCCCCCCATGCCATGCCAGCCCCCGCCACCTGCCCGAAGGCCCGGTGCGCATCTGGCAGGCCGTCGTGCAGCACGCCGACCGTTCGGCGCAACTCGACAACGACCGTTTCGAGGGCATCACCCGCCTCGCTGGCGGCGCCATCCGGGTGTGGGTCGATTGGGACGACACCCGCGGCGGCTCGAAGCTCGCCTGGCAAGTCGCCGCCGGCCACCCCGATCCGGCAAAGATCGAACAATGGCTCGACAGCGTGGCGCAGACGGCCGCCCGCCGGTATCCGCCGAACCGGTTTTGCCGCGGTCTGCAGCCGGACCCGGCCAATGACCATGTGCCGGAACCCAGCCTGGCGGCGGCGACCGACTGCGGCGTGAGCGTCGGTAACTTTTCGTCGACGATGCTCGATGTCGAAAAATGCGGTGACTACGAAACCACGCTCAATGTGCTTGCCGCGTGTATTCGAGACGGTCACGCGGGCGCCATGATTCAGGCCTCGCAGATGTATGAAAGCGGCGCCGGCCTGCCGCGCAAGATGGAGCGCAGTACCGCCATGCTCGCCCGCGCCGCCAAAGCGCACACCCCGGGCTACCGCCTGAACGGCATGACGCTCTACGCCACGGCGCTGTATTTCGGTGTCGGCATCATGGCCGACCGAACGGCGGCCATCGCCTTGTTCGAATCAGCCGCCCGCGCCGGCGACCGCGACGCGGCCCAGTTCCTGCGCACCGGCAGCCACAGCGCCTGGCGACGCGTCGACGGCCATCTGTTCCGCGATCCGGATTTCACGCCGCACCCCTGGCGCTGAGCACACGGCCGGCTCACAGTCGCCAGATCAGCGAACTGGTGTATTTGAAATCGTTGCGATCGCCGCCGTCCTCGGGCCGGGATTCATGCTCGTTGTTCACCCCGAGCTTGAGTCCCAGGCCGACCTCCTTGTCCAGATTGATGATCCAGTCGAAGGTGGTGACGTTGCGAAACTCGCCGCCCTCCTTGAGGCTGGGATACAGCGCATTGCTCAGATTCACCGACTGGCGGCTGGAAACCTTCCACGCCATATCGAAACCGAGCAGCAACTCCGGCGCGATCTCCTCGCCCTTCGGCCCGCCCCAGATGTAGGTGGCACCGACACCCCCACGGGTGAGCAGGCGGTAGCGCTCCGTGGCCGCGACCTGGAAACCCAGACCGCCGTTGAGCGCGAGGCGATTGCGCCACGCCTGAAAGGTGTCGCGGTCGAACTGCCCGCCGGCAAAGCGAAAGCGCGGCGAACCGGGCAGGAGGTCGTCCCGGTTCAGGCTGAAGGTGACGCTGTTGGCGGTCTCCCGGCCATCGCTCTGCGCGCGGAAGTAGCGCGCCCGCTGCTGCCAACGCACTTCCGGGTTTTCGAAGTCGGCCATGAATCCGATGTGCGCCTGCTGGTTGCTGGACTGCCCGGCAGCACCACTGATCCCGGCCTCCAGGCGGCGGCGCCAATCCATCAGCCAACCGGAGCCGAGCAGGCCGGTATCGGGCACGCTGGCGATGGTGGTTTCGGGCTTCGCGGGCGGCGCCTTGCGGGGCGGCGTGCCCTCGCCGACCACGAACTCGCGCACGTCGACCCGCGGCAACACCATCTCGCCAAGAATCGGGTGTTTGAGGAGAATGTCCTCCGTCGTCTCGCGGCGCAATTCGCCGTGCAGCACGTCGCCGTTCTTGAGCGTCACGGTGACATTGGCGGCCCCGGTCTGCGCAGACATCCCCACGCCGACACACAGCAGCACACACCAGCCCCCACGCAAACGCATCCGATTCCTTCCCGCTCTGTCCTGACAGCCCTATCGACACTGACCAGACGCGACTGAAGCGAGTTCCAACAAGTTGTGCCGCGCACAAAAAAGCGGCGGACCCGGTCCGCCGCTCAAGCACGGGTCGCGATGCCGTTACCCCAGCGCGGCCTTGGCGGATTCATAATCCGGCTCTTCGGCGATCTCGGGCACCAGTTGGGCGTGCAGCACGGTGTTGTCCTTGTCGAGCACCACCACCGCGCGCGCGGTAAGCCCGGCCAACGGACCGGACGCCAGCGCGACACCGTAGTCGGCCGCGAACGACGGCGCGCGGAAGGTGGACAAGGGCACCACGTTGGCGAGCCCCTCGGTGGTGCAAAAACGCTTGGCTGCAAACGGCAAATCCGCCGAGATCACCAGCACCACGGTATCCGGCAGGCTGGAAGCGTCGGCATTGAATTTTCGCGTCGACGTCGCGCAGGTGGGCGTATCGAGGCTGGGCACAATGTTGAGCACTTTGCGTTTGCCGCCAAAATCGGCAAGGCTCACGTCGCCCAGGTCGCCGTTGGTCAGTTTGAAGTCCGGCGCCGCACCACCTTTTGCCGGCAACGTGCCGGCCACTTCGACCGGATTGCCCCGTAGCGTCACTGTTGTCATGGTCAGTCTCCTGTTCGTCGTAGGGGATTGCGCCACTTGTCGCATGGCGTCTGAGTAAAGTATGACTGAATGCACTTGCCCGTCACACAGAGAGCAGACCCCGATGGCCCCGATTCGTTTCCCCGCTGTTTGCCTGCGCCTGCCGCTGCTGCTTGCCGTCGGCCTGATGAGCGCGCCCGGCCTGGCCGCCCCGGCCTTGCCGGCGCTGGGCGCCGACACCGAGCACCTGACCGTGTCGGGCATTTCCTCCGGCGGCTATATGGCCGTGCAGTTTCATGTCGCCCACTCCCGGCGTGTGAGCGGCGCCGGCGTGCTGGCGGCCGGCCCTTACGAATGCGCCGCCGGCAGCACCCTGCGCGCCCTCGACAACTGCATGGCGCCCAATGTGGACGACCCGCTACCGAGCACCCGTGCCAGCGTCGAGCGCGTCAATGAAGATGCCGCGGCCGGGCGCATCGACCCGCCCACCGGGCTCGCCAACGATCGCGTGTGGCTGTTGTCGGGGGGCGAAGACCGCACCGTGGCCCGCCCGGTGGTCGACGCGCTGGCGGCCTTCTATCGCACCTGGATCAGTGGCGACGCCCTGGCCTATGTGAAGGTGCCGGGCGCCGGCCACGCCATGCTTTCCTCCGATGACACCGCCGCCAACGCCTGCGCCACCTCCGAGCCACCGTTCATCAACCACTGCGATGGCATCGACGCCCCGGGGCAGTTGCTGGCCCAGTTGCTCGGCCCGCTCGCCCCCAAGGCAGATGCGGCGCGAGGCGATCTGATCGCCTTCGACCAAACGCCATTCAACGATGTCGCCGGTGCGCTCGGCCTCGGGCAAACCGGCTATGTGTATATTCCGAGCGGCTGTCGCGCCGGCGGTTGTCGCCTTCATGTGGCGTTTCACGGCTGCCGCCAAAGCGCCGATCAGATCGGCCGGCGTTATGTGGAAGGCGCCGGCTACAACCGCTGGGCCGAATCGAACCGCCTGATCGTGCTCTATCCGCAAACCACGCCCCGCTACGGCTGGACCTGGGCCGGCTGGTGGCCGCGCTGGGTGTTCAACCCCAAGGGCTGCTGGGACTGGTGGGGCTACGAGGACGCCGACTACGCAACGCGCGACGGCGCGCAGATCCAGGCCGTCATGGGCATGATCGAGCGCCTGGGCGCCCACGCGCCCTGAGCCACGCGCCATGCCGCAGACCGACATCGTCGTGCTCACGGATGAGCGCTACACGCACTTGAACGACGACGATTGGTATCACGCCCAGATTGCCACCGAGGAAGGCCTGCTGATCGACGCGCTGCGTGCGCTCGATCTGCAGGTTGAACGCCGCGCATGGTCCGATGCCAGCATGGACTGGCGCAATGCGCGCGCGGCCGTGTTCCGCTCCACCTGGGACTATGTCGAGCGTATTGACGAATTCCGCGCCTGGCTCGATCGTGTCTCCGCCCATCTACCGCTGTTCAACGACGCCGCGCTGATCCGCTGGAATCTCGACAAACACTACCTCGCCGATCTGGCCGAGCGTGGCGTTGATATCGTCCCGACCGTGTTTCTCGAAAAGGCAACAAGCACCACGCTGGCGCAGTGGCTCGATCGCCAACAGTGGGATGAAGTCGTCGTCAAACCGGCCATCTCAAGCGGCGCCCGGCTGACCTGGCGGGCCACGCGTGCCGATGCCGAGCGGCACCAGCGTACCTTGGCGCGCTGTCTGGCCAACGAGGCCATGCTGATTCAAGCGTTCCAATCGGCCATCGCCACCGAAGGCGAATTGTCACTCATCGTGATCGACGGTCGCGTCACTCACGCCGTGCGCAAAACAGCGCAGGCCGGCGACTTTCGTGTGCAAGACGATCATGGCGGCCGTGTCCACCCCCACACACCAAGCCAGGCGGAAATCGCGTTCGCGCACGCCGCCGTGCGTGCGTGCCCGCAGCCGCCGCTCTACGCTCGGGTCGACATGGCGCGCAGCGACCAGGGCTTGCGCCTCATGGAAATCGAACTCATCGAACCCGAGTTGTTCCTGCGCCTTTATCCGCCCGCCGCCAGGCTGCTTGCCCGCGCACTGGCCACTCGCCTGCGCACCCCAACCCAGTGACCCTCCGCTGTACGCGTCACGCCCGATACGCGCCGGAATGTTTCATTTCGTAAAACGAACCCGGGTCGCATGACAAAATGCACCAAAATGGCACATAAATATTTAGTCGGCATGCCCATGTCGACTAGAATCTGTCGTTTTGCCCTTCGGAGATATTCATGTCCCGCCGACTCCTGCTGCTGATCACCGTGCTGAGCCTTGCCGGATGCGCGTCGTCGGGCGGGTACCGGGCGGCGACAAAAACGCTCCCCGGCCTGGATGTCGCGTTTGCGGAAAAATCATGGGATGGCGAGCGCATCCCGCAATCGGGCATCTGCTCCAACTTCGGCGGCAAAGACGTCAGCCCGTCGCTGATCGTCAACGGCATTCCGGCGGGCGCCAATGCCATCATCATCCAGTTCAACGATCTCGACCACCCCACGCTCGCACGTAGCGGTGGGCACGGCACCATCGGCTTCTGGATCAAGGGCGAACAGGCGCAACTCCCGGCCATCACCGGCTACTCGGTCACCATGCCCGACGGCGCCTTCATCGAACGACCGGCGCGAACCTCCGGCGCATTTGCCTCGCAAGGCTATCTGGCGCCCTGTTCAGGCGGCAAAGGCCACCGCTATGTGGCCGACGTGTTGGCGGTCTACAAAGCCACCGACGCCGATGAGCACAATCAACTATTGGCCGAACAGCGCATCGAACTCGGCCGCTACTGACCCCACCGTCGCGCTCACTCGACTTTGGCGAGCACCCGGTCCCTGGCCTGCGAGAAAGGGATGCCCTCGCCCGGCACGGTCAAGGCCGCCAGATCGTAACCCATCGGGCTCGGCTTGCCGGGCAGGTACTGCGCCTTGAAAGCGTCGACCCAGTAGCCGCCCCGGTAGTCCATCACCCAGAAGCTGACCTTGTCCTCCGGGACGCCCTGCGTCTTCAGCCAACGGATGCCACAGCCCACATCATCAAACAGATGATGCTTGCCGGCCGCGTCGCGAATCTGCGCCGCAAAGCGCTTCTCGGCAATCACCATGTTGCACACCGCGCAGGTCGACTCGCCCCACTTCACATCCACGGGCGCCGCCTGGCTGCACCCGCTCAAGGAGAAGCCGGCCAGCGGCAACGCGGCCAGACCGGCGGCCTGACGAAAGAAATGACGACGATTCATGGTGGGGGATCTCTCCGGTAGCGACGGGCGAATAGCGACCGACTGTAGCAGACATGCCTCGCCGACCACCAAGATACCGATCCGGGCCGCGCAAGAAGACGACCCCGCGCGGGCGGTCATGTCCGGGGGGCGCCAGCACCCCCCGGTCCCAACACCTCGGCCACACGGGCGCGCAGCGCCGGTAACACCTCCTCGGCAAACCACGGGTTGCGCACCAGCCAGCGGTTGTTGCGCGGGCTCGGATGCGGCAAGGGCAACACGCGGGGCCAATGACGCCGCCAGTCGCGCACCACCCCGGTCAGTGCCGTGCGGCCGGTCTGCAGGTGGTAGTCCATGGCGTACTGGCCCAGCACCACGGTGAGTTCGAGCGCCGGAAAATGCGCCA
>JBNKNO010000040.1:0-29173 GCA_050293885.1 Rhodocyclaceae bacterium | reverse complement strand
CAATTCCAGAGCCTCGCTTTCTCGGTTCTCGGGTTCTACTTCATCGCGGTCGGACTATTCGACATGGTCTATTGGTACGCCCGTGCTCGCCTGTACTACGCGGTCGTAGACGAAGCGGCGGTTGCGTTTCCACAAGTACCGGCAATGACGCCGGACGATTTCAGCGGACTGGTATCCGCTGCCGCCTACTTGGTAGGAGGATTGGTCGTGCTGTTCGGCGCGCGCGGAATCTCACGCCTGGTGCAGAACGCCCGAGGGGCCGGAGCGGATATCGACGCTTAGCAGGCGTAGCCCGGCCGAGGGCCGCAGGCGCGACGCCGGGATTCAACGCTTGCTCCACCGCCGTTCCCGGATTTCGCTGCGCGGCATCCGGGCTACCCGATTCGCTTGTTGACGCCCGACTTCGGGCGAGATCGGCAGGCTCGCCTCAAGGCAGCGCGGGCACACTTCCGCGCGTTGCCAGATGGCCTCGCTCACCCTTTACGACAGTGAGCCACCCACGGTACGGCAGGTAAATTGGTTGCGGCCTGCGCGTTTGGCCTCGTACAGCGCTTCATCGGCCATGGAGATGAGGGATTCTTCCGATGGGACATCGGACAGATCGACGGCGTGAACGAATCCGGCACTGATCGTCACCTGAAGCCGGTGCCCGTCGTGCTCGATGGGCGCTGAGCCGACCAGGTCGCGCAGGCGTTCTGCAACGCATGGGCCATTGACGCACCCGAAATCCCCCATGACCACCAGGAACTCCTCGCCGCCGAACCGTCCGAGGTGGTTGTATTGGCGAACGCCTCCGGCCAGTCGATTGGCGATTTCCCTGAGCACACCGTCACCGGCACTGTGGCCGTATTGGTCGTTGATCTTCTTGAAATGATCGACATCGACAAGGATGAGTGCGATCTGGCCGCCTTCGCGCTTGGCGCGGGCGTAGGCCGCCGACAGGTGGTCGAGAATGCCCCGGCGGTTGTAGACCCCGGTCAGCGGATCGCGCGTGGCCAGCTCCTGTAGCTCCGCCTGGGTGGCGAGCAGGCGTTCATTGACATCGACGAGCTGCTGATACAGATAGCCCTTCTCGATGATGGCGGACAGCTGCGAGGCGATACGCAGGTAAAGGCCCTGGTGGACGCCTTGGTAGGTATAGGGTTCTTTGCTCGAGAAGAACAGCACGCCCACCGGCTTGCCGCTGCTGATGACGGGGCAGGTGAGGCTGGAACGGATGCCTTCGGCAACGATCAGGCGCGTGGAATGCGAATCCGGGTGCCTGGCCAGATAGTCTTCAAGGTCGTTCAGGATGCGAGGCCGGCCGCTGGCAATGACCTGCCTCAGGCTGCTGTTTTCGATGCTCGCGGAAAATCCATTCACCAGCCGGATGCCGTCGAAGTCGGCACGCACCCAGCACGATTTGAGCGAGCGTCCATCCTCGGACAACAAGGCACAGCCCATGCGGTTGTAGGGGATGACGGTATGAAAGGATTCGAAGATCCGGTCGAGGACATCGACCAGCGTCAGTCCGCCGATGACCGTATCGGAAATCTCTTGCAGCCGATGCTGATGCATGGCCTGCCACTTCAACTGCGCGGCAAGGCGTTGCAATTCGACGCCGAGCCGACCCACGTCGTCCAGCGGCTCGACAGGAAGCTCGACCCCATACTGGCCATCGCGCATGGCGACAACGGCTTGCTGGTAGATCTCGAGACGGTCATCGGCGGGCGCGGGGTGTTCGGCAGTGGTCACTTGGCAAACGCTCTGCCCGCCGCACGGGCTGGGCTTGGAAGACGGTTAAGGCTTTCACCAGACCCCGCAAAAACGTCTTCACGGGGGCGAACGCAATCCCCCCGGTACGTCGCTTGATCGCGTCATTCCGGAGGCGCAGGATTGTGCATTGCAGCACAATTGCGCCAAAAATGGCTTGATCCAGAACAATAAAAGCAAATACAAACGTTTGAATTAAATAGAATAATTTGCCGCGCAGACAAGAATATCGCCTTGCGCTATGGCAACCTCAATTCAAAAACGCGGCTTGAGGATACAGGCGACCGGCCCGACGCCGAGCACGGATTGCGCTGTTCGGCACCCTGCCGACCAATCCGCCCGCAACGCATCGACCACCCGCTGATTCAGGCAGAAAGCGTAGCCCGGGGACCGCCGGCCCGACGCCGGAATTCGGCACTTGATCGACCCGCGCATCCGGACGACGAACCGACCCCCGGTGGGAACGACAGCGCAGTTATGATGACCAACGCGAGACAGACCATCCGAGCCGATTGGAAAGCATGGAACGACAACTCGTTCGCCTGAGTGACATCGATGTCGCCGACATCATTGCCCTGCACACCGATGCGCAGGTGATCCGCCACATGCCGCTCGCCGGCGGCGCCTTCGGTGAGGCTGAGTGCACGGCCTGGGTGGCGGAAAAGGAGCGCCAGTGGGCAATCCATGGCTACGGGCCGTGGGCGTTTCTCGTAGACGGGCGATTTGCCGGCTGGGGCGGGCTGCAACGGGAAGACGGCGACGCCGATCTGGCGCTGGTGCTGTTCCCCGCCTATTGGGGCCATGGCAGCGCCATCTGCCGGGAAATCATCAAACGGGCTTTCGGCGAAATGGGTCTGGCCTCGGTCACGGCGCTGCTGCCCGTCAGCCGGGTCCGCACCCGCGGCATGCGCCGTCTGGGTTTTGAAGCCGAGGGGGAAGTGAGCCTCGCGAGAGAAACCTTCATCCGCTATCGGCTGCGCGCGCCGGCGTCGTCGGCGTAGCCCGGCCGATGGCCGCTAGCCCGACGCCGGGATGGGTCGACGGCCTTACGTTGCTCCCCGATCGCTGTTCGCAGCATCCGGGCTCGACCCGGTTCATCGCATCAAGTGTGCGTAGGCGGCGCGCAATCGGCCCAGTTTCGGATCGATGTATCGCGTGCAGAACGGTTTGCCTGCGTGCTTCTCGTGGTAGTCGAGGTACCGTGATTCGGATGGCGCGAAGCCGGCAAAGTCCAGCACCCGCGTCACCAGCGGCGCATCGAAGTCCTGCTGGAGTTGGCCGAGGATACGCATGGCCTTGGCCGCCTGTTCGGCCGAAAAGACGTAAACCGCGCTGCGGTATTTGCCACGCAACTTGTGCGCGGAGGTGCTGGCGTGAGTACGCAGGTGGATGTCGATCAGATCCGTCAGCGTGATTTCGGCAGGATCGAAATGCAGCAACACGGCCTCGGAGAAGGCCTCGTCCGGCGGCATGGCGCGGATGAAACCCTGTTCCACCCGATCCACGCCACGCAACGACTGGAACACCGCCTCGGTGCACCAGTGGCATCCGCCACCGAGCCCGAGCCGCTCACTCACGCGGGCGCCTCTCGCGATTACGCCGCGGACTGGCGCTTGGGCAGCACCCAGTTCGGCCGCGGATAGTGGCAGGTGTAACCGCCGGGGTAGTGCTGCAGGTAGTCCTGGTGCTCGGATTCCGCTTCCCAGAACGGGCCGACAGGTTCGACTTCGGTGACCACCTTGCCGGGCCACAGGCCACTGGCGTTCACATCTTCAATGGTGTCGAGGGCGACGGCTTTCTGCGCGTCGTCCACGTAGTAGATGGCCGAGCGGTAGGAGGGGCCGCGGTCGTTGCCCTGACGGTTTGGCGTGGTGGGATCGTGGATCTGGAAGAAGAAGGCGAGCAGATCCCGATAGGAGATCACCGCCGGGTCGAAAAGGATTTCGATGCCTTCGGCGTGGGTGCCGTGATTGCGGTAGGTGGCGTTGGGCACGTCGCCGCCGGTGTAGCCGACCCGGGTGGCCGCGACGCCGGGCAGCTTGCGGATCAGCTCCTGCATGCCCCAGAAGCAGCCGCCAGCCAGAACTGCGCGTTGCTGTGCCATCAGATGTCCTCCACTTGGTCGAGATAGTCGCCATAGCCTTGCGCCACCATGTCGTCGCGATGGATGAAGCGCAGCGAGGCGGAGTTGATGCAGTAGCGCAGGCCGCCGCGATCGCGCGGACCGTCGGGGAAGACGTGACCGAGATGACTGTCGCCATGGGCGCTGCGCACTTCGGTGCGGATCATGCCGTGGCTCACGTCGCGCAGTTCGCTGATGTTGGCCGGCGCGATGGGCTTGGTGAAGCTCGGCCAGCCGCAGCCGGATTCGAACTTGTCGGACGAGGCAAACAGCGGCTCGCCGGAGACGATGTCGACATAGATGCCCGGTGCCTTGTTGTGCAGGTACTCACCGCTGCCGGGCGCTTCGGTGCCGCTTTGCTGGGTGACGCGGTATTGCTCGGGGCTCAGGGCGGCGATGGCCGCGGGGGATTTACGGTAGATCGTCATGTCGTGGTCTTCCTGATCCATTCGGCAACGGGCGTAGGTTAGGTTGGGCGAAGCGAAGCCTAACAAACGATGAGCTAGGCGGGCGACGCTGCTTGTTGGGCTTCACGTTATTCAACCTGACCTACGGGTTACGGGCTGTAGCCCGGACGAGGGCCATCGGCCCTACTCCGGGATTTGTCGGTTGCTCAACCACTGTTCCCGGATTCCGCTGCGCTGCATCCGGGCTACGTGGTCGCGAGCAACTCGTCCGCCACCCACTGCTGCAGATAGCCGACCACCGTGGCCGCGGCATCGGCCTCGCCGACCTCGGTGACGGCGCGTGCGCACAGTTGGCCGAAGTTCTCGTCCGCCTCGATGGCGCGCAGCAGCTCGGCCTCCAGCGGCGCAACGCTGCGCCACATGGGTGTCAGTGCGCGGCGCCAGATGAGAATGGTGTTGTCCAGCCGCTCGGGCGGCGCGACCTGCTGGTTCGGGTCTTCAGCTTCGGACAGTTCACGCCACACGGGGGCGACCGACCAGTCGAGGTCGAACAGGGCGTAGCCGGGTTGGAGCGCGAAGCGCAGGTTCGGCCAGGCGTCGGGGGGCATGGCGGCGAGTTGGTCGACGCGCAGCGGGGTGTGATCGGCGGCGTCGAAAGCGAGGCAGATGGCCCACTCCATGCGCGCAAGATCGGCCAGCGCGGGATGGGGCAGCGTGTCGATGCGCTCGGCCACGAAATCCGGCAAGCGGTGTCCGAACCAGCGAATGGAGCGCTTTTGCGACCGGTGGACATGCATGTAGTCGTCGGCCAAGGTCTCGAAGGCGTCGTCACCAAGCACGCGATGCAGTACCGGGTAGTTGGTGCGCAAGGCCTCGATGAGCCGGGCGCGCCAGGCGGTGCGGTAGACCTCGAGACCTCGGGTGTTGCCGGCCAGCGCGGGCGGCGGACCGCCGGCAGTGACGGCGCTCTGCATCTGTTGCTGGAGCGTGGCGAGGCTCACTGGACTACCCTCCTGTCGCTGACGCGACGGAGGGTCGCCTTTGCACAGCCGACCCGTTCCGCAGGCGCGCAGCGGTGCTCCGCGAAACCCCTGCTCCACCCTCCCCGAGGGAGGTTCGCGCGCCCTTCGGGCGGCCGTGCGGGCGCGCTCATGCGGCCACCTCGGCAATGTCGGTGAGCGCGTCGGCGGCGACGGCGCGGACCTGATCGAGTTCGTCGAGCAGTTCGGCCAGCGGCGGAATGTGGTCGTCGCGCTCGATCATGGTCGGCACCGGGCCGAGCCGTTTGAGCGTGTAGGCATAGAGTTCATACACTTCGCGGCGGATCGGATGATCGTGGGTGTCGATGAGCAGGTCGCCGTGGTCTTCATGACCGGCGAGGTGAATCTGCACGACGCGATCGGCGGGGATGGCGTCGATGAATGAGTGGGCGTCGAAGCGGTGATTGACGCTGCTGACGAAGACGTTGTTCACGTCGAGCAGCAACTGGCAACCGGTGCGCCGCGTGAGCGCGTTGATGAATTCCCACTCGGGCATTTCGTCTTCGGCGTAGCTCACGTAGCTGGAGACGTTTTCGAGCACCAGCGGACGGCCGAGAATGTCCTGCGCCTGGGCCACACGCGATTCGAGGTGGTTCAATACCGCCTCGGTGTAGGGCATGGGCAGCAAATCGTGCAGGTTCTGGTGGTCGACGCCGGTCCAGCACAGGTGATCGGAGATCCAGCCGGGTTCGACGCGATCGGCCAGCGCGCGAATATCGCGCAGGTAGTCGACATCGAGCGCATCGGTGCTGCCGATCGACATCGCCACGCCGTGCATCACCATGGGGTAGTCGGCGCGAATGCGGTCGAGAAAGTGCAGCGGCTTGCCGCCGGGCACGAGGTAGTTGTCCGAGAGGATCTCGAGCCAGTCCACCGGCTGGGGCGGGCCGTCAGCGAAATCGCGGTAGTGGTCGACCCGCAGGCCGAGGCCGAAGCCGTGGATGGGTGTCGTCATGATCGTGGCCGGTCCGGGTGGCACCAGCGGCGCCACCCGGAAACCGAATTACTTGCCTTCCATCATCACGTGACCACCGGCGGCCTCGCACTCTTCCTTGGAGGCCTTCGGCTCCCAGCCCTGGCCCTTGCAGGCGTTCATGCCCTTGCACTCGTTCGAGGCAGTCTTGCACGAACCGTGGCCCTTGCAGCTGTTGGAGCCGAAACACTGGACACCTTCGCTTGCCTGAGCGACGGTCGGCGCGATGAGGGCGCCAGCGGCGAACAGGGCGGCAACGGTAGCAGCAATGGCAGCGCCGGACTTGACAGTGGTGTTGGTGGTTTTCATGGGTCTCTCCAGTTTGGAATCAGGGGTGGCGGCCGGCGTTTCCGACACGCTCGGTGGATAAGACATGCGCCGACGGCGATTTCTTACACGTCAGGGGTAAAAAATTATGTCCAGCCCCCACCCTTCGTCGACATGTCGTCGCGCGTGCGTCCGTTTGTTCCCGGAGTCTGGCGCCCCGATGTGGTTCAATGACGGCGTTGCCATCGCGCCGCGTTCCGCCCATGTCCGCCCTGTGGATGATCCTCGCCAGCCTGTTCTTTGCCTGCATGGGCGTGTGCGTGAAACTCGGCGCCGATCAGTTTCCGACCGCCGAACTGACCTTCTACCGTGGCGCCATCGGCGTGCTCGTCATGGCCGGCCTCATGCTCGCACGCGGCACCGCCTTCCGCACCTCTCACTGGCGCCGCCAACTCACGCGAGCCATCGCGGGCACGGTTTCGCTGGCCTGTTACTTCTTCGCCATCTCCATCCTGCCGCTGGCCACGGCGGTGACGCTCAACTACACCTCGCCGCTGTTCGTCGCGCTGCTGCTGGCCGGGTGGTTTGGCGAACGACTGCCGCGCCAGGCGCTGGTGGCGGTGGCGGTCGGCTTCGTGGGCGTGGTGGTGCTGCTGCGCCCGACCCTGGCCACCGAGCAGTGGCTCGGTGCGCTGGCCGGACTGGGCACCGGGCTGATCGCCAGCCTCGCCTATATTCATGTGCGCGAACTGGGCCGCATGGGTGAGCCGGAAACGCGCACCGTGTTCTACTTTTCGGTCGTCACCACACTGGCGATGCTACCCGTCGTACTCGCCACCGAGGGCTTTCATGTGCCGGATGCACGCGGCGCCGCGATTCTTGCCGGCGTGGGGCTGTTCGGCGCGGCCGCGCAGCTGGCCATGACCCGCGCCTACCGCTACGGCACCACCATCGTCGCGGCCAATCTGGCGTATTCCACTGTCGTTTTCGCCAGCCTGTTCGGCGTCTGGCTATGGGGTGAAACGCTGTCGGCCGGAGCCTTGTTCGGCATGCTGCTGATCGTCGCCAGCGGCATTCTCGTCTCGATGGCGCGGCACGCCGCAAACCGGCCTGCACGCGCCAATTGAAGCGCGCCGGCTGGCTCGTTATAGTGGAAGCACCGGATGGCGCTCGTGCGCCCACCGACAGAAAAAGGAAAGCATCATGATCACCACAGAACATGGACAGGGCCTCGTCCAAGTGACCGTTTTTGGCGAGTTCACCCTCGCCGACTACAAAGAGTTCGAAGAACTCGTCAATTACAAGATCAAGTTCGAAGGCAAGCAGAACCTGCTCATCGACCTGCGCGACATGACAGGCTTTACCATCGACGTGGCATGGGAGGAAATCCGCTACAGCCGCGAACACAAGCACGACTTCGGCCAGATCGCCGTGATCACGCAAGACCAGTGGGCAACCTGGAGCGCGTGGGTGTCGCAAATGTTCGTCGATGCCGACGTGCAGGTGTTCCCGGACGACATCGAAGCGCGCGGCTGGCTCTCCGGCAACGAGCCCGTGGTCTGACCATCGCGCAATGACCCACACACCGACAACGCTCGTCTCCCCAAAAGAACTGGCCGAACAACTCGACAACCCCGACTGGGTGGTGGTCGACTGCCGCCACGATCTGGCGAATCCGGAATTCGGCCGTGAGGCCTATGCCGACGGCCACATTCCGGGCGCCCGCTTCCTGCATCTGGACGACGATCTGTCCGGCCCGCGCACCGGCCAGAACGGCCGCCACCCCCTGCCCGATCCGAACGCCCTGGCCAAACGCCTCGGCGAAGTCGGCATCAACAACACCAAACAGGTCGTGGCCTACGACGACGCCGGCGGCATGTATGCCGCCCGTCTGTGGTGGCTGCTCAACTGGCTCGGGCATCGCAATGTGGCGGTACTCGATGGCGGCATGCAGGCGTGGCGCAGTCACGCCGGCGCGCTCTCGAAAACACCGGTGACGCCGCGAGCCACCGAATTCATCCCTAACCCGCAAGCCACCTGCGTGCCACTGCAAGAGGTCGTCAGCCAGCACGGCAGCGAGCGCATGCTGATCGTCGACGCCCGCAGCCCCGACCGCTTTCGCGGCGAAAACGAAACCATCGACCCGGTCGGTGGCCACATCCCCGGCGCCATCAATCGCTTCTTCAAGGACAACCTGGACACCCGCGGCCGGTTCAAACCGCCCGCACAACTGCGCGCCGAATTCACCGCCCTGCTCGACGGCCGCGACCCCGGCCTCGTCGTTCATCAATGTGGCTCCGGCATCACCGCCTGCCACAACCTGCTCGCCATGCAAATCGCCGGCCTGCCCGGCGCGCGCCTGTACCCGGGCTCATGGAGCGAATGGTGCGCGTGTGACAGCCGCCCCGTGGCAACCGGGTAAATAGACCACAGCCCCCCTCAGGAGGGACGATGAAAAACCGCTTCTCATCCCTGCAGTTGGCGAAAATTCTCGAACAGGCCTTGCTCTACCAATGCGCCTGCCCGGCCCAGGTCAGCAAACTGCTCACCGAACTGCAACAGCTGTACGACTACCAGCATCAGTGTCTGGACAACACCGATGTCGACGTCGCCGTCCACCGCAGGATTGCCGACACCGTCCAAGCCATCACACCTCAGGTCGAAGCGTGCCTCGCCGACATTCTCAAGGCGGAAGGGTGGGACATGGATACGCTTGAAATGCCGCCCGATCTGCAAAAGCGATTGATCGACGAAGCGAATCAATAAGCAACCAAGCCGCTGCCGCCCGTCAGGGCCCGGGGGCCGCGCGCCGACGTATCGGCTTGCTTTATCATGTCGGCCTGACGATCCCGCCAGCCGATTGTTCCATCCCGGCTCGGCGTCCACTCGCCGCGCCAGACGCGCCCTATCAACAAGCATCGAAAGAATCCCGCCATGCACGACATCAACGAGATCAAGGCCGCGTTTCGCAATGGACAGCACGCAGAGGCAATCCACGCGTGCGAGCAGCTTTGCGCGCAACAACCCGACCATCTCGAATTGAAAAAGCTCTACGCCACGCTGCAAGGACTGGTGGGCAACTTCAGCGTCTCGTCATCCGTCCTCAAGGAAATTCTCGCGACCGACGAGAGCGATGGCGAAGTGATTTTCAACATCGGCGTGTGTGAGCGCGAACTGCACAACTATGGCGACGCACAGCACTACTACGGCCTCTACACGCAGAAATTTCCGAAGCAGTGGGAGGGCTGGGTCAATCTGGCCGAATGCCAGTTCAAGCTCAACGCGTTGTCGAACTCACTGGCATCGGTCGAACGTGCCATCGCGCTCAACCCCGGCGCGATCCAGTCGTGGATGGCCAAGGGCGACACCCTGCAGGGCCTGAATCGGCACGCCGAAGCGCTCAAGTGCTTTGAAAAGGCCAACAAGATTCAACCCACCGCGGGCGCCTGGCTGAAGCAGGGCCTGCTGCTGGCGGCGCAGAACCGGCACGCCGACGCGCTCGCCCGCATCGAGCGGGCGATCAAGCTCGACGCCAACCTGCTCGCCGCCCGCACGGCCCGCGCCGATATGCTCAACGTGCTCGGGCGCACCGACGAGGCCATCGCCGAGTACAAGGCCATTCTCGCCATCAAACCCGATGACGAAGACACGCTCAAGAAGGTCTCGGTGTGCCTGGCCAATGTGCAGCGCAGCGCCGAGGCGCTGCAACTGTGCCGCAATGCCATCGCCGCCAACCCCGACTCACTGACGGCCAAGCTCGGCCTGTCGTGGCTGATCGACAAGATCGTGCCCAACTGGCACGTGCCGATGATGAACGAGGTCGAGCGCAACACCGCCTATTTCGAGGGCATGAAAGCGGCGATCACGCCCGATTCGCACGTCTTCGAGATCGGCGCCGGTTCCGGCCTGCTGTCGATGATGGCCGCCCGCCTCGGCGCCAAGCGCGTGGTCACCTGCGAAGGCGCCTCGCTGATTGCCGACATGGCGCAACAGATCGTCGATCAAAACGGTTTCAAGGACACGGTCAGCGTGCTGGCCAAGCCTTCCTTCGAAGTCGAACTGGAAAAAGATCTGCCGGCCAAGGCCGACGTGCTGGTGCACGAGATCTTCTCGAGTGGCCTGATCGAAGAGCATGTGCTCCCCGCCCTCGAAGATGCCAAACAACGCCTGCTCACACCCGACGCGTGCATCATCCCCGGCGCATCGAGCATCATGATCGCGCTCGTGGGCGGCGACGACCTCGGCCGTTACCTGCACGTCACCGACCCCTTCGGCTTCGACATTCGCGCGTTCAACGCCATCACCCCCAAGAAGCTGCCCATCTTCCGCGAAGACCTGCAACTCAAGCTCATGAGTGACGACGTCGAGGCCTTCCGCTTCGATTTCGTCAATGACGACACCTACCCGAGCGAGCAAAAAACGCTCACCGTCACCGCCACCGAAGAAGGTCTGTGCTACGGCGTCATTCAGTGGATTCGTCTCGAAATGGACGAGACCACCACCTATCACAACCACCCGCTCGAAAAGCGCCCGGTCTCGGGCTGGCAGCACCTGGTCTATCGTTTCGACGAGCCGCTACCGGTCACGCCAGGCATGGAAGTGCGCCTCTATGCCGCGCACGACCGGGCGACACCGTGGTTCGATCTGGAAACCGCGCAGGCCGACGGCTGACGCATCGCCCGCGCATGAAATGGATATCGGCGACCTGCTTGCCGCTGAAGTCGCCCGAATGCCACGCAAAGTGGCAACTAGCGCGGCATTCCGGCGCGAACGCGTCACCCTGATTTTTTGCAGACAAACGGCGTTCCGTCGCGAGTCGTTCCCTTCGCTTCGGTGCCGTCCGCGTTCTTTTCGACCTTGTAACGGCCGCCGTACGAATACCCGCGCAAGTGAATATTTGCGTATTCGGACCCATCGTAGGAACCGCTCTGCATCCCGTCGGCCGCACATGTCCAGCGACCACCGTCACCGGTCGTGGCACACCCCGTCATCACCGCCAGAACCACACCACACAAAATCGCACTGCGCATCATGCACACTCTCCCGAAATGAATGCAGTCACACCAACGGCTTAGTCTATTCGAATAGCGCCGAATTGAATATGAACGAATATCCACTGGCTCACCACGCCACCCGCTCGATACGCCCCAGCGACCTTCCCAGAAACCGCTCGCCAATCGTCTGAAAGCGCAGCGGAATGTCGGTGACGTGGTAGCGGGCGTGCGACAGGTGCTCGCCGGGGTTGGCCAGATCGAGTCTCGCCAGGGTCTGCGCGGCTTGTTCGGCGACGGTGGTGGCGGAGTCGACCAGTTGCACGCCGGGGCCGACGACGTCCATGAGCAGGGGTTTGAGCAGGGGGTAGTGGGTGCAGCCGAGCACCAGGCTGTCGATCTGCTCGGCGAGCACGGGCTTGAGATATTCCTGCGCGGTCATGCGCGTGACCGGGTGATCGAGCCAGCCTTCTTCGACCAGCGGCACGAACAACGGGCAGGCCTGCGAGTAGACGCGCACGCCGGCATCGAGGGCGTGCATGCGGCGGGCGTAGGCGTTGGAATTGATGGTGGTGGGCGTGCCGATGACGCCGATCGCGCGGGTGGTGGAACGCTCGACGGCGGCGCGGGCACCGGCGTCGATGACATCCAGCACGGGGATATCGCCAGCCTTGCTGCGCACCACGTCGCCGGCCACAGCGGCCATGGTGTTGCAGGCGATGATGAGCATCTTGACGCCGCGTTCGAGCAGGAAATCGGTGATCTGGCCGGTGAAGTGCTCGATGGTGTCCACCGACTTGATGCCGTAGGGCACGCGGGCGGTGTCGCCGAAGTAGATGAGATTTTCCAGCGGCAGACGCTCCATGAGCGCGCGCATGACCGTGAGTCCGCCGACGCCGGAGTCGAATACGCCGATAGGCTGGGAGCGGTCTGTGGGCATGAGGGGCTCGTGGTCAGGCGGGTTGAAAGGCGGTCATTTTACGGCTTTCGCGCGGCCTGTTGGGCGAGCGCCCATTGGACGTGTTCGCGCACGAGGGGGTTGGTGTCGTCTTCCCGCGCACGCAACGCGGCCACCACCGACTCGGACCATGGCGCATTACCGAGCCCCACCGCGAGGTTTCGCAGCCAGCGAGCGTAGCCGATGCGGTAGATGGGGCTGCCGGCCATGCGGGCAGTGAAGTCGGCCTCGGTCCAGGCGAATAGCGCGGCCAGCGTGCTCGCGTCGAGCCCGTGGCGTGGTGCGAAGTCGCCCGCCTGTGTCGGTTGGGCGAAACGATTCCACGGGCACACCAGCTGGCAGTCGTCGCAGCCATAGACGCGGTTGCCGATGAGCGGACGCAACGCTTGCGGGATCGCACCGTGCAGTTCGATGGTGAGGTAGGAGATGCAGCGGCGCGCATCCACCTGGTAGGGCGCGACGATGGCTTGCGTCGGGCAGATGTCGAGGCAGGCAGTGCATTCGCCGCAGTGCTCGCTCACCGGTGCGCTCACCGGCAGATCGAGGTCGGTGAATATTTCGCCGAGGAAAAAGGTAGACCCCGCCTCACGACTGAGCAGCAGGCTGTGCTTGCCACGCCAGCCGAGGCCGGATTCCGTCGCCAGCGCCACTTCAGCCACCGGCGCGGAGTCGGTGAACACGCGCCATCGATGCGGCACATCGGCTTCGATACGCGTGGCCAGCTTTTTCAGGCGATTGCGCAACACCTTGTGGTAGTCGCGCCCCACGGCGTAGCGGGAAATATAAGCGCGCTCGCCATCGGCCAGCGTGGCCTGGGCGTCGGCCATGGCGTCGGGGCCGGGCCAGTAGTCGAGTCGGGCGGTGATCACGCGTTGCGTGCCGGGCAACAGCTCGGCCGGGCGGCAGCGAGTGAGGCCGTGTTTGGCCATATAATCCATCTCGCCATGAAAGCCGGCGTCCAGCCACGCTTGCAGGCCGGCTTCGGCCCGAGGAAGATGAATATCGGATATGCCGATGGCAGCAAAACCCAGTTCGCGGGCCCAGGCCCGGATTTTTTCGACGAGCGCGGCGCCTTCATGGCCGCCCGTCTGCCCAGCCGAGAGTTTTTGATGATCGACTTCACCCATGGCCCCGATGATAGCGACCCCGACCTGCGGGCGCACCTTGCGGACGAGGCCGACACCCTGGCCGCGGGCGCGAAACTGGCGCCCGCACTGACATCCGGGCTGGTGATCTATCTCGACGGCGACCTCGGCGCGGGCAAAACCACGCTGGTTCGCGGGCTACTTCGGGCACTTGGTCACAGCGGCAGTGTAAAAAGTCCCACCTACACCTTGATTGAACCTTACGTTGTTTCTAGATTAAACTTATATCACTTTGATTTTTATCGGTTCACGTCACCCGAGGAATACCTCGAAGCGGGACTGGAAGAATACTTCACCGACCAGGGCGTTTGCCTGGTGGAGTGGCCGCAAAAAGCGCAGCCCTATGTGGCGGCGCCAGATGTTGTCATCGAGCTGGCCGTGGCCGGCGATGGGCGCGACATGGTGATCCGCCCGCAGACGGAGTTGGGACGACAATGCACAGAAAAACTGGCAGCGCCTCCTCCCCCTCGCTGAACGCGAGCGCACCCGCTCGCCGGCACTTCCTCAAGGCCGCCGGCGCCACCTTCGCGATGATGGTGAGCCCGCTGGGCCGGGCCGCCGCCTCCACGCTGGTGGCCGTGCGCGTGTGGCCAGCGGAGGACTACACCCGCATCACGCTCGAATCGAAAGCCGAGATCGGCTTCAAGTACTTCACGCTCGACGGCCCGGATCGTCTGGTGGTGGATCTCGAAGGCCTCGAGCTCGACAGCGTCATCAAGCATCTGCCCGACAGCATCACGGCCGCCGACCCGTTCATCAAACTCGTGCGCGCCGGGCGCAACCGGCCGGGCGTGGTGCGCGTGGTGGTCGAGCTCAAGCAGCCGATCAAGCCGCAGATATTCACGCTGCAGCCGATTGGCACTTACGGCCATCGGCTGGTGGTGGACCTCTATCCCACGGTTGAAGTCGATCCGCTGCTCGCGTTGATCGAACGGGACAACCCGACCGATGCCGCGCGCGGGGCCGACGGCGGCAACGAGGTCGCCAAGGCGAGCCAGCGCTCGACCGAGCGCCGTGGCCGCAACCCGGCGGCCGAGCGCAGCAAGGTCAACCGCCTGATCACCGTGGCCATCGACCCCGGTCACGGTGGCGAGGACCCGGGCGCCGTCGGAAGACGCGGCAGCTACGAAAAGAATGTGACGCTGATGATTGCGCGTCGGCTCAAGAAAAAGATCGACGCCCAGCCGGGCATGCGCGCCGTGCTCACGCGCGACGGCGATTACTTCGTGCCGTTGCGCAAGCGGGTGGCCAAGGCACGCGCGGTGCGCTCGGATCTGTTCGTCTCCATTCACGCCGATGCCTTCGTGCGCCCGGACGCGCGTGGCAGCTCGGTGTTCGTGCTGTCGGATCGCGGCGCCTCGAGCGCAGCGGCGCGCTGGCTGGCCAAACGCGAGAATGATGCCGACCTCATCGGTGGCGTGAACATCGGCACGCAGGACGGCCATCTGGCCCGCACCCTGCTCGACCTCTCGCAGACCGCGACGCTGAACGACAGCATGAAGGTAGGCAAGGCCGTGCTCTCGCAATTGGGCGACATCAACAAGCTGCACAAGGCGCACGTGGAACACGCCGGCTTTGCCGTGCTCAAGGCGCCGGACATCCCCTCCATCCTGGTCGAGACCGCGTTCATCAGCAATCCCGACGAAGAGCGCCGACTCAACAACCGCAAATATCAGGACAAGATGGCCAACGCCATCATGATGGGGCTCAAGAGCTACTTCGACGACAATCCGCCGCTGTCGCGGGTGCGCGTGGCCAGTCTGGACTGATTGTTCGACCACCACCGCTTGTAACCGACCGGGGCCCGATGTGGCCCCGGTGTCGTTCGGGCGCGCCGACCCCAACTCGGCGTCAACCGAGCCGGCTGACTCGCAGGCAGTGCACGCTGAACAGCCGATCGGCGTCGCACCAGGTCTTCTCCGCACTGAAGCCGGACATTGCCGCCAGCGAGGTGAACTCCGTCGTGCTGTACTTGTAGGAGCATTCGGTGTGGATGCTCTCGCCTTCGTCAAACTCGAAGAACTCACCATCGAGCACAATCCGGGTCGGCCGCGTGGCGCGCAGATGCATCTCGATGCGACCACGCTCGGCGTTGTAGAAGGCGCGATGGGCAAAGGCGTCCATATCGATACGGGCGCCCAGTTCCTTCTTCATGCGCACCAGCAGATTCTTGTTGAACGCGGCGGTCACGCCCTCGGGATCGTTGTAGGCCAGATTCAGTCGGGCCGCGCTCTTCTTCAGATCCACGCCGACCAGCAGGCGGCCACCGGGGCCGACCATGTGGGCAATCCAGTCGAGTAGTTCCATCACCTGCCCGGGCTCGAAATTGCCAATGCTCGAGCCCGGATAAAAGGCCACGCGATGCACCCCCGGCGCAATCACCGGCAACGAGAACTGCCGCGTGTAGTCGACGCAGGTCGCGCGCACCTGAATGTCGGGATAGTCACGCGCAATCCCCATCGCCGCCGTGCGCAGATGGGTGCCCGAGATGTCCAGCGGCAAGTATTCGGCCGGCGCCAGCGCGTCGAGCACGGCGCGGATCTTCAGATCGCTGCCGCTGCCCAGTTCGATCAGGGCAGCACCGCGCCCGAGCAAGGCGGCAATCTCTTGTCCGTGGGCCTTGAGCAGACCGATCTCGGTGCGCGTGGGGTAGTAGGCGTCGAGCTCGGTGATGCGGTCGAACAGGCGCGAGCCTTCGGCGTCGTAAAAGAACTTGGGGGCGATGCGCCGGGGCCGGGCACGCAGGCCATCGCGCACTTCGCGGCGGAAATCGGCCACCGCCGGTTTGAGATCGTGAAACGTGAAGTTCGGCGTCGCCACCTGCGTCATAAATCCCTCGCCAGACGAAAGCCCTGCACCTGCCAGCGCTCGTGGGGGTAGAAGAAATTGCGGTAGCTCGGGCGAATGTGGTCGGCCGGCGTAGCGCACGAACCACCACGCAACACCATCTGACCCGACATGAACTTGCCGTTGTATTCGCCCAGCGCGCCGTCGGCCTGCCGATAGCCCGGGTAGGCCAGATAGGCCGAGCCGGTGTGCTCCCACACATCGCCAAACAGTTGCTGCATGCCGTCGCCGCTCGCAGCCTGCGGGTGGAGCAAGCCGCCATCGACGAAATTGCCGGTGATTGGCATGTCGGCGGCCACGTGCTCCCACTCGGCCTCGCTCGGCAGACGGGCGTCGGCCCAGGTGGCAAAGGCGTCGGCCTCGAAATGGCTCACGTGGCTCACCGGCGCCGCCAGATCGAGCGGGCGCAAGCCCCCGAGGGTGAATTCCATCCACCCGCCATCGTGCTTTTCCCAATAGCGCGGATGCGCCCAGGCCTCGCGCTGCACCGTGCTCCAGCCGTCGGACAGCCACGGCGCGGGATTGCGGTAGCCGCCATCCTCGATGAAGGCCAGATACTCGCCATTGGTCACCGGGCGCGTGGCGAGGGCGTAGGGTGTGAGAAACACCCGGTGGCGTGGGGTCTCGTTGTCGTAGGCGAAACCGTCGCCCGCATGCCCGATCTCGATCAGGCCACCGGCGCGCTCGACCCAGCCCAACGCAGGCACATTGCCTGCCGACGGCGTGGGCAGATCGGGCCGATAGGCGGGCCGCAGCGGATTGACGCTGAAATGCTGCTTGATGTCGGTCAGCAGCAGTTCCTGATGCTGCTGCTCGTGATTGAGGCCGATGGCGAGGCGCTGGGTGACGGTCGGCCAGATGTCCGCCCCCGCCCGCGCCAGCAGGTCGAACATGGCGGCATCGACGTGCGCGCGGTAGCGATACACATCGTCCACCGAGGGGCGGGAGAGAAAGCCCCGCTGCGGCCGCGGGTGGTAGTGACCGACCTGCTCGTAGTAGGAATTGAACAAGGCACGGAAGGCCGGATCGAAAACCGCATAGCCGGCCAGGAACGGCGTGAGCAGAAAGGTTTCGTAAAACCAGCTCACGTGCGCCAGATGCCATTTGGGCGGGCTGGCAAAGTCGGCGGTCTGCAGGCCGTAGTCCTCGACCAGCAGCGGCGCGCACAACTGCTCGCTGGCAGCGCGCACCCGGCGGTAGGCCGCCACCCACGCCTCGGCGGTTCGGTTCTGGCTCGCCGGATGGGCGCGCAGGACATCGTTCATGCGCTGTTCCTCGCGTGTGCTCACGGGGTTCGCCGAGCCGCCCAGGCGGCCGACATGCGTGCTTTCACGACGAAGCAAAACAAATGCTCACGCCATGGTCAAGCCGGCCCTCACCGCCCGGCAATCACCGCAACCCGTTTATCGCATTGCAACACACTCCGAAAACATGGGCGTTGCGGCTATAATTGCGGTTTTTTTCAGGCGGTTATGCTCGTTTCACGCGGCGACGCGGAACGCGCCCCGACCCCATCGGTGCTCACCATCGGCAACTTCGATGGCCTTCACCTGGGGCACTTGGCGCTACTCCGTCTCTTGACGACAAAAGCTCAGGCGCTGGGACTCCCCGCGGTGGTGCTCACCTTCGAGCCACACCCGCGCGAGTACTTCGCCCCGCAGCAAGCGCCCGCCCGCCTGGCCTCCTTGCGTGAAAAGCTGCTGCTGCTCGATGCCGCCGGCGTGGACACCACCCGCATCATTCGCTTCAACAAGCGCTTTGCCTCGCTCACGGCGGAAGCCTTTGTAAAAAACGTGCTGGTGCGCAGCCTGCGTGTGCGCCACCTGATCATCGGCGACGACTTCCGCTTCGGCGCCGGGCGCAAGGGCGACTTCGCCATGCTGCAGGCCGCGGGCGAACGGCATGGTTTCGTGGTCGAAGCGATGACCACCCATGCCCAGGCCGGCGAGCGGGTCTCCAGTTCGGCCGTGCGCAATGCGCTGGCAGAAGGCGACATGGACCGCGCCGCGCGCCTGCTGGGCCGGCCCTACAGCATTGCCGGGCTGGTGATGCACGGTGACAAGATCGGCCGCACGCTGGGCTTTCCCACCGCCAACATCCAGCTCAAGCACCGGCGCCCGCCGCTGGCCGGCATCTACACGGTGTTTGTCGAAGGGCTGCGTGATACGCCCGTGCAGGGCGTGGCCAGCGTGGGGGTGCGCCCGACCATCAACGATGCGGGCAAGCCGACGCTGGAAGTGCATCTGTTCGACTGGAACGAGGACTGCTACGGTGCGCATCTGCGCGTGCACTTCCTGCACAAGCAGCGCGACGAGGAAAAATACGATTCGCTCGAGGCACTGACCGCCCAGATCGCCCGCGACGCCGACAATGCCCGCGCATGGTTTGCCGACCATGCCGACGAAAACACTGCTGACTAAGACGACCCATGGCTGACTACCGACAAACGCTCAATCTCCCCGACACCCCCTTCCCCATGCGCGGCAATCTGCCCAAGCGCGAGCCGGGCTGGGTGCAGCAATGGCAGCAGCGCAAGCTCTACCAGAAGATTCGCCAGGCGTCGGCCGGTCGGCCCAAGTTCGTGCTGCACGACGGCCCGCCGTACGCCAACGGCAATCTGCATCTCGGCCACGCGCTCAACAAGATCCTCAAGGACATCATCGTGCGCGCCAAGACCATGTCCGGTTTCGACGCGCCTTACGTACCGGGGTGGGACTGCCACGGCCTGCCGATCGAACACAAGATCGAGGTTACTCACGGCAAGGATCTGTCTGCCGACAAGGTGCGTGAGTTATGCCGCGCCTATGCGGCCGAGCAGGTGGACATCCAGAAGACGGAGTTCATCCGTCTGGGCGTGCTGGGCGACTGGGAGCGCCCCTACCTGACCATGGATTTCGCCAACGAGGCCGACGAGATTCGCGCGCTCGCCAAGATGGTCGAGGCTGGCTACGTGGCCAAGGGTCTCAAGCCAGTGAACTGGTGTTTCGACTGCGGCTCGGCACTGGCCGAAGCCGAGGTGGAATACGCCGACAAGCAGTCACCGCAGATCGATGTGGCCTTTCCGGCGCGCGACACCGACAAGCTGGCCGCCGCCTTCGGCCTGAGCACACTGCCCAAACCGGCCTTCGCGGTGATCTGGACCACCACACCGTGGACGATCCCGGTCAACCAGGCGCTCAACGTGCACCCCGAGTTCGACTACGCGCTGGTCGATGTGGGTGATCGCCTGCTGGTGCTCGCCAGCGAACTGGTGGCCGGCTGTCTGGAACGCTACCAACTCGAGGGCAAGATCATCGCCACCGCCAAAGGCGAGGCCCTGGAGCGCATCGAGTTCAATCACCCGTTCTACGATCGCGTATCGCCGGTGTATCTGGCGGACTACGTGGGGCTGGACGCCGGCACCGGCATCGTGCATTGCTCGCCGGCCCATGGCGTGGACGACTTCAATGTGTGGAAGTCCTACGGCCGCACGAACGACGAGATCCTCACGCCGGTGATGGGCAATGGCCACTATGTGCCCGACCTGCCCTTCTTCGGCGGCGAGCTGATCTGGAAAGCCAATCCGATCATCGTCGCCAAGATGGAAGAAGTCGGCTGCCTGCTGGCGCACCAGAAGATCACCCACAGCTACATGCATTGCTGGCGCCACAAGACGCCGGTGATCTACCGCGCCACGGCGCAGTGGTTCGTGGGCATGGACACCCGCGTGGCCGACGGCTCGAGCCTGCGCGAGCGCGCTCTCAAGGGCGTGGAAGACACCAAGTTCTACCCTGCCTGGGGTCAGGCGCGCCTGCACACCATGATCGCCAACCGGCCCGACTGGTGCATCTCGCGTCAGCGCAACTGGGGGGTGCCGATCCCCTTCTTCCTGCACAAGGAAACCGGCGAACTGCATCCGCGCACGGTGGAGCTGATGGAACAGGTCGCCCAGCGTGTCGAACAGCAAGGCATCGAAGCCTGGTTCAAGCTCGATGCCGCCGAGTTGCTGGGTGACGAGGCGGCCGACTACGACAAGATCGGCGACACCCTCGACGTGTGGTTCGACTCCGGCACCACGCACTGGCACGTGCTGCGCGGCTCGCATCCGGACGGCCATGCGCAAGGCCCGCGTGCCGATCTGTACCTGGAAGGCTCGGACCAGCACCGCGGCTGGTTCCATTCCTCACTGCTCACCGGCTGCGCCATCGACGGCCATCCGCCGTACAAGAGCCTGCTCACCCACGGCTTCACCGTGGACCAGCAAGGCCGCAAGATGAGCAAGTCGCTGGGCAACACCATTTTGCCGCAGGAGGTGTCGGACAAGCTCGGCGCCGAAATCCTGCGACTGTGGGTGGCCAGCACCGACTATTCGGGCGAACTGGCGCTGTCCAAGGAAATTCTCGACCGCGTCGTCGAAGGCTATCGCCGCATCCGCAACACGCTGCGCTTCCTGCTCGCCAACACCGCCGACTTCGACATCGAAAAAGATGCCGTGCCGGTTGCGCAATGGCTCGACATCGACCACTACGCCCTGGCCTTCACCCGCGAGTTGTCCGAACAGGCACAGGCCGACTACAACAGCTTCGAGTTCCACCGCGTGGTGCAGGCGATGCAGATCTTCTGCTCCGAAGAACTCGGCGCCTTCTACCTCGACATCCTCAAGGACCGCCTCTACACCACGCAGCCGGATTCGCCCGCCCGTCGCGCCGCGCAGACCGCGCTGTGGCACATCACCCAGACGCTGCTCAAGCTGATGGCGCCGATCCTGTCATTCACCGCCGAGGAGGCCTGGACGGTGCTCAATGGCGAGGACGACAGCATCATGCTGCACACCTGGCACGAGTTGCCGGCACAGGCCGACGAGGCGGCACTGGTCGCGCGCTGGTCGACGATTCGCGAGGCGCGCGCCGACGTGCAGAAGGTGCTCGAAAACCTGCGCACCGAAGGCACCATCGGCTCGGGCCTGCAAGCGGAAGTCGTGGTGCGTGCGGCACCGGCCCGCGAGGCCGCACTGGCCTCGTTGGGTGACGACCTGCGCTTCGTGCTGCAAACCTCCGCCGTCACGCTCGAATCGGTGGCCGACGAAGCCGCCCAGTCGGTCGAAGCCAAGGCCTCGGCCCACGCCAAGTGCGAGCGCTGCTGGCACTACCGCGAAGACGTCGGCAGCATCGAGCACCACCCCACCCTGTGCGCGCGCTGTCATGGCAACCTCGAAGGCAATGGCGAGGTCCGTACCCATGCGTGAGGCGGTGAACGGGCTCCCACGCTCACTTCGTTTGCAGCCCCCCGCGGGGGCGGTGCGGCAGGCGGGCGGGCTCTGATGCGCCCGCGCTTCGCCCTCTGGATCGGCTTCGCCGCCGTCGTGGTCGCGCTCGACCAGTTGTCCAAGCAGCTCATGCTGTCCTGGCTGGCCGACGGCGACGTGGTGCACGTGACCGGTTTCTTCGACCTGGTGCTGCTCTACAACCGCGGTGCGGCATTCAGCTTTCTGGCCGAGCATTCCGGCTGGCAACGCTGGTTCTTCGTCCTGCTGGCGGTCGTGATCTGCGTCTGGCTGCTGCGACTCATGTGGCAGCATCAGCGCGAATTGCTGCAGCCGTTTGCGTTTTCGCTGATCGTCGGCGGCGCGGTCGGCAATGTCATCGACCGACTGATGCATGGCGCGGTGGTCGACTTTCTCTACTTTCACGCGGGCCGCTACGGCTGGCCGGCATTCAATCTGGCCGATTCGGCCATCTTCTTGGGGGTGTGCCTGATGCTGTGGGCGCAGCTACGCGAAGCGCGCCGCCAACCCGCCCGGGAGAACCACTCGTGACCAAAGTCGTCGAAGCCAATAGCCTGGTGACCTTGAACTACCGTATCGCGCTGGAAAACGGCCAACCGCTGATCAGCACCTTCGAAGGCCAGCCGGCCACGCTGCAGCTAGGCGCCGGCGAAATGCTGCCCACGCTGGAGAAGTGCTTCATCGGCCTGGACGAAGGCAGCAACCATCAGTTCACGCTGACGCCCGAGGACGCCTTCGGCCCCCATCGCGACGAGTTGATCGAGGTTGTCGCCCGAAAACACATGCCAGAGGAAGCGATCGAGCCCATGAGCGTGATGGAATTTACCGCGCCGGACGGCTCACGCTACTCGGGCCTGGTACGCGAGATCGATGACGACAAGGCGGTGATCGACTTCAATCACCCGCTCGCCGGCAAGACCATTCACCTGGACGTCGAGATCATCGGCGTCCTGTAAGCACATGAGCGATACGCACGACATGGACGACAAGGAAATTCTGCTGGCCAACCCGCGCGGCTTCTGCGCCGGCGTGGAACGCGCCATCGAAATCGTGGAACAGGCGCTGATTCGTTTCGGCGCGCCCATCTACGTGCGGCACGAAGTGGTGCACAACAAGTTCGTAGTGAACGACCTGCGCGCCAAGGGCGCCATCTTTGTCGAAGAACTCGACGAAGTGCCGGACAATCAGACGGTGATTTTCAGCGCCCACGGCGTGCCGCAATCGGTGCGCACCGAGGCTGACCGGCGCGGCCTGCAGGTCTTCGATGCCACCTGCCCGCTGGTCACCAAGGTGCATCTGGAAGTCGCCCGCATGCGCAAGCAAGGCCGTGAAATCATCATGATCGGCCACAAGGGCCATCCGGAAGTCGAAGGCACCATGGGTCAGGTGGACGACGGCATTCACCTGGTCGAGTCGGCGGCCGACGTCGCGACGCTGCAGGTGGCCGACCCCGACAAACTCGCCTATGTCACGCAGACCACGCTATCGATGGACGACGCCGCCGCCATCGTCGAGGCGCTGCGCCAACGCTTCCCCAACATCTCGGGGCCGAAGAAGGACGACATCTGCTACGCCACGCAAAACCGCCAGGACGCGGTCAAGTTCATGGCGCCGCAGGTCGATCTGGTGCTGGTGGTCGGCTCGACCAACAGCTCCAACTCCAATCGCTTGCGCGAAGTGGCCATGCTGCGTGGCGTCGAAGCCTATCTGGTGGACAACGCCGCCGCCATCGACCCCGCCTGGATCGAAGGCAAAAAGCGCATTGGCGTGACCGCCGGCGCATCGGCGCCCGAGGTATTGGTCGATGAGGTCGTCGAGCGTATCAAGGCACTCGGCGCAAGCGCGGTGCGCACGCTCGATGGCGCCCAGGAAAACGTCACTTTTCCGCTGCCCAAGGCGCTGCAAACCAGCGCTTGAACCACATCTCCCCCATTGAATCGGGGCGCGCGGGCGCCCCGATTACCGTTGACGGCGATGGTCCGGCCTCAACGCGCCAGGTGCGGTGCCATGATACGGCGGTAGAACTCGTGGAAATGCAGCATGCCGTCCTCGTAGGGCGACTGATACGGTCCCACTTCGCTACGCCCCTGCTTCATGAGGGCAAGCCGCCCGCGGTCCATGCGCTCGGCGATTTCGTCGTCCTCGATGGCCGTTTCCATGTAGGCGGATTGTTCTGCCTCGACGAAGTCGCGCTCGAATTCGACAATCTCTTCCGGATAGTAGAACTCGACGACGTTGGTGGTCTTGTTCACATCGGTCGGTAGCAGCGTGCTCACCACCAGCACATGCGGATACCACTCGACCATGATGTTGGGGTAGTACAACAGCCAGATGGCGCCGTTGGGGGGCATCTGGCCTTGGTAGTACTCGGTCACCGCCTTGTGCCAGCGATCGTAAGTCGGCGTACCGGGCTTCTTGAGAGAGGTGATGCCCACACGCTGCACCGAATACCATTCACCAAACTGCCAGGTCAGTTCATCGCAATCGACGAAGTTGCCCAACCCCGGATGAAAGGGCACCACGTGATAGTCTTCGAGATAGACCTCGACGAAGGTCTTCCAGTTGTAGTTGCACGCGTGAATTTCCACGTGATCGAGCTTGTAGCCGGAAAAATCGAAATCCTTGGCCACATGCATGCCGTCCAGATCGCTGGCCACCGAGCGGGGGCCACGAAACAGCAAACCGTTCCAGTGCTCCAGCGGCGAACGCTTGAGATTGAGGCAGGGGTTCTCCGCAAAGTGCGGTGCGCCCAGTAGCGCCCCCTTGTTGTCGTAGGTCCAACGATGTAGCGGACAGACGATGTGTTCGGTGTTCCCACTGCCTTCGAGCATGACGGCCTGGCGATGGCGACAGACATTGGACATCTCGAAATGACCATCGGCGGCATGTACCAGCAATTTCGCGTGATCGAGCCACTCGAGCGACCGGTAGTCATTGACGTTTGGCACCATCAGTTCATGCCCGACATAGCCGGGACCGGCATCGAAGAGAAGGCGTTGCTCCAATTCAAACAACTTCTCATCGAAATACCAGGAGACGGGAAACTGCGTCGTCGCCTGCGCCAGTTGAGCACGAGATGCAAAATCGGACACCGCCAAACCTCCAAAGCAATGCAAAATGTCCATAAAAACAAGGAGTAATATAAAATTATAGCTAAAACCCGGTTTGACCGCACCCCATGCGATCGGGTATTTTTCCGCCTTTGAAGGACGCGCGCATCACGCCCATGGCCAAGTCGGCAAAACCCCCAAAAAGCTTTGAAAACGCCATCGCCCAGCTCGAAGAGATCGTCGCGGCAATGGAGTCGCGCGAATTGCCGCTCGAAGAGGCGCTTGACCACTACCAGAACGGCATCGGTCTGCTGCGTTACTGCCAGGAGACCTTGTCACGCGCCGAGTCGCGTATCGAGGCGCTGGAGGCGGATTCCGACGGCCCGGACGCAGCCGGATCATGAGCCGTGCGAACTTTTCCGACTGGATGCGCGATGTCCAGCAGCGCACTGAAGTCGCCCTGGGACGTTTCCTGCCCTCGATCAACGTCACGCCCGACCGCCTGCACGAAGCCATGCGCTACGCCGCCCTGGAAGGCGGCAAGCGCGTGCGACCGCTACTGGCGCATGCCGCAGGCGCGGTCACCGGAGCGCCTGTCGACACGCTCGATCGCGTTGCCTGCGCCGTCGAACTGATCCATGCGTACTCGCTGGTGCATGACGACATGCCGTGCATGGACAACGACACCCTGCGTCGCGGCAAGCCGACCGTGCACGTCGAATACGACGAAGCCACCGCTCTGCTGGTCGGCGACGCCCTGCAGTCGCTGGCCTTCCAGCAACTGGCCGAGCCGGGCCTGCTGGCCGATGCCACACGCCAGATCGAGATGATTCATCACTTGGCCATCGCCGCCGGATCACGCGGCATGGCGGGCGGGCAGGCCATTGACCTGCAATCGGTCGGCCAGGCGCTGACCCGCGAAGCACTCGAAGTCATGCATGTGCACAAGACCGGCGCACTCATTCGAGCATCGGTATGTCTGGGTGCGCTGGCCGGCGGCAACTGCCAGCCCGAGCTGTATCAACGGCTCGATCATTTTTCACGACGCGTTGGCCTGCTGTTCCAGGTCGTCGATGACATCCTCGACACCGAATCCGACACGGCGACACTCGGCAAGACGGCGGGCAAGGATGCCGACAACGACAAACCGACTTACGTGACCGTACTCGGACTGGACGAAGCACGCCGTCTGAGCCGCGAGCTTGAAACCGAGGCGCTTGACACGCTCGCGCCACTCGACACCCACGCGGATCGCTTGCGCGAACTCACCCGCTACATCGTTCACCGCCAGTTCTGACCTCCTCATGAATGCACCCAGCACCACCGCCTACCCGCTGCTGTCGGCCATCGACAGCCCGGCCGACCTGCGCGCGCTCGAGCGAAAAGATCTCCACACACTGGCCAACGAGCTACGCCAGTTTCTCATCGAATCCGTGTCGCGCACCGGGGGACATCTGTCGTCGAATCTCGGCACCGTCGAGCTGACCATCGCCCTGCACTACATCTTCAACACGCCGGAAGATCGCATCGTGTGGGACGTGGGCCACCAAACCTACGGCCACAAGATACTCACCGGCCGGCGCGAGCAGATGTCAGGTCTGAGGCACTACGGCGGCATCTCCGGCTTCCCCCGCCGCTGCGAAAGTGAATACGACACCTTTGGTACGGCGCACTCGTCCACCTCCATTTCAGCCGCACTCGGCATGGCCGTCGCGGCGCGCAATCGCGGCGAAGACCGCTGCGCCATCGCGGTCATCGGCGATGGCGCGATGTCGGCCGGCATGGCATTCGAAGCACTGAACAACGCGGGCGACACCGAGAACGTGAATCTGCTGGTCGTGCTCAACGACAACGAGATGTCCATCTCGCCGCCCGTCGGCGCGCTCACCAAGATCCTCGCGCGCCTCATGCCCACCTACAACGTCGCGCGTAACGCCGGCAAGCGTGTGCTCGGCGTTGCACCGCCGATGCTCGATATCGCCCGCCGGGTTGAAGAACACGTCAAAGGTCTGGTCACGCCGGGCACGCTCTTCGAAGAGTTCGGCTTCAACTACATCGGCCCCATCGATGGCCACGACCTCGATGCGCTGCTACCCACGCTGCAAAGCCTTCACCACCAAAAGGGCCTGCAGTTCCTGCACGTAGTGACGCGCAAGGGCCAAGGCTACAAGCTGGCGGAGGCCGACCCGATCCTGTACCACGGGGTATCGAAGTTCGACCATACCGAAGGTATCAAGAGCGGCGGCAAGAGCGCCGGCAAACTCACCTACACCCAAGTCTTCAGCGACTGGTTGTGCGACATCGCCGCCGCGGATGAACGCGTGATCGGCATCACCCCGGCGATGCGCGAAGGCTCCGGCCTGGTGCGTTTTGCCGAGGAATTTCCCGACCGCTACTTCGACGTAGGCATCGCCGAGCAGCACGCACTCACCTTCGCCGCCGGGCTGGCTGCCGAGGGACTCAAACCCGTGGTCGCCATCTACTCGACCTTCCTGCAACGCGGCTATGACCAACTCGTGCACGACATCGCGCTACAGAACCTGCCCGTCGTCTTCGCCATCGACCGGGCCGGGCTCGTCGGTGCTGACGGAGCAACCCACCATGGCGCGTTCGATCTGTCCTTCCTCACCTGCATCCCGAACATGCTCATCATGGCGCCGGCAGACGAGAACGAATGTCGGCAGATGCTCTACACCGCACACTGCCACGACGGCCCAAGTGCCGTCCGCTATCCGCGCGGCGGCGGTATGGGCGTAACGCCCGAAAAACCGATGCAGGCGCTGGACATCGGCAAAGCCGAAGTGCGCCGGGCGGGCAAAGATATCGCGCTGCTCGCTTTCGGATCGCTGCTCGCCCCTGCGCTGGACGCTGGAGAAACGCTCGACGCGACCGTCGTCAACATGCGCTTCGTCAAACCGTTGGACGAAACCCTGGTGCGCGAACTCGCCACCTCGCACGCATTGATTGTCACACTGGAAGAAAATGCGGCGATCGGCGGCGCCGGTAGCGAAGTCAGCCGACTCGTCGAAGAAAGTGGAGCATCCGCACGCACCCTGCGCCTTGGACTTCCCGACCAGTTCATCGACCACGGCGACCAACATCGCCTGCTCGCTGACGCCGGCCTGGACACAGCAGGCATCTTGGCGCGAATTCGGCAAGCACTGGGCACCCCGGAATAATTGAGTGATTTTGTCGGGAATGGTAGCCTTGATGGCATCGATCCAACGACAACCATGCGATGAACACGCCCACCGACACCATCCCGGACATCCAGAGCAGCGCCGATAGCCGCCGCATCGCCATCGACAAGGTCGGCATCAAAGCCATCCGCCATCCGGTTCAGGTCAAGGACCGCGACGCCGGCATTCAACACACGATCGCGCACTTCAACATGTACGTCGGCTTGCCCCACGATTTCAAGGGCACTCACATGTCGCGCTTCGTCGAGATTCTCAACGCTGGCGAACGAGAAATATCGGTCGAGTCATTCGAGCCCATGCTCAGGGAAATGGTCGCCAAACTCGAAGCGGAAACAGGTCATCTCGAGATGACCTTCCCCTACTTCATCAACAAGGCCGCACCGGTTTCCGGCGTGACCAGTTTGCTCGACTACGAAGTGACTTTCATCGGCGAAATTCGAGCCGACGGCCAATACGACTTCCGCATGAAGGTCGTCGTTCCAGTGACCAGCCTGTGCCCGTGCTCGAAGGAAATCTCGAACTACGGCGCCCACAACCAGCGCTCTCACGTCACCGTCACTGCTGGCCTGAATGAGCACTTGTGGATTGAAGAGCTGGTTGCGCTCATCGAAACACAAGCCTCCTGCGAACTCTACGGCCTCCTGAAACGGCCGGATGAAAAGTTTGTCACCGAGCGAGCATATGACAATCCGAAGTTTGTCGAAGATATGGTGCGTGACGTCGCCGATTCACTCAATAAGGACGCGCGAGTCAGTGCCTACATCGTGGAGTCCGAAAACTTCGAATCGATTCACAACCATTCAGCCTACGCGCTCATCGAACAAATAAAAGCCACCAGCGCCTGACAACAAGGGCGGTCCACAGCCGTTTTGAAACCATCCGCGAAACCGGGGTAGAACCCGTTCTACAACACTCACCGACCGCACTCGGCCTGACCTGCACCCCCGTAGCCATACCACCGATTTGGAAGTAAGGTCCGTTCAACTGGAGCATGACGGACATGAGAAAGAGTCGATTTACCGAGCAGCAGATCATTGGTTTCCTGAAGCAGGCTGAGGCAGGAATGCCGGTGGCTGAACTGTGCAGGCAAGGCGGATTCAGCGACGCGACGTTCTACAAGTGGCGCTCGAAGTTCGGCGGCATGGATGAGCAGGAAGC
>JBNKNO010000039.1:28799-30632 GCA_050293885.1 Rhodocyclaceae bacterium | reverse complement strand
CGCCGTCAGCCAGTTGAAGCAGCACGGCCACACCAGCCGCCGCCGGCATGCCCAGGCGCGACGACAGCGCTTCAATTTCATCCGCATCGTGAAACACCATCGGCGTCGCCTTCCCGACCAGCTCCTGCGCATCGAAGCCAAGCATCTCCTCGGCAGCCGGGTTCATCAGCGTAATCACGCCTTGCGGGTCGGTGACCACGATCGCGTAACCCGCACCGGCGAAAATGGCCTGCTGCAAGGCCAGCGCGTTGCTCAAACGTTCGGTCCGCTCACTCACCTGCGCTTCGAGCGACGCGTTCAGCTCGGCAAGCTTCGTCTTCGCTTCGGTCTCGCTGGTGATATCCCGCAACACGGCCGAGACGCCGGCCTCGCCGCTCGTCGACGCCCAGGGCGAGAACGACATGCTGACCAGCAGGCGCCTGCCGTCCTTGGTCTTTCGCCATCGCTCGATGGCTTCGACCGGCTTGCCCGCCATCACGCGCGGCAGTAACTGCATCGAATCGCCATCTTCGCCCTCCGGGACGATCAATTCGTCGATCGGGGCACCGACCGCCTCCACCGGCGTGTAGCCGAACAGCCGCTCGGCGCCACGACTCCACGACAACACGTGGCCGCGATCGGAGAGCGCGACGATGGCATCCAGCGACTGGTCGGCAATGGTCGCCAAACGCTGCTGTTCGGCAACGAGCAAAGCCGACTTCCGCCGCGCAATCCAGACGAAATAGAGCACGACCAAGCCGATCATGCCGGCGATCAGAAACACGTTCGCTTCACGCAGTGTCTCGGCGCGAGCCGCCGCCGACAGCAGCGCCGCGCGTTTGGTCACAATCACGCGCAAGCCACGTCCCTGGCCGGCACCGGAATCCGGAGAGATCGCAACCGCCGCCATGCGCGCCGCCTGCCCCGCCCCGACCGGATCGAGTCGGAGCCACTGGCGCGTCGCACGCATCTGGCCGATGGCCGCACCACCAAACTCCTGTTCGAGACCATAGCGATGCCCCAGTTCACGGCCGAATGTCCGCTCGGCGTCCGGGTGCACGACAAAGTCGCCCGCGCGATTGAGCACGAACAAGCTCACATCGGCAGGCAACGCATTCCGATACGCACCAAGCCTGTCGGACTCGGCGACGTTCAGGATGATGAGGCCCGCCAAGCGGCCGTCGCCCGAAAACACCGGCGTGCCATAGCGGGTTACCGGCTGGAGGGGGCGCGCAATGCGGCCGAATTCCTGGTTCAGGTTCAGATCCGAGATGTAGGTTTCACCGCGCTTGCGGGCGATCGTGGCGGCAAAGTAGCCACGATCGCCCTTGGCCTGCAGCTTGTCGTCCGGCACCGTCACCAGATCGCCGTCGCGGCGCTCCAGCCGAACGATCTCCCGCCCCGCCCTGGCCAGGCCAATCAAGCGCGCTTGAACAACATCCGGGTTGGCGCGCATATATACCGACAATATCTGCGTCATGCGCTGGCGCAACTGCGTCAATGTGGCTGAGCCGTCGGCGTCGTTCACGCCGTTTTGGCGATTCGCCAACGCATGGACCGGTGGCATGCCCGCCAGGTACAGCAAATCCCGTGCGTAGCGCTGCTCTTCGCGCCCGATACGGGCCGCGATGGACTCCGCCGCCTGCGTCAGCGCCTGTTCGGCACCCCGGGCGCTACGCGCTTTCGCATCCTGGTAGCGAACGGCCAGCACGAGCGCGGCGAACAAGACAAAACCAAGCAGCAGATTGCGTGCAAAGGCACTGCGCAGAAAACGCAGGAAGCCCACCTCGCCATGCCGCCGCGTACCGTCGGGCGCGCCTTGCCGCGGGAACTGGCGAGCGCTAGCCATGGGAA
>JBNKNO010000039.1:27858-28519 GCA_050293885.1 Rhodocyclaceae bacterium | reverse complement strand
CGCCTGAACGAGACGCTCGGCGACTTGCACCGCCCCGATCTCGTCGGTCGCCGGCAGGATCGCCACGAACTCCTCGCCACCGTATCGCGCGAGCAGATCATTCGGTCGATTGACGCAGACCGACAGCGCATCGACCACCTGGTTGAGGCATCGATCCCCCGCCACGTGCCCATAGCTGTCGTTGTAGCGTTTGAAGTGATCGATATCGATCATGAGCAGTGACAACGGCTCGCCGCCGCGCTGCGCTGCGCGCCACTGGCGCGCCAGCGTCTCTTCGAACACACGCCGGTTGGCAACACCGGTCAGCGCATCGCGCGAGGCAAGATCGTTCAGCCGGTCCATCGCGATCTTCAAACGCAACTGGGTGCGTACGCGCGCCGCCACGATCGCGGGACGAATGGGTTTGGCAATGAAATCCGCGGCGCCGATCTCCAGTCCCTGCTCCTCGACCTCGGCACTATCGAGGCCGGTCACAAACACCACCGGCAGGTTGCTGAAGCGTTCGTCCGACTTGATGCGGCGGCACACCTCGAAGCCCGACATCCCGGGCATCTGCGCATCGAGCAAAACCAGATCCGGCGCTTCTTCAGCGATCATCTCGAGCGCTGTTTCGCCATCCATCGCAAAACGGGTAGACGCGAAGTCAGCGACCGTTCTGGCA
>JBNKNO010000039.1:14921-27759 GCA_050293885.1 Rhodocyclaceae bacterium | reverse complement strand
ACATCTATGCGTATCGGCTCGGTTTGAAGGAACTTGACGCAATGGCGAGATAGAAACAAAAAGACACCCAATACGCGCAAAAAGACCGGCTGCCGCAGCGCACACGGGCGTCGAAGGGTGATGGCACGACACCGTCCCGCCCTGCACAGCCGCGCTTGAGCGAGGTCGGTGGTGCAGTGGATTTATTGACGGGAAGCGCGCTACCGTCCGTCGCGCTCGCCCTGTTCGACCGGCTCGGTCGGCCGCCGCTGGCGCAGCACCGGCCGAAACACCCACTCCTGATAGGTCTTGACGCCCTCGACGCCATCCCCCAGTTCGGCGGGCAGGTGTTTCTGGCGAAACGGCGTCTTGTCGCTGAGGCTGTGCAGCCCGACGATCTTCCCTTGCTCGCGCACCAGCCCCCATTCGGCCTGCAGGGTGATCGGGTCGCGGTAGATGCGCCGCAGGTGGCGTTGTGGCGTCGGGAAGCGTCGGTCTTCAAGCAGAACGTCGAGGCTGGCGGGCCAGGTCTTGGCGCCTTCGGGCGAGCGGTCGTAGTAGCGACGCAGCGCGCGCGCCATCTCCACGCCCACCGAGATCAACTCGTCTTCCTTCTCGCGCTGGGCCCGCGCCTGCCAGGTCTGCCCCACGCCGGCCATGACCAGCCCGAGCCCGGCGACGAGGAACAACACCAGCAGATAGGTGTAGCCCCCTTGGGCGGCGCGCCGACTCACCATTCGCTGTAGGGTTCGCCCGCGCCGCTGCGCACGTCGTAGATGCCGTCGAGCTCGGTGTCCGGCGGCGGCTCGACCACCCAGGTGTCGCTGCGCTCGGTGATCGGGTCTTCCGGCACCGCGCGCAGATAGCGTTTGTCGACCAGGTCGTCGAGCGTCTCGGGGAAGTGGCCGGTGTCGGCGGCGTACTTGTCGATGGCGTCACGCATCACGGTGAGCGTCTGCTTGAGGCTGTTGTCACGGGCGCGGTCGAGATGCGCGAAGTAGCGCGGCGCGGCAATCGACAACAGCAGCGCGACGATGGCCATCACCACCAGCAGTTCGATCAGCGTGAAGCCGCGGGCTCGTTGTGTGCGCATCACCACTCCCGGTACGCAATGCCGTTGAGGCCGGTCTTTTCGCTGAGCGAATAGACGTCGAACACATCGTCGCCCGGCTGCGGATCGTCGGGCGGGCTGGCATAGCTGCGCAAGCCCCAGCTCTCGGCGGGCGGCAGCGCGATATCGGTATTGAAGGGGTCGCGCGGAATGCGGCGCAGGAAATAGATCAACTTCGGCTCGGGCGACTTGATGTCGGCCACGCCCTCGACCAACACCTCGAGCCGGGGCGGATAGCCGCTGGCATCGGCCTGCACCTCGATCTGCCCGGCCTCGCCCGCCGCCTTGTAGGCGTCGATGGCATCGCGGATCTTGCGCAAGGACACACGCAGCTCGGACTCCTTGGCGCGCTCCGCCGTCACCTGCGCCAGCGGCATGGCCACCGCCGCGAGGATACCGATGATGGCCACCGTCACCACCAGCTCGATGAGCGTGAAACCGGCCCGGCCCTTTGCCGGCATTGTCGAATACCGGGGCCACCCGCCTGCCGGGCCGCCCCGAAGGCGGGAGCCGCCCCGGTAGGCGGCCGCGCGTACCGGCGCGCATGGGGGCAATCCACTCATGGCGAGATGCGCAGATTCACCGACCCACTCGGCGTGACGTTTTCCGCCTTGCCGTCACGTTGAACGCGGGCGGACACCGGCGCAATGGCCACGGTGCCGATCGTGCCTGAGCGGGTGCTGAAGCTGGCGGTGGTCGACACCTCGCCTTCACCTGGCGGCAGGTCGACCGTCAACAACCCGGGGGAGGTCGCGCCGGCAGCGTCGATGCGACCCGGATCGTAGCGCAGGCTCACCTGTCCGCCGTCGATCCGGCCGCCCCCGCGCACCACGATCTGCACGTCCACGCTGTCGCCGGCATGGACCTCGGCCGGCCCTTCGACGCTGACCGAGAGTGGGCCGGTCGGCGCAAGCTCGCCGTCGTCGGACGCGGTGTCGGCCACGTCCTCGTCGGCCGTCTCCTGCGGCATGGCACGCGCTACCGGGGCGCGGCCGGCCGCACGGGCGATCGGGCGGGCGAAGCGGCCACCCGCCGCGCCGGTGGACACCGGCGAACGATCGCCCGACAGGGCCAGCGTATTGGCGGCGGTGGGGCGCAGGGTCAGCGGCTCGGCGCCGATATTGGTTTCGGTGCCCGAGGGCATGAGCGCACGCGACACCTGCGGCGCCATCACGTTGCGAATCACGCGCGGGGTGATCAGCAACACAATCTCGGTACGGTTGTTGGTATCCCGCTTGGTCGAGAACAGGCGCCCGATCACCGGCAGGTCGCTGATGCCGGGCAGGCCGTTGCCCACCGAGCGCTCCTCATCCTGCAGCAGGCCGGCGAGAATCTGCGTTTCGCCGTCCTTGAGCCGCAGCACCGTGCTGGCGGTGCGCGTGCCCACCTGGTAGGCGAGCGAGTTGGAAGGGCCGGTCACTTCCTTGACGATGCGGCTCACCTCGAGTTCGACCTTGATCTCGACGTCGTCGTCGAGCATCACCACCGGCTTCACGTCGAGCTTGAGACCGACATCCAGGTAGGTGACCGAGGCCGACACGCCCACGTTGGCGGTGGCCGTGGTGGTGAACACCGGCAGCTTGTCGCCGATGTGGATCTTGGCTTCCTCGTTGTTCTTGACGCGAATGCGCGGGTTGGCGAGCAGGCTGGTGTCGCTGTCTTCCTGGCGCAGGTTGAGCAACACCGCCGGGTTGGCAATGTAGGGGCGCAGATCGCCGCGGCTGCGCAGATCGACCACGCCATCGGCCAGCGCGCGCGCCACCCCGGAGCCGGTCAGCGCACCGTAGCCGATCTGGTCGGGCAAATCGAGCCCGAGCTCGCGCACCTTGTCGCGGCCGACTTCGAGCACTTCGACTTCGAGCATCACCTCGGCCTCGGCCACGTCGAGCGATTTGACCAACTGCTCGGCCAGCGCCACGGCCTCGGGCGTGGCCTTGACCACCAGCAGCTTGAGCTTCTCGTCGATGAACACGTCGCGAATCTTGACCAACTGGCGCACCAGTGACTGCGCCTGTTTGACGTCCGCATTGGCAAGGAAGAAGGTGCGCGTCACCAGTTCGCGGTATTCCTTGTTCTTGGCCGGGGTGGCCGGGTAGATGAGCACCGAGTTGGCATTGAGCAGTTTGCTTTCGATCTTCTGCGTGGCGGTCAGCAGCTTGAGCACTTCATCCACGGTGGTGTGGCGCACGAAGAGGGTCACCTTGGCCTCGGGGCGCACGTCGCGGTCGAACACGAAGTTCAGGCCCGCGGCATGCGACAGCGCCTCGAACACGGTGCGCAGCGGCGCATCGCGAAACTCCAGCGTCACCGGCTTCGAGAACGGCCCCTTGAGCGCACGCGCCGGCGGCGGATTGGCGGCCGCCAGTTGCGTATCGATGGTGTTCCGCAACGCGTACGCGCGCGCGTTCTGCGAGTTTTCCGCCAGCACCGTGCGCACCAGCGTCTGGGCCGCCTCCACATCGCCACCGGCCAGCGCGCGGCCGGCCCGGTCGACGAGCTCGGCATGACGCGCATCGCGCGCCAGCAACTGCTTGCCGCGCTGGGCGCGCAACTCGTTCGGCGCAAAGGCCAGGATGTCGTCGTACATGCGCATGGCTTCGTCGGTCTGCCCGGCGCGAATCATGCGCTCGGCCGCCGCCAGCCGCTGCAACACGAGACGCTCGCGCTGATGCAGCAGGTAGGTGCGCAGTTCGCGATCGTCGGGGTTCTCACTGACCTTTTTTTCCAGTCGGTTCAGCGCGGCAAGCGCGTCGCCGCCGGCAAAGTCCGCCCGCGCCGATTCGAGCGCGCGATGGCTGGCGCAACCGGCAAGCACGAAGAGCGTGGCGATGCAGACAAGAAATTTGAATACCGGGGGCAAGGATCGGGTCATAAGCGGTTGGCCAATACGATCCGCTGCGTTTCGTGCAGCGGCAGATAGATCAGGGTGATGCCGTCGTCGTCCACGGCCTCGATGCGATAGCGCGCGTCGAGCACATCGCCCACGCGCGCCGTCACCAGACGCTCACCATCGAGCAGAAACAGCATCCGTTTGCCACCTTCTTCCTGCAGCGAACCGATGTAGGTGTAGGGCAGCGCCGGGGCCACCGCGCGCGCGGGCACGGGCGCGCGCCGCACCACCGGCATCGGGGCCGGCGGCGGCGGCGACGGCCGCGCGAACACCGGCGGCGCGGCTTGGCCGAATTCGGCCTGCGTCACACGCAGGGGCGTCAGATCGACGGCTTCACGCGGATTGCCGCGCCGCGCCGCGCGCGTTGTCGGCGCCGTCGCCTTGGCGCTTTGCGTCGACTCGGGCGTCGCTTCGTCGTCCAGCGTGGACGCCCACCACACGGCCGCGAGTGTGAGCGCCAAGGCCGTGCCGAGGATGAGCTGGCGCCGGTTCATTCGCCCCCCCGCACAAACACGGCAAGACGCACATCGGCGACGATGCGGTCGCTGCGCGCCGATTCGCGCTTGATCGATATCTGCTCCACGCCGACATCGGGATGCTCACGCGCAATCTGGCCGAGCCAGGCGTACAGCGCGTCGAAGCGCCCGGCCACCGGCAACGAGGCATTGATGCGCACCAGCGGCGTACCGGCCACCGCCGCGCTGCGATAGTCACCACGCTCGGGCAGCAGACCGACACGGTCCGCCGCACGATGGATGTCCAACAACAGCGCGGCGAGCGTCGAGCCCGGCGCAAAGCGGGCGTAGAACGCATCGAGTCGGGCGCGATCGGTCATGGGCGCGTCGGCCGGCGCGGCGGCCACCTTGAGCAGCATCGTGCGTTCGGCCGCCAATGCCTCGGCCTGCGCGGCCTGTTGCTCCCCGGTCGACAACCCGAAACCGAGCGCGAAGGCCAGCAACGCCACCCCCAGCGCACCCGCCCAGCCCGAGCGCAAGATGGCGCGCAGGATCTGTTCGCGCCATCGGTGGGCCTGCGCCGTGTCGAGCCAGCTCATGGGCGCCCCCTGTGCGTTCCCGCGGGGGTCCACGCCGCCGAGAGGTTGAACACGAATTGTCCGTTTTTCTGTTCGTAGGCCAGCAGTTGCACGCCACTGAGCACCGCGCTCGCTTCCAGACGCTCCATGTAGCCGAACATGGCGTCGAGATCGTCGGCCGTCGCGTTCAGCCGCACGATGCCGCGCAAGGCATCGGGCGAGAGCGCCAGCAGCGCCATGTCGTCGCGCCCGGCCTCGGCCACGTTGGCAAACAGCCGCGGCCAGTCGCGATCGAGCTGGGCGGCCAGTTTGAGCGCCGGCGCGGCCTCTTCGGCGCGCACCGGGGCCGCCGCCGTGGCGGGGGTCAGCCCGCGACGCGCGCGCGCCACCTGGTGACGCATGCGCTCGACGATCTGCTCGCGCTCGGCCAGATCGGTCCGCCGCGCGAGATACTGGTCGATCTCCAGCGCGCTCATGAGCAGCCCGAGCCCGAGCAACACCCACCCCAGCCAGCCGGGGCGACGACGCTGGGGGATGAAGTCGAGGGAAAGCGGCGCCAAGCGCATCAACTCGCCTCCAGCGACACGCGCGTCCACCCCTCGGGCGCGTCGAAGGTGTTGCCCACCTGGTAGAGCACGCCGGCGGGCGGTGCTTCACCGGTCACGCGTAACTGCGTCAGTTCGCGCCGGGCGAGTTGCGCATCTGCCGCATCGCAGGCGCGGCTGACGAGCGCGCGCCAGCCGCCCTCGCGCCACACGCCCAGCGTCAGGCGGCCGTGCTCGACGCTCGCCAGCGCGCCATCCGCCGAGGCCATGTGCCCGGCCAGTGCATTGAAGCGGGCGACGAAACTGCCCGTCAGGCCCAGCAGCCGTCCCTTGCGCGCACTCACCGCCGCCTGCAGCGTCTCCATGAGCGCGCGCGGCATGGCACAGGCAATGAAGGGATCGCCCACCGGATCGGTATCGCGGCAGATGAGCCATTCACTCGGGTCGATGCCGTGGTGCTGTTTGAACTGATGCCCCAACCAGGCCTCGCGCTCCTTGCGCCCACGCACCGCCGGCGGCCACTGCAGCACCAGGTAGCGCAACGCACGATCGGCCACTTGCGCCCGCACCCGCGCACGCATCGGCAAATGCGCCGTCAGATCGGCCGGCCAGGCGAGCGCGCCCTCGGGCAGCGGCAAGCGCTGCACGCCGTCGGCGCGGCGAATGTCGCAGCCATCGGCACGCAGGTTCAGGCTCACCGGCTCACCCCGGAATCGTGACACGGTTCAACTCCTGCAAGGTGGTCTCGCCCGCGGCCACGAGCACCGTGGCCGCATCACGCAAACTGTGGAATCCGCGCTCGGCCACCTTGGCCTTGAGCGCACGCACGGGAGCGCGGGTGACGATGAGTTCGCGGATTTCGTCGTCCAGAATCAACACCTCGGCAATGGCGCGCCGGCCCTTGTAGCCGGAGCCACGGCATTGCCCGCAGCCATGGCCGGCGCGGAAGCGGAAGCCCTCGGTGCTCGCCAGCGCGGAATCCGCAAGCAGTTGCGTATCGGGCACGATGTCGTCGGCACAGTGCGGACAGTTGATGCGGATGAGCCGCTGCGCCACCACGCCATTGAGCGCGGCGGTGAGGTTGTAGGGGTCGATGCCCATGTGCATGAAGCGGCCGATGACGTCGAACACGTTGTTGGCGTGCACGGTAGTGAACACCAGGTGCCCGGTGAGCGCCGCCTGCACGGCGATCTCGGCGGTCTCGCCATCGCGGATCTCGCCCACCATGATCTTGTCCGGGTCGTGGCGCAGGATGGAACGCAGCCCGCGGGCGAAGGTGAGCCCCTTCTTTTCGTTGACCGGAATCTGCAACACGCCGGGCAGTTGATACTCGACCGGGTCTTCGATGGTGATGATCTTGTCGAGCCCGTGATTGGTCTCGGCCAGCGTGGCATAGAGCGAGGTGGTCTTGCCCGAGCCGGTCGGGCCGGTCACCAGCAACATGCCGTAAGGCTCACTGGCGAGCCGGCGCAAGGTGGCGCGCACCGACGCGTCGAACCCCAGCATCTCCAGCGACAAACCGCTCATCTGCTGCGTGAGGTGCTCCTTGTCGAGCACGCGCAGCACCGCGTCTTCGCCATGGATGCTGGGCATGATGGAGACGCGGAAGTCGATCTCGCGCCCGCCGGCCAGCGCCTTGAAGCGGCCGTCCTGCGGCACGCGGCGCTCGGCGATGTCGAGTTCGGCCATCACCTTGATACGCGAGATCGCCTGCTCGGCCAGCTCGCTGCCCTGCACGCTGCCCATACGCGAGAGCACGCCGTCGATGCGGTACTGAATCACCAGCCCGGCCGGCACGCACTCCAGATGGATGTCGCTGGCGCCCTGCTTGAGGGCATCGTAGAGGGTGGAGTTGACCAGCTTGACCACCGGACTGGCGTCTTCGCTGATGCGCCGCAGCGACAGATCCTCGGCGCCGACCGAGGTGCTTTCGCCGCCCCGCGTTTCCGACAGACCCGCCGCCCGACGCACTTCGTCTTCGTGGCGGGCCAGGCAGGCGGCGATGTCGTCGCGATCGGCCACCGCGCTATGCACCGGCTCGTCGAGCCGCGCGCCGAGGCCATCGACCAGCGCCCGGTCGAAGGGGTCGGCGAGCGCCAACCACAGGGCGCCGTGCTCGTCGCGCAGGGCGACGCACTCGCGGCGCAAGGCCTGCTCGAACGACATCACGGCGAAGTCCGGGCTCATGCGCATGAGGCGCGCGTGACCGAAATCGGGCATGTCGAAGGTGCGCGCCAAGCGCGCCAGACGGCTCGGCGCATCGGCCTCGATGCCGGCCAGTGCGTCGATCATGCGCCCGCCCGCGGCACGCGCCGCGGCCAGCTCGTCGGCCCCGAAGGGCTGCACGTCGGGCGCGTTCATCCGACACTCTCCGCGAGTTGGAAGATCGGCAGATACATGAGCACCACGATACCGCCAATGGCGACGCCGATGAACAGCATCAGCAAGGGACCGAACAGCCGGGTCAGCCATTCCACCTGGCGGGCCGTATCCTCTTCGTGAAACTCGGCGGCGCGGGTGAGCATCTCGCCCAGATTGCCGGCGCGCTCGCCCACCTGCAGCATGCGCAACGCGACCGGTGTGGCCAGGCCCTGCGCCGCCAGCGTGGCCGCGAAGCCGGCGCCCTCGCGAATGCGCGCGATGGCCGTCTCGAGACCGCTGCGCAAACTCGGCGTGAGCAGCCCGGACACCATCCCCAGCGCGGTCACGGCAGGAATGCCACCACTGAGCAACATGCCCAAGGTGCGATAGAAGCGCGCCAGCTGGAACACCCGCAAGCGCTCGCCGATCATCGGCATGCGCCACAGGGCGCGGCCGATGGCCGCCGCCGTGGCTGGCTGGCGCAGGCCGAACACCAACGCCGACACCGTCACCACGGCAACGCCGGCCATCGCCAGCGCATTGGCTTCGACGAACTGGCCCCACTGCATCAGCAGGCGCGACATGAAGGGCAGATCGCCACCCACGTCTTCATAAATATGCGAGAAGTTCGGCACCACGTAGCCGAGCAGAAACAACACCACCAGCGAGCCGACGCCGATCAGCAAGGCGGGGTAGATGGCCGCGCTCACCAGCTTGCCACGCAGCGCCTCGACCTGTTGGCGATAGGCGATGAAACGCGCCACCGCCGGCACCAGATCGCTGGTGCGCTCAGCCGCGCGGATCATCGCCACGTACAGATCGGGAAAGGCATGCGGCGCCGCCTCCAGCGCCGAGGACAGGGTGCGCCCCTCGCGCAGCGCCTGGCGGATATCGTCAAGCACGGCGCGCACCGCCGGCCGGTTTTCCTTCTCGGCCAGGGCATCGACCGCTTCGGCCAGCGGAATGCCGGCCGACAGCAGCGCCAGCATTTCCTGATTGAACAACAGCAAGGGGAAACGCGCCCGCCGCCCGCCCTGACGCGCAGCACGCAGCGCCAGCACCGTCAGCCCACGCGCGTCGGCCACATGGCGTGCCTCGGCCTCGTTCGCGGCCTCCAGCTCCATCTCGACAACATCGGTGCCCTGCGCGATGGCCTTGACCCGATATCTCATCGCCGACGGCTCGCCTTACCAGTTGACGATGTCGGCGGCCTCACCCTCGCCACCGGGCTGGCCGTCCTTGCCATAGGAATACAGATCGAACTCGCCATGCTCACCCGGCGAACGGTACTGATAGGGCGCATCCCACGGATCGTTCGGCACCGCCTTGCGCAGATAGGGGCCCTGCCACTTGGGCTCCCCCGCCGGCGCGTTGTTGAGTGCGGCCAAGCCCTCTTCGGTGAGCGGATAGTGCCCCACATCCAGCCGGTACTGATCGAGCGCCTTCTCCAACCCATTGATCTGCGCCCGCGCCGTCTTGACCTCGGATTTGCCGATCTGCGCGAAGAAACGCGGCCCCACATACCCCGCCAGCAACCCGATGATGACCATCACCACAAGCAGTTCGAGCAAGGTGAATCCGGATTCGCGACGACGCTTCGGGTGGGGCAACGACATGGGGCAACACTCCGCAAAAAACTCTATTTCAAGCAAGGCCCGTCAGATTAGGGAGCCAACATGACAAGCGATCGCGCATCGCGACGACCGCTTCGTGGCACGGACACAATGATAGGTAAATGCCATGATACCCCGCGCGAACACGCGGAATCATGCGTCAATATCTTGAAACGGAAAATGGCACGGCGCGTGCGACCGGATATCCGCGATGGCAATACACCCGCGGGGTCGTTGACGGGGGCCGACTTCGACTTCGGCGTCGACGGCCCGGCGGACGCCTCATGCGCCTTCGCGCGCTGTCGGAATATTCCGCCACCAATGAACCGGTGACAGAAACGCGCGGCCCCGACCGGCTTCACAACCGGTCGGGGCCGCGCTGAACACCGGGCATCGGGTTACCAGAATCCGCCCCCGTGGCTCACTTCAAATCAAAGCGATCCAGATTCATCACCTTGGTCCAGGCGGCGACGAAGTCACGGACGAACATTTCCTGCGCGTCGCTAGCGGCATAGACTTCGGCCAGTGCCCGCAACTGCGCGTTGGAACCGAAGACGAGGTCCACCACCGTGCCGCTCCATTTGACTTCGCCGGTCGCGCGGTCGCGGCCTTCCAGCACGCCTTCGGTGGCGGATTTCTGCCAGCGCGTGCCCATGTCGAGCAGATTCACGAAGAAGTCGTTGCTCAATGTGCCCGGGCGTTGGGTGAATACGCCATGGCGGGTGTGGCCGACGTTGGCATCGAGCGCGCGCAGCCCGCCGATGAGCACGGTCATTTCGGGCGCGGTGAGCGTGAGCAGTTGCGCCTTGTCGATCAGCAGTTCGGCAGCGTAGGCCTCCAGACCCGCCCGCAGGTAGTTGCGGAAGCCATCGGCCTTGGGTTCGAGCGGCGCGAACGACTCGACGTCGGTCTGCGCTTGCGAGGCATCCATGCGGCCCGGGGTGAAGGGCACGGTCACATCGTGCCCGGCCTTCTTCGCGGCCGCTTCGACGGCGGCGTTGCCCGCCAGCACAATGAGGTCGGCTAGCGAGATCTGCTTGCCACCGGCGGCCGTGCCGTTGAATTCCTCACGGATCGCGCCGAGCGTCGCCAGCACGGTCGCCAACTGTGCGGGCTGGTTGGCCTCCCAGTCCTTTTGCGGGGCCAGGCGGATGCGCGCGCCGTTGGCGCCACCACGCTTGTCGCCGCCGCGGAAGCTCGAGGCCGAAGCCCAGGCCGTGCTCACCAGTTGCCCAACGCTCAGACCCGAGGCCAGCACTTCCGCCTTCAGCGCGGCAACGTCGTGCTCGTCCACCAACGGATGGTCCACCGCCGGGATCGGGTCTTGCCAAATGAGCTCTTCGGTCGGCACCAGCGGGCCCAGATAGCGGGCACGCGGCCCCATGTCGCGGTGCGTGAGCTTGAACCAGGCGCGTGCGAAGGCGTCGGCGAATTCGTCCGGATGGGCCATGAAGCGGCGCGAAATCTTCTCGTAGGCCGGGTCGATGCGCATCGCCATGTCAGCGGTCGACATCATCGGCGCACGGCGCTGGTTGGGGTCATGGGCGTCGGGTACCGTGCCGGCGCCCGTATCGCCGACCGGCTTCCACTGTTTGGCGCCGGCCGGGCTCTCGGTGAGCTCCCATTCGTAACCGAACAAGGTCTCGAAGTAGCTGTTATCCCACTGCGTCGGCGTCGGTGTCCACGCGCCTTCCAGACCACTGGTGATGGTATCGCCGCCCTTGCCGGCGCCAAGGCTGTTCTTCCAGCCCAGGCCCTGCTCGGCAATGTCGGCGCCCTCGGGTTCCGGGCCGACATACTTACCCGGATCGCCAGCGCCGTGGGCCTTGCCGAAGGTATGGCCACCCGCCGTAAGCGCCACGGTTTCTTCGTCGTTCATCGCCATGCGGGCGAAGGTTTCGCGCACGTCGCGGCCCGAGCCGAGCGGATCGGGGTTGCCGTTCGGGCCCTCCGGGTTCACGTAGATGAGCCCCATCTGCACGGCCGCGAGCGGATTGTCCAGTTCCCGGTCGCCGCTGTAGCGCGCATCGCCCAGCCACTCGCTCTCGGGGCCCCAGTAGATGTCCTCTTCCGGCGCCCAGATGTCGGCGCGGCCACCGGCGAAGCCGAAGGTCTTGAAGCCCATCGATTCGAGCGCGACGTTGCCGGTAAGGATCAGCAGGTCCGCCCACGAAAGTTTGCGGCCGTACTTCTGCTTGATCGGCCACAACAGACGGCGGGCCTTGTCGAGGTTGCCGTTGTCCGGCCAGCTGTTGAGCGGCGCAAAGCGCTGCGCGCCGGTACCCGCGCCACCACGACCATCGGCGATGCGATACGTCCCCGCCGCATGCCAGGCCATGCGGATGAACAGTGGCCCGTAATGGCCATAATCGGCCGGCCACCAGTCCTGCGAATCGGTCATCAAGGCATGGAGATCCTTGATCACCGCATCCAGATCCAGGGTTTTGAAGGCCGCCGCGTAGTCGAAGTCAGCCCCCATCGGATTGGATTTTTCGTCCTGCTGGTGAAGGATGTCGAGGTTCAACTGCTCGGGCCACCAGTCGGCGTTCTTCGGCGCGCCCGCCAGGGTGTGCTTGTGCGCCCCACTCGAGAAGGGGCACTGTGCTTGGTCAGACATGTCGGTCTCCTTGGCTGTTCGTATTCAATGACACGTCTCTAATCTAGAGTTTGCGCGATGATAGATCCAAGGTATTTTGAATATGACTTCGATAGCCACCAGCAATGATGCGGCGAGTGTTCGACGACAACCCACGACAAAAAAGAGCCCCATGGACTGGTAATGTCGTTCAGTGAAGCACATCGGACTCCTCCCCCTTCAAGGGGGAGGTTGGGAGGGGGATGGGGTTTTCGAGGCATCGATTGAAACCCATCCCCACCCCAGCCCTCCCCTTGAAGGGGAGGGAGCGTATCGCATGCGCATCGGAAGGGGTCTTTTGCGCCTTATCTGAACAGCATTACCCATTAACTGGGGCTCTTTTGTTCGTGTGGCGCACCCGCTCGCGCTTACTCCACCGTGACTGACTTGGCGAGGTTCCGGGGCTTGTCTACGTCCGTGCCTTTCACCAACGCGGCGTGATAGGAAAGAAGCTGCAGCGGGATGACGTGCAGCACCGGCGAGAGCATGCCGTAGTGTTCCGGCATGTGCAGAATGTGGACGCCTTCGGATTCGGGGATTTCGCTGCCGGCGTCGGCGAACACGTAGAGCTCGCCGCCGCGCGCGCGCACTTCCTGCAGGTTGCTCTTGAGCTTTTCGATGAGTTCGTCGGCCGGGGCGATGGCGATTACCGGCATGTCGCGGTCGACCAG
>JBNKNO010000039.1:6818-14588 GCA_050293885.1 Rhodocyclaceae bacterium | reverse complement strand
ACCGATCTCGGGGCCGGCGCGGGTGATGAAGCGCAGCGCGGTTTCACGCACGATGGCCGATTCGGGCACGTTGCAGATGGCGAGGGTCTTGTCCATGCCCTGCGCCTTGGCGTGCTTGAGTGCGGCGAGGGTGTCGGCGGTTTCGCCCGATTGGGAGATGACGACGACGAGCGTGTCGGACTCGGGCACAGACTGGCGGTAGCGGTATTCGCTGGCGATTTCGACCGAGCAGGGGATGCCGGCGACCGATTCGAGCCAGTAGCGCGCCACCAGGCCGGCATGGAAACTGGTGCCGCAGGCGATGATGAGCACGCGCCGCGAGGCGCCGAGCATCTCGCTGGCCTTGGCGCCGAAGATCTGCGGCGAGATGACGTTGCCGCCAGCGATCATTTCGAGCGTGTTACCCAGCGCTTGGGGCTGCTCGAAGATTTCCTTCTGCATGTAGTGCCGGTACTGCCCGAGCTCGACGGCGTCGGCAGAGAGGGATGAGACGTTGACGGGCCGTTCAACCGGCGTGCCGTCAGACAGGAAGATGCGGAAGCCGTCGAGTGTGAGCTCTGCGATGTCGCCGTCTTCGAGATACACCACTTTGCGCGTTACCTGCAGCAGCGCGGAGGTGTCGGAGGCGGCGAACATGCCGTTCTCGCCGACGCCGAGCAACAGCGGCGAGCCCTTGCGCGCGACGATGGCGCGGCACGGGTCGGATTCGCTCACGACGCCGATGGCGTAGGCGCCTTCGAGTTCGTTGGCGGCCAGACGCACGGCTTCGAGCAGTTCGGCGCCGTCGTTGAGTTTGTCTTGCACCAGGTGTGCGATGGTCTCGGTGTCGGTTTCCGACTCGAAGGTGAAGCCCTTGGCGCCGAGCCGCTCGCGCATTTGCTCGTAGTTTTCGATGATGCCGTTGTGCACCACGGCCAGCCCGCTGGAGACGTGCGGATGGGCGTTGCGCTCGGACGGTGCGCCGTGGGTGGCCCAGCGCGTGTGCGCGATGCCGATGTTGGCGGTAAGGTCGCGGTTGTCGGCCATGGTCGCCAGCTCGGCGACGCGCCCGGCCGAGCGCAGGCGAATCAGGCTGTCGTCTTGCAGGACAGCGAGGCCGGCCGAATCGTAGCCACGGTATTCGAGCTTGCGCAGCCCTTCGAGCAGCACGGGAACCACGTTATCGGTGGAAATGGCGGTGACGATGCCACACATGGGTCTCTCCTGGGTCGGCCGCGGGTGCCGACGCGCTTATTTGGGTTGCTTGACCGGGCGCTTCCAGCCCGGCACGGTCATCTGTTTGGCGCGCGAGACGGTCAGTTCGCCGGCGGCCGCGTCCTTGGTGAGCGTGGTGCCAGCGCCGAGCGTGGCGCCCTTGCCGACGCGCACGGGGGCCACCAGTTGGGTGTCGGAGCCGATGAACACGTCGTCTTCGATGGTGGTGCGAAACTTGTTGGCGCCATCGTAGTTGCAGGTGATGGTGCCCGCGCCCACATTCACGCGCTCGCCGATGTCGGCATCGCCCACATAGGCCAGATGATTGGCTTTCGACTGATTGCCGATGCGGCTGTTTTTCACTTCGACGAAGTTGCCCAGATGCACTTCGTTGCCCAGCTCGGTGCCGGGGCGCGTGCGCGCATACGGCCCGATCACACAGCCCTCGCCCATCTGCGTCTCGTCGATGTGTGAAAACGGCAGAATACGGGTGCCAGCGGCAATGCGGGCGTTGCGAATCACACAGTTGGCGCCGATGTGGACCTTGTCACCGAGTTCAACCGTGCCTTCGAACACGCAATTGACGTCGATTTGCACGTCGTGCCCACAGCTGAGCTGGCCACGGATGTCGATGCGCGCCGGGTCGATCAGGGTCACGCCGGCCTCGAACAGCTCGTCGGCGAGCATGCGCTGGTACATGCGCTCGAGCTCGGCCAGTTGCTGCTTGTTGTTCACGCCGAGCGTTTCGGCCACATGATCGGGTTGGGTGGCGACCACGGTCGTGCCCTCTTCCACGGCCATGCCGATGATGTCGGTCAGATAGTATTCCTGCTGCACATTGTCGTTGCGCAGGCGGCCGAGCCAGTCGCGCAGGCGCGCCACGGGGGCCACGAGAATGCCGGTATTGACTTCGCGCACGGCGCGCTCGGCTTCGGTGGCGTCCTTGTGCTCGACGATGCGTTGCACGTCGCCGGCGTGGTTGCGGATGATGCGGCCGTAGCCGGTGGGGTCGGGCAGTTCGACGGTGAGCAGTGCCATACGATCGGCGCCAGCGGCCTCGATCAAGCGGCGCAGCGTGGCCCCGCCAATGAGCGGCACATCGCCGTAGAGCACCAGCGCCATGTGCGCGTCGTCGAGATGCGGCAAGGCCTGCTGCACGGCATGGCCGGTGCCCAGTTGCGGCGATTGCAACGCCCAGGCCAGATCGGGGGCGTCGAGTGCGTCGCGCACCGCTTCGCCACCATGGCCGTAGACCACGCAGATCTTTTCACTCCCCAGGGCACGCGCGGTATCGAGAACATGGCCGAGCATGGGGCGTCCGGCGATGGGCTGGAGCACTTTGGGCAGTACCGAGCGCATCCGCTTTCCCTGTCCGGCGGCGAGTACGACAACTTGCATGACGATTCCATTTTGGGGGATTTGCGGGCGGATTCTAGCATGTGCCCTCAAGCCCACCTGTTACCTGCTTCTCACTTTGTCATCAGCACACGCAAGACACGAATGCTGCGATGCACTATTCTTGAACGATGCACTCACGATTGCAATTCTTGCACCGTTAGAATGCTGTCGCCTCAATGCAGAATCAGGAGAACGCCCATGCACCGGGCCACCCAGCAGTACATCGAAAACCGCACGTTTGACGAAATCGCCGTGGGCGACCATGCGCAACTCGTGCGCACGCTCAGGCCGAACGACATCCACCTGTTCGCCGCCGTTTCGGGCGACGTCAATCCGACGCACGTCGACCCCGAGTTCGCGCGCTCGAGCCAGTTTCGCGAGGTGGTGGGCCATAGCATGTGGGGCAGCGCGCTGTTTTCGACGATTCTCGGGACCGAGTTTCCCGGACCGGGCACGGTGTATGTTTCTCAATCGCTCAACTTCTGCCGGCCGGTGAGTATTGGTGACACGCTCAACATCACCGTCACCTGCCGCGAAAAGTTCGCGCACAACTCGCACATCATCTTCGACTGCCTGGCCACCAACCAGGACGGTTTGAAGGTAATCGACGGCGCCGCCGAGGTGCTGGCGCCGACCGAAAAGATCAAGCGCCTGCGGATTCATCTGCCGGAAGTCACGGTCTCCGACAAGGAGTTGCGCTACCAGCACCTGCTGTCGATGACCGACGGACTCGAGCCCGTGCGCATTGCCGTGGCACATCCTTGCGACGTGGAGTCGCTGGCCGGGCCGCTGCAGGCGGCGGCGGAAGGTTTGGTGATTCCCGTGCTGGTCGGGCCGGAGGCGAAGATTCGCGCCGTTGCCGAAGCCGAGGGGTTCGAACTCGCCGGCGTCGAGATTGTCGATGTGCCACACAGCCACGCCGCCGCCGACAAGGCGGTCGCCATGGCGCGCAACGGCGAGGTCGAGGCGGTGATGAAAGGCTCGCTGCATACCGACGAGCTCATGAGTGCGGTGGTCAACAAGGCCCATGGCCTGCGCACCGAACGGCGTATCAGCCACGTGTTCGTTGCCGAGGTGCCCACCTATCCGCACCCGCTGCTCATTACCGACGCCGCCATCAACATCGAGCCCACCCTCGAAGAGAAGGTGGACATCATCCAGAACGCCATCGAACTGGCGCAGACCATGGGCATGACCGAACCCAAGGTCGCCATTCTGTCGGCGGTGGAAACGGTCACCTCCAAGCTGCGCTCGACGATCGACGCCGCGGCCTTGTGCAAGATGGCCGATCGCGGACAGATCCAGGGCGGCATTCTCGACGGCCCGCTGGCCTTCGACAACGCCATTTCCATCGTCGCGGCAAAAACCAAGGGTATCGTCTCGCCGGTGGCCGGCTATGCCGACATCCTCGTGGTGCCGGATCTGGAGTCCGGCAACATGGTGGCCAAGCAGCTCGAATATCTGGCCGACGCGGTGCTCGCCGGCGTGGTGCTGGGCGCCCGCGTGCCCATCGTGCTCACCAGCCGCGCCGATAGCGCCGAAGCCCGTGCCGCCTCGTGTGCCATTGCCCTGTTGATGGCCCATCGCCGCCGCACGCAGTGTCTATGAAAGCGCTGCTGGTCCTCAACGCCGGTTCGTCGAGCCTCAAATTTGCGCTCTACGCCATCGCGCCCGAGCTTGCCGCCACGCCGGCGCTCGCCGGCCAGATCGAGGGCATTGGCCTGTCGGCCCAACTGCATGCGCGCGACCACCGCGGCGCGCACTTCGACACGGCCATTCCGGCGCCCGCCACTGACGACCTCGACGCCCATCACCAGCAAGCGCTCGACACACTGCTGGCGTGGTTGCGCGAACACAATCCGGCGCTCGATCTGGTGGCGGCCGGGCACCGCATCGTGCATGGCGGCGCCACTTACAGCGCGCCTGTTCGCCTCACCGACGCGGTACTGACCGAGCTGGCCAGCTTCATCCCGCTCGCGCCGCTGCATCAACCGCACAACTTGCGCGCGGTGCACGCCGTGGCGCGGCTCATGCCCGAATTGGTCCAGGTGGGCTGTTTCGACACCGCATTCCATCGCACGCAGCCCGAGGTCGCGCAAGCTTTCGCGCTGCCGCGCCCGCTGAGCGCAGAAGGCATCCGTCGCTACGGTTTTCATGGGCTTTCGTACGAATACGTCAGCCGCCAACTCGAGGCCAGGCTCGGCGTCGAACGGGCAAACGGCGCCGTCATCGTCGCGCATCTGGGCAACGGCGCCAGCATGTGCGCGCTGCGCGACCGCCGCAGCGTGGCGTCCACCATGGGCTTCACGGCCATCGACGGGCTGGTGATGGGCACCCGCACGGGCAATCTCGACCCCGGCGTGTTGCTCTATCTCATGGACCAGAAAGGGATGGATGTCGGCCAGCTCACCGACTTGCTCTACAAGGAATCGGGCCTGCTGGGCGTCTCCGGCATCAGCTCCGACATGCGCGACCTGCTCGCGTCGCCCGCGCCCGAAGCGGCCGAGGCGATTGCGCTGTTCTGCTACCGCATCGGCCGGGAGCTGGGCTCGCTTGCCGCGGCGGCCGGCGGCGTTGACGCCATCGTGTTCACCGGCGGCATCGGCGAACATGCCGCGTCCATTCGGCAGGCGGTGGTCGAACAGGCCGCCTGGTTGGGCGCAAGACTCGACCCGGCCGCGAATGCGGCCCATGCGACCCGCATTGATGCGCCCGACAGCCGCCTCGCCCTCGCCATCATTCCCACCAACGAAGAGTGGATGATCGCGCGCCACACGCTGGCATTGCTCGACGGCAAGGGGGCGTAAGGCGCCGCTTGGGCTGACGAAGGAAGCTCAAGCGGCGAGGTGCCCGATTGGCGACGCGGCATGTTGCGCTTCGCTACGCGCAACCCAAGCGACACCAGGCCCCCGGGCACAAAAAAGGCGACCGGGAGGTCGCCTTTTTTGCGTACGGCACTTGCCTCAGCGCGGCAGCTCGGAAGACCCCATCAGATAGATATCCACCTCGCGTGCGGCCTGGCGGCCTTCACGGATCGCCCACACCACCAGCGATTGGCCCCGACGCACGTCACCGGCGGCAAACACCTTGTCCACATTGGTGGCGTAGCAGCCTTCACCGTCAGTGGTCGCCTTGGCGTTGCCGCGGTTGTCCTTTTCCACGCCGAAGGCGTCGAGCAGTGAGGACACCGGCTGGGTGAAGCCCATGGCGAACAGCACCAGATCGGCCTTGTAGATCTCTTCGCTGTTCGGCACTTCGGCCATCTTGCCGTCTTTCCACTCCAGACGAACCGTCTTCAATGCGGTGACCTTGCCGTTCTCGCCGATGAATTCCTTGGTGGCGATGGCAAATTCGCGGCGCGTCTCACCTTCCTTGTGGGAGGACGAGGTGCGCAGCTTGATCGGCCAGTTCGGCCAGGTCAGCGCCTTGTTCTCTTCTTCCGGCGGCTGCGGCATGAGTTCGAACTGGGTCACCGAGGCGGCGCCGTGGCGATAACTGGTGCCGACGCAGTCGGAACCGGTGTCACCACCGCCGATGACCACCACGTGCTTGCCTTTGGCCGAGATCGGGTTGGGCGCATCGCCAGCCACCGCCTTGTTCTGCGGGATCAGGAATTCGAGCGCGAAATGCACGCCGGCCAGCTCACGCCCAGGCACGGGCAGATCACGCGGTGTCTCGGAACCAGCGGAGAGCACGATGGCGTCGAACTCGGCCTTGAGCTGATCGGCGCTCAGCACCTGCTTGCCGTCGTCGGTCACGCCGGTCATGTTGGGCGCGGCGCCGACACACACCTCGGTGCGGAACTCGACGCCCTCGGCTTCCATCTGCGCCATGCGACGGTCGATGGTCGACTTGTCGAGCTTGAAGTCGGGGATGCCGTAACGCAACAGGCCACCGATGCGGGTGTTCTTTTCGAACACCACGACATCGTGCCCCGCACGCGCCAACTGCTGTGCGCTCGCCAGACCCGCCGGGCCGGAGCCGACGACCGCGACCTTCTTGCCGGTCTTGGCGGGCGCCACTTGCGGCTTGACCCAGCCGTTGGCCCAGGCCTTGTCGATGATGGCCCGTTCGATGGACTTGATGCCCACCGCGTCGGAATTGATGTTGAGCGTACAGGCCGCCTCGCACGGAGCGGGACAGATACGGCCGGTAAATTCCGGGAAGTTGTTGGTCGAGTGCAGCACGCCAATCGCCTGCTCCCACTGACCGCGATACACCAGGTCGTTCCAGTCGGGAATGATGTTGTTGACCGGGCAGCCGTTGTTGCAGAACGGGATACCGCAGTCCATGCAGCGCGCGCCCTGATCGGCGGCTTCGCCATCCGACAGGCACACGACGAACTCGCGGTAGTCCTTGACGCGTTCTTCAACCGGCGCGACGGCTTCGGTCAGACGCTCGTATTCGAGAAATCCGGTGGGCTTACCCATCTTACGCAGCCTCCAGTTGCTTCTGTTTTTGCGCGGCCATTTCGGCCAGCGCGCGGCGGTATTCGTGCGGCATCACCTTGACGAACTTGGCGCGGAAGGCCGGCCAGTTGGCGAGGATTGCCTTGGCACGCTCGCTGCCGGTGTATTCGGCATGCTTCTCGATCAGCCCCTTGAGGATGACCTCGTCGGCCAGGCCGAGATGACGCACATCGACCTCGCCGAGCGACTCCAGGTCGTCACCGGCTTCGGTGCCCTTGCGGGCCTCGATTTCCTCTTCGACCGGCTCGAGCGCGACCTGCGCGAGGTTGCAGCGACCTTCGAAACTGCCGTCTTCGTCGAGCACGTAGGCCACGCCACCCGACATGCCGGCGGCAAAGTTCCGGCCGGTGTCACCGAGCACGACCACGGTGCCGCCGGTCATGTACTCGCAACCATGATCGCCAACGCCTTCGACCACGGCCGTGGCGCCGGAGTTACGCACGGCGAAACGCTCGCCGCCAACACCGGAGAAGAAGGCCTCACCCTCGACTGCGCCGTAGAGCACGGTGTTGCCGATGATGATGTTGTTCCCGGCGTCACCGCGGAAGCTTTCATCCGGGCGCACGATGATGCGACCACCGGAGAGCCCCTTGCCGACGTAGTCGTTGCCCTCGCCCACCAGATCCAGTGTCACGCCACGCGCCAGGAAGGCGCCGAAGCTCTGACCGGCCGTGCCGGAGAGCTTGATGTGAATGGTGTCGTCCGGCAG
>JBNKNO010000039.1:0-6785 GCA_050293885.1 Rhodocyclaceae bacterium | reverse complement strand
GGACAGGATGGTGCCGGCGGTGCGGTTGATGTTGCGTACCGGCAGGTCGATCGACACCTTCTCGCCCTTGTCGAGCGCCGGTGCCGCCAGCTTGACCAGCTCTTGATCGAGCGCCTTGTCCAGACCATGATCCTGCACGTCCGAATGGAGGCGACCGACAGAGGCGGGAACGTCCGGGCGGTAGAAGATACGGCTGTAGTCGAGGCCCTTGGCCTTCCAGTGCTCGATGCCTTTGCGCATGTCGAGCAGATCCGAGCGGCCGATGAGGTCGTCGAACTTGCGGATACCGAGTTGCGCCATGAGTTCGCGCACTTCCTCGGCCACGTAGAAGAAGAAGTTGACCACGTGCTCGGGCTGGCCGGAGAAGCGCTTGCGCAGGACCGGGTCTTGCGTCGCCACGCCCACCGGGCAGGTGTTGAGGTGGCACTTGCGCATCATGATGCAGCCTTCGACCACCAGCGGCGCGGTTGCAAAGCCGAACTCGTCAGCACCGAGCAGCGCGCCGATGACCACGTCGCGACCGGTTTTCATCTGACCGTCGACCTGCACGCGAATCCGCGAACGCAGGCGGTTGAGCACCAGCGTCTGCTGGGTTTCGGCCAAACCGAGTTCCCACGGCGAGCCGGCGTGCTTGATGGACGACAGCGGCGACGCGCCGGTGCCACCATCGTGACCGGCGATCACGAGGTGATCGGCCTTGGCCTTGGAGACCCCGGCGGCGACGGTGCCCACCCCGATTTCGGACACCAGCTTGACGCTGATGGACGCCTTCGAATTGGCGTTCTTGAGATCGTGAATGAGCTGCGCCAAGTCTTCGATCGAGTAGATGTCGTGGTGCGGCGGGGGCGAGATGAGCCCGACACCCGGCACCGAGTGACGCAGGTAGCCGATGTACTCAGACACCTTGTGCCCGGGCAACTGACCGCCCTCGCCCGGCTTGGCGCCCTGTGCCATCTTGATCTGGATCTGATCGGCGTTGACCAGATACTCGGTGGTCACGCCAAAGCGGCCGGACGCCACCTGCTTGATGGCGGAACGCAGGCTGTCGCCGGCATTGAGCTCGATATCGCGCTCGATGCGGCTCGCGCCGATCAACTCGGAGAGTTTGGTCGGCTTGGAAACCGGCACGAAACGCGTCGGGTCCTCACCGCCCTCGCCAGTGTTCGACTTGCCGCCGATGCGGTTCATGGCAATCGCCAGCGTGGTGTGCGCCTCGGTCGAGATGGAGCCGAGCGACATGGCGCCGGTGGCGAAGCGCTTGACGATTTCCTTGGCGGGCTCGACCTCGTCGATGCTGATCGGCGCACTGGCCGGCTTGATCTCGAACAGCCCGCGCATGGTCATATGGCGCGCGGTCTGGTCGTTGATCAGGCGAGCGTACTCCTTGTACGTCTCGTACTTGCCGGCACGCGTGGCGTGCTGCAGCTTGGCGATGGAATCCGGCGTCCACATGTGCTCTTCGCCGCGGATACGGAACGCGTATTCGCCGCCCGCATCCAGCATGTCGGCCATCACGGGATCATCACCGAAGGCTTTCTTGTGCAGGCGCAGCGCCTCTTCCATGACCTCGAATACGCCCACGCCCTCCACCTGGCTGGTGGTGCCGGTGAAGTACTTGTCGATAAAGCCCTGCTTCAGACCCACCGCTTCGAAGATCTGTGCCCCGGTGTAGGACATGTAGGTGGAGATGCCCATCTTCGACATGATCTTGCGCAGGCCCTTGCCCACGGCCTTGACGAAGTGCGCCACCGCCTTTTCGCCTTCCTCGGCGTTGCCGGCCAGTGCCTGCAGGGTTTCGAGCGTGAGGTAGGGATGAACGGCCTCGGCGCCGTAACCGGCGAGCACGGCGAAATGATGGTTCTCACGCGCCGTGCCGGTCTCGACCACCAGTCCGGCACGCGTGCGCAGCCCCTTGGTGACGAGATGTTGATGGATGGCCGAGGTGGCCAACAGCGCGGGGATGGCCACATTCTGCTTGTCGACGCGGCGATCGGAGACCACCAGAATGTTGTAGCCCTGAAGGACTGCATCTTCTGCTTCGGCACACAGGGACGCCAGGCGCGCTTCGACGCCTTCCTTGCCCCACTCGATGGGGTAGCAGATGTCCAGCTCGGCCGAGCGGAACTTGTTGCCCGTGTAGCGCGCGATGTCGCGAATCTTTGCCATGTCGGCAAAGTCGAGCACCGGTTGCGACACTTCAAGCCGGTACGGCGGGTTGATTTCGTTGATCTCGAGCAGGTTCGGCCGCGGGCCGATGAAGGAGACAAGCGACATCACCAACTGCTCGCGGATCGGGTCGATCGGCGGGTTGGTCACCTGCGCGAACAACTGGCGGAAGTAGTTGTAAAGCGGCTTTTCCTTGTTCGAGAGCACCGCCATGGGCGAGTCGTTGCCCATGGAGCCAGTGCCTTCCTCGCCAGCCCGAGCCATCGGTTCAAGGATGAACTTGATGTCTTCCTGCGTGAAACCGAAGGCTTGCTGACGGTCGAGCAGCCCTGCCTGGCACTCGGGCGCAGCGGCGTTTTCCGGCGCGTCCAGCCCGTCGAGCTTGATGTTGATGCGCTCGTTCCACTCGCGATACGGCTTGGCAGTCGCGAGCGATTCCTTGATCTCTTCATCGTTGATGATGCGCCCCTGATCCATGTCGATCAGGAACATCTTGCCCGGCTGCAGACGCCATTTCTTGACGATCTTGCTGTCGGGAATCGGCAGCACGCCGGACTCGGAGGCCATGACCACGAGGTCGTCGTCGGTCACCAGATAGCGCGCCGGGCGCAAACCGTTGCGGTCAAGCGTGGCGCCGATCTGACGGCCGTCGGTAAAGGCCACGGCAGCCGGGCCGTCCCACGGCTCCATCATGGCTGCGTGGTATTCGTAGAAGGCGCGGCGCTGGGGGCCCATCAAGGTATGCGATTCCCACGCTTCCGGAATCATCATCATGACGGCATGCGCCATCGAATAACCCGACATGGTGAGCAGTTCGAGCGCGTTGTCGAAGGCCGCCGAATCGGACTGGTTCGGATAGATGAGCGGCCAGATCTTTTGCAGATCGTCGCCCAGCAGCGGCGAGGACACGCCTTTTTCACGGGCACGCATCCAATTGTAGTTACCGCGCACGGTGTTGATTTCACCGTTGTGCGCAATCATGCGGAACGGATGCGCCAGATTCCACTTGGGGAAGGTGTTGGTCGAAAAACGCTGATGCACCAGCGCGAGCGCCGACACCGCACGTGAGTCGAGCAGATCGGGGAAGTATTCACCGACCTGATTGGCCAGCAGGAGCCCCTTGTAGACGATGGTGCGCGCCGACATCGAGACCATGTAGAACTCTTTGCCGTGCTCAAGCTTCAACGCGTTGATGGCATTGGCTGCGCGGCGGCGAATCACGTACAGCTTGCGTTCCAGCGCATCGGACACCATCACGTCGGGGCCGCGCCCGATGAAAACCTGACGAATGACCGGCTCGGTCTTCTTCACGGCAGGCGACATGGGCATGTCACGATTGACCGGCACGTCGCGCCAACCGAGCACGACCTGACCTTCGGCACGCACGGCGCGCTCGACCTCTTCCTCACAAGCCAGGCGGGAGGCGTGCTCCTTGGGCATGAACAGCATGCCAACACCGTAGCCACCCGACGACGGCAGGGTCACGCCCTGCTTTGCCATCTCTTCCCGATACAGCGCATCGGGAATCTGCAGCAACAGACCGGCACCATCCCCTTGCAACGGATCTGCGCCGACAGCGCCACGGTGGTCGATGTTCTTCAGGATCTCGAGACCCTGGACAATAATGTCGTGCCGTTTCTCACCCTTGATGTGAGCGACAAAGCCGACGCCGCAGGCGTCATGTTCGTTTGCCGGGTCGTACAGACCCTGCTTGTGGGGAAGACTCATTGTATTTCCTCGACACTACTTGCCTTTCGCTCGACCGGACGACGCAGGTCGTCTTGCGACGCAGACACGAAAGGCGTCAAAAAAGCCGGTCGCTGTTGCGCCGGCTCTCCACGACACACGCTGGGGTGCCGTTGAACACATGGGGCGGACTCTCGAATATACCTTTCGAGCCCCCCTCGTTCAAGTCCTTTTTGCAGTGCGCAATAGCGCCAAGCGCCTAATAAATCTCGCCAATTGCGAACAGGCGCCGGTGCTCCTTGACCGCGTATCTGTCAGTCATACCCGCAATGTAGTCCGCGATCGCGCGCGGCGTGTCGTCTTCGGCGCGTCGTTGGTATTGCGGCGGCAGCAGACGTGGATCCGCCATGAACGCGCCGAACAGATCGCCGATGATCCGCTTTGCCTTGTCGGTCATGCGCAGCACCTGATAGTGGTGATACAGGTTCTCGCGCAAAAAGGCCTTCAGTGCGCGCAGCGACGGGAGCAGCGGCTCGGAGTAGGCCACAAGGCGCGGCGCGCGATGCACGTCTTCCAAGGTTTCAACGGCGTGCTCGGCAATGTTGGCGGATGTTTGCTTGATCAGATCAAGCGCCATGAGGTTGATCATGCGCCGAATGGTTTCGTGGATGAGCCGCCGTCCGGTGAGCCCCGGATAGAGCGCTTCGACCGCTCGCCGCTGGTCGGCAAACACGTCGACCGCTTCAAGTTGTTCCATTGAAATCAGGCCGGAACGCAGCCCGTCATCCACATCGTGGTTGTTGTACGCGATCTCGTCAGCAAGATTGGCGAGCTGGGCCTCGAGACAGGGCTGCTCGCCTTTGAGAAAGCGTTCGCCCAAGGCCCCGAGTTGCTGGGCGTTGGCGCGCGAGCAATGTTTGAGAATGCCCTCGCGGGTTTCGTACATCAGGTTCAGTCCATCGAACTGCGCGTAGTGCTCTTCAAGCGATTCCACGGTACGAAGTGACTGTAGATTGTGCTCGAACCCCCCGTGGGGGCGCATGCACTCGTTCAATGCCGACTGCCCGGCGTGCCCGAATGGCGTGTGACCGAGGTCGTGCGCCAGCGCAATCGCCTCGGCAAGATCCTCGTTCAACGACAACGCCCGCGCGACCGTGCGGGTAATCTGCGCCACTTCGATGCTGTGCGTCAGCCGCGTTCTGAACAGGTCGCCTTCGTGATTGACGAAAACCTGGGTTTTGTATTCAAGCCGACGGAACGCGGTGGAATGCACAATCCGGTCGCGATCCCGCTGAAACTCGCTTCGCCCCGCGGGCGCGGGTTCCGGGTGCTGCCGGCCACGTGTGTTGGACTCGCCAACCGCGTAGCCAGCCAGCGCGCTCATGGCGTACAACACTGCGCAATGGCGGCGCTGATGTCATCCACCGGAACGTCGGAAAATATCTCGGCGTCGCCAATGTCGCGCAGCAATACCAGACGCAAGCGACCGGCCTCGACCTTTTTGTCATGGGCCATCAATTCAAGGTAACGCTCGGCGCCGAGTGCAGGCCCGAGGATCGGTAACCCCGCCCGTTCGATGAGCGCCGCAGCCCGTGAGCACGCCTCTGGGGCGAGATACCCGAGCCGCTCGGAAAGTCTCGCAGCCATCACCATGCCGGCACCCACCGCCTCGCCATGGAGCCACGTACCAAATCCGAGGCCCGCCTCGATCGCGTGCCCGAACGTGTGGCCGAGGTTAAGCAGTGCGCGAACCCCGCGCTCGGTTTCATCTTCAGCGACAATCTTTGCCTTGTTGATACATGAGCGCTCAATCGCTTCCGACAGGAGATTGGAATCGCGGCCGAGCAAACCACCGATATTCGCTTCGAGCCAATCGAAGAATTCCGAATCCCGAATCAGACCATATTTGATCACCTCGGCAAGCCCTGCCTTCAATTCGCGATCCGGCAAGGTAGCCAGCGTGTCGGTATCCGCCAGCACCAGCTTCGGCTGATGGAAGGCGCCAATCATGTTCTTGCCCAAGGGGTGATTGACGGCAGTTTTTCCACCGACACTCGAATCGACCTGCGCCAGCAGCGTGGTCGGTATCTGAACAAAGTCGACGCCACGCTGATAGGTTGCCGCCGCAAACCCCGCCATGTCACCAATGACGCCGCCGCCCAAGGCTACGATGGTTGCGCTCCGGTCGCAATGTGCCGCAAGCAAACCATCGAAAATCCGGTTCAGCGTATCCAGCGTCTTGTATGACTCCCCATCGGGCAGAACGATCGATTTAACCTCGATGCCGGCACCAGCGAGCGCCGACACCACACGGTCAAGATACAAGGGGCCGACGGTGTCGTTTGTAACGAGCGCGACTTTCGGCGTCCTGATCCGTTCAGCGATCAAGCCACCTGCGTCAATCAAACCCCGGCCAATGAGAATGGGATAACTTCGATCACCCAGTGAAACCGTCAATTTGCGCATTGCTGTTGCAAAGCCCTTTCGATCTTGCGAAGCATGGATTTTGCACTGCCACGCCCCCCACTCACAACTACATGAGCCACTTCGCGGTACAGGGGATCTCTTTCAGCGAACAAGGCTTCGATGCGCGCCTTCGGGTCTTCGACCTGAAGTAGCGGCCGATTGCGGTCATGGCGCGTGCGCTCCCAAAGCGCTTGCGGCGGCACATCGAGATAGACGACTTTGCAACGGGATTTCAGAAGCGCCCGATTTTCGGGTGCAAGAACGGCGCCGCCACCCGTCGCGAGCACGATATCTCGATCCTGAGTCAGCGCCTCGATCATCTCGGACTCCCGCTTTCGGAAGCCGGCTTCACCTTCGACATCAAAAATGACCGGGATCGTCACGCCCGTGCGGGCAACGATTTCATGGTCACTGTCGACAAAACGACGGCCGAGACGCTTTGCCAACTCGCGTCCGACCGTCGTCTT
>JBNKNO010000038.1:0-31048 GCA_050293885.1 Rhodocyclaceae bacterium | reverse complement strand
AGCATGCCGCTCTTGATGGCGGCGTGAGAGCCCTTGATACGCGCGGCGTTGAGGAAACCGGCGTCATCGCCGATCAGACCGCCCCCCGGGAAGGTGAGCTTGGGAAGGCTTTGCAGCCCGCCGGCGGTGATGGCGCGGGCGCCGTAGGCGAGGCGCTTGCCACCTTCGATGTAGCCACGAATCTGCGGATGGGTCTTGTAGCGCTGAAACTCCTCGAACGGCGACAGATACGGGTTGGCGTAGTTGAGGCCGACCACGTAGCCGATGGCCACCAGATTGTCTTCGAGGTGATAGACGAAACCCCCGCCATAGGTGGCGTTGTCCATTGGCCAGCCGGCGGTGTGCACCACCAGACCGGGCTGATGCGCCTCGGCCGGCACTTCCCACAGTTCCTTGAGGCCGAGGCCGTAGGTTTGTGGGTCGGCGTCCTTGCGCAGGTCGAAATGCGCTTCGAGCTGTTTGCCCAGATGGCCGCGACAGCCTTCGGCAAAGAGCGTGTATTTGGCGTGCAGTTCCATGCCCGGTTGGTAGTTGGGGCCTTGCTCGCCCTCGCGAGTCAGCCCCATGTCGCCGGTGGCCACGCCCTTGACGGCGCCATTGTCGTCGAACAACACCTCGGCACCGGCAAAGCCCGGGTAGACCTCGACGCCCATGGCCTCGGCCTGTTCGCCCAGCCATTTGACGACGTTGCCCAGGCGCACGACATAGTTGCCGCGGTTGACGAAGCTCGACGGCAGCAGTCCGACCGGCAGGCTGTGCCCGCCGGTTTCGGAAAGGAAGATGACCTTGTCTTCGCTCACTTCGGTATTGAGCGGTGCGCCTTGCGCCTTCCAGTCGGGGATCAACTCGGTCAGCGCTTTCGGATCCATCACCGCGCCAGACAGGATGTGAGCACCAATTTCGGCGGCTTTTTCGATCAGGCAGACATTGAGCTCCCGACCCGCGTCGTTGGCCAGTTGCTTGAGCCGGATCGCCGCCGACAGCCCGGCCGGGCCACCGCCAACAATCAGAATGTCGAACTCCATCGACTCGCGTTCCATCGTCTCCTCCTTTTCGCCGGCTGGTTGCGCTTCTTGGCTGTGCGTGATCAGCGATAAGCTTGTGAACACGCCTCGGGGCTTGCATCAAAACATACGCAGCCGTATGTTACTGCAGGCCACTCGAGAATGTGAATATGCACGCACGGAGCCCTAATGACCACCGCACATCGTACGCTTCAGCACACGGCCATCATTCCAGTTCGCTGGGGCGACATGGATGCCTATGCTCACGTCAACAACACGCTCTATTTTCGCTTCTGCGAGCAGGCCCGTGTGGAATGGATCGAGCTGCTCGGTTTTCCGGTTGCCACGGCGGCACAGCTCGGTCCGGTGATTATCAATGCGGCGTGTACGTTTCTCATGCCGATCACCTATCCGGCCACGGTTCGCGTTCGCCTTTTTGCCGGGGCCCCGGGGCGTAGCAGCGTGATGACCTGGTATGAAATAGGCGTCGAGGGGGACGAGCAGGTGTATGCCGAGGGCAGTGCCAAGGTGGTGTGGATGGATCATCGTACCGGCAAATCGGTACCGATCCCGGATACACTGCGTTTGTCGCTCGATGCCGAACAAAGCGCGGAGTCCAATCCCGGAACATGACCATGGCTGATGCTCGAAATCCCGACCAACCCTTGTGGTCGCCCCGACCCGAACAGATCGCCGCAACCGGCATGAGCGCGTTTCGCGATGCCGCCAATGCGCACTGGGGCCGACGCATGGCCGACTACGCGGACATGCACGCGTGGTCCATCGATCAGCCTGCCGAATTCTGGCGGTCGGTGTGGGCGTTCGGCGGTGTCATCGGAGAGGCCGGAGATACGGTGCTCGAACACGGTGACCGGATGCCGGGCGCGCGCTGGTTTCCCGAGGCACGGCTGAACTATGCCGAAAATCTGCTACGCCGCAGGGATGGTGACGATGCGGTGGTGTTCTGGGGAGAGGACAAGGTCAAGGAGCGTTTGAGTCACGCCGAGCTCTATCGCGAAGTCGCCCACTTTGCCGCCGCCCTGCGCGACATGGGTGTTGAGCCCGGGGATCGTGTCGCGGCCTACATGCCGAACATGCCGCAGACGTTGATCGCGATGTTGGCGACCGCCAGCCTCGGCGCACTGTTCACGTCGGCGTCACCCGACTTCGGCGTCCAGGGCGTACTCGACCGATTCGGGCAGACCGAGCCGAAAGTGCTCGTCTCCGTCGACGGCTACTACTACGCGGGCAAGCATGTGGATTGCACCGGCAAGATCGCGCAGATCGTGGCCGGGCTTCCATCACTCGAACGCGTGGTGATGGTGCCGTATGTCGATGCGGTGCCGGTGCTCGACGGGATTGCCCACGCGCGCCTGTGGGCCGATTTCATCGCCCCCTTTGCACACGAGACGGAAATTCGCTTCGCGCGTCTGCCGTTCGATCATCCCCTTTACGTGATGTACTCCTCCGGCACCACCGGCGTGCCCAAGTGCATCGTGCATTGCGCGGGCGGGGCGCTGCTGCAGCACATCAAGGAGCACCGCCTGCACACCGACGTACGCGCGGGTGATCGAGTGTTCTACTTCACCACCTGCGGCTGGATGATGTGGAACTGGTTGGTGTCCGGTCTGGCGGCCGATGCCACCTTGCTGCTCTATGACGGCTCGCCGTTCGTCGACGATGGCGACATCCTTTTCGACTACGCCGACGCCGAACGCATGACCCACTTCGGCACCTCGGCCAAGTTCATCGACCATCTGGCCAAGCTCGGTCGCCGGCCCATCGATACGCACAAGCTCACACATGTGCGCTCAATGCTGTCGACCGGGAGCCCGCTGGTGCCGGAGAGTTTCGATTACGTGTACTCGGCCATCAAGCGCGATCTGTGCCTTTCATCGATCTCGGGCGGGACCGACATTCTGTCGTGCTTCGTGCTGGGCAACCCGACGCTGCCGGTATGGCGGGGGGAAATCCAGTGCAAGGGCCTGGGCATGGCGGTGGAGATTTTCGACGACGATGGCAAACCGGTGGTGGGCGAAAAGGGCGAACTCGTGTGTGTGAAACCGTTTCCGGCGATGCCCATCGGTTTCTGGAATGATCCGGACGGTGAGAAATATCGCAGCGCGTATTTCGAACGCTTCGAGAACGTGTGGTGCCATGGTGACTTCTGCGAGCAGACCGCACACGGCGGGCTCGTCATCCACGGGCGCTCCGATGCCACGCTCAACCCCGGTGGCGTGCGCATCGGCACGGCGGAAATCTATCGTCAGGTCGAGAAGCTCGATGAAGTCCTCGAATCGCTGGTCATTGGTCAGGACTGGGAAAACGACGTCCGTGTCGTGTTGTTCGTGAAACTACGCGAAGGCATTGCGCTCGACGACACGCTCATCGCCCGCATCAAGCAAACGATTCGCGCCAACACGACGCCGCGCCACGTGCCGGCCAAGGTCGTCGAAGTGCAGGACATCCCACGCACGCGCAGCGGCAAGATCGTGGAGTTGGCCGTGCGCAATGTGGTGCATGGCCGCCCGGTGAAGAACCTCGAAGCGCTGGCCAACCCCGGGGCGCTCGATCAGTTTCGCGATCGCCGCGAACTGAGCTCATGAATCGTTAACAGAGGGTGATGCCATCATGCTGATCGAACGCGACCAATCCACGCTCGTCACGATTGATCTGCAGGCACGCCTGCAACCGACCATTCATGACGGCGAGGCCGTACTCGACAACTGCATCGCGCTCATCAAGGTCGCCCAGCGACTCGGCGTGCCCTGCGTCGTTTCCGAGCAGTATCCGTCCGGCCTCGGTGGCACGGTCGACGCGGTAAAGGCCGTGGCCGAGGACGCCCGCTTTGTCGAGAAAACGTATTTTTCCTGTGTGGCCGAAGGGTGTCTGGGTGACACGGCCGTCACCTCACGCCCGCAGGTTGTGGTGTGCGGCACCGAAGCACACGTCTGCGTGCTGCAAACCGTGCTGGAATTGCTCGCGGAAGGGAAAACCGTGTTCGTCGTGGCGGATGCGGTCGGCGCGCGCGACCCCCGCAACACCGAGCTTGCGCTCGAACGCATGCGCGCCAAGGGCGCCCGCATCGTCAGCCGTGAAATGGTGATCTTCGAGTGGCTGCGCAAGGCGGATACCGACGAGTTTCGTGCCATCAATCGCGACTTCATCCGCTGATACGCCGGTTTGCCGCGCTCGAAACGCCCAAGCCGTGTTCGGCCGGATGACTCGAAGTCTGCAATAAAATCGATCAGGACTATCCGTCCAGTGAGCCTCGGTTCATCGCGTCGCGACGCCCTGAACACCTGATCAAGGCTTTACCCCGCATCCGGGTGGCTTCGTCTCAAACGGTAACGCGGGCGTTCGCGTAGCCGTTGGCGAACGCCCGAATCCGCGCTGAATCGACGCCGGTTGGCGTCCGCGCGCGGGTTCGTTTTCAAGCGCTGTCGCGTTGAGGGCAGCCGGGGAGTTCGGGTATCATTGCGCTTTCCCGCTCCGCTTTCCTCATGACTAAATTCGTCTTCGTTACCGGCGGTGTCGTGTCCTCCTTGGGCAAAGGCATCGCGGCGGCCTCTTTGGGGGCCATTCTCGAGTCGCGCGGTATCCGCGTGACCCACCTCAAGCTTGATCCGTACATCAACGTCGACCCGGGCACCATGAGCCCGTTTCAGCACGGCGAAGTGTTCGTCACCGAAGACGGCGCCGAGACCGATCTGGATCTGGGACACTACGAGCGCTTCACCAGCGCCAAGATGTCCAAGCGCAACAACTTCACCACCGGCCAGATCTACGAGTCCGTGCTGAAGAAGGAGCGCCGCGGCGAGTATCTGGGCAAGACCGTTCAGGTCATCCCGCACATCACCGACGAGATCAAGACCTTCATCAAGCGTGGTGCCGAAGGCGCCGACGTGGCGATCGTCGAAGTCGGTGGCACGGTCGGTGACATCGAATCGCTGCCCTTCCTCGAAGCCATTCGTCAGATGGGCATCGAAGAGGGGCGCAACGGCACTTGCTTCATCCATCTCACGCTGCTGCCCTACATTCCGACTGCCGGCGAGCTCAAGACCAAGCCGACCCAGCACTCGGTGAAGGAGTTGCGCGAGATCGGTATCCAGCCCGACATCCTGCTGTGCCGTGCCGACCGCTCCATTCCGGCCGATGAACGCCGCAAGATCGCGTTGTTCTGCAACGTGATGCCCGAGGCCGTGATCGAGGCACTGGACGCCAGCTCCATCTACAAGATTCCCGGCCTGCTGCACGACCAGATGCTCGACGAGATCGTCTGCCACAAGCTCGGCATCCTCGCCAAGGCCGCCGATCTGTCCGTGTGGGACCGGCTCATCAACGCGCTGGAGAATCCCGAACGCGAGATCGACATCGCCTTCGTCGGCAAGTACGTGGATCTGACCGAGTCGTACAAATCGCTCATCGAGGCGCTCAACCACGCCGGGCTGCACACACGCAGCAAGGTCAACATCCATTACCTCGACTCCGAAGAGATCGAGCAGCAAGGCTGCGGCGTGCTGGCCAAAATGGATGCCATCCTGGTGCCCGGCGGCTTCGGCAAGCGGGGGACCGAGGGCAAGATTCTCGCGATTCAATATGCCCGTGAAAACAAGGTGCCGTATCTGGGCATCTGCCTCGGCATGCAGTTGGCCGTGGTCGAATACGCACGTCATGTGGCGGGCCTCAAAGGCGCGCACAGCACGGAGTTCGACGAAAAGAGCAAGTACCCGGTGATCGGCCTGATCACCGAATGGCTGGATCGTAGCGGTCAGGTGGAACGTCGCGGCGACGATTCCGACCTGGGGGGCACGATGCGCCTCGGCGGACAGACGTGCGAGCTTGCCGAAGGCTCGCTGGCACGCGACATCTACGGTCAGCCGGAGATCATCGAGCGTCATCGCCACCGCTACGAAGTGAACAACACCCTGCTGGGCAAGCTCGAAGCCGCCGGGCTGCGCGCTTCCGGCCGGGCGCCGGGCACCCACCTGTGCGAGATGGTCGAATTGCCCGACCACCCGTGGTTCGTGGCCTGTCAGTTCCACCCGGAATTCACCTCCAACCCGCGTCACGGCCATCCGCTGTTCACGGCGTATGTGAAAGCCGCCATTGCAGCGCGCGAGGCCAAGGAGAGCGCTTGTGAAGCTGTGTGATTTCGACGTCGGGCTCGATCAACCGCTGTTCCTGATTGCGGGCCCGTGTGTCATCGAGTCGCAGCAGATGGCGATGGACACGGCCGGTGCGCTCAAGGAAATCTGCACCGAGGTCGGCATCCCCTTCATCTACAAGTCGTCCTACGACAAGGCCAATCGCAGTTCGGGAACGTCTTATCGTGGCATGGGCATCGACAAGGGGCTCGACATCCTTGCCGATGTGCGCAAGACGATCGGCGTTCCGGTGCTGACGGATGTGCATGCCATCGACGAAATCGCGCAGGTTGCCAGCGTGGTCGACGTCCTGCAAACACCGGCCTTCCTCTGCCGCCAGACTGATTTCATCGAAGCGGTGGCGAAGTGTGGCAAGCCCGTGAACATCAAGAAGGGGCAGTTCCTCGCGCCCGGCGACATGAAGAACGTCGTCGACAAGGCCAAGGCGGCCAATGGCGGCGCCGACAGCATCATGGTGTGCGAGCGCGGTGCGTCCTTCGGCTACAACAATCTGGTGTCGGACATGCGTTCGCTGGCGATCATGCGCGAAACCGGCTGCCCGGTGGTGTATGACGCGACGCATTCGGTGCAGCTGCCGGGTGGGCAGGGCACGGCCTCGGGCGGTCAGCGCGAGTTTGTGCCCGTGCTGGCGCGCGCCGCAGTGGCCGCCGGGGTCGCCGGACTGTTCATGGAAACGCACCCGAACCCGGCGCAGGCGCTGTCCGATGGCCCCAATGCCTGGCCGCTGCAGCACATGAAGGCGCTACTCGAAACCTTGCGTGATATCGACCGCCTCGTGAAGCAGGCCGGTTTTCTTGAGCAGGCCTGATTCGGGTCGCCTGCAACGATTTTGACTATTCGATAGATAACAGGAAGTCCTATGAGTGCAATCATTGACGTCATCGCCCGTGAAGTGCTGGATTCGCGCGGCAACCCCACCGTTGAAGCGGATGTGCTGCTCGAGTCCGGCGTAATGGGTCGTGCCGCGGTGCCCTCCGGTGCCTCGACCGGCGCGCGTGAAGCCATCGAATTGCGTGACGGCGATGCCGCCCGCTATCTGGGCAAAGGCGTTCAGCAGGCCGTCGAGAACGTCAATACCGAGATTTCCGAGGCACTCATCGGTCTGGACGCGGAAGAGCAGTCCTTCATCGATCACACCCTGATCGACCTGGACGGCACCGAAAACAAATCCCGTCTCGGCGCCAACGCCACGCTGGCGGTTTCCATGGCCGTCGCCAAGGCCGCGGCCGAAGAAGCGGGCCTGCCGCTGTATCGTTACTTCGGCGGCTCGGGCCCCATGGCCATGCCAGTACCGATGATGAACGTCATCAACGGCGGCGAGCACGCCAACAACTCGCTGGACATCCAGGAGTGCATGATCATGCCGGTGTCCATGGGCAGCTTCCGCGAAGCGCTGCGCTGTGGCGCCGAGATTTTCCACCACCTGAAGAAACTCACTGACGCCAAGGGCTACCCGACGACGGTGGGCGATGAAGGCGGCTTCGCGCCCAACGTCGGCGGCACCGACGAAGCGCTGAACATGATTCAGGAAGCGATCTCCAACGCCGGCTACGAGCCGGGGACAGACGTGGTGCTGGCGCTCGACTGCGCCTCGTCCGAGTTCTACAAGGACGGCCAATACGTGCTCGCCGGAGAAGGCCTCACGCTGAGCGCCGAAGGCTTCACCGACTACCTCGCCACCTTGGTCGATCGTTTCCCCATCGTGTCGATCGAAGATGGCATGGCCGAAGACGACTGGGCCGGCTGGAAGCTGCTGACCGAGCGCCTGGGCAAGAAGGTGCAACTGGTGGGTGACGACCTGTTCGTGACCAACACCAAGATCCTTCAGCAAGGTATCGATCAGGGCGTGGCCAACTCGATTCTCATCAAGGTCAATCAGATCGGTACGCTGTCGGAAACCTTCGCGGCGGTCGAAATGGCAAAGCGTGCGGGTTACACCTCCGTGATTTCGCATCGCTCGGGCGAGACCGAAGACTCGACCATCGCCGACATCGCCGTTGGCCTGAACGCGATGCAGATCAAGACCGGTTCGTTGTCACGTTCCGACCGTATCGCCAAGTACAACCAGCTGCTGCGCATCGAGGAAGATCTCGGTGATACGGCAAGCTATCCGGGCCTGTCCGCCTTCTACAACCTGCGTCGTCGTTAAGCGGCGCATCGCACGCGACCGGCATGCTGCTAAAGTAGCCGGTACGACCCAAAGCATCGGGCCGGCATCATGTCGGCCCGTTTTATCTTGAGCACATGCGCTGGCCGATCCTCATTCTGCTCCTGCTGGTGTTGGCGCTTCAGTACCCGCTCTGGCTGGGCAAGGGGGGGTGGTTTCGCGTATGGGAAGCCGATCGGGATCTGGCGGAACAAAAGGCGTTGAACCAGAAACTCGAACAGAGAAACGCCAGCCTGGAAGCCGAAATCCGCGATCTGAAAACCGGCAACGAAGCCATTGAAGAACGCGCGCGCTATGAGCTTGGGCTCACCAAGCCAGATGAAGTCTTTGTTCAGGTGCCGCACAAGCGTTAAGCGCGGCGCGCCTTTCAGAGCAGCTGATTGATTTCCTCGCGGCGGGCAAGCTCGCCTTCGAAATCGACCAGTTCGGTGCCCAGTGCATCGCGGGCGGACACCATGCCCACGGGCCGACCCGCTTCGACAATCGGCACGTGCCGGTAACCCTCTTCGAACATGAGATGCAATGCGTGATTCAGCGGTCGATCCGCCGTCAACGTCATTGGGTTGGGTGTCATCACCTCGGACAGACATACCTCGCTGGCCACCCGGTTTGCTGCCAGCACGCGGTTGAGCGCATCGCGCTCGGTAAAGATGCCGACGAGCTGACCATCGGTCACCACCATGATCGCGCCGACATTCGCTTCAGCCATCTGCGCTGCCGCCTCGCTCACGCTCAAACCGGGTTCTGCGGTCACAATCTGCTGCTGTTTGATGACCTGTGAAATCTTTCTGTTGGGCATGACGTGGCTCCTTGAGCTCAGATGGCCGGCTGCAGTGTGCGTGCGCCGTCGAAGCGGGATGAAAAGTAACGGTTGGACATCGCCTCGATACGTACCTTTCCCTTGCTGCTCGGGGCGTGGATGAACTTGCCGTCGCCAAGGTAGATACCCATGTGCGAATGGCGGCGGTTAAGCGTATTGAAGAACACCAGATCGCCGGGCTGCAGTTCGTTGCGATCGATCTTGCGTGTGGCCGCGGCGATACGCGCGGCGTTGTGGGGCAGGCGCTTGCCGCTGACCTGCTCGACGATGTACGACACCATGCCACTGCAATCGAGCCCGGCTTCGGGGTTGCGGCCACCGAATCGGTACCCGGTTCCGATGAGGCCGTAGGCGTACATCACCACCTGTGCGGCGTCGTCGGTGTTATCGAATTTCACATAGGGTGCGGTGGTGGTGGCCCGCGAGATCGATGTCGGTGTGGTACTGCAGCCGGGCAGGGCGAGCAGTATTGCGAGTGCGAATGACGAAAGAAGCGTTCGCGTCATCGAGATTCCATGCCTCCTGACTCTCACTACACGAAGCGTAATGCAGTGTCGGCTAAGCGTCCAGCCAGAAAGTGACCGGCCCGCGATTGGTGAGGCATACATCCATATCGGCCCCGAAGCGGCCGCAGGCAACCTGCCCGTGGCTGGCGCGCGCCTTGGCGCACAGCGCATCGAAAAGGTGGCTGGCGAGCGCGGGCGGCGCGGCGGTGCTGAAGCCCGGGCGTGTGCCTTTGCGGGTGTCTGCGGCAAGCGTGAATTGCGGGACCAGGAGCAGGCCGCCGTCGATATCGCGCAAGGACAGATTCATCCGCCCTTGCGCATCGGGAAAAACGCGATAGCTCAGCAAGCGTTCGAGTAGCCTTGCCAGCCGTGTTTCGTCGTCATCCGGCTGAACACCAATCAGTGCGAGCAGACCGGTGTCGATGCGTCCGATCACCTCGCCGTCGACTGTTACCGAGGCCTGACTGACGCGCTGGATGAGCCCGATCATGTGCGGTGGCGCAGCGCCTTGCAATTGACCGCGTTTTGCTGCGGGCGGGTGAGTTCGAGCCCGTCGTCGCCCAGATTCACCTGCAGGAATTGCCCCCGATAATGATTCCGCTCGTCGTCTGCGCCGAGCTTGAAGACGCCGGCCCCGGTGCGCACGCGTACGGCGTCGGTCTGTGTCGCGACAAGCAGTCGCTCACCATTGGAGCAGAGGAATTCGGTTGATTGCGCCGCGCTCGTGGATACGGACGAGATCGCAATGCCGGCACTTGCGCCAGCGATGAGAACGAGGCCGACAAGGCCGAAGAATAGCCGGTTGGGTTGCATGAGTTTAGTCGACAAGTTCGATACTTCCATTGACCTGGATGACGATATCGCTCTGGCCGGGCTGGACCGGCGCCGGTGCCGCCTGCACAGCGCCCTCGGCGGCCATCGCGGAGCGATAGACCGGTGTGGGCATGCGTTGCGCGCCGACATTGAGCGTTTTGATTCGATAGGATTTGTTCAGCGCCTTGGCCACCAGCGCGGCCCGCTTCTCGAAGGCTTCCAGCGCGGCCAGCGTGGCAACGTCCTCGGCCTTGGCGAGCGTTTCTGGCGATGGCACCACTTGCAGGTTGCCAATGGCCAGACGCTCCTGCAGCTCACCGACCAGCGTCGACAGCGCGGCGATGTCACGGCTTTCGAGCGACAGCGCGCTGCGCATGCGCCAGGCGGAAATGGTCCGGCTGTTCTTGGCATACACCGGCCAGGTGGATGTTTGCGAGGTCTTGACGGACACGGTGGGGTAGCGTTTGGCAAGCTCGATTGCCGCCGCGATCGCCTGATTGACCGATGCTGCGACCGCCTTGGGATTCTGCCCGGTGGTTTCGGCGTACGCCTGCGCACGCGCCAGATCGTTGTCGGCCTCCGCATGCCCCTGTGCGGCGAAGTTCACGGTCGGTAGCGCGTCCTCGGTGGCGTGTGCGGCGGGGGCCGTCAACAGCACGAGCGCGCTGAACAGCGGCACAGTCAACAGGCGGGCGATCGAGCGTTTCATCGTTGGACCCCGTGGGTCGGAAATATCGGGTAGCCCCTTATACCGGATCGGGCGGAACAGCGCGAGGTGTGGGCTGTAAGGCGATGTGAAATGTGGTCGGGATGGCGACCATGGTCGGCGGCAGTCGTGCTTGCTGCTGCTGCGAGGGGCGCGCTCAGAACGGGCACTCGAAAAGAAAAAGCGCGCATCGAAGTGCGCGCTAAGGAGACAATGCTTGGAGGTTTGCGGGCTTCACAACGGCAACCCACAAACGCAGTCTAGCGTGCTCCGTTTCTAGAGAAATTGATGCGCCGCAAGAACGGCGATCAGTCGGCCAGATATCCGTTCGCTGATGGCACATCGAGGCGGCGAAGTCCGTCCGCGTGCTCCTTGAGATGGCGAACGTAGGTATCCGCGTTGGCCACCTGGTCGGCGATTTCCGCTTCCGTCAGCTGGCGAATGATGCGGCCCGGAGAGCCCACCACCAGCGATCCATCGGGGATCTCTCGACCCTCGGGGATCAGCGCGTTGGCGCCAATCAGGCAATTGCGGCCGATCGTCGCGCCATTGAGCACGATGGCGTTGATGCCGATCAGGCTGCCATCGCCAATCGTACAGCCGTGCAGCATGGCCATGTGGCCGATGGTGACGTTGGCGCCGATGGTCAGCGGCACGCCATCGTCGGTGTGCAGCACAGAGCCGTCCTGCACGTTGCTGTTATCGCCGATCGTGATGGGGTCGTTGTCGCCCCGCAATACGGCCCCGTACCAGATGCTCACGTTGGCACCGAGCACCACATTCCCGAGCACCGTCGCGTTGTCGGCGACCCAGCTTCCCTTGCCTAGAAGCGGCACTCTGCTGTCGAGCGCGTAGACTCCCATCCCTTAGCCCTCATGTTTCGCGAAAGCGTCTTTGCGCCCATTGGCCTGTCACTGGCCGCGAAAAATTCGCAATCATATCAACGATATGTTGCACTGCAAACAAAAATTTCAACCGAAACCGACGACTGGCATCGCCACCGCGCTATTGGCTTGGTGTGTGCCAATGATACGATCAATCACCCCCGATCAGCGCCAATCCGCGTCAATGCTCAGCTACCGCCATGCCTTCCATGCCGGCAATCATGCCGATGTCCTCAAACATTTGATGCTCGTTCAGGTGCTTGAACACTTCAATCGAAAAGACGCGCCTTACTGGTATGTCGACACCCATGCCGGCGCCGGACAGTACGCGCTCGACAGCGGCGCCGCCCGCAAACTGGATGAAGCGCAAACCGGCATCCTTCGGCTGGCCGGGCAGGGCGGGGCGCCCGAGGCGGTACGACGCTATCTCGAGGTGGCCGGCTTTGCGCAAGCGCCGTCCGACCACTATCCGGGCTCTCCCGAGTTTGCCTACCGGCTGATGCGCGCGGATGACGCCCTGCGCCTGTTCGAACTGCACCCGACCGACAGTGGCATCCTCAAGGCGCATTTCGCGCGGGCCGGCAAGCGCGTTCAGGTGCGGGTCGAAGACGGGTTCGCCGCACTCAAGTCGGTGCTGCCGCCGCCTACACGCCGCGCGGTCGTGTTGATCGATCCGCCTTACGAGGTGAAGCGCGACTACGACACGCTCATCAGCAGCCTCGAAGCCGCCTTCAAACGATTTGCGACCGGCTGCTATCTGGTGTGGTACCCGATTCTCTCGCGCCCCGAGTCAGTGGCGCTGCCGGCGAGGCTGCAGCAGCTGGCAGGCAGTGAGCGAAGCTGGCTGCATGCGCGTTTGACGACGACCGCGCCAAGAAGCGACGGTCTCGGCATGACGGGGAGCGGCATGTTTGTTTTCAACCCGCCCTACACTCTGCCAGGCGCGCTGGAAGAATGCCTGCCGTATCTGGCCGAACAGCTCGGCGAGGGTGCCGGCGCGGGCTATTCGCTGGACGGCCATCAACACTGAGGCACGCATGACGCAGCCCGACGACGACACCTTGCACCTGCTGCGCGACCGCCTTCGGCAATTTGCCGAGGCGCGCGACTGGGCGCAGTTTCATACCCCCAAGAATCTGGCCATGGCCTTGATCGGCGAAGCGGCGGAGGTGGTGGAGCATTTTCAGTGGCTCACGCCGGAAGACTCGGCCGCGCTCGGCGCCGACGATAAGGCGGCGGTGTCGCACGAATTGGCCGACGTGCTGCTGTATCTGGTGCGATTGGCCGACCAGCTCGACGTCGATCTGCGTGCCGCGGCCCTCGAGAAGCTCGCCATCAACGCCGAGCGCTACCCGGTCGACAAGGCCTACGGCCGCTCGGACAAATACACCCGCCTGGGAGCCAACGGCGATGACTGATTTTGTTTGTATCGATCAGAGCGAAGGGGTCGTGACACTGACCTTGAACGCACCGGAGACGCGAAACGCCTTGAGCTCGCCTGCGCAGTGGGATGCCATCGTCGATGCCTGCACGCGCATCGAGCGCGATGACAGCGTTCGGGCGGTGGTGCTCACCGGCGCCGGTACGGCCTTCTGCGCCGGTGGCAACGTGAAGGATTTTCGCGACCGCAAGGGGCTGGCGGCAGGCCCGCCAACACAGGTGCGAGAGAACTATCGCCGCGGCATCCAGCGCATTCCGCTCGCCTTGTGGGCGCTCGATGTGCCCACCATTGCCGCCGTTAACGGACCGGCGGTGGGGGCCGGCTGCGATCTGGCCTGCATGTGCGACCTGCGCATCGCCGGGCGCTCGGCGCGCTTCGCCGAGAGCTTCGTGAAACTGGGGCTGATTCCCGGCGATGGCGGTGCCTGGTGGCTACAGCGGGTGGTGGGCTACCAGCGCGCCGCGCAAATGAGTTTTACCGGCGACATGATCGACGCCGACACGGCGTTGGCCTGGGGATTGGTGATGGAGGTGGTCGATGACGATGCGCTGCTCGCCCATGCCCAACAGCTCGCGGCGCGCATTGCCGCCAATCCGGGCGCCGCGGTGCGCATGACCAAACGACTGCTACGCGAGGCGCAATCGCAGCGCCTCGACAGTGTGCTCGAACTGGCGGCAGCCTATCAGGCGCTCACGCACGGCAGCGACGAACATCAAGCGGCGGTCAGCGCGTTTCTCGCCGGCAAGGATCGCTAGATGGACACCACCTCGTCCAGGGTCATGTCGACAATCAGATCATTCGACAGATCTTCCAGATCGGCTTTGAGTGCCGCCGCATCCAGGTCATGCACGGCCTGCAAACTGGCACGCGCATGGAACAGCGTTTCGCCCGACATGGGCGCACTGGAGGTTTGCGTGTGCAGTTCTTCCACATTCACGCGATGGCGGGCGAGCACTTGCGAGACTTCGCGCACGATGCCGACGCGATCCTGGCCAACCAATGTGAGATGCAGTCGGCGCGGGGCGGCGTCGGCGCCCGGCGCTTCGCCCGCGATGGTGACCGTGACTTTCAGCGCATCGAGCGCTTCGAGCGCGGCGACCAGGCCCGGCGCATCGGCCTCCGCCACATCGACCCGCAAGATGCCGGCGAACTTGCCGGCCAGTTGCGCCATGGACGATTCAAGCCAGTTGCCGCCCTTGTCGCTGATGAGCGTGGCGAGGGCTTCGACCAGCCCGGGGCGGTCGTCGCCGATGGCCGTGAGTACGAGACTTCGCATGCAGTCAGACTCCTGTGATGCACGGCACCGCGGCAAGTGGCGCGCCATGCGGGGTTCGGGAGTGTTGATTGTAGGCCAAACGCCTCGTGGCGCCAGCGCGGGTTGCTCCCAATGATCACACCCTGGGATTTGCTACCGCTGGCGCTTCTGGCGCTGTTCGTGTGGTACTGGATGGATTCGCTCAAGACGCGCGAGATTGCGCTCGATGCGGCGCGCAAGGCCTGCGCGCGGGTGGGGCATCAGTTTCTCGACGAGACCGTTGCCACCGAGCGCACCCGACCGACGCGCAACGAGCACGGTCAGATCTGTCTGCGGCGGGTGTATCGCTTCGAGTATTCCGATACCGGCGACAATCGTCACCGCGGCGCGGTGGTGATGCTCGGGCAAACGGTGGATGTGGTGCAGATTGCCGGCATGCTCGAACTGGTCAGCACGGCGCCGTCGCGCTCACGGCTCCATTGATGCCACGGCCGGCGCGGGCGTGAGGCTCTCGTCGGCGTCGTCGCTGTCTTCCTCGACGACCACCGTGTCGGTCGCCAGTGCATGGCCGATCCACTCGACCAGCTCCAGGCGTCCATCGTCGTGTTCGACGATGCCGGTGCAGCTATCCACCCAGTCACCGCAGTTGATGTAGGTGGTGCCGTCGATGTCCTTGATGGCGGCGGCGTGGATATGCCCGCAGATGACGCCATCGACGCCGCGCTCGCGCACCGCGTGGATCACCGATTCCTCGAAGTCGAAGATGAAGCTCACCGCGCTCTTGACCTTGCGCTTGGCGTAGCCAGCCAGCGACCAGTAGCCCGGCCGACCCAGCCGACGGCGCACGCGTGACAGATAGGTGTTGATCCACACCAGCGTGTTGTAGGCGATGTCGCCGAGCACCGCGACCCACTTGTGGTAGCGCGTCACCTGATCGAATTCATCGCCGTGGATCAGCAGGAAGCGCCGACCGTCGGCCGTGGTGTGCTCGATTTCGTTGATGAGTTCGATGTCGCCGAATTCGATGCCGGAGTATTCGCGCAAGGCCTCATCGTGATTGCCCGGCACGAAGATGACGCGGCAGCCCTTGCGCGCCCGTCGCAGCACTTTCTGGATCACCGTGTTCTGCGCCGGCGACCAGTGGATGCTGCGTTTCATCGCCCAGAAATCGACGATATCGCCGACCAGATAGAGATAGTCGGACTCGTAGTGGCGCAGGAAGTCGAGCAGCCGGTCGGCCTGGCACCCGCGGGTGCCCAGATGCACGTCGGAGATGAAGATTGCACGAACCTTTTGCATGCAGCGTCATGAGTGTGAGCCTGAACGCCGCCAAGGCTAGTGCGCTTGTGTGACACGGCCATGACGCTGTAACAAAACCTCAGACGGCTTGCCCCGCGGCGTGACCGGAGGCCCATGCCCACTGGAAGTTGTAGCCGCCCAGATGGCCGGTCACGTCGACCACCTCGCCAACGAAGTACAAGCCGGGCTGCGCCGTCACCGCCATGGTCTTGGACGACAACGCGCGGGTATCGACGCCACCGAGCGTCACCTCCGCCTTGGCAAAGCCTTGCGTACCGGCGGGCGCCAGCGTCCAGTGGGTAAGCGCGTCGATCAGCGCGCCGCGCTGTTTGTCGTTCAGTTGTGCCATCGGCTGGGTGGCACCGTGCAGTTCCGCCCAGGCGCGGGCAAAGCGGCGCGGCAAGTGCTCGGCCAGCAGGTTGCCGGGCAGGGCGTGACTGTGCGCGTGTTCGGTCAACCACGCCTCGGTATCGTGCATTGGCATCAGATCGAGCACGATCGGCTCCGGCTTGCCCGCGGCGCAGGCCGCCTGCCAGTAGCTCGAGATCTGCAAAATCGCCGGCCCCGACAGCCCTTTGTGTGTGATCAACGCCTGTTCGCGAAAGCGGCCGCCGGCGCAGCGGGCTTCGACCGCGAAGGCCGCACCGGCCAGCGGCGCGAGGGTGTCGAGCGTGGCGCGATCGAGCGTGAGCGGCACCAGTGCAGGGCGGGGGGTGATGACCGGCACCTCGAACTGCTGCGCGATGCGGTAGCCTAAGTCGGTGGCGCCGATTTTCGGAATCGACAAACCGCCGGTGGCAATCACCAGGCTGGGCGCGTCGAACACGCCTTGGTCGGTGTGCACCTGATACCCCGCCGTCGGCGCATGCGCGACCGATGCGACTTTGGCGGGTTGAATCCAGTCCACGCCGCCATCGGCACACTCGGCCGCCAGCATGTCGATGATCTGGTCGCTGCTCTCGTCGCAGAACAATTGCCCCAGCGTTTTTTCGTGGTAGCGAATGCCGTGGCGCGAGATCAGCTCGATGAAGTCCTGCGGCGTATAGCGGGCGAGGGCGGAGCGGCAGAAGTGGGGATTGTGCGACAGGTAGTTGGCGGCGGTTACGTCGAGATTCGTGAAATTGCATCGCCCACCCCCCGAGATGCGGATCTTCTCGGCGCGCTTTTCGGCATGATCGAGCAAGACCACGCGGCGACCCCGCTGACCGGCCTGCGCAGCACACATCAGGCCGGCGGCACCGGCACCCACGACAATCACATCGACACTGCGAACAAAACCCATGGCGCAAAGAGCGGTCACTCAAAGGAATCGGCGATTCTCTCTCGGCGGCGGGTGTGCAGGCAAATAGGCCGGAACGTTCACTCGCGTCATTTGCGCTGATAAGCTCAAAAAATGGAGACCGCGCGATGAGTGAATATCACACGCCACCCGAAGCCCGCCCGGATCGCCGTCGGACGTGGTTGGTCAGGGGGCTTGTCGCACTTGTCTGCTATGCGCTGTTCGGTTTCTTTGCCGTGCCGGCGCTCATCAACTGGCAGCTTCCGCCGCAAGCGTCCAAACAACTCGGCCGCAGCGTCTCGCTCGACGATGCCCACTTCAATCCGTTTTCGCTGACGCTTCGGCTCGATGGGCTGCGGATCAAGGAGGCCGACGGCGAGCGCATCGCCGCCTCGGTCGGCGCGATCGAAACCGACTTGCAATGGCGCTCGATCTACTACTGGGGGCTGGTGTTCTCGCGCCTCACCATCGATGCGCCGCAGCTGGTGTTGGCGCGTGTGGAGGGGGAGCAGACCAACTGGTCGGACGTCATCGCGCGCTTCGCCACCCAGGACGAACCGCCACCGCCGGACGAAGACGCGGGCCCGTTGCGCTTCTCGGTCAACAACATCCGTATCACCAATGGCGAAATCGACATCAACGACCAGCCCGCCGGACTCATCCACACGGTGCGTGCGCTCAATGTCGGCATCCCCTTCATCTCCGGCTTCCCGGCGCAGGTCGAGCGCTATGTGCAACCCGAGCTGTCCGCGGTCATCAACGGGGCGCCGCTGCAACTGAGCGGTCGCACGCGCCCGTTTGGCGAGGATCTGGCGACCATCATCGACATCCAGCTCGCGCCTTTCGACATCGCGCCATATCTGGCGTACCTGCCTTACAAACCGGATTTCCGCATCAAGTCCGGCCAGCTCGCCACTGCACTTGAGCTGGCGTTCGCGCAACCGACGCAAGGGGCGCCCAAACTGAGTCTGATCGGCACCGCCACGCTCACCGAGCTGACGCTCACCGACAGCGCCGACGGCCGCTTGCTGACGCTACCGCGGCTGCATGCCGAGGTGGCGGAATACGACGTGTTCGCCGGCAAACTGCACCTGGCCGAGGTGCGTGTCGCGCAGCCGGACCTGCGGCTCGTCCGTGCTGCCAGCGGCGCCATCAACTGGCAAGCGGTGATTCCGCCAGCGTCCGCGAAGCGCACGGCAAAAGCCGGCGACGACACACCGGCCGAGGCGGGCGCATCGTCTTCGTTTGAACTGCTACTCGATCGCCTGAGCATCACCGACGGCCGCGTCGCATTCGTTGATGCCATGGCGCCGGCAGGCACCTTCTCGACTACCGTGTCAGCGCTCACGGCGGAACTGGCCGGCCTGAACACCGCAGGCGGCGAGCCCGCCACGCTCACGCTGGACGCCAAAACGGACGCCGGTGAGACGATTCATCACGAAGGCACGCTCGTTGCCGCGCCCTTCGCAAGCAGCGGCAAACTCACGCTCGACGGCGCGCCGCTGACCCACTACGCGCCGTACTACGCCAACCAACTGGTGGACGCGAAGATCGGTTCCGGCACGCTCGCGGCGCGCGTGCCGTTTGGGCTCGACGCGAAAGGCTTTCGTATCGATTCGGGCGAGCTCGACGTGGCGAAATTCAGCCTTTCCCTCAAGGGCGCGAAGACGCCCGCGGTATTGATCGGCACACTCAAAGTCAGTGGCGTTGCGCTCGATACCGCGGCATCGCAACTGCGCATCGGTGCCATTCGCTCCGCCGACGGCAAGCTCCAGCTCGTCCGCGCACGCAACGGTGAGATTGATCTGGCGGGCATCGTGCCGTCAGCGGGCGCGCAGGAGAGCCCGCCGAAGTCGTCGTCGAACACCGCGTTCGGCGTGCGCATCGACCAGATCGGTCTGAGCAACTGGGCCGTCGGCGTGACCGACCGCGGCGTTTCGCCGGCCGTTCAACTCGATGCCACGCGACTGGCGCTGACCCTCGGCGCCCTTGATCTCACCAAGCCGGCCGCCACGCCGGTTGCGCTCAAGACGGTGCTCAACAAGACCGGCTATCTCGCCATCAAGGGCAAGAGCAACTTCGATACCTTCGACACCAACGTACGGGTCGATCTGAGAAAGCTCGATCTGCGTCGCTTTCAGTCCTACATTCCGCAGGCGCAAGCCATCGACCTGCGCTCCGCGCGCGCCGGGCTTGGCGGTCAGCTGTCGCTCTCGGCGCTCACTTCGTCATCGCCGCGCGTCACCTACCGCGGCAATGTGGGCGTCACCGATCTGATTGCACGCGACACGCTCAACGACACGGACTTCCTGCGCTGGAAATCACTGTCGCTCGATGGGCTCGACCTCCGTACCGAGCCGCTCGCGCTCGGTGTCGACACCGTGCGCCTCGACGATTTCTATTCGCGCCTCATCCTTGATGCGAAAGGGCGGCTCAACTTCCGCGAACTCACGGGCGCCGAAGCCGCTGCCGACGATGCCGCCGCGCCCCGAAAACAGGGCGAGGCGGTGGCCAAGGTAAATCCGCCCGCCGAGTCACTCCCCCCCATCCGCATCGGCAAGATCGAACTCGCCAAGGGCAACGTGCAGTACAGCGACCACTTCGTACAACCGAACTACGACGCCAACCTCACGGAGGTCAAAGGTTCGCTCGACGGGCTGCGCTCGGACGCCGACAGCGTGGCCACGTTGTCGCTGAACGCGGCCATCGATCATGGCGCACCGGTCGAGATCACCGGCCAGCTCAACCCGCTGCGACAGGATCGTTATCTCGACATTCTCGCCACCGTGCGCGATTTCCAGCTACCGACCATCTCGGCCTATTCCGGCAAATACGTGGGCTACGGCATCGCCAAGGGAAAGCTCTCGGCCGACTTGTCGTACAAGGTCGAAGAACGGGTGCTGACGGCCAAAAATGATGTCCTGCTCGACCAACTCACCTTCGGCGAGAAGGTCGAGAGCAAGGATGCGGTCAATCTGCCGGTGCAACTCGCCGTTGCCCTGCTGCGCAACAGCAAGGGCGAGATCGATCTGTCGGTGCCGGTCTCCGGCACGCTGGACGATCCGAAATTCAGTGTCGGTGGCCTGGTCTGGCGTGCCTTCTTCAATCTCATCGTCAAGGCCGTCACCTCGCCGTTCGCACTGCTCGGCTCCATGTTCGGCGGCGGCGAAGAGTTGGCCTATGCGGAATTCGCGCCCGGTCGCGACACGCTCTCGGCGGCCAGCGTCAAGAAACTCGAAACCCTCGCCAAGGCACTCACCGAGCGGCCGGGGTTGAAAATCGAAATCACCGGGCGCGTGGACCCGGCGGTCGATACCCAGGGCTTGCGCGAGCGCTGGTTGCTCGACCGCATGCGCGAAGCGCAGCGTGAGCGGCTGATCGACGCGGGAGAAACACCGCCGCCGCTCGCGCAGATCGAGATTCCCGCAGATCAGCAAGACGCCTTGCTGAAGGAAGCCTACAGCGAAGCCGACATCAAAAAACCGCGCAATCTCATCGGATTCGCGAAGACGCTCCCACCCGAAAAAATGCGCGCGCTGATGCTCGACAACGCGCCCGCGGGCCCCGAGCTGCTCGCCGAGCTCGGCAAGCAACGGGCGCAGCATGTGCGCGATTGGTTGGTCGGCAACGGCAAGGTCAACGCGTCGCGTATCTTCCTTGTCGCCCCAAAAAGTGGCGACAAGGCCAAGGCCGCACCACGGGCCGATTTTTCCCTCAGGTAGACGGAGCACGCGCATGAGCAAACAATTGACGGGCGAGTTGCTGACACAAAATCTGGCGGGGCTCGAAGGCTGGACCGCGAACGCCGATCGAACTGCCATCAGCCGCAGCTTTCGATTTGTCGATTTCAACGCGGCCTTTGGTTTCATGAGCCGTATCGCCCTGATGGCCGAACGACTGGACCACCATCCGGAGTGGTCGAACGTCTACAACCGTGTCGACATCACGCTGTCGACGCACGACGTCGGTGGGCTGAGCGAAAAGGACATCATTCTCGCCCGTTTCATCTCCGATCTGGCCGGGTAAGCACGTCGCGCGGCCGTTGCGTCCTGCCCGCATGCCGCGCGGCATTTAGCCCTGCGATCGTCCCGCAGGCATTTTGCGGTGCGCCATGTTTTCGGTTTCGCCCGGTGGTATGCTCGGCGATCGATGCACCATCACTTCAGCACCCGGAATAATAATAACGAGGGGCTTGGCAGGAGAACCGATGAAGCAGATGGATTGGCGCCCATTCCCCTATGGAGACAGGGCGTATCGCTATACGGGTAGCGCGCTGGCAGATCAGTGGGATCGGCTCCATCAAGGCGATCTCGAACCGTTTCCCGACGCTGAACTGATTGCCGAGCAACTCAACCGTTGTGGACGCGCACTGGCAAACGACGCCGACCCCAATTGGCTCGCGGAGGCCTTGCAGTCGGCGTGGCGGGATTATCATGCCGGCGATTTCGGCGCCGCCATGCGCACCGGAAAAGCGCTCGGGCCGATCGGCGCCGTCGTTGCTGGCCGTGCGCAAGTCGCCTATGCGACCTATCTGGAAAACAATGATCGCGAAGCGCTTGTCTTGTTGTGCGAGGCGGCGCGCGCGTGCGAGACACTCACATCAATTGATCCGGGCTGGGCAAATGCCTGGTTTGTTCATGCGCTCGCACTCGGGCGCTACAGCCAGCGAATCTCGATCGTCAAAGCGCTCGCACAAGGCATTGGCGGCAAGATCCGTCATAGCCTGATGACCACACTCGCGCTGGCGCCGAAGCATGCGGCGGCGTACGCCACGCTCGGCGTCTACAACCTCGAAGTCATCGACAAGGTCGGCACCATGGTCGGCAAGGTCATGCACGGCGCCAGTCGGGAGGCGGGCATGCGTTGCTTCGAGCAGGCGCTCGCGCTCGATCCGGCAAGCCCGGTGACCCGCATGGAGTTTGCGCGCGCGCTATCGATGGATCGGCGGCGCGACAATGAGCGCGTTGCCGAAAGCAACATGGCGGCGGCGGCGACTTGCCAGCCCTTCGACGCCATTGCAAGGCTGGATGTCGAACGCGCACGACTCGCACTCGACGGCGGCTGAGATCCGGGCGCAGCGGCACACGTGAAAAGAGCCGGCAGTTGCCGGCTCTTTTTCTGGCTCACGCGTCGATCAAACCTTGTCGAGCGCCTGTTCGATATCGGCGAGGATGTCGTCGATATGCTCGATGCCGATGGACAGACGAACCATGTCTTCGCTGACACCGGCTTTTTCCAGCTCCTCGGCCGAGAGTTGACGGTGGGTGGTGCTGGCCGGATGGCAGGCGAGTGATTTGGCGTCGCCGATATTCACCAGACGGGTCACCAACTGCAATGCATCCTGGAAGCGAGCGCCCGCGGCCAGGCCACCCCGGACACCAAACGACAGAATGCCGGAGGCCCGCCCGCCCATGTACTTTTGCACCAGCGCCTGGTCGGGGTGATCGCTCAGGCCAGCGTAGTTGACCCACTCGACCTTGTCGTGGCCCTTGAGGAAGGTGGCTACATGGGTGGCGTTCTCGCAGATGCGATCCATGCGCAGGGCGACGGTTTCGATGCCCTGCAGAATGAGGAAGGCATTGAACGGGCTGATGGCCGCACCGGTATTGCGCAACGGCACCACGCGCGCACGACCGATGAAAGCCGCCGGGCCGAGTGCCTCGGTGTACACGACACCGTGATAGGAAGGGTCGGGTTCGTTCAGACGGCGGAAGCGTGCCTTGTGCTCGGCCCACGGGAACTTGCCGGAATCAACGATGATGCCGCCGATGGAATTGCCGTGTCCGCCCAGGTATTTGGTCAGCGAATGAACGACGATGTCGGCGCCGTGATCGATGGGGCGGCACAGATAGGGGGTCGGCACGGTGTTGTCGACAATCAGCGGCACGCCATGACGATGCGCGATATCCGCCAGCTTTTCGAAATCGGTAACGTTGCCCAGGGGGTTGCCGACCGATTCGCAATAGATCGCCTTGGTGCGATCGTCGATCAGGCGCTCGAACGCGTCCGGATCGCGATAGTCGGCGAAACGTGTCTGAATGCCCATCTGCGGCAGCGTGTGGGCAAACAGGTTGTAAGTGCCGCCATACAGCGTGGAGGCCGAAACGATGTTGTCGCCGGCCTCGGCGATGGTCTGAATCGCATAGGTGATGGCCGCCATGCCGGAGGCGAGTGCCAGTCCGGCGATGCCGCCCTCCATTTCCGCCACACGCGCCTCGAGCACCGCCTGCGTCGGATTCATGATGCGGGTGTAGATGTTGCCTTCGACTTTCAGATCGAACAGATCCGCCCCATGCTGGGTGTCGTTGAATGCGTAGGACGTGGTCTGGTAAATCGGCACAGCGACCGCGTTGGTGGTCGGGTCCGGCGAATATCCGCCATGGACAGCCAGAGTCTCCAGCTTCATTGATTCTTCTCCTTTGCGTGACGCGCCCTTTGCGGACGTCCTGGCGAGTATAACGCGCTCGAGGCTGCGGTTTTCGGCGTGATCGAAGGGACTTGCGGTGAAGGTGGGCGAGCGCCGGATCATGGGCAAAAAGGTAGAAATCTGTTACATGCCGAAACTACCGCTGGGCGCAAAGTCGTTGACTGTGACTTGGTACCGGTCTAAAAAAAGAATTCAAAAAAAATAAATCAGTGATGCGCTGCGCATGCCACAAGCATTGGCATCCACACGGCGCAAATGACGGAGGAGAACACATGATCGCCTCAATCGAGAATCGGGCAAGTTGGCTCGATATCGCCGCAGCACCGATTTGGCACGGCCGCACCACAAAGGTGTGCATCCACCCCATTTGCTTGCACAACTGCACCTGCCACGCCATTTCTCTCAACGGTAAATGGATCTGCTCAACCGATGGCAGCTTGAGTATCTTTCAGACACGCGCATCCGCCGAGCATTTTCTCGAATTGGCGCACGTGATGTCGTTTGAGGATGGAGAAGCGGCGGAACTCGCCCCGGGGTGCGACGAGCACACCCAGTGTATTTCTTTCAGGCAGCGTAACGGGCTGTCGCCGTGTCGGGCCGAGTGTAGCGAGACCCACTGACGGCCTCTCGCCTTCACAAAAAATAGCTGGCCGAGTCCTTACGATTCGGCCAGCGCCGTTTCAAGTACCGAGAACATCACATCGCCGTAGGCGACCAGCCGCACATCAGTCAATTCTGTGTGGCGGATGATGGCCATCCGACACGTGTGCACCGCAAGCGTGGCCGCCTGCGCCGGCGGGTAGCCATACACCCCGCAACTGATGGCCGGAAAGGCCACCGAACGGGCACCGTACTCGGCGGCAAGCGCAAGGCTGTTGGTGTAGCAATCGGCCAGCAACTGCGCCTCGCCGGCCACACCACCGCGCCACACCGGGCCGACGGTATGAATGATCCAGCGTGCGGGCAGGGCGAATCCCGGCGTAATCTTCGCCTGCCCTGTCGCGCAACCGCCGAGGGTTCGACAATGTTCCAGCAGGGCGGGGCCAGCTGCGCGATGGATCGCACCATCGACGCCACCGCCGCCCAACAGACTGTTGTTGGCTGCGTTGACGATGGCGTCCACCGCCAGCGTTGTGATGTCGCCTTGCCACGCGCGAAGCTTGCTGTCAGCCGTCAATATCCGCCTCCCGTGCATCGAGACTGCCACCGCCCTCCAGTGTCATCAAAACCGGAAGGGCGGTACGCTACAATCATTCAGTTTAGACCGAATGGATGAAGGATTCCTTCATGGCCCGTGCGCCTGTCATCACCCTGGTGTCGCAAAAAGGCGGCGCGGGAAAATCCACCGTCACCATGCAACTGGCCGCCGGGCTCGCTCGTCGCGGCCGACATGTCGAGGTCTGTGATCTCGATGCGCAGGAGTCCGCGACCCGCTGGGCGGCCGCCGCGCCCGACACACAAGCGTTTCCGGCACGCATGCATCGTTTTTCCGGCGACCCGCACGAGCTGCCCGCGAAGCTGGAAAAATGGAGCAAACGGGCCGATGCCGTGTTGCTCGACTGTCCACCCGCACTCGATCACCCGCGCACACTCGCCGCGCTCAATCACACCGATCTGGCGATCATTCCCGTCGTGCCCAGTCCGACCGATCTTTGGTCTACCCGGGCGATCGAGCGCCTGATCGTCGAGCTTCAGCAATCCCGCCCGCAGCTGCGCGCGGTACTGCTGCCCAACCGGGTCACGCGCACGGCCTTGGCGGCGGATGTCATCGAGGTGATGCGCGAATTCGAACTGCCGGTGCTGTCGGCGGCGCTGGGTCAGCGCAACGCCTACGCACAAAGCGCGGCCATTGGCGGCTCGGTGTTCGATCTCGGTAGCGCCGCGCAACCCGCCCAACTCGAAGTTCTGCGGCTCGTCAGTGCCGTGGCCAAACGTCTCGGAGAACTCAAACTGTGATCCGCAACCGCATCAAGGACGCGCTGCGCGCGAGCATCGACACTGAAGACGAAGCGCTGGCCAAGCGCTCGCCAACCCGGGCCAGCAAGCGCAAGACCTCGGTGAAAGCGGCGATCCGCCAAGCAAGCCGCGAGGCCGAGACCCTCGTCAGCAAATCCGCCACGCCCGCCAAACCGATGGAAGTCACGCTGTCGACCGACGAGGCCGAACTGCTCAAGACGCTGCGCGCCAACTTGCAGACAGCGGGGGTGTCGGTCACGAAAGCTGACCTGCTTCGCCTGTCGGTGACCTTGCTTGCCGCCATCGAACCCGACGCGCTGGCGCAGCAATGCGCCTCTCTGCCCAAATTCAAGCGCGCGAAAAAGTGAGTGCTAACGCGCCGCGCGCTCGACGCGAACGGCGCAGTACTTGAATTCGGGAATCTTGCCCCACGGGTCGAGCGCATCGTTGGTGAGCAGGTTGGCCGCTGCCTCGCGATAGCAAAACGGCATGAACGCTTCGCCCGACTGCATGCCTGCGTCGGCGCGCGCCCGCACACGCACTTCACCTCGCCGCGAACACAGGCGCAGCCAGTCGCCCGGCATGGCCCCCAACTTGCGTAGCTCGTCCGGATGCAGCATCACGATCGGCTCGGGCTCGATGGCATCGAGTACGGTGGCACGTCGCGTCATGGCGCCGGTGTGCCAATGCTCGAGCAGGCGGCCGGTCATGAGCACCAGCGGGTAGTCCGAATCCGGGCGTTCGTTGGCGGGTATCAGCGATGTCGGCACCAGCCTGGCGCGCCCCGAGGGCGTTGGAAAGTGGGTGTCGAACAGCACGGGCTGTCCCGGATCGGCTTCGTCTTCGCATGGATAGATGACCGAGCCTTCGCGCTTGAGACGGGCCCAACTGATCCCGGTGATGGAGGGCATGGCGCTACGCATCTCCTCGAACACTTCGCCGACGTCGGCGTAGTGCCAATCCAGCCCGAGGCGCGCCGCCATCTGCTCGATGATCCACAGATCCTGGCGGGCGTCGCCGGGCAACGGCAGGGCGGCCTGGCCCAACTGCACGCGACGGTCGGTGTTGGTGAAGCTGCCGGTCTTTTCGGGAAAGGCGGAGGCGGGGAGCACGACGTCGGCGTAGGCCGCTGTTTCGGTGAGGAAAATATCCTGAACCACCAGGTGTTCGAGCGCCGCCAGCGCGCCACGGGCATGGTTGAGGTCGGGGTCGGACATGGCCGGGTTTTCGCCCATGATGTACATGCCGCGAATCTGACCGGCCAGCGCGGCGTCCATGATCTCGACCACCGTGAGCCCCGGCAGATCGTCGAGCGAGGTCTGCCACAGGGCTTCGAACTTGCGATGCGCCTCGGCGTTGTCCACCCGCTGGTAGTCCGGGAACACCATCGGGATCAAGCCGGCATCGGAGGCGCCCTGCACGTTGTTCTGTCCGCGCAGCGGATGCAGCCCGGTGCCGGGCCGGCCGATCTGCCCGGTCAGCAACGACAACGCAATCAGACAGCGGGCGTTGTCGGTACCATGCACATGCTGCGAGACGCCCATGCCCCACAGAATCATCGCGCTGCGGGCGGTTGCGTAAAGGCGCGCCACCTCGCGCAGGGTGTCGGCGTCGATGCCGCACACCGGCGCCATGGCTTCCGGCGAGAATTCGGCTACCTTGGTTTTGAGGGCCTCGAAGTCCTCGGTGCGCTCGCGCACGAAGTCTTCGTCCACCCAGCCGTTTTCGATAATGGTGTAGATCAGGGCGTTGAACAGCGCGACGTCGGCATCGGGTTTGAAGGTCAGGCAATGCGTGGCGTGGCGCGCGATCTCGGTGCGGCGCGGATCGATCAGCACCAGCTTCGCGCCCGCCTTGACCGCGTTCTTGATGAAGGTGGCCGCTACCGGATGATTCGCCGTGGGGTTGGCGCCCACGATCATGATCACCTCGGCCTCGGCGACATCGGCCACCGGGTTCGATACCGCACCCGAACCCACGCCTTCGAGCAGCGCGGCCACCGACGAGGCATGGCACAGCCGCGTGCAGTGATCGACGTTGTTGGTGCCAAACCCCGTGCGTACGAGCTTCTGGAACAGGTAGGCCTCTTCGTTGCTGCCCTTGGCCGAGCCGAACCCGGCCAGCGCGTTGCCGCCGTGTTCGTCTCGAATGCGAGCGAGACCGCCGGCTGCCAGTGCCAGCGCTTCCTCCCAGGTCGCCTCGCGGAAGACGGCTTCCGGGTGCGCCGGGTCGAAGCCATCGAGCGTTTTGGTCATGCCTTCCCGACGGATCAGCGGGCGCATGAGGCGGTTCGGGTGGGTGATGTAGTCGTAGCCGAAACGCCCCTTGACGCACAGGCGGCTGTCGTTGGCCGGCCCATCGCGACCTTCCACCCGAATGATGCGATCGTCCTTGACGTGGTAGGTGAGCTGACAGCCCACACCGCAGTACGGACATACCGAATCGACCGCACGATCGGCTTCGGCATGGCTGTCCTGCGCGGGAAGCAGGGCGCCCGTCGGGCACGCCTGCACGCATTCTCCACAGCCGACGCAACTGCTCAGGCCCATGGGGTCTTCGAGATCGAACACGATGCGCGCCGATGCGCCCCGGCCGGCATAGCCGATGACGTCATTGACCTGCACCTCGCGGCACGCGCGCAGACAGCGGGTGCACTGGATGCAGGCGTCGAGCGCCACGCGGATGGCCGGGTGGCTAGTGTCGATAGCGGGTTGTTCGCGGGTGTGGAAACGGCTCTCGCCGACCTCGAGCGCGTCGGCCCAATGCGTCAGTTGCGAGTCCTTGCTTTGCACCTCGGCCGGTGCGTCGGCCATGAGCAATTCGAGCACCATGCGCTGCGCGCTGCGGGCGCGGCCCGAGGCACTGACGACCTTCATGCCTTCCTGCGGTTGGCGGCAGCACGAGGCGGTCAGCGTGCGTTCGCCCTCGACCTCGACCACGCAGGCGCGGCAATTGCCGTCCGGGCGCAGATGATCGCTGTAGCACAGGTGCGGAATCGTCGTGCCGGCGCGGCGCGCGGCCTGAAAGATCGTTTCGCCCGGTAGTGCCTCGAGCTCTCGGCCATCGAGGGTGAAACGCACCGGTTTAGCGTCGCTCATGTCACTCATCGCCAAACTCCTCGGGGAAGTAGCGCAAGGCGCATTGCATCGGGTTCGGCGCTGCCTGACCCAAGCCGCAGATGGACGCGTCCTGCATGGCGACCGCCAGCTCGTCGAGTAGCGCGCGATCCCACACCGGCGCCGCCATCAATTCGGCCGCCTTGGTCGTGCCCACGCGACAGGGCGTGCACTTGCCGCAGGATTCATGCGCGAAGAAACGCATTGCGTTGAGCGCCAGATCGCGCGCGCGGTCGTGCTGCGAAAACACCACCACCGCCGCCGATCCGATAAAGCAGCCGTACTCGGACAAGGTGTCGAAATCGAGTGGCACATCGGCCAGGCGGGCGGGCAACATGCCGCCCGAAGCGCCGCCGGGGAAATAGCCATACAGCGTGTGGCCCTCGGCCATGCCGCCGCAGTAGTCATCGATCAGCTTGCGCAGCGAGATGCCGGCCGGTGCCAACACCATGCCGGGCTTGGCGACGCGGCCGCTGACGGAAAAACGCCGCAAACCCTTGCGACCGTTTTCGCCATGGCGGGTGAAGAACTCGGGGCCTTGCTCGACGAGGTCGCGCACCCACCACAGGGTTTCACCGTTGTGTTCGAGCGTCGGCCGACCGAACAGGCCCAGTTGCGCCACATACGGCGGCCGCAGCCGGGGCATGCCGCGTTTGCCTTCGAGTGATTCGATGAGGGCGGATTCCTCGCCGCAGATATAGGCACCGGCACCGCGACGTAGGTGAATGGCGGGCAGTACGGCGGGCGGATCGGCCTTGAGGCTGGCGATCTCGCGTTCAAGCAAGGCCCGCAGCCCGGCATACTCATCGCGCAGATAGATGTAGATGGCCTCGCATCCGACCACCTGCGCCGCGATCAGGGCACCTTCGAACATGCGGTGCGGATCGGCTTCGAGCACCTCGCGATCCTTGAAAGTGCCCGGTTCGCCTTCGTCCAGATTGACGACCAACAAGCGCGGCGCCGGTTGCTCACGCAGGATTCGCCACTTGCGTGCCGACGGGAATCCGGCGCCGCCCAACCCGCGCAGCCCGGCTTCGTCGAGTGCGTCGATGATCGAGTCACCCAGCGACGGATCGCGCTCGACACGTTGCAACAGCTCGTAGCCCCCTTGGGCACGGTAGTCGGCATAGTCGATGGCATCGGGCAAGGCAGCGTGCGTGTCGCCTGCCTGCACAGCCGCCTGCACGTTTTCAACGCTCGCACGGGGCAGAGGGTTTTGCCCCACGACAGCGACCGGCGCCTCGGCACATCGGCCGACACAAGGCACACGCTCAACGCGCACCGTCTCCGGCATCGCTGACGCCAGCGCCTCGGCCAGTGCCTCGCCGCCCGTCATCGCGCAAGAGAGCGAATCGCACACGCGCACGGTCAACGTCGGCGGCAGCGTGCCTTCCTCGGGAACGATATCGAAGTGGTGATAGAAACTGGCGACCTCGAAGACTTCGACCGGCGCCAGTTTCATCAGATCGGCCAGCGCGACCAGGTGCCGCCCGGCAAGATAGCCGTCGGCGTCTTGCAGCACGTGCAGGTATTCGATGAGTTCGTCGCGCTGCAAGGGGCGATTACCGAGAAGATCGCTGACATGGCGCTGCGCGGCCGGATCGACCGGATGCCCTTTGGGGAAATAGCCCCGTTTCCGTTTGCCTGGTGTCTGAATGGACTTGCTCACGCCAGCGACTCCAGTGTGTCAATTTGGAGCATTCATGGTGACATAGCTGTGCGCCGAATCCAATTGAAGTGTTCTATGGCGCGCGTGAACAGCGATACACTTTCGTGCTTGTGCGACGGAGAGATGAACGATGAAACGCAAGCAAGCGCGCGGCGGCCTGGTGTATTCGACGGAAGTGGGGCGCACTTGCCCGACCTGCCGTCAGGCCATCGACGCATGTACCTGCGCCAGCCAGACCTCGGCGCCCACAGCGGGCGGCACGGTGCGCGTGCTGCGCGAACGCAAGGGGCGGGCAGGCAAGACGGTGACCGTGATTACCGACGTGCCGCTCGACGCGCTGTCACTGGCGCAGTTGTGTCAGAAACTCAAGACACGCTGTGGCGCCGGCGGCACCACCCGCGGCAGCGATATCGAGATCCAGGGCGACCACGTGGACGCCGCCGTCAAAGCGCTGGAGGGCGAAGGCTTTCGCGTCAAACGCTCAGGCGGTTGAGCGCGAGATCGGCCGGGGTGTCCACATCGCGCAGCACACCGTCGT
>JBNKNO010000037.1:0-31747 GCA_050293885.1 Rhodocyclaceae bacterium | reverse complement strand
GACAGCCCGAACAGGACGTTGCCGAGCGCGCCGTGTTCGGCATAGATCGCCAGCATCGACAACGCGCAAAACAGAAAGCTCACCACGCCGAATGTCTGCATGTACTTGATGAGGCCGATGCGTCGCTTGAGGCCGGGAATCTGGCGCGCCACCAGCACTGCGTCATTGCGATCGGCGGCCAGTTGGCGGATGAGTTGCGCCAGCGTGAGAAAGCGGTTGGTGTAGGCGAGCAGCAGCAGCGAGATGGCGGGGAAGAGCAGGGCGGGGGTGGTGATGTCCATCGTGGAGTCAGTGCCTGGGCGGTCGGGCGGCCATTATCCCACGTGCCCGGGCGACTCCGGCAGGCGGTCGAGCCGGGCCAGTGCCGGGAACCAGCGGATCCACAGCGCGACGACCACCAGCGTGCCGACGCCGCCGAGCACGATCGCCGGCACCGCGCCGAACCAGGCGGCGGTGACGCCCGATTCGAATTCGCCCAATTGGTTGGAGGCGCCGATGAACAGCGAATTGACCGCGCCGACGCGTCCGCGCATGGCGTCGGGCGTGGCCAGCTGGATGTAGGCCCCGCGAAACACCATGCTGACCATGTCGGCCGCGCCGAGCACGGCAAGCGTCGCCATCGACAGCCACAGATGGGTCGACAGCCCGAACACGATGGTGGCGACGCCGAACAGCGCCACTGCGCCGAACATGCGCGGCCCGAGCCGGCCTTGCAGGGGATAGCGGGCCAGCCATACCGACATCACGAGCGCGCCGACGGCGGGTGCGGAGCGCAGCAGGCCGAGCCCCCACGGGCCGGTGTGCAGCACCTCGCTGGCGATGATCGGCAGCAAGGCGGTGGCGCCGCCGAGCAGCACGGCCATCATGTCGAGCGACAGCGCGCCGAGTACGGCACGCTGGTCGCGAATGAAGCGCAAGCCCTCGCGAAAGGTGTGCCAGGCGGACGCGTGTCGGGCGGCGAAGGCTTGTGCCCGTTGCGGCACGGCGCGCGTCAGCAGCGCGCTGGCGGTGAGGATCAGGGTGGTGGCCAGGCCATGGACCACCTCGGCACCTGCCACGTAGATGAAACCGGCCAGCGCGGGGGCGACGATGGTCGACATCTGGTGGGCCGAGGCATTCATGGCGACGGCGCGCGCGAGCAGCGGTGCGGGCACCAGCAGCGGGACGAAAGCCTGCGTGGTTGGCGTCTCGAAAGTGCGGCCGGTGCCGGAGAGCAGCATGAGGCCGTAGATCAGGGGCAGCGACACCGTCCCGCTGGCGGTCGCCAGCGTGAGGATCGCCAGCGCGCCGGCCTGGATGAGTTGCGCCAGTGCAATCAGGCGACGGCGATCGAGCCGGTCCGCCAGATTGCCGGCAAGCGGCATCAGCACCAGCCGTGGCAGAAATTGCAGCAGACCCACCAGCCCCAGCGCAAACGCACTGTGAGTCAGATCCCACACCTGCCAGGCCACGGCAACCGCCAGCATCTGGTTGGCGCTGGCGCTGCAAATACGGCCCAGCCAGAAGTAGGTATACGCGCGCTGTGCGAACAGGCGCTCGTCGGTGGCGTGCATTCAGACCTTGTGCGTGGACAGCAGGATGCTGGTCTCCGTGCTGGCGATGCCGTCGATGGTGCGGATGCGGCCGAGGGCGCGATCGAAGGCTTCCAGCGTGTCGGCGCGTAGCTCGGCCATGAAATCCCAGCGGCCGTTGGTCGAATGCAGCGTGGCGATGGCCGGTTCGCCGCGCAGTGCGCGCAGCACCGCGTCGGTGGCATTGCCTTCGACCGCGATGCCCATCCAGGCGCGGATGCGGTGCGCCTCGGCCTCGGGCCGCAGGCGCACCGTGTAGCCGCTGATCACGCCGCTCGATTCGAGCCGGCGCAGGCGGTTGACGATTGTGCCGCGTGAGACCCGCAGGCGCGTCGCCAAGGTGCTGACCGGCTGGCGGGCGTCATCGCGCAGCAGGGCGATGAGCTGGCGGTCGGTGTCATCGAGAGTGTGCAAATCGTCAGTCATGCTTGCCATATTGCGCCATATTTTGTGGAAAGTGATCGATTTTATGTCTTTCTGTTGTTGCCCGTCGTGACCATACTGGAGCGAAAATACGCACGACAGAGGGGATTTTCATGAACGACGCGGCCCATATCCTGCTGGTGGACCCGAGCCATTTCGATGTGCACTACGCCATCAACCCCTGGATGCAACCGGGGCAGTGGCGACGTGATGCGCGTCGCTGGCAGGCCCGTGCGCGTTCAGGCTTCGATGCCTTGCGTGCGACCTTGGCGCGCATCGGTTGCCGGGTGACGGTCTTGCCCGGCGCGTCCGGCTTGCCCGATATGGTGTTTCCCGCCAATGCGGCCGTCGTGCTTGATGGGCGTGCCATGCTGGCACGTTTTCGCCATGTGGAGCGCCAGGGCGAAGAAGCTCATTTTGCCGACATGTTTGCGGGTCTTCGTGCCGACGGCAGTTTGCGTGAGGTGGCGTATCTGCCGCCGGGCTGTTTTCAGGAAGGCGCTGGCGATTGCATCTGGGACGCCCATCGCGGCCAGTTCTGGGCCGGGTGGGGGCCGCGCAGTTCGCGCGAAGCGGCCGGGCAGATCGCGGCCTATTTCGACAAACCGGTGGTGCCGCTCGAGTTGGTGACCGAACGCGCCTATCACCTGGATGTGTGCTTTGCGCCGCTTACTGGCGGCGAGGTGCTGTGGTATCCGCCCGCGCTGTCGATGGAGTCGCGCGCGCGGGTGATCGCGCAGGTGGGCGCCGAGCGATTGATCGAGGCGACGGACGACGATCTGGCGCACTTCAATGTGAATGCCGTGAATGTCGGCCGCGACATCGTGATGAGCACGTGCACGGCGCGCATGCGGTGCGGGCCGCAGTTGAGCGCGCGCGGCTATCGCCTGCACGAGGTCGACGTGTCGCCCTTCATGCTGGCCGGCGGCGGTGCCTTTTGCATGACATTGCGGCTCGACCGCCGCAGTGAAGTGCGTCCGCAAGAGGCCACCGCCATTCAGGAGATACGACCATGATCCCGACCATCGATGTGCCACAGATGCAGGCCTGGTTACGCCATCGCGGGGTGGCCAATGTGATCGAGGAACTGGCGCAGGCCATTGGCGACGACTTCCGCCGCTGGCCGCAGATCGAAAAGACGGCGCGTCTGGCCAGCCACTCCGCCGACGGCGTGATCGAGTTGATGCCGGCGGCCGACGGCGTGCAGTACGGTTTCAAGTTCGTCAATGGCCATCCGCGCAACGCCCAGGCCGGCAAGCTCACGGTGATGGCCTTTGGCGTGCTGGCCGATGTGGCCACCGGCTATCCACTGCTGATCAGCGAGATGACGCTGGCAACCGCGCTGCGCACCGCGGCGACCTCGGCGCTGGCGGCGCGGCACATGGCCCGCCCGCAGGCGCGCACCATGGCGCTGGTGGGCAACGGCGCCCAGAGCGAGTTTCAGGCGCTGGCCTTCCACCGCATGCTCGGCATCGAGACGATTCGTGCGGTCGATGTCGACGCGGCGGCGACCGCGCGGCTGCAGCGCAACCTGGCGTCCGTGCGCGGCTTGAAGATCGTGCCCTGTAGGCGCGTAGCCGAAGCGCTCGAGGGCGCCGACATCGTCACCACCGTGACCGCCGACAAGCGACGCGCGACCGTCGTGCATGCGTCCGATGTGCGACCGGGCATGCACTTCAATGCCGTCGGCGGCGATTGCCCCGGCAAGACCGAACTGGACGCCGCGTTGCTGCGTCGTGCGCGCGTGGTGGTGGAGTTCGCGCCGCAGACGCGGGTGGAAGGCGAGATCCAGCAGATGCCGGCGGACTTTCCCGTCACCGAACTGTGGTCCGTGTTGAACGGGCAGGCGATCGGGCGCCGCGATGCCGACGAGGTGACGGTGTTCGATTCGGTCGGTTTTGCGCTCGAGGACTTTGCCACGCTGCGCTATCTGCACCGCCAGGTCACCGAATCGGGCCTGGGTGGGGCGATGGCGCTGGTGCCGACACTCGACGATCCGCGCGACCTGTTTTCGCTGGTGGCGCCGACCCACGAGTGCGATGCGCGGCGCGCGGCATGAAAAACGCCCCGCCACCTTTTCAGGTGACGGGGCGTCCTCTTGGGGTTGGTGCTTGCTTAGGCGACCGTCTTGGCGGCTTTTGCGGTGGCCTTGAGCGCGGCGTCGGACGCCTTCACCAGGTTGGCTTCTGCCAGGCTCACGGTTTCGCGCGCCACTTTGGCGGCTTCGTCGATGGCCTTGCTGCTGGCGGCCATGGCCGTCTTCAGCGCGGTAGCCACGGCTTCACCGCCGACCGGCGTGGCGCTGGAGAACTTCTCCAGGGCAACGTCCAGATCCTTGGTGGCTGCTTCGTACTTGGCGCTCATCACTTCACCGAGGGACTCGCCCAGGTCGGAGGCGATGCCGTAGCAGCCACGAACATAGCCGATGCTGCTGGCCAGCGCGGGCTCGACCAGACCGGCCGACATGGCGGTGAGTTCCTTGGGGCTCTTGGCTGCCGTCAGGGCACCCAGTTGCTTGAAACCGTCGGTGAGGGCGACACGGCTGGTGTCGAAGGTCAGGCCCGACAGGCGCTCAAGGCTTTCAAGCTGCATGCTGACGATGGTGTTCATCAGGTTGAGGGCTTCGGTGCCGGTGGCGCTGAATTTGGCGGTGGTCATCATGGTCATTCTCCAGAAATATCGAGGGGTTGAATCATTTTCAGCGCACGATCTGCGGATCAAATGTTGCGCTGCACAATTCCATTGTAGTCAAGATTCTCCCCGTGTAAAGAACTTTTTGGTGCAGTGCACAAAATATTTGAAGCTCGGCGTGCTCGTCACCCCCGCCGCGACGGTGGCGGCGGGTCGGCGCCGACCGTTCGTAAGAGCGCGTAAAACCCGGCGGGCGCCGCTTGTTCGCATGCCGTCGGGCTGATAGCCTCGCAGGATTCCCTCCGCCTCGGAACTTGCGAATGAAACCCGTGCTTCGATTGCTTGCCGGTCTGATTGCTGTTGTCGTTCTGGTGTTGGTGGCCCTCGGGGCCTACTTCGCTTTCCTCTTCGACGCCAACGACTACCGCGATCGGCTGGTGAGCCTCGTCAAGGAGCAGACCGGCCGCACGCTCACGCTCAATGGCGAGATCAAGCTGTCGCTGTTTCCCTGGCTCGGGCTGTCCATCGGCGCGGCAGAACTGAGCAACGCCCCCGGGTTTTCCGATCGTCCGTTTGCATCGCTCGCCGCCGCCGAGGCGCGCGTCAAGCTGCTGCCCTTGCTGAGCAACACGGTGGCGATCGACCGGGTGAAGGTGAGCGGCTTGCAAATGAGCCTGGAGCGGCGCAAGGACGGTCAGACCAACTGGGCCGATCTCGGTCGCAGCGATAGCACGTCGGCGCCGGCCAAGGATGAGGGCGAGTCGGACAAGGGCGGTGGCGGTGCCGCCAGTCTGTCGGTCGGCGGCATCGACATTCAGAACGCGGCCATTCGTTGGGTCGATGCGACGCAGGGGCAGGAGTACCTGCTCACGGATGTCGATCTGTCGACGGGTGCCATTGCGCCGGGTACGCCATTCGATTTCAAGGGTGGTCTGGGTTTCAGCACCGCCGAGCCCGCCGCCAACGGGCGTCTGACTCTTTCCGGCCATGCCGCCCTCGATACCGCGGCCGGGCAATACAAGATCGATGAGTTGCGCGCCGAGGTCGATGCCGAAGGCGCCGGCTTGCCTGGCGGCAAACTGAACGCCGGGCTGTTGGCGGATGTGATGGCCGACTTGAACGCCGGGACGCTGACGCTTTCCGGATTCAATATGCGCGCCTACGAAATGCAGATGACCGGAGACCTGGCGGTCTCGTCGCTCAAGACCGAGCCCACGTATCGCGGCAAGATTGCCATTGATGGACTCAACCCGCGCGGCGTGATGACGGCGCTGGGCATGGCGGCGCCGATGACGGCGAATGCCGAACGACTCAAGCGCGCCAGCCTCAAGGCAGGCCTGAGCGGATCGACGACAAGTGTCGCGTTGAGCGATATCGTCGCGAGCCTGGACGACAGCGAAATCACCGGCCATGTCGACGTGACCGACTTCAAGCGCCAGGCGGTGAAATTCGACTTGAGTATCAGCGCGCTGGATGTCGACAGCTATCTGCCGCCCGCGGCAGCCAAGGGGAGTGGCAAACCGGCCGAACAGGCCGGCAGCGCCAAAGCGCCATCGGCGCCGCTAGACCTGCGGGGGCGTGATGTGGCCGGGCGCGTGCGTATCGGCACCTTGAAGATCAATGGCTTGAATCTGACCGACGTGGACACCCACTTGACGCTGGCAGGCGGGCGCCTGGAACTGAAGCCCAAAGCGGTGTTGTACGCGGGGCGCCTGGACGCGAATGCCGTGGTGGTCGCCAAAGGAAAAACCCCGACGCTGGCCATCAACGGCGGTGTGAACAAAGTGCACATCGACCCCCTGCTGCGCGACCTGACCGGAAAACCGGAGCGTTTGAGTGGTGTCGCCACCGTCGCAACCCGCTTGGCCGGCACCGGGCTCGATGCCGATGCGCTCACGCAAACACTGGCCGGCACGGTCGATCTCAAGGTGAGCAACGGCGCGGTCAAGGGCGTCAATATTGCGCAGTTCCTGCGCGAGGCGCAGGCGCGCCTTCAAGGCAGCGCCGCCGATGCGCCACAGGGCACCCAACAGACCGACTTCACCGACCTGACGGCAACGATCAAGCTCGGCGGCGGCATCGCGCGCAACGACGACCTCAACCTGCGTTCTCCCTTGCTGCGGGTTGGCGGTGCGGGCAGTGCGAACCTCGTCAAGCAGCGCATCGACTATCTGGTCAAAACCTCCTTGGTCGGCACGCTCACCGGTCAGGGCGGCAAGTCGCTCGATCAGGTTCGCGGCGTGACCGTGCCGGTGCGTGTCGGCGGCACCTTTGCGCAGCCAACCTACAAGCTCGATGCCGAGGCCTTGCTGGCGGAAGCGGCCAAGGGCAAGCTCGATGAGCAGAAGGCCAAGCTGCAGGAAAAGGTGAAAGAGGCGCGCGAAAAGGCCAAGGAAGACATCAAGGAGGAGTTGACCAAAGGGCTCAAGGGTCTCTTCAAGTAAGTACGGCGCTGCGCGAATTGAAAAGATTGGTTGGCGGTACGACACTTTCATGCACAAAGCGCGGGCTTCATGCTAGTTTTGCAGCGATGACCACCAGATATTTGGTGGTTCTTTCTCCACAATATGGAATAAACATCCGGGAGGTTCACTCATGAGCGACTATGTGGCAGACGTGAAGAAGTATGCATCCAGCGTTGATGAAGCGGTGGTCGACAAGATCGTGAAGTACTGCGGCATCGCCCTGCGCAACAAGGATTCGTCCCTGGTGTCCGCATCGGACAAGACCGAGCTGGATCGGGTGCGTGACGGTTTCGCCAAGAAGAAGCTCGAGCTCGAGCCCGCAGCGGCAGAAGCCGGTATCGAAAAGGTGTGCGCAACGCTCAAGGGCGTGAATCAGAAGAGCCGCGTGACCTTCTACTACCTGCTGGCCGAAGCCACCGGCACGATGGACAAGCTGCGCTGAAGCGCGCGTCTCCGTCTCAAGAAAAGCCCCGGTCTTCCGGGGCTTTTTTCTTTTAGGCAGACGCGGCGAACAGTGCTGGTGCGATGTTGTTGGGGAGGCCGGTGCTATTTCGCGGCGGGTTGCGTCGCGTTGACGAAATCCGGGTCGGAGAAGAGCTTTCGCAGCAACTTTTCATAGAGTGCCATGTATTCCTGCAGCGCCTTGGGGATCGCGATCGCGCCCACAAACGAGGATTCCCACTGATGACGAACAGACAACTCCTTCTCGTACGCTTGAGCGCCGCCCTGAACTGAGAATCGAGCCCCGAGCGTGCCGTCGGCTGTACCCATGTTGGTATTTAATTCGCTTTGCGTCAGCTCGCCCGATACGGAAACCGCTGAGTCGGGATCGAGTTTTCCTGCGGCCTTGAGCTCGGTGCTCAGGGCGTCACGCAGATACCCGGAGATACTGCCCTGTTGAGGCACGAGGGTCTGGCTGCGAGAGGCAATGGACTGATCGATATTCTCGGGCTTTCCCTCGGCGAGCTTGAAACTTCCAACAGCGACACCTTGAATTGACGACTGGCGTAGCGCCTTGATGGAACCAACCGATGCGGTGTGCGCCGGCATGGGGGATGAGCAGGCAGAGATGGTAAGCGCCGCACAAATGGCGAAGAGGATGCGATACAAGAGGGATTCTCCTTTTGTAGTCAATGAAGGAAGGCGGGGTCTTGAGACAGGTTCTTGAGCCCGTTGCGCACGATTTGCCGAGTCATTGTCTTGATTGCTTCATCGACGCTGGCTGCCTTGACGGCGTTGGGGGGCGCGCCCTTGGCACCGATAGTGGCGTGAATTGCGTGCCGGACGGTTGTTGAGATGGTTTTCTGCCCTGCGCCACTTTGGTATTCCACCGTGCAGATATACCCGTCAGAAACGACAGTGCCGGCTGCGCCGAAGGTCAGTCCGGTGACGAAGCCTTTTGCGTAGGCGCCTTCTGTTAGTGGGACATTGTTGATCACAATGGAAAGCAGGCCGTCTCCGGAAACGGGCGTCTCTGAGATTTCCGAAAAAAGTTGGCTCTCACCCACAAGCGCTACGACTTGTTCCTTGAGTTGGGCCGTCGCACCTGCGTTTGGTGTTCCTTTCGTCTGGAACTCGAAAACCAGCTGAGTCGCTCGGGGTTCCGCGGGGATACGAAGTTCGCTTTGCTCGATATCCTTGAGCGCCGTGTCGACATAGAAATTGGCACAACCTGTTACAAGCACCGATGCGGCAATGAGGGAAGCCGCCAACGCGCTCCGGACGTAGGTGGGGAATGTCATTCAATTAGTCTCTTGGGGTAGCGTTAACATTAAGAATGTAACACGATGCTTCCGTTTGCATAAAAAAAACCGGCGACAAGCGCCGGTTTTTTCACGATGGTGGTGTGAAATAAAGGTCAGGCGATCATGCCCGCACCGACCGTGTTGTTGTTCGACTCGTCAATGACGATGAAGGCGCCGGTGGCGCGGTTGGTGCGGTAGGGGTCGGCGAAGATGGGTTGTGCCAGTTTGAACTTAACAAGGGCGATGTCGTTCATGGCCAGCGTGTCGGCCGCTTCCTTCTCGAGCGTGTTGACGTCGAGACGGTGGTCGATGCCGGCGAGCTTGGCTTTGACTTCGCGGGTGGTGTGGCGGATCAGGTAGGTGCGTGCCGGGCTCATGGGGGTTTCCGCCAGCCAGCACACGGTGGCCTCGATCTGCTTGAGTGGTTCGCGCGCTTCGGCGGTCTTGACGATCATGTCGCCGCGCGAGATGTCGATCTCGTCTTCCAGCAACAAGGTGACGGATTGCTCGTGGATGGCGCGTGCGATGGGTTCGCCGCCGATCTCGACGGCCTTGACGCGGCTGCGTTGGCCGGATGGCAGTACGGTGACTTCTTCGCCGACGGTGATCTCGCCGGATTCGACCCGGCCCATGAAGCCGCGATAGTCGTGCAGTTCGGGGTTGGCGGAGTCGCGCGGGCGGCACACGTACTGGACCGGGAAACGAAAGTCCTCGGCCTGTTCGGTGTGGGCCGCCGGCGCGGCTTCGAGAATCTCGATGAGCGTCGGGCCGTCGTACCAGTTCATGCGTTCGCCGCGATCGACCACCATGTCGCCATTGAGGGCGGACAGCGGAATGAAGCGCACGTCCTTGATGCCGATCTTGTCGGCAAAGGCGAGATAGTCGGCCTTGATGCCCTCGTAGGTGGCTTCGTCGTAATCCACCAGATCCATCTTGTTGATGGCGACCAGCAGGTGCGGGATGCCGACCAGATGGGCGAGGGTCGAATGGCGACGGGTTTGCGTGAGCATGCCCTTGCGCGCATCGACCAGGATGATGGCGAGATTGGCCGTGGACGCGGCGGTGACCATGTTGCGGGTGTACTGCTCGTGGCCCGGCGCATCGGCAATGATGTATTCGCGCGTGCCGGTGGAAAAGTAGCGATAGGCGACGTCGATGGTGATGCCTTGCTCGCGCTCGGCCTGTAGGCCGTCGGTGAGCAGGGAGAGATCCACTGCGGTGAGACCGCGCTTGGTGGATGTGGCTTCGATGGCGTTGAGCGTGTCGGCCAGAATGGTCTTGCTGTCGAACAGCAGACGGCCGATGAGCGTGCTTTTACCGTCGTCGACGCTGCCGCAGGTGAGAAAGCGCAGCAGGCCGTTGTCGACTTCGGGCAGGTGTTCCAGGGCGGACATGTTCATTCCTTCAATACGGTGTTCGGACGGCGGGCGCGCTCAGAAGTAGCCTTCTTTCTTGCGCTGCTCCATGGACGCTTCGGAGGTCTGGTCGTCCATGCGGGTGGCGCCGCGTTCGGTGATCGTGGTGGTGGCGGTTTCGGCGAGGATCTTCTCGACCGTGTCGGCATCGGAGGCCACCGGTGCGGTGCAGCTCACGTCGCCGACGGTGCGGAAGCGCACCATTACTTCCTCGATCTTGTCGTCCGCCTTGGCCGGAGTGAGCTCGGTAACCGGCATCAGCAGATCGCCCTTGCGCACCACCGGGCGGGGGTGGGCGAAGTAGATCGAGGGCAGCTCCAGCTGCTCGCGCTGGATGTATTGCCACACGTCGAGCTCGGTCCAGTTGCTGATCGGGAAGGCACGGATGTTCTCGCCCTTGTGGCTGCGCGCGTTGTACAGGTTCCACAGCTCGGGGCGCTGGTTCTTGGGGTCCCACTGACCGAACTCGTCGCGGAAGCTCATGATGCGTTCCTTGGCGCGGGCCTTTTCCTCGTCGCGCCGGGCGCCGCCGATGCAGCAGTCGAAACCGAATTCCTCGATCGCTTCGAGCAGCGTCACCGACTGGTGCTTGTTGCGCGATTCGTTCTCATGCTTGAGCACGATGGAGCCGCGCGCCATGGAGTCTTCCAGCGAACGCACGATCAGGCGCTCGCCCAGTTCGGCGGCACGCTTGTCGCGAAAGGCGATCACTTCCGGATAGTTGTGGCCGGTGTCGATGTGCATCAGCGGGAACGGGAAGCGCCCCGGACGGAAGGCCTTCTCGGCAACGCGCAGCATGCACACCGAATCCTTGCCGCCGGAGAACAGCAGCACCGGGTTGGCGCACTGGCCGGCAACCTCGCGCATGATGTGGATGGCTTCGGCCTCGAGCCAGTCGAGGTGGGAGAGCGTTTGTTTGGTGAGTGTCGACATGATCGATTCTTGCAATTAGTGCGAACGGTTGCGGGCGCGCAGCGCGCGGATGGCGGCGGCGAAGCCGGCGCGCAGTGCGGCCAGTTGCTGGGTCAACTGCTGGCTGAAGGTCGGCAGGGAGCGGCTGTTGGGCATGGGAATTCCTTGTTGGCGACTCACGGCTGCTTGACGTGCAGTCCGCATTCCTTGGCGGTGGGGTCTTCCCACCACCAGCGGCCGGCGCGAATGTCTTCGCCGACGGCGACGGCGCGTGTGCACGGCGCACAGCCAATGCTCGGGTAGAACTGTTCGTGCAGCGCGTTGTAGGGCACGTTGTTGACGCGGATGTAGGCCCACACTTCGGCCTCGCTCCAGTCGGACAGCGGGTTGAGTTTTTCGAGGCCGTTGCCTTCATCGAACTCGCGCAGCGGCAGGCCGGTGCGGGTGGTGGACTGGGCGGCGCGCAGGCCGGTGATCCAGGCTTTCTTGCCCGCCAGCGCGCGGCGCAGCGGTTCAACCTTGCGGATGCGGCAGCAGGCCTTGCGCAACTCCATGGACTGGTAGAAGGCGTTGATGCCCTCCGCGCGTACGTAGTTCTCGATCGCCGTGGCGTCGGGGAAGAACACTTTCAGCTTGGCGCCGTAGTGTTGTTCCACCTTGCCCATGAGGTCGTAGGTTTCGACCGGCAGGCGGCCGGTGTCGAGCGAGAAGATCTCGATCGGCAAGGCGTTCTTGAGGATCAGATCGGTGAGCACCATGTCTTCCGCGCCCAGACTGTTGGCGAAGGTGAGGGCACCGTCGGCGCCAAACTCGGCAATCGATTCGTGCAGCAGGGCGACGGCGGCTTCGGCCTTGTCGGCAACCGATGCGAGCAGTGCGTCACTCAGTTCCGGATGAATCGCCGGATTCTTGGGGGCATTGCGCAAGGGGATGGGGGTGACGTCGTTCATGCGGCTCTCCGTTGACGACGGAACAGCGGCGAGGCGTGCTTGACCGAGGTTTGATACGGCTCGGCGAAATCGCTCAGGTTCCTCAGTGCGTCGTTCAGCTGTGCGTCGGTGTACTTGCCCTCGGCCGGCTGCAGCGCATCGAAGCCGCAGCGGGTGAGGTAGTCGAACTGGTCGCGCAGCACGTCACCAATGGCTCGCAACTCGCCTTCGTAGCCGTAGCGGCTGCGCAGCAGCGTGGCGATCGAGTAGCCACGGCCGTCGGCAAACTTGGGGAAGTGCACCGCCACCAGCGGCAGCGTCGCCAACTGCGGTGCGATGTCGGCCGGCTCGTCGTCGCCGCCCAGCCACACGGCGATGTCGGCGCGTTGCTGAAGGGCGGGCTGGGCCTGCCACACGGGCAGCGGCACGATCCATTGGCCGTTGGCAACCGCGGCGGTGTCGGGCTGCTCATCTTCTGCGAGCACGCGAATCTGCCAGCCGTCTTCCACGACCGACTGGTTCTTGATCACTTTAGACATTGGCAACTTTCCTTTCTTGCGGCTGTTGTTCGCCATACACGCGGGTCTTGAACGGATCGAGCCCGACACGATGCACGGTGTCGACGAAGCGTTCGCCTTCGTGGCGGTTGTCGATGTAGGTGGCGACGAGTTTTTCGATCACGTCGGGCACGTCGGCGGCGGCAAACGAGCGGCCGATGACCTTGCCGATGCCGGCCTCGTTGCCCTGACGCCCGCCGATGGTGATCTGGTACCACTCCTCGCCGTTCTTATCGACGCCGAGAATGCCGATGTGGCCGACGTGGTGGTGGCCACAGGCGTTCATGCAGCCGGAGATGTTCAGTTCCAGCTCGCCGACATCGTAGAGGTAGTCCAGGTCGTCAAAGCGCCGCTGCACGGCCTCGGCGATGGGGATCGACTTGGCGTTGGCGAGGTTGCAGAAGTCGCCGCCGGGGCAGCAGATCATGTCGGTGATGAGGCCGAAGTTGGGCGTTGCCAGGCCGGCGTCACGCAGTTGTTGCCACAATTCGAACAGATCGGACTGCTTCACGTCGGCAAACACCAGATTCTGTTCGTGGGTGGTGCGCACTTCGCCAAAGCTGTAGCGGTCGGCCCAGTCGGCCACCTGGTCGAGCTGGGCGTCGGTGATGTCGCCCGGCGGCACACCGGTCTTCTTGAGCGAGACCACGGCGCTGGCGTAGCCCGGCCGCTTGTGGGCGCGCACGTTGCGCTCGACCCACTTGGCAAACGGCTTGTTGTCGGCCTGCTGTTGTTCGAAGGCGGCGTTGGTGGCCGGCAGGCTCTCGTAATCGGGATCGACGAAACAGGCGGCGACACGATCCACTTCTTCTTGCGTCAGCGTGGCCGGGCCGTCCTTCAGATGCGTCCATTCCTCTTCGACCTGCGCGCGGAAAGCGTCGATGCCCAGCGCCTTGACGAGAATCTTGATGCGCGCCTTGTACTTGTTGTCGCGACGGCCGAAGCGGTTGTAGACCCGCAGGATCGCTTCCAGATAGGTGAGCAGATGCGGCCAGGGGATGAAGTCGGTGATCTCCACGCCCACCATCGGCGTGCGCCCGAGGCCGCCGCCGACAAAGATGCGGAAGCCCAGTTCGCCTGCGTCGTTGTGGCGTACTTCGAGGCCGATGTCGTGGCAGCGGATGATGGCGCGATCGTCCTCGGCGCCGTTGACGGCCATCTTGAACTTGCGCGGCAGATAGGCGAATTCCGGGTGGAAGGTGCTCCACTGGCGGATCAGCTCGCACCACGGGCGCGGGTCGATGAGCTCGTCCGCCGCCACCCCCGCGAACGGATCCGAGGTGGTGTTGCGGATGCAGTTGCCGGAGGTCTGGATGGCGTGCATCTGCACCGAGGCCAGGTCGGCGAGGATCTGCGGCGTGTCTTCGATCTTCGGCCAGTTGAACTGGATGTTCTGGCGCGTGGAGAAGTGGCCGTAGCCCTTGTCGTAGGTGCGCGCGATGTGCGCGAACATGCGCACCTGGTCGCTGCGCAGGTTGCCGTAGGGGATGGCCACGCGCAGCATCGGCGCCTGTTTCTGAACATACAGGCCGTTTTGCAGGCGCAGCGGCAGGTATTCCTCTTCGCTCAGCTCGCCCGCCAGATAGCGGCGGGTCTGGTCCGCGTACTGCTTGACGCGTTCATCTACCAGTTGCTGATCGTAATCGTCGTAGCGATACATGTGCGGTCTCTCAATGGGTGATCAGTTTTGCGCCCACCAGCACCAGCGTGCTGGCAAGAATCGGGCGAAGCACGCGGTCGGGGACGCGCGCGGAAACGTGGCTGCCCAGCCAGATGCCGGGCAAGGAGCCGATGAGCAGGCTGCCCAGCAGCAGCCAGTCGACGGTGCCCAGCGCCCAGTGGCCGAGGCCGGCCACGGCGGTGAGCGGTACGGCATGGGCGATGTCGGAGGCGACAACGCGCACCGCCGGCAGCCCCGGATACAGGAAGAACAGGGCGGTCACGCCGAGGGCGCCGGCGCCGACCGAGGAGATCGACACCAGAATGCCCAGAATCACGCCGGTGGCGATGGTGAGCTTGCGTACCAGCGCCGGGTTGGGCGTTTCGCCCAGCATGCGGGCGGATACGCGCTGAATGCGGTTGCGCAGGATGATGGCCACCGCCGTGAGCACGAGGGCGACGCCCAGGGCGACGGAAATGACGCTGGTGGCGCCCTCGATGCCGCCCGGCGCATAGCGATGTACCAGCCACAGGGTGAGTACGGAGGACGGAATGCTGCCGGCGGCAAGGCGGCGCGTGATCGACCAGTCCACCGAGCCCTTGAGGCTATGCGCCAGCGTGCCGCCCGCCTTGGTGATGGCCGCGTAGAGCAGGTCGGTGCCCACCGCCACCGACGGATGAATGCCGAACATCAGCACCAGCAGGGGCGTCATCAGCGAGCCGCCGCCCACGCCGGTGAGTCCGACGATGGCGCCCACTGCAAAGCCGGCAAGTGTGTATGCGAAGTCCATTTACATTCATCCATTCGATGTTGCACTGCATCCTACGGCGCGAGAATAGATCGCGAAAGCGTCATCGGGTTAAACTTTAAGAACCAAAAGTTATTAGGGTTTGCCATGAACATTCAGCAGCTGCGATACATCATCGAAGTCGAGCGGCAGGGGCTCAATGTGTCGGATGCGGCCGAAGCGCTGTTTACCTCGCAACCTGGGGTGTCGAAACAGATTCGTGCGCTGGAAGACGAGCTGGGGGTGGCCGTGTTTGTGCGCCACGGCAAACGCATTGTCGATGTGTCGGCACCGGGCCGCGAAGTGCTCGCCATTGCCCAGCGCATTCTGCGCGATGTCGACAATCTGGCGCAGGTGGGGGAGGACTTCCGCAACGAAAAGGAAGGTCGGCTGTCCATCGCCACCACCCACACCCAGGCCCGCTACATGCTGCCCAAGGTGATCGCGGAGTTTACGCGCAAATACCCCGGCGTGAGTCTGGAGCTGCACCAGGGCAGTCCGCGCCAGGTGTGCGATATGGTGCTCAGCGGCGAAGCCGATCTGGCCATTGCAACCGAGGCGATTGCCGAATACGACGACCTCGTCATGTTGCCCTGCTACCAGTGGAACCGCTGTGTGGTGGCGCCAGCCGATCACCCGATCCTGCGGGTGCAGCCGCTGTCGCTCGAAGAAATTGCCAAGTGGCCATTGATCACCTACGACACCGCCTTCACCGGGCGAGGCCAGATGAACAAGGCGTTTCTGGGTCGGGGTCTCAAACCCAACGTGGTGCTCACGGCCATGGACTCGGACGTGATCAAGACCTATGTGCGCATGGGGCTGGGCATCGGCATCGTGGCGCGCATGGCCTTCGACCCCATCACCGACAAGGGCCTGGGCATGGCCGATGCCGCGCATCTGTTCGAATCGAGCACCACCCGCGTCGGCATCCGGCGTAACGCGTGGTTGCGCGGCTATGTGTATGCCTTCATCGAGCTGTTTGCGCCGACCTTGTCACGCAAGATCATCGACGCCGCCCAAGCCGGTGGGGGCAGCGATCCCGGCTTGTAATGACGGTCGCATTTTCTTACATAATGACGCCGTTATTTTTCAAATGCCGTTTAATAACAAATAGTTAGTTGCTGGCATTTTTCATGCTTATGTTCAGTTGACCGCGAAACTGCCCGTGGTGGGCGTGTTGCGCGAAGCTTGTCTGAATGAGGAGTGAATCATGCGAGCCTTGTACAAATACTGCCGCCAGTGCTTGCTGCTGGGGGCCGCCATGGCGGGTTTGTCGGGTGCCGCGCAAGCGGTGGTGATGCCGGCCCCGGATTGTGGTTTCGGCCCGACCAATAACTGCCTGACGTTTGGTGATTTCAACGTCTATTCGCTACCGCTGCTGAATCAACGGGCCGGTTTTGGTTCCGTGCCGGGTCCGGGAGATCCCTATTTCGCCAGCAGCACCTACGGGCAGATCAAGGATTTCACCATCATCGGCATCAACAATGGGCAATACACCAACACTGGCAACCCGCCGGGACAGGTGGATGGCTCGTACAACACGCCGTCGCCGAACACCACGACCAGCACGACATTCTCCACGCGCACGACCACCGATCCGGGCGGCGCCGGCGAGTTTGCGGGTGACATTCTCACCAGTTGGGATGCCCAGGTGTCGTCCTTGCTGACGCTGTCGGGTGGTACGCCGCTGACCTTTTTCTTCGCGTTCAACGAAACCGGCAGCGGTACGGGGCTGGAGAATACCGATCTGCTCATCTGGGGGCGTGCGACGCTGGTCAATACCACGAGTGGGGCATCGCAATCCTTCTACCTGGGTGGAAATACCGGCGCAAGCACGCCATTGCAGGGCGCGCTGCCGTCACCGACGGGCTACGATGCCGATCCCAATACACAGGACTTCGGCGACTGGGTCTACGTCCATGCCGGCATCTGTGTGGACGGCACGGGCAATTTCGTCGGCTTTCCGGAGACCGATGGCTCGTGTCTGGTCGGTAGTGTGGCCAACCAGAACAACCTGGGTCAGAACGCCGCGGCCTTCATGGTGAATAGCCCGGCGCTCGATGCAGCAATGGAAACCGGCTTGTTCGATGCGCTTCAGATCACGTGGGAGATGGCCTACATCAACGGGGGCGGTGAAACCGCCTGGATCATGCCGGTGACCTCCGATCGGAACGTGCCCGAACCGCGCGGGGTGGCACTCATGGCGAGCGCGTTGGTGTTGCTTGCGGCCAGTCGGTATTTCCGGCGCTGTCGCTGAAAGAACACGTTCATCAAAACAAAGCCCGTCCGGTCGTCGATCGGGCGGGCTTTTGCTTGTCTGGCGTTTGTCTCGGGGGCGACTCAGGTGCTCAGATGGACCACCAGCGCGCTGGCGCCGGTGGCCAGTTCGAGCATCAAGGCAATGCGCGCCTTGACGGGGCTGAGTCGTCCGCTGCCTTGTACTTGCAGTTCGGGGGCGTCGCTCGCCATCGGACTGACCGCGCCGCCAAGGGCGCGGGAGGCGCGGATGACCCGCACGCCGGCGTTGCGTGCGATTTCGGCCGCTTCGTGCCAGGCAGTGGGCAGGCTGCCATTGCCGGGCAGGGCGAGGATCACTCCGGCAGCCCGTCGACTGCCGGCCTCGATGAGCAGATCGGGGTCGCTGCCGGCGGCCACGAACAGGATGTCGACCCGGGGCAGGTCGTCGCGCCCCGCCAGGGTGTCGGCCGGCACCATGCCGGCGGTGTCCAGGTTGGGGCGCCGGAAGAAGCGGACCGGCAGCGCACTACCGATGGGGCCGGTGTCGGGCGCGGCGATGGCGCCGAGCGCGCTGGTATGCGTCTTGACGATGTCCGCGCCGGCGAAAATCTGGTCGTTCATGACCACCAGCACACCTTTGCCGTGGGCCTCGGGGTTGGTGGCGACGGCGATGGCCTGGTAGAGGTTCATGGGGCCGTCGGCCGACAGCGCGCTGGCCGGGCGCATGGCGGCGGTGAGCACCACCGGTTTGCCCGGCGGGAGCAGCAGATGCAGCAGCCAGGCGGTTTCTTCGAGCGTGTCGGTGCCGTGGGTGATGACGACGGCGTCGCAGTCGTTGCGCGCCAGGTGAACGGTGACGGTGCGGGCGATCAGCAGCCAGTGCTTGGGCGTCATGTCCTTGCTGTCGATCGACAGCAATGGCGATACATCGACGCTGGCCAGTTGTTCATGGCCCGGCACGGTCGCCAGTAGCTCGCCGGCATCCAGCTCGCCGGCGTGATACCCGGTGGTGTCGACGGCCGAGCGCGCCTGCCCCGCGATGGTGCCGCCGGTGCTCAGCAGGATGATGCGGGGGTGTCGTGCCATGTTCGTGTCCCCGGAACGTCTATCCAGGCGCTCTTACTGAAACGGTTTGTCGTTGGGCTCGCGAAACAGCTCGCGCATGGTGTTGGACAACGGAAAATTCAGATTGATGTTTTGCGGGGGAATCGGGCGCATGAACCAGCGCTGGTAGATGCGCTCTGCCTCGCCGGAGGTCATGAGGGTGCGGAGCGTGGCATCCACCAGGGCCTTCATTTTCGGGTCGTCCTTGTGGATCATGCAGCCGTAGGCTTCGAAGGAGCGCGGTGAGCCGGTGACGATCCAGTCGCCCGGGTGCGCCGACTTGGCCAACTCTCCGTAGAGCAGGGCGTCGTCGAGCATGAAGGCGTCGGCGCGCCCGGTTTCGAGCGTCAGGAAACTCTCGCCGTGATCGCGCGCGGTGATGAGCGTGAGATCGACCTGCCCCTCTTCCTTGATCTGACGCAGCAGGCGTTCGGAGGTGGTGCTTGCGGTGGTGACGACGCGGCGCCCGTCGAGATCGTCGAAATCCGCGATGCCGGAGTCGCGCCGCGTGAGCAGGCGGGTGCCGATGATGAAAATGGTGGTCGAGAAGCCGACCTCGCTTTCGCGGGCGGTGTTGTGTGTCGTCGAGCCGCACTCGAAGTCGATTTCGCCCTTCTTGATCAGGCGAAACCGGTTGCCGGAGGTGATCGGTATCAGTTCGACCGGCAAATCGGGTTGGCGCAGGCGACCACGGATGGCCTCGACGATCCGCTGGGCCAGGTCGTGCGAGTAGCCAATCACCTTGCCCTTGTCGTCCAGATAGGAAAACGGAATGGACGACAGGCGATGGCCCAGGCGTATCGCCCCGCGCTCGCGGATCAACGCCAGCGTGTCGGTTGCGCTCTGGGCATGGACGGGAACGCCAACGCTCGCCACACAGGTGACAAGCGCCAGCAGGAACGATCGGATCACAACAGCTCGGGTCAAGGTGCGATTCCTCGGCAGCAGTCGCGTTATTGTGCCGCGAGAATGCACGGATGGCGACCTGTTTGCGTGCCCGCGTCTTGTCTCAGGGATAGAGACCCCGCTCGGCGCGTGCCTCCAGCACCCGGTGGCAGGCAATGATGAAGGCCGCAGTGCGCAGCGGCACCCGATTCTCTTCGCTGATGCGCCAGATGGCGGCGAAGGCATTGACCATGATGCGCTCGAGGCGGTCGTTGATCTCGTCCTCGGTCCAGAAAAAGCTGGAGAAGTCCTGTACCCACTCGAAGTAGGAGACGGTCACACCGCCGGCGTTGGCGAGCACATCGGGCACGATCAGGATGCCGCGATCGGTGAGGATGTCGTCGGCCGCCGGTGTCGTCGGGCCGTTGGCGCCCTCGACGATGATGCGGGCGTGGATGTTCGGCGCACGCGCTTCGGAGATCTGCCCTTCGAGCGCGGCGGGAACCAGATACTCGCATTCGAGCTGCCAGAACGCTTCGATGTCCAGTGGCTCGGCACCGGCAAAACCCGCGAGGCCGCCGTGCTCGGCACAGTGGGCGAGCGCGGCGGGGATGTCGATACCGGCTTCGTTGGCCAAGGTCGCGGTGTGGTCGGCCACCGCGATGACCCGGGCGCCGGCCTCGTGAAAGAGTCGTGCCGCCATGCCGCCCACGTTGCCGAAGCCCTGTACCACCACGCGAGCGCCTTCGATCGGCACGTGGTGGTGGCGGCCGGCTTCGCGCGCCGCGATGAAGACGCCGCGACCGGTCGCTTCCTGCCGCCCCAAACTACCGCCAAGCGCAATCGGCTTGCCGGTGACCACCCCGGTGGCGGTGCCGCCGCGGTTCATCGAATAGGTATCCATCATCACCGCCATGGTCATGGCGTTGGTGCCCACGTCCGGCGCCGGAATGTCGCGATCCGGCCCGATGATGATGCCGATTTCGGAGGTGAAGCGCCGCGTGATCCGCTGCAGTTCGTCCTTTGAAACCTCACGCGGATTGACCCGGATGCCCCCCTTCGCGCCGCCGAAGGGCAGCCCGACCGCGGCGTTCTTCACCGTCATCCACCCCGCCAGCGCCATCACCTCGTTGAGCGTGACGTCGGGGTGGAAGCGAATGCCGCCCTTGCCGGGGCCGCGCGACAGGTTGTGCTGCACGCGATAGCCCTCGTAATGCGTGACGGTGCCGTCGTCGCGCACGATGGGTACGTCGACGATGAGTGCGCGCTTGGGGTGCTTGAGCGTTTCGATCCAGCGTTCGAGCTCGCCCAGGTAGGGGCGCACGCGTTCGATTTGTTCGATGAAGCTCGCCCAGGGTTCGGGTGCGTGCGGGTTGAGATACGACAAGCCACCGACGATGTCGGACGGGATCTGTGACATGGGAGTGCTCCTGACAGGGGCGTTGCCGGACGCCATGGGCTCCCTGGAACTATGGCACCGACCCGGCCCGCCTGCCAACCCGCCGTGCATGGCACGAATCGCGCGGGTTCGCCGCAACATGTCACAGTCGGCTGTCATCGAAGCGCCGTATACTTCCGTCCTGTCAATCAGATCACCCGACGAGGACCGTTCCTCATGTCCCAGGTTCAAGTGGCGCACGGTTTGCGCGCCTGCGTATTCACCCTTTCGATGGTCTTGTGCTCGCCGGTGTTGGCCGGCGATCCGGCCAAGGCGGCCGCGTTTTACGAAGACGGACTTGCCCGCTATGAGCGGGGTGACCGTGCCGGCGCCGTGGTGCAGCTCAAGAACGCCCTGCAGCAAGACGGCAGCATGCTCTCGGCGCACGTGCTGCTGGGCCGTGCCTTGCTCGAAGAGACGGAATTTCCCGCCGCCGAGGCGGCTTTCGAGCAGGCGCTGAAGCTCGGTGTCAGTCCCAGCGAAATCGCCGCCCCGCGTGGTCGGCTGCTGATGGCGCTGGGGCGAAGCAAGCAGTTGCTGCGCGACATCTCGCCCGCCGGTCTGATCGGCGACGATCTGGTCGAGGTGCTCACCCTGCGCGCCAAGGCCAATGCGCTCGAAGGACATACCGAGGATGCCGCCAGAGGATTCCAGGCAGCGATCGATACCGATCCGACCTCGGTCCGCCCATATATCGATCTCGTGCCCTTCCTGATTCAGCAAGGCAAGCTGGACGAGGCCGATGCGCGCGTCAAGACGCTGATGACCGTTGCCTCCGACGATGCCCGCGCCTGGAACCTGCGCGCCTCCTTGCACCATGTGCGCGGTCGGCTGCGTGAAGCGCTGGCGGACTATGACAAAGCCCTGTCCATGGATGAAAAGCACGTCGACGCGCGTGTCGCGCGCGCCTCGCTGCATGTGGATCTGAAGCAGAACGACGAAGCGAAGAAGGATCTCGACTACCTGGCCGAGCATGCCAAGCGCGAGCCCCGTTCGGCCTACTTGCGGGCACTGGTGGCTGGGCGGCAGGGCGACGACGAGGCCGCCCATGCGGCATTGACCGAAGTGGCCGGTCTGGTGGCTTCTCTGCCGGTGGAATACGTCAATGCCAATGAGCAGTTGCTCATGCTGGGCGCCTTGTCTCAGCATGGCCTCAACGGCATGGAAAAGGCCAAGGAATATCTGGATGCGTTGCTCCGGCGCTATCCGCACAATCTGGGCGCGCGCAAGCTGCTTGCCGCCATCTACCTGGATGAAAACGACAATGCACGCGCCCTCGCGAGCGTGGAGCCGGTGCTCAAGGATGTGCCCGAAGATCCGCAGGCCAACCTGCTTGCCGGTCGCGCCCTGCTCGGATACCGCCGCTACCTGCAGGCAAACAAGCATCTGGAGCTCGCCGTCAAGTATCTCGACAAGGGGCCCGAGGCGTTGTTTGCACTCGGGCTGAGTCAGATGGGCTTGGGCGATACCAAGGCGGCGATTGCCAATCTGGAAAAAGCCGCAGCCGCCGATCCTCGCCATATCGGCATCGGCATGACACTCACCTCCATCTACATGCAACACGGTCAGGCCGACAAAGCGTTGGCCAGAGCAAAGGCACTCGTGACCGGCGCGCCGGCCAGCCTGCCCGCGCGCAATCTGCTGGGGTCGGTTCAGGCCGCGCAAGGCGATCTCGACGAGGCGCGCACGACCTTCGAGCAATTGCTCAAACGCAGTCCCGAGTTTGCACCGGCCACCCTCAATCTGGCGCGCGTCGAGGTGGATGCCGGCCAGATCGATGCGGCGGCTGCGCGCCTGCAAGCCCTGCTGAAGAAACATCCCGACGATCCGCGCGCCATGTACGAGATGGGGCGCCTGGAACAACGGCGCGGGCGCCTTGATGCGGCCGTCAACTGGTTGCGCAAGGCCGTCTCGAAACAACCGGATCAGACCCAGCCGGCCTTGGCCTTGGTGGAGGTGCTGTCGCGCGACGGCCAGACTTCGGCGGCGCTCAATGCTGCCAAGGAAGTGGGTTTGCGTCATCCCGACGATCTCAGCGTACAAGCCGTGCTTGGGCAGGCCTACCTCGCCACCGGCGATGCCAAGGCGGCGCGACAGACTTTTCGCAACATGACGCGCATCGCGGAATTCGATCCCGACGCCCAAGTGCGCATCGGGCGCCTGATGCTGGGCGCCGGTTTCCCCGACGATGCTGAATACAACATCCAGAAAGCGCTCACCGCGCACAAAGACTTCCCGCCGGCGCACGCGATGGCCATTGACGTGGCCCTCATCCGCGGGCAGGTCGACGCGGCGCGCACGGCCCTGGAGGCCTTGCGCAAGGCGGCACCAGGCTACCCTGAACTGATGCGCTATGAAGGCACGATTGCGCTTGCTGCCGGCGACGGCAAGACGGCGTTGAAGCTGTTTGCCCAGCGCTATCGGGCCCGACCCGATACCCGGTCCGCGCTCAACCTGTCCGCCGTACAGGAACGCCTCGGCGACCTCGCCGCGGCCGAGGAAACCCTGCGCAAGGAGCAGGCGCGCTCGCCCTCACGCGCGGTGCTCGATGCGCTTGCCGAACTGCTGGAACATCGGGGGCAATGGGCCGCGGCAGGCGACACCTATCGTCGTCTGCTCGCCGATGTGCCGGAAGACGCCGCGATGCTCCAGCGCTTTGCGCTCGTGCTCCAGCAACTCGGTGACCCGGCCGCCATGGCGACGGCGGACAAGGCCCGTGCACTGGCGCCCAACGACCCCGGCGTGATCGACACGGTGGGCTGGGTCCGCTTGCAATCCGGCGACGTGGACGGTGCGATCGCACTGCTGCGGGACGCGCGTTTGCGCGCACCGGAGAACCCGGTCATTCGCTACCATCTCGCTGCCGCGCTGGCGAAGAGTGGGCGAAAGGGAGAGGCCAAGGCTGAGCTTGCCGTCGCATTGGCGGGTCAGCCGGACTTTCCCGGCTTGGCGCAGGCGCGCGCGTTGCGTGACGAACTCGCTCGCTGAGGGGTGTCGACAAATCTAACGCTTTTACCAAACATCTTGTTGCGAGTTTGCTCAGGGCATTGAAAATAAAAGACATTATATTTTGGCATGCCGATTGCTTTTAGTCTGGCAAAGACGCAAAGACATCCGAGATCGGAGATTGGACTCATGAAAAAAATTATCACGACTGCCTTGTTCGCCGCCGCTGCTGTCGCCAGCCTGCCGGCCATGGCAACCGGCACGATGCACTATGCCTACAACAAAAGCACTTACTGTGGTGGTGGCTCGACCGCCCCCTCCTGCCCGACCTTCACGCTCGGTTCAAGCGGCTCGACGAGCGCCGCGGGCATCAACGTCTCGTCCTCCGCCTGGTCCGATTCCGGCGGTGATGCGTTGACCAGCGAGACCCAGAACTATTATTCCGGAAGCGGCTTTGGCATCCACTCATCGGGCGAGAGCTATACCAGCCCGCAGCACGCCATGGACAACAACGGCAAGTACGAGTGGATGATGCTCAGCTTCGACAAGGCGGTGAGTCTCGACAAGATCACGCTGGGCTGGATTTCCGGCGATGCGGATATGACGATCCTGGCGTCGGCCGCGCCCTCCACCAATCTGAGTGGCTGGGATTTCATTGAAAACGTCTATTACAACAGCGGCTCGAACAGCAACGGCGCGACGCTTTCACTGACCAACGATATCTGCGCCTCCTACTGGCTGATCGGTGCGATCAATCCGCAGTTCGCCAATAGCGGCTATGTGGGCAACGACTACTTCAAGCTTTATTCCGTCCAGGCTTGTACCGACTGCAGCCAGCCGGGCACGGGTGTGGCAGAACCGGGTTCTTTGGCACTGGCCGGCTTGGGCCTGCTAGGTGTCATCGGACTGCGTCGCCGTCGTTCCTGAGGCGATACACTCCGTCATTTATCGGCGCCTGAGGGCGCCGTTTTTCTTTGTCTCTCCGGTTCGGCGGCATGGCTGATTTCGGGCGTGTCGGTTGAGGTTGGGCGTTCGTGTGCCGGGGGCGATGTGTGACTTGGCTGAGTGTTCGACGGCTCCAGCCCGAACCCGCTAGCGATTGCAGTGGGGCGCTCCGTGCGGGCCACCACTTTTGCCAGGTACGGCTGCCTTCGGCATACGGTCACGCGCGTCGCCCCGTTTCAAATCTAGTCTTGGCCAGCGCCGCTGCGACTATTTTGCTGCTTGCGCTGCAACTTCCGATTCCGCGGCTTCCTGCTGTTGCAGTTGCCACATCTGCGCATAGGCGCCGTTGGCGGCGAGCAGATCGCGGTGATGACCGCGTTCGACGATGCGCCCCTGGTCGAGCACGATGATTTCATCGGCTTGCGCCACCGTGGACAGCCGATGGGCGATGACCAGGGCGGTGCGTCCGCGTGCGGCGCGCTCGAGTTGCGCCTGGATGGCTTTCTCGGTTTTCGAGTCGAGCGCCGAGGTGGCCTCGTCGAAGATGAGAATGGCCGGATCCTTGAGCAAGGCGCGGGCGATAGCGACGCGTTGCTTTTCGCCGCCCGACAACTTCAAGCCACGCTCGCCCACGCGGGTGTCCATGCCGTCGGGCAGGCGGCTGATGAAGTCATCCAGTTGGGCCGCGTTGGCAGCCGCGTCGACCGAACCGGCGGGTGCCTCGGGGCGGCCGTATTCGATGTTGTAGCGCAGCGCGTCGTTGAACAGCACGGTGTCCTGCGGCACGATGCCGATGGCTTGACGCAGACTGTTTTGCTGAAGGTCGCGGATATCGACATCATTGACCGTGATGCGCCCGCCAGTGACATCGTAGAAGCGGAACAGCAGGCGCGCGAGGGTCGATTTGCCCGAGCCGGAGTGCCCGACCACGGCCACCGTCTTGCCGGCCGGGATGGTGAAATTGACGTCGAACAGAATCTCGCGTGCCGGATCGTAGTGAAAGCTCACGTTCTCGAAGCGCACTGTCGCGGGGCCCGGCGGCAGGCTGCCGGCATCCGGCTTGTCGGCGATCTCCCTGTGCTGGCGCATGAGGGCGAACATGCGCTCGATGTCGGTCAGCGACTGGCGGATTTCGCGGTAGATGACGCCGAGGAAGTTGAGCGGGATGTAGAGCTGCAACATGTAGGCGTTGATGAGCACGATGTCGCCGAGCGTCATGGTGCCGGCGGCCACGCGATTGGCGGCCAGCCACATCATGGTGGTGACGGCGGTCGAGATGATCACCGCCTGGCCGATGTTCAGCCCCGACAGCGAGAGCTGGTTCTTGATTTGCGCGTCGGCCCACAGGTGGAGCTGATCGTCGTAGCGCTTGGCCTCGAAGCGCTCGTTGTTGAAGTACTTGACCGTTTCGAAGTTGATGAGGCTGTCGATGGCGCGCGCGTTGGCGGCCGAGTCGAGCTCGTTGGCCTTGCGCCGCAAGGTCGTTCGCCAGTTGGTGATGCGCACCGTGAAGGTGATGTAGAACACCAGCGTGGCCGAGGTGATGAGTGCGAACACGGCGTCGTAATTGACGAACAGGATGCCGATCACCAAGCCGATTTCCACCAGCGTGGGCAGGATGCTGTAGAGCGTGTAGCTGATCAGCGAGCCGACCGAGCGCGTGCCGCGTTCGATGTCGCGTGTCAGCCCGCCGGTCTGGCGTTCGAGATGAAAGCGCAGCGACAGCGCGTGCAGGTGGTTGAAGACCTGCAGCGAGATGTTGCGCACCGCTTGCTGGGTGACGCGCGCGAACACCAGCTCGCGCAGTTCGGTAAACAGCGAGGTGGAAAAGCGCAGCACGCCGTAGGCGAACAGGATGGCCGCCGGCACGACGATGAAGGCCTGTTCCGTCGAGATCGTGAGCGCATCCACCAACTGCTTGAACACCAGCGGCACGCCGACATTGGCGAACTTGGCGAGCAGCAGGCACGACAGCGCGAACAGGACGCGCCCCTTGTAGCTCCAAAGGTAGGGAATCAGGGTTCGGAGCGTTTGCCAGTCGTGGCGTTCGGTCGGTTCGGGGGCGGGCAGGGCGCCGGTGGCTCGGTGTCGCATGGCGCGAGTGTACCCGCACTCGCCGTCGCGGGCTCAGTGCGCGGCGGGCGCGGTGATCAATTTGATCGCCAGTGCGATGAACACACACCCCGACAGGCGATCGAGCCATACGGCGAGGCCGGGATGGCGTCGCAGTTGCGCGCCGATGCTACCCGCCGACAGCGCGACGGCGCCAAAGATCACGATGGTCTGGGCCATGAACACCGCGCCGAGGACGGCCATTTGCAGACTGATGTTGCCGGCAGCCGGGGCAACGAACTGCGGCATGAAGGCGAGAAAGAACAGCGCCACCTTGGGGTTGATGGCATTGGCAATGAAGCCGCGCAGGACGTCCCGATGCCAGCGGCGGGGTGCCGATTTTGCCGACAACGGCGGTGTCGTGGGCAGGCCGCTGCGCAAGGCACCGATGCCCAGCCAGACGAGGTAGAGCGCCCCGACGATCTTCAGCGCGGTGAACGCGCCGGGCGAGGCCGCGAGCGCTGCGCTGACGCCGAGCGTGGCCCATAGCACATGGGTGACGCAACCCAGCGCGCAGCCCAAGGCCATGCCGACGCCGGCCCTGCGTCCGCGCGCCAGACTGTGCGCGAGCACCATCAGATTGTCCGGCCCCGGCGCCAGCGTGAGGATGGCCGAGACGCCGAGAAAGGTGAGCAGGGTTCCGCTGTCCGGCATCCGTAGTCCTCGCGATTGAATGGCGAGTGTAGAAAGATTGCGGCGGCGCGGGCAAGCGCCTTGCCCGCGGTGATCTCGTGCCGTGCTATGGTCGCGCGAAAATGAACTCGGGAGCACGAGCATGTCGCAAAGTGGCGATCGGCTGGCGTTGTGTCTGGCGGTGTTGGTGGGGCTGGCGCTGGTGGTGTCCGGGCTTGCGCCCTACGATCGGCTGACCTGGTTCATGGAAGTGGCGCCGGTGCTCATCGCGGTGCCGCTTATTGCCGTCTATCACCGGCGCTTCCCGCTCACCCGCTTGTTACTGGTGTTGATCGCCGTGCATGCGCTGATTCTGATTCTGGGCGGGGCCTATACCTATGCCCGGGTGCCGTTGGGGTTCTGGTTGCAGGACGTGTTTGGCTTTGCGCGCAATCCCTACGACCGCATCGGGCATCTTGCGCAAGGCTTCGTGCCGGCCATGGTGGCGCGCGAGTTGATTGTGCGGCTCGGCATTCTGGCGCGGCGCGGCTGGTTGTTCTTCATCGTCTGCTGCATCTGTCTGGCGATCTCGGCGGTGTATGAACTGGTCGAGTGGCAGGCGGCGGTGATCATGGGGCAGGGCGCGGTCGAGTTTCTCGGTACGCAGGGCGATCCGTGGGATACGCAGGCCGACATGGCGTTTGCGCTCATCGGCGCGATGGCCGCGCAGTGGCTGCTCGGCCGTTGGCACGACCGGCAGATGCGCGCGCTTCAGCGCTGAACGTCGCCGTCGGGCGGACGGTCGTTCAGCGGCAGGCGCAGACGCATCACGAGTCCGCCGCCGTCGCGCGCGTGGGCGTCGATCGCACCACCGTGAGTCGTCATGGCGCGCTGGGCAATGGCCAGCCCGAGCCCGAATCCGGTCGCATTCGACTCGCCGCCGCCACGATGAAAGGGTTCGAAGATGTGTGCCAGCTCGTCGGCGGGCACGCCGGGGCCGCGGTCCGCCACCTCGACCGTGAGCGTGTGGTCGTCGCGTTGCGTGCGCACTTCCACCGTGCTGCCTTCGGCGGTGAATTTGACGGCATTGCGGATGATGTTCTCGTAGGCGCGCTGGATCGGCGTGGCCTGCACCCAACTCCAGGCTTCGCCGCTGCCGTCGAAGTGCACGTCCCGTCCGCTGGCCTGCGCTTCGAACTGCGCGTCGTCGCAGATGGCGGCAATCATCTCGATGAGCTCGATGCGATCGGTCTGTCCGCTGGCGCCCGCTTCGAGCCGTGACAGCGTGAGCAATTCGCCCACCAGGGTGTCGAGCCGGGCGGATTCCCGCTCGAGACGATCGAAGGTTTCCTCGCGCTTGTCCGGATTCTGCCGCCCCAGGCCGATGGCCGCCTGCATGCGTGCCAGCGGTGAGCGCAGTTCGTGCGACACGTCGTGTAGCAGCCGGCGTTGCGCGTTGATCTGTGCCTGTAGCTGTGTCGCCATGCGGTCGAAATCCTGCCCGAGATCGGCGATTTCGTCGCGCCGCCCGCCCATTGACGGTGTGACGCGGGTGTCGAGCTGACCGCGCGCGGCGGCGTCGAAGGCGCGGCGCAGGTTGCGGATCGGTTTGGCCACGTACCAGGCCAGCAGCGCACTGAAGCCGAGGCTGGCGATGAGCCCCGCAGTGAGGGGTACAAGCGAACTGGGCGGTTTGCGGTCGCGGTGGCTTGATATCAGCCGCAGGGGATTGATGAGCAGTTCGAAGCGCTCGCCGGTGGCGGTGGTGACAGTGCGCCGGGCCGTGTCGGGCAAGGTGGCGAGCGCGTCTCGGGGTGGGCGCGGGCGGCCGAGCAATTCGATCCCGCGGGGGTCGAAAATCAGCACCGGGGCACCGCCGGGGCGGTGACTCCAACGCATCAGCAAGCGCCGCGCGGCCTCCGGGCTACCGTCGGCGAGCACCGACTCGGTGGTGTCGAGCCAGAAGCTGATGCGTGGCGCGAGCCGTTGCGCGGCGTCGTCGACCGTGTTCTTGCGGTGCAGCCACACGGCCGTACCGACGCCCACGCCCGCGACGATGAGGGTGAGCCAGAAGGCGACGAAGGATTTCCAGAACAGGCGGCCCATGGCTTACTCGCGCACGAATTGATAGCCCTGACCGCGTACGGTCTGAATCCACGACTGTCCGTCGCGGCGTGGCCCGAGTTTGTGGCGGATGCTGCTCACATGCACATCCACGCTGCGATCGAACCGCGCCAGCGGGCGCCCGAGGGCTTTTTCGGACAATTCGTTCTTGCTCACCACGTTACCGGCGTTGCGCACCAGTACTTCGAGCAAGGAGAACTCGGTGCTGGTGAGCGCCAGCGCTTCGCCGTTCCATTGCGCGCTGCGCTTGGCCGGCCACAGGCTGAGCGGGCCTTCACGCACTTCGTCGGCGCTCTCCTCGCTTGCCACCGGTGCCGCGGTGCGGCGCAGGATGGCGCGCAGGCGGGCGACCAGTTCGCGCGGGGTGCATGGCTTGGGCACGTAGTCGTCGGCACCCAGTTCGAGGCCGACGACCCGGTCGACATCGTCGCCACGCGCGGTCAGCATCAGCACCGGCATATTGCTGTGCTGGCGAATCTTTCGCAGCGCGTCGACGCCATTGAGCACCGGCATCATCACGTCGAGCACGGCGATGTCGTACTCGCCCGACACCGCCGCCGCGACGCCGGCCTCGCCATCGTGGACGGCGCTGGCCTCGAAGCCTTCCTGCGCCAGATACTCGCTGAGCATGCTGGACAACTCGACGTCGTCATCGACCAATAGCACGCGTGTCATGTCACGTCCTCGCTGTTTTGTGCACGCACATGATAAGGCGCACAACGCGGGCGTTGGCGCCATTTACGCCGCTTTACCTGTCTTTACACCGCTCTAACCGCGCTTTACCCATGCCATCCGCACACTGCATGCAACAGGTCAGCGGCACCTGCCCGACCTGCCCGAACAGATTGCGGATACAGGAGATTCATCATGAACAAGCGAACCAAGATCATCACCGGCTTTGTTGCCGCCAGCAGCATCGCGCTGGCCGTGCCGTTTATTGCCCACGCGCGTCCCGGCGGTGAGGGCTTCGGCGGCGATTGCGGCATGCGCGGCGAGCGCATGGGGTACGAGGGCATGCACGGTGGTAAGCATGGCCGTGGGCTGATGCGCCAACTCGATCTGACCGAGGAGCAGCGCGACCAGATGTTCGAGTTGCGCCACGCGCTGGCACCGAAAATGCGCGAGGAAATGAAAGCGGTGCGCGCCGCCAGCCAGTCTCTGCGTGACATGGCGCAGAAGGGCGAGTACGACGAAGCCACCGTCAAGCAGCTGACCGAGGCGCGTGCCGCGGCCATGAGTCGCATGGCGCAGCTGCGCGCCCGCAATCAGAACGATATCTACCAACTGCTGAGCCCGGAACAACGCACCCAGTTCCAGGCCTTGCGCGCGCAGCAGCAAGGGCGTTTCGGTGAGCGCGGTCACCCCCGTGGTGGTCACCGGATGGGTTGGGGCATGGATGGCTGATGCCACTTGATGATGGAGAAAAGGGCGCCGTTGAGGCGCCCTTTTTTGTTGTCGCCATGGTGTGCAAAGGTCGGTATGGCGCGCTTCTGCGGGAATCCATGTTGCGGTGCCCATTGATCTTTCGGGCAGTCGTGCCTAGAAAACAGTTGACATCGTTTTAGCAGAACGTATGATTCAAACGAACGTTTGAACAAAATCGAGATGCAACGATGCCCGCGAAACCTACATCTATAACAACAGCGAGCGTGATCCCAATGAGCGAGACAAACCACAAACAGGGGCCGGAAACGCGTGCCCGCATTCTCGATGCGGCGGAGGCGTTGTTTACCGTGCATGGCTTCGAAGCCACCTCGATGCGCATGATTACCGGTCAGGCAAATGTGAATCTGGCGGCGGTCAATTACCACTTCGGCAGCAAGGACGCATTGATTCAGGAGGTGTTTCAGCGTCGTCTGTCCGACCTCAACCGGCGGCGTCTGGCTGCGCTGGAGGCGGCGGAGCGCGCGGCCGATGGCAAGCCGATCAAACCGAGTCGTATCGTTGAAGCCTTTTTCGGCGTGGCGCTCGAAATGGCGGCGGATACCACCCACGGCGGCGCCACCTTCATGCGCCTGCTCGGGCGCACCTATACCGAGCCGAATCAGTTCGTACGGCGCTTTCTCGCCGAGGAATACTCGGAGGTCGTCGAGCGTTTCATGAATGCGCTCTACGAGGCGTTACCCGATGTGCCGCGCGACGAAATCCTGTGGCGCTTTCATTTCATGATGGGCGCCATGTCCTACGCCATCGCCGGCACCGATGCCCTGCGCCTGTTCGCGGGCGACTTCGATGACGAGGATCCGAC
>JBNKNO010000036.1:0-32901 GCA_050293885.1 Rhodocyclaceae bacterium | reverse complement strand
CCATGCGGGCGCACACCTGCGGGTTGCGGGCGTTGAGTTCGCGGATGCGATCGGCCCAGAAGCGGTAGCCGGCGCCGTCGGGGCGGTGGAATTCGGCCGGGTTGTTGCGGAAGAAAGTGCCCAGCAGGCTGTAGATCTTGTTGGGGTTGCCGAGGCTGAAGGCCGGATGGGCCATGAGGGCTTCGACGCGCTCGAGCGTGGCGGGGGCGGCGTCGCTCCAGCGCCAGGCGCCGGCTTGCACCGCGAACCATTTGTCCATCACCAGGGCGTCGTCGCCGAAGCGCTTTTCGAAGGCTTGCAGCGCGAGGCCGGCGGCGTCCTGGGCGTTGCTTTGCACGAGGGCGACGAGGGCGCCGAGTTGCTCGGTCATGTTGGTGGCTTCGACCACGCGCAGCTGGGCGGCGACGATGCCTTCGTTGATGTTGGCGGCGCACAGGTAGCGCAGGCCGAGGGTGCGCAGTGCGCGCTTGCCGGCGTCGAGCGGGTCGTAGCGGTAGGCGCCGGTCACGGCGAGCGCCTCGTCGTGGCGCAGCCAGTCACGCGCCAGCTCGCGGCCGATGGTCTGCGTCATGACGCCGAGCGCGCGGCGCAGGCGGGCGGGGTCGGCCACATCCATCTGTTCGAGCAGATAGGCTTCGGCCGGTAGCGTGAGCGTAATGGCGCGGAAGGCGGGGTCGAGGACGTCGTTGTTGAGCAGGGTGTCGAAGGCGGCGAGGAAGGCCTCTGGCACCTGCGGCACCTCGCTGGCGGCCATGGCGAGCAGCGTGCGCACCATGTAGCGCTGGGCGGCGTCCCAGCGGTTGAAGGGGTCGGCGTCGTGCGCCATGCGGAAGGCCAGGCGGGCGTCGTCTTCGTTAACGGCCATCACCACCGGGGCGGAGAAGCCGCGCAGCAGCGAGGGCACAGCGTCGGCCGGGACGTCCTCGAACACGAATTGCTGCTGCATTTCGGTCAGTTGCAACACGCGGGTGGTGGCGCCGGCGGCGGCTTCGCCTTGCAGGCGCAGGGGGATGTCCTGCCCGTCCGCCGCGATGAAGCCGACGGCCACCGGGATCTGCAGCGCTTCGTCGTCGGCGTCCGGCCGCGCCTGGGTGAGCGTGAGCGTGCAGGTGTTGGCGGCCGTATCGAAAGCGACATCGGCATGCACGGTGGGCGTACCGCGCTGGCTGTACCAGCGCATGAACTGGTCGAGATCGACGCCGTTGGCTTCCGACATGGCTTCGACGAAGTCGTCGCAGGTCACGGCCTGGCCGTCGTGATAGCTGAAGTACAGGTCCATGCCGTTGCGGAAGCCCTCGGGCCCGAGAATGGTGTGCAGCATGCGGATGACTTCGGCGCCCTTCTCGTACACCGTGGCGGTGTAGAAATTGTCGATGGCCTGGTAGGCGTCGGGGCGGATCGGGTGGGCCATGGGGCCGGCGTCTTCGGGGAACTGGGCGGTGCGCAGCACGCGTACGTCCTCGATGCGTTTGACGGCGCGAGCGGTGTCACCACCGGCGCGGGCCAGCATGTCGGCCGAGAACTGCTGGTCGCGAAAGACGGTGAGCCCTTCCTTGAGCGTGAGCTGGAACCAGTCGCGGCAGGTGACACGGTTGCCGGTCCAGTTGTGGAAGTACTCGTGCGCCACCACGCTTTCGATGTGCTCGTAGTCCACGTCGGTGGCGGTCTCGGGCTTGGCGAGCACAAACTTGGCGTTGAAGATGTTGAGGCCCTTGTTCTCCATCGCGCCCATGTTGAAATCGCCGACAGCGACGATCATGTAGCGGTCGAGATCGAGTTCGAGGCCGAAGGTCTCTTCGTCCCAGCGCAGCGCGTGGACGAGCGATTGCATGGCGTGGCCGGCGCGGTCGAGGTTGCCCTCCTCCACATACACCTGCAGCAGTACTTCACGGCCTGAGCTTGTGTTGAGCGTTTCTTCCAGCACCACCAGATCGGCAGCCACCAGCGCGAACAGGTAGGACGGCTTGGGGAACGGGTCTTCCCACTTGGCGAAGTGGCGGCCGGCTTCGAGATCGCCCTGCTCCACCAGATTGCCGTTGGACAGCAGTACCGGGTAGTCGCGCTTGTCGGCTTCGAGCGTGACGGTGAAACGGGCCATGACGTCGGGCCGGTCGGGGAAGCAGGTGATGCGGCGGAAGCCTTGCGCTTCGCACTGGGTGAACAGGCCACCGGCCGATTGGTAGAGGCCGGACAACTCGCTGTTGGCCGAAGGGTTGACGCGGGTGACGACGATCACCTCGACGTCCTCGTAGCCCTCGAGCTCGATCTCGATGCGGCCGCCGTCATCGCGCATCTTCTTCGGCGGCTCGCCATTGACAGTGAGCTCTTCGCGCATCAGCCCTTCGTACAGCAGCACCAACGGCCCGTCGCCCTGCCGCGTGCATTGCATGCGGTTGCGCACGATGGTGGCTTCGGCGTCGAGCGAGAAGTACAGATCGACGGTTTCAACGGTCCAGGCGAGGGGACGATAGTCGCTGCGCAGGACGGTGGGAGCGTGTTCGTTGGAGCTATTCATGGGAACGGTAATCGACTGAAGCGAGATTCAAAGTGTGCAGTGTAGCGCGGCACACCAACGGATGATGGGCAAGTGCCTGTTTGATAGCACCGGCCTATACCGCTCATTGGCGAATGCAATTTCCCCTACTATTCCCATGGTCTAACCTGAAATCACCCTCCGTGCGGCTGACACGCCGGTTTTGCGTGCCCGGCCGCCGGAATGGCACTCACTCGATATTCACAGGAGACGACCATGCAACTGAAGGGAAGCCAGACCGAAGGCAATCTGAAAGCCGCGTTCGCCGGGGAATCCCAGGCCAATCGCCGCTATCTGTACTTCGCCAGCAAGGCAGACGTGGAAGGCTACAACGATGTGGCGGCCGTATTCCGCTCCACCGCCGAAGGTGAAACCGGTCATGCGCACGGACACCTGGAGTATCTGGAAGCCTGTGGCGACCCCGCCACCGGACTGCCGATCGGCAAGACGGAAGCCAACCTCGCCGCCGCCATTGCCGGCGAAACCCACGAATACACCGACATGTACCCCGGCATGGCGAAGACCGCGCGCGACGAAGGCTTCGACGAAATCGCCGACTGGTTCGAAACCCTGGCCAAGGCCGAACGCAGCCACGCCAACAAGTTCCAGCGCACGCTGGACGAGGTGAAAGCCAGCGCCTGATCCGGCCAAGCCGTGCCTGCCGGCTTCCGCCGGCGGCACGGCAGCCGCACCGAAGCACACCACAGAACACGACAAGGGGACACACATGCCGGCCGCGACCATCCGGGAAGGGAGCCTGGAGGCGCCTACGCGTCATCCGCTCGACTGGAAGAATCCCGAATTCTGGAACGAGGAAGCGCTCCACACCGAAATGGAACGCGTCTTCGACATCTGCCATGGCTGCCGGCGTTGCGTGAGCCTGTGCGGATCCTTCCCCACCTTGTTCGATCTGGTCGACGAAGGCCCCACCGGCGAGCTCGACGGCGTCGACAAGGCCAGCTACAAGGCGGTGGTCGACCAGTGCTACCTGTGCGACATGTGCTACCTGTCGAAATGCCCCTACGTGCCGCCGCATGAATGGAACATCGACTTTCCCCACCTGATGCTGCGTGCCAAGGCGGTCGATCGAAAGAAAACCGGCGGCAGCTTTCGCGACACGGTGCTCTCCTCCACCGACAAGACCGGCCTGTTCGCCGGCATTCCGGTGGTCACCCAGGTGGTCAATGCCGTCAATCGCACCGCCCCCATGCGCAAGGTGATGGAAGCGACGCTGGGCGTGGATGCCAAGGCCTGGCTGCCCGAATTCGCCGATCGCAAGTTCCGCTCGGCGGCCGGCAACAGCGCCGCCCGCGAGGCCAAGGATGGCGAGCGCACGCCCGGCAAGGTGGCGCTGTTCTCGACCTGCTTCATCAATTACAACGAGCCGGGCATCGGCCACGATCTGGTGGCCATTCTCGATCACAACGAGATCCCCTGGGTGCTGGCCGAGAAGGAAGCCTGCTGCGGCATGCCCAAACTGGAACAGGGTGATCTGGACGGCGTCGAGGCGCTCAAGAACATCAACATTCCCCATCTCGTGCGGCTCGCGCGCCAGGGCTATGCGATTCTCACCGGCGTGCCGTCCTGCACCTTGATGTTCAAGCAGGAGCTGCCGCTGATGTTCCCCGACGATGCCGAGGTGCAGATCGTGCGCGACGCCATGTGGGATCCGTTCGAATACCTGATCGCGCGCAACAAGGACGGCCTGCTGAAGACCGATTTCACCCAAGCGCTGGGCAAGGTGGCCTACCACATCCCGTGCCACAGCCGGGTGCAGAAGATCGGCCACAAGACCGAAGAGCTGCTCAAGCAGATCCCCGGCTGCGAGCTCGACACCATCGAGCGCTGCTCGGGCCATGCCGGCACCTTCGGCGTGAAGAAGGAGTTTCACGCCATGGCGATGAAGATCGGCCGACCGGTGTTCCGCAAGATGGCGGAGTTCGAGCCCGATTTCATCAGCTCGGACTGCCCGCTGGGTGGCCATCACCTCGCCCAGGGCATCGAAGAGAACCATCAAAAGACGCCCGAACTGGCCCACCCGATCAGCCTGGTGCGCCGGGCCTACGGCATCTGAAAGGAGGATCGCCATGCCCCATCTGACGCGCGAAACACTCTGGTCGCTTGAGGACTATGCGCAACGACGCCCGGCCTTCCGCACCGAAGTCATCGCGCACAAGCGCAAACGTACGGTGCACATCGGCCCCAGCGTGACGCTGTTGTTCGAGGATGAAACCACCATCCGCTACCAGATTCAGGAGATGCTGCGCATCGAGCGCACCTTCGAGGCGGCCGGCATCCAGGATGAACTGGACGCCTACAACCCACTGATTCCCGACGGCAGCAACTTCAAGGCGACGATGCTCATCGAGTATCCGGACGAACACGAGCGAAAATTGCAGTTGCAGTTGCTCAGGGGCATCGAACGCCTGACCTGGGTGCGTGTCGACGGCCACGACAAGGTGTTTGCCATCGCCGACGAAGATCTCGAACGCGAAAACGAGACCAAGACCTCATCGGTGCATTTCCTGCGATTCGAACTGAGCGAGGCCATGTGTCGTGACCTGAAGGCTGGCAACGCGCTCGGCATGGGCGTGGATCATCCGGAATACCGCCACACGATCGAGGAAGTGGCGCCCGAGACACAGGCCTCGCTCGCGCAAGACCTCGCCTAGCCTGCTAACGCGCCAAAAAAAACAGGGCGGCCATGCGGCCGCCCTGTGTCGTTTCGAGACGGCAACGCTTACTTGGCTGATTCGTTGGCGTCGCGAATCGCGTTCATCAAGGCCGCATTCGGGTCGTCGGCTTCCGCCGGCGCATCGCCGCTGCCCGCGCCGCTCCCGGGGTCTTGCTGCCCGGGATAGACCGACGGCGCACCATATTCGTCACCGGTCTGGATGTCGAGCTCGATGGTATCGAGATCGACCTTGACCTCCTCGTCCAGATTACCCGTCACCAGTTGCGGGAACACCAGCATCAGGCCGAGTGCCACCACCTGAATGACGATGAACGGAATCACCCCGCGGTAGATCTGCATCGTCTTGATGCCTTCGATGCGTTTACCGGACACCGCATCCGGATAAGCCGCGGCGGGCGCCACGCTGCGCAGGTAGAACAGCGCGAAACCGAAGGGTGGGGTGAGGAAGGACGTCTGCATGTTCATGCCGACCAGCACCAGGAACCACACCATGTCGATGCCCAGTTTCTCGGCAACGGGCGCGAACAACGGCAGCAAGATGAAGGCGATTTCGAAGAAGTCGATGAAGAAACCGAGCACGAACACCAGCAAGCTGACGACAACGAGGAAACCCCACTGACCGCCCGGCACGAGGCTGAACAGATGCTCGACCCACAGGTCGCCATTGACCGCGCGGAAAGTGAGCGCGAACACGGTCGAACCGATCAGGATGAACATCACGAAAGTGGCCAGATTGGCCGTCGTTTCGAGCGCACTCTTGACGACCCCAAGCGTCAGGCGCCGCCGCATGCCTGCCAGCACCAACGCACCGACTGCGCCCATGGCGCCGCCCTCGGTCGGCGTCGCCAGACCGATGAAAATCGTGCCGAGCACCAGGAAAATCAGGATGACCGGCGGCAACATGGCCACCAACACCCGATTGAGCAATGCGGCCCCACGCAGCGTGCGGGCTTCCTTCGGCAGCGCCGGCACCGACTCCGGCTTGATGATCGACATCACGAAGATGTAGCCGATCAGCATCACAACGAGCAGCACCGACGGAATGATGGCGCCGCGATAGGCGTCGCCCACCGACACGCCCAGCACGTCGGCCAGCACGATGAGCACCAGCGACGGTGGAATGATCTGCGCCAGCGTGCCCGAGGCGCAGATCACGCCGGCAGACACTTCACGCGAGAAGCCGTAGCGCAGCATCACCGGCAAGGAGATGAGGCCCATGGAAATCACCGAGGCGGCCACCACGCCGGTGGTCGCCGCCAGCAGCGCGCCGACCAGGATCACCGCATAGGCAATGCCGCCACGGATCGGCCCGAACAACTGCCCCGCCGATTCGAGCAGATCCTCGGCCATGCCGCTGCGCTCGAGGATGATGCCCATGAAGGTAAAGAAGGGAATGGCCAGCAAGGTGTCGTTGGCCATGATGCCGAGCACCCGCTCGGGCAAGGCCTGCAGCAAGGCGGGCGTGAGCAGGCCGAGTTCGATACCGAGAAAGCCGAAGAACAAGCCGTTCGCGGCGAGCGCGAAGGCGACGGGAAAGCCGCTGAGCAGGAAGATGACCAGCGAACCGAACATGAGCGGTGCCATGTTGGCGATAAGGAATTCGGTCACCGGGCGCCCTCCTGTTCCTGCTTGGGCAACTCGATGCCGTGATCGGGCGCCTTTTCGAGGGGGTCGGGCCCTTTCCCGAGCAGAAAGGCAACGCGCTTGATCAGCTCTGAAAACGCCTGCAAGGCCAGCAGGGCGAAGCCCACCGGGATCAGCAATCGCACCGGCCAGCGAATCAGCCCACCGGCGTTGCTCGACTGCTCCATCTCCAGGTAGCTTTCCATGAAGCCATGCCAGGACATCCAGGCAATCATCACCGCCACCGGGATGAGAAACACGACGATACCGATGATGTCCACCCAGTTGCGGCCCTTGGCGGACATCCGGTTCGAAATCAGGTCGATACGCACATGCTGGTTGTTCTTCAGCGTGAAGCCCGCGCCCAGAATGAACACCGCCGAGTACAGATACCACTGCACTTCGAGCATGGCATTGGAACTCAGGCTGAAACCGTAGCGACTGATCGCGTTGCCTGCGCTGATGACCACCGCACCCAGCAGCAGCCAGATGATGTTGCGGCCGATGAAATCGGTAATCGCATCAATCACCGATGAAAGTCTCAATAGCAAGGACACCCGCGGCCCCCTCCTTCGCGCATTAAAATGAGTCAGCCGCAGCGCGCTTGCCTGCCGACCCGGTGTTATCTTGCGCATTATCACGGCAGACCCCATGCACTTGCATCAGGGGAAACGCTTAAGCCCGCTTATTTCCGCACACGAAACTCATGACCGACACCGTAAGACTCTGCGTGGTCCGCCACGGCGAAACCGGCTGGAACGCCGAACGCCGTCTGCAAGGCCATACCGACATTCCGCTCAATGACACCGGTCTGGCGCAAGCGCGGGCCACCGCCCAATTACTCGCCGACCATCGCTTCGACGCGGCCTATACCAGCGACCTCAAACGCGCTGCCGACACCGCCCGCGCCATCTGCACGAGCGGCCCGTCGCCCACGCCACGCGCCGAGCTGCGCGAACGCCACTACGGCGTTTTTCAGGGGCTCACCTACGCCGAGGCGGCACAACAGCATCCGGAAACCTATCGCCACTTCGAGGCGCGCACACCCGACGTTCCCTTCCCGGGCAACGGTGAAAGCCTTGCCGCGTTTGCCGAACGCATCCGCAACGCCTTTGAACAGATTGCCGATAACCACCCCGGTCAGACGATACTCGTCGTCGCCCACGGCGGCGTGCTCGACATCCTCTATCGGCTCGCCAGCGGACGGTCGTTGCAGGCACCGCGCGACTTCAAGATTCCCAACGCGGCCTTGAACTGGCTGCGTCGCAGCCCCGCCGGCTGGACGATCGAAGCCTGGGGCCAGGAAGCCCATCTGGGCAGCGCACGCGACGAACTCCCGAACGCCTGAGCGCCCGTCGGCACTGGCGTTTCGCCCCACTGCCCATGATAGAATCCGCTTTTGTACCGGAATAGACCCAAGCACATGTTCTCCAAGCAAAACACGCTCGCCCAGGCCGACCCCGAACTGTGGGAAGCCATCGTGGCTGAAAACCGCCGTCAGGAACACCACATCGAACTGATCGCGTCGGAAAACTACGTCAGCGCACCCGTCATGGAAGCCCAAGGCTCGCAGCTGACCAACAAATATGCTGAGGGCTATCCCGGCAAGCGCTATTACGGCGGTTGCGAATATGTCGACGTCGCCGAGCAACTGGCCATCGATCGCGCCAAGGCGCTGTTCGGTGCCGACGCCGCCAACGTGCAGCCCAACTCCGGCTCGCAGGCGAACCAGGCGGTGTTCATGGCCTTCCTCGAGCCAGGCGACACCATCATGGGCATGAGCCTGGCCGAAGGCGGCCACCTCACCCACGGCATGGCGCTCAACATGAGTGGCAAGTGGTTCAACGTCGTCTCCTACGGCCTCAACGAAAAAGAAGCCATCGACTACGACGCCATGGAACGCCTGGCGATGGAGCACAAACCCAAGCTCATCATCGCTGGTGCCTCGGCCTATTCGCTGCGCATCGACTTCGAACGCTTCGCCAAGGTCGCCAAGGCCGTCGGCGCCATTTTCATGGTCGACATGGCGCACTACGCCGGCCTCATCGCCGCGGGCTTCTACCCCAACCCGGTACCGCACGCCGATGTGGTCACCACCACCACCCACAAGACCCTGCGCGGCCCGCGTGGCGGCCTCATCCTGATGAAGGAAGAGCACGCCAAGAAAATCAACTCCGCCATCTTCCCGGGCTTGCAGGGCGGCCCGCTGATGCACGTCATCGCCGCCAAGGCCACCGCCTTCAAAGAGGCCATGACCCCCGGATTCAAGCACTACCAGGAACAGGTCATCGCCAACGCCCGCGTCATGGCGCGCGTACTTGGCGAGGAGCGCGGTCTGCGCATCGTCTCCGGCGGCACCGAAAGCCACGTCTTCCTGCTCGATCTGCGCAACAAGCACATCACCGGCAAGGTAGCCGAGGCCGCGCTCGGCATGGCGCACATCACGGTCAACAAGAACGCCATCCCCAACGATCCGGAAAAGCCCTTCGTGACCTCCGGCATCCGCATCGGCTCGCCCGCCATGACCACCCGCGGCTTCACCGAAATCGAAGCCGAGAAGGTCGCCCACCTGGTTGCCGACGTGCTCGATGCGCCGGATGACACCGACAACCTGGACCGCGTCCGCCACCAAGTGGCCGAGCTGTGCGACAAGTTCCCGGTTTACGGCGACTGACCAAAACGCGCGGGCCGACGTGACCAACGCGGCCCGCCAACCCTCCACGGCGAACGCAGATGAAATGTCCGTTTTGTGGTGATCCCTCGACGCAAGTCACCGACACCCGTGAAAACGAGGACGGTGACATCGTTCGTCGACGCCGCCGCTGCGGCAAATGCGACAAGCGCTTCACCACCTATGAGCGCATCGATCTCAAGATGCCGCACATCGTCAAGCGCAACGGGCTACGCGCCGAGTTCGACCGCAACAAGCTCAACGCCAGCATGACGCTCGCGCTGCGCAAGCGCCCCGTCGCCCTCGAAGACATCGAAGCCGCCGCCGCCCGCATCGAAGGCAAGCTGCTCGCCATGGGCGAACGCGAAATCCCCTCCGAAACCGTCGGCGAACTGGTGATGCGCGAGCTCAAGAAACTCGACAAGGTCGCCTACGTACGCTTCGCCTCGGTCTATCGCAACTTCGAAGACGTGGACAAGTTCTCCGAAGCCATCCGCGAGGTCTCCCGCAGCCGCGGCCGCAACAACAAATCCAGCTCATGAAGCTGCTGCTCACTTTCCTCGCCCTTGCGTGTTTGTCGCTTGGCGTCGAGGCAGAGCCCAGATTGCTTGGCCGGTGGATTTCAGACCGTGAAGCCACCATGACGTTTAACAAGCAACATGCAGTTCTTCAGCAAAAAACCGTCGAATTTCTGACGCAAATTACAGGTCGGCTCACACTCACTTTCACTGCGGACGATGTCGTCATGCAAATGCCCGACTGGGAATACAAGGTGGCCAATGAATCACGCAAGATGGTGGGCTTCTCCGAGCATCACCAGTACACGGTACTGGCGTCAACTGACTCATCGGTGGCTATTCGAATGGCTGAACCGGTGACTGGGAGTGACCAAATTCATGTCTACCATTTTGAGAATCCCGACAAGATGTGGCTCTACGTGAGCACCTTGGGCATGCACATCCGTGAGTACTTCACGCGCGTGCAATAGCGCTATTCGCCACCACCGGCCGGCTGGCTACGCCGTTGGCTTGGCTCAAGCCTCCTGAACTCAGACTCGCAATCACATGATCAGCACCTTCTCCGCTATCGACCATCAGCACATGGCTCGCGCCCTGCAATTGGCCGAGCGCGGGCTCAATACCACCACGCCCAATCCGCGTGTCGGCTGCGTTCTCGCCCATGGCGAGCAGATCGTCGGCGAAGGTTGGCATGAGCGCGCGGGTCTGGCGCATGCCGAAGTGATCGCCCTGCAACATGCCGGCGACAAGGCACGCGGCGCCACCGCCTACGTCACCCTCGAGCCCTGTGCCCACCATGGCCGCACCCCGCCCTGCGCCGAGGCCTTGGTCAATGCGGGCATCGCCCGCGTCGTGGCGGCCATGCGTGACCCCAATCCCGACGTCTCAGGCCGCGGCCTGCAACGCCTGAGCGCCGCGGGCATCGTCGTCGACGAAGGGCTGATGGCGCACGAGGCCGCGCAGCTCAACCCCGGTTTCATTGCGCGCATGACGCGCGGACGACCCTGGGTGCGGCTCAAGGTGGCGACCACGCTGGATGGCAAGAGCGCGCTCAACAACGGCGTGAGCCAATGGATTACCGGCCCCGCGGCACGCGCCGACGGCCATGCCTGGCGTGCGCGCGCCTGTGCCGTGCTGACCGGTTTCGGCACCGTGCGCGCCGACGACCCGCAGCTGACGGTGCGCGCGGTCGCGTGCGAGCGTCAGCCGCTCAAGGTGGTCATCGACGCCCGGCTGGAAACACCACTCGATGCCAAGTTGCTCGACGGCCATCCGGTGCTCATCGCCTGCGCGGTGGAAGACGCCGAAAAGATGGCTGCCCTGCGAGCGAAGAATGCGCAAGTGGTGGTGCTACCCAACGCCAGGGGCAAGGTCGAGCTCGACGATGTATTCGCCGAACTGGCGCGACGTGGCATCAACGAAGTGCACGTCGAAGCCGGCTTCAAACTCAACGGATCCTTGCTGCGTGAAGGCTGTGTGGATGAACTGCTGATCTACATGGCCCCCATGCTGGTGGGCGATGCGGCGCAAGGCGCCTTCAATCTGGCCGAGCTCGCTACGCTTGAGGACGCGAAGCGGCTGGAGGTGTTCGATGTGCGCAGTGTCGGGCCCGATCTACGCTTGCGGGCGCGGCTGATCGACGTTTAAGCGCTACCACACACCGCGCAGGCGGGGTCTTTCCCCAGCCCGATGCTGCGCCATTCCATGTTCATGCCGTCGAGCAGCAACACGCGCCCTGCCAGCGAGGTGCCGACGTTGGCGAGCAGTTTGAGTGCCTCGGCGGCCTGCGCGGCGCCAATGATGCCGGTGATCGGCGCAAACACGCCCATCACGGCGCAGCGGACGGATTCAACGTCTTCTCCTTCCGGAAACAGACAGTGATAGCAGGGGCTGTCGTCGGAGCGCATGTCGAACACGTACAGCTGACCATCGAAGCGAATCGCGGCGCCCGACACCAGGGGCTTGCGATGCTTGTGGCAGGCGCGATTGACGGCGTGGCGGGTTTCGAAGTTGTCGCAGCAATCGAGCACGACATCCGCGGCCGCTACCTGCGCGTCGAGCGCATCGCCCGAGAGGCGCTCCGCCAGCGGGATCACCTTCACTTCGGGATTGAGCCGATGAAGCGTGGTCTGGCCTGACAGCACCTTGGGCTGGCCGACGCTTTCGGCCGTGTGCAGGATCTGGCGCTGGAGGTTGGTCAGGTCGACGTCGTCGTTATCGGCCAGCGCGATCGTCCCCACCCCGGCCGATGCGAGATACATGGCCGCAGGCGAGCCGAGCCCCCCCGCGCCAATAATCAGCACCCGCGCATCGACAAAGGCCTGTTGCCCTTCGACGCCGATTTCGGGCAAGAGAATATGGCGGCTGTAGCGCAGCAGTTGCTCGTCGTTCATGCGGAAATCACGATCTACTTGTAGTCGCGCAACTCAAGTGGCGTATCGTCGTGATCGCCGTGAGGATGCTGGTCGTACACCTTGATGTAGACCTCGTTGGACTGTTTGATGAGGCGCTCGGGCGAAGCGATGTTGTGTCGCTGGGTCTCTTCCGTGAAATAAACCAGCGCCCGCACCAGCTTGACGTACAGCGAGTTGTCCAGATGGAAACCCGCGTCGCGCAGCGCATTCTCGATGAGCTCGAGCGAGAAGTCGATGACCGAATATTCGATATCAAGCGCCAACTCGCGGGTGGCCGACGCGCGCACCTTCAAGCCCTTGAGGCGCTGCAGCGCGGTCAGCGCCCTGTCTGTCTGCCCGGGGGGCATTGGCCGAAAGCGAATCTCGCGCTGCTTGACCAGACCGGTCGCTGCCACTCGGGCATCGTGCTGCCTGCCTGCCAGCTTGTAGGCCGTCTCGCGGCGCATTCATTTCCCCTTCGCTGTCGCGGTTATTCCGTACTCGTATTCTGGACGATCGGTTCGCCCTTGAGAAGCTTCAATGCCTGCTGGAACACAAAGTCGTCGGCGCTGGCCGGCTCGATGCGCTTGAACGGCTTGTCCTTTTCGTCGGACTCACTCTCGTCCTTCATGGCCTTCTCGGCCTCCTTCGCCGCTTTCTCGGCGTCCGGATCGCGATCGTTGCTCAGGTGGCCTACCAGATCGGCTTCACGCACACGACGAATCACGCCTTTTTCACGCGGATCCTCGACCTTGACGTCGGGTTCGATGCCCTTGGCCTGAATCGAGCGACCGCTGGGGGTGTAGTAGCGCGCCGTGGTGAGCTTGATGGCGGTGGTCTCGCTCAGCGGCAAAATGGTTTGCACGGAGCCCTTGCCGAAGGTCTGAGTACCCAGCACCTTGGCCCGCTTGTGGTCTTGCAACGCGCCCGCCACGATTTCGGAGGCCGATGCCGAGCCACCATTGACCAGCACCACCATGGGCACATCCTTCACGCCATCGGGCAGCTTGCGCAGGAAATCGTTGCCGCTGCCGCGCACATAGTCCTCGGGCTCGGCGCGGAATTCACGCTTCGCGTCCGGCGTACGTCCGTCGGTGGACACCACCAGCGAATCCTGCGGCAAAAAGGCGGCGGATACGCCTACGGCGCCGTGCAGCAGACCGCCCGGATCGTTGCGCAGATCGAGCACCAGCCCCTTCAGCGGACCGTCGTGATACAGGCGACCGAGATGCGTGGTCACGTCCTGCGCCGTACTCTCCTGGAACTGCGCGACGCGCAGGTAGCCGTAGCCCGGCTCGACCAGCTTGGACTTGACGCTGCGCACGTGGATGACTTCACGCACGATGGTGACGATGACCGGCTTGTCCGCACCCTCACGGGCGATGGTGAGCACGATCTTGGTGTCCGGTTTGCCGCGCATGCGCTTGACCGCTTCGGCCAGGGTCATGCCCTTGACCGGCGTGTCGTCGAGCTTGACGATCAGGTCACCCGCCTTGACGCCGGCGCGAAACGCGGGGGTGTCTTCGATCGGGGAAATGACCTTGACGAAACCGTCTTCCATGCCGACTTCGATACCCAGCCCGCCGAACTCACCTTGGGTGCTGACCTGCAGGTCCTTGAAGGCTTCTTCGTCGAGGTAGGCGGAGTGCGGATCGAGCCCGGTCACCATGCCGCTGATCGCTTCGGTAATCAGCGCCTTGTCTTCGACCGGCTCCACATAACTTTGCTTGATCGCGTTGAACACGCTGGCCAGCGCACGCAATTCATTGACGGGCAAGGGCTCCAGCGCCGCCTTGTCGGCATTCGCCGGAAAATTCAGGCTGATCAGGACACCGGCACACAAGCCGGTCAGCACGAGTCCTGCCTGTTGCAGTTTGCTACGCATTGCTTCTCCAAGTCGGCGCGCCCTCGAATGACACGCCCAAAATCAGTCCCGACGAATCCACTGGAGTGGGTCGACCGCGCGCCCCTGATGGCGGATTTCGAAGTATAAACCCGATTCCGGATTCCCTCCGCTATCCCCCACCGCGGCAATAACCTCGCCGCCGAGCACGCGTTCCCCTGTTGACTTGAACAGTGCCTCATTGTTTCCGTACACCGTCAAATAATTATCGCCGTGGTCGAGGATGAGCAGATTGCCGAAGCCTCGCAGCCAATCGGAGTAGACCACGACACCATCGGCCACCGCGCGTACGTCTTCGCCCTGCCGGCTGCGAATGAACACACCTTTCCAGCTCGTGCCGCTGGCGGCCCGGCTCTCGCCGAAACGGCCGACCAGCTTGCCTTGCACTGGCACGCGCAACTCGCCCCGCAGCTGGGCGAAGGGCCGCCCGCGCAAGCTGCTGTCCGCAGCACGTCCCGAGTCGCCCACCTCGGGTTCGCCCACCATGGGACGCGCCGGTGGGGGGGCAGGGCGTGGCGCCTGCTCGAGCTGGCGAATCAGACCAATGAGACGCGTCTCGTCTTTCTTGAGCGCACCGATTTCCTTGCGCTGCGCGGCCAGCGTGGCGGAAATTTCCGCCAGCAGCTTGGTCCGTCGCGCCTGTTCCTTGGCGAGCACTTTCTTCTCGGCTGTCTGGCGCTCCTCAAGCGCATTGAGTTGCGTCTGCTGCGCCTCGATGCGCTTCGCCTGCGCATCGAACTCGGCCTGCGCTTCGCGCAGGCGCTCGACGATGGCCTGTTTTTCGCGCCCCACGCGCTCCAGGTAGTAGGCATCACGCGCCAGTTGATTGGGCTCGCGCGCACTGAGCAGATGCCCCACGCCGGGCTCGCCGCCGTGCTGGTAGTAGCGGCGCAGCCACTGCCCCAGCGCCACGCGCCCCTCGTCGATGCGCGCGGCGGTACGTGCCTGCTGGGCACGGACCTCGTCGAGCGCCTTGTTCACCTGTGCCTGTTCGCGGCGCAGCGCACGCAACTTGCGTTTGATACCCGAGACCGCCTTTTCAGCCTGCCGAAGCGCCTTGTCGGCCTGAGCGCGGGTCTTTTCGGTATCGACCGCCGCCGCCTCGGCATCTTTGAGCCGCGCCTGGATTTCGTCGAGATCGGCGCGTTTCTCGGCGGTGCGATCGTCGGCGTGGGCAGAGAACGGAAAAACGGCGCAAACGATCGCCAGCGCGATCGCGTACGCCGTCCTGCGAGGCACGGCCAGCCGTGTCACGTCGATCAGGCCTTGGCCTTGCCCTGACTGGCCACCGCTGCCTGCGCTGCCTTGATGGTGTCCTCGTCCGCCAGATAGTAGTGCTTGATCGGACGCAGGTTCTCGTCGAGTTCATAGACCAGCGGCTGCGCGGTGGGAATGTTGAGCCCGACGATATCCGCGTCACTGACCCCATCGAGGTACTTGATGAGGGCGCGCAGACTGTTGCCGTGCGCCGCGATCAGAATGCGGTCGCCAGAGAGGATGCGCGGCACGATCACCGTTTCCCAGTAAGGCACGACGCGGGCAACGGTGTCCTTGAGACACTCGGTGCGCGGGAACTGCGCCGCCGGCAAGGCGGCATAGCGCGGGTCGTCCGACGTCAGACGCTCATCGCCCTCTTCGAGCGACGGCGGTGGCGTGTCGTAGGAACGACGCCAGATGAGCACCTGCTCGTCGCCGTATTTGGCGGCCGTTTCAGCCTTGTTCAGCCCCTGCAAGGCGCCATAGCTGCGCTCGTTGAGGCGCCAGGAATGCTCCACCGGCAGCCACAGGGCGTCGAGTGCTTCGAGCACGATGTTGAGCGTCTTGTTCGCACGCTTGAGCACGGAGGTAAAAGCCACGTCAAAGGCATAGCCCTCGTCACGCAACAGCGCACCGGCGGCGATAGCCTCTTCAACCCCTTTTTCGGTCAGGTCCACATCGGTCCAGCCGGTAAAGCGGTTTTCCTTGTTCCAGGTGGATTCTCCGTGTCGAAGCAATACGATCTTGTACATGAGGGAAATCAACTCGCTATCGTGAATAATTCGAGGGTTGCAGGCCGCCGCAAGGGCAACGCCGCGCCGACAAAAGGTGGTATTTTATAGCATTACCCAAACGGTTATCGATCACTGATCGTGAATAGTCATCCCGCCATGGATCTGGTCGGCAAGACCGAACAGATTGAAACTGCCGCCCGCGCGCTCAAGGCCATCTCGCACCCGCTTCGCCTCAGCATCCTGTGTGTTGTCGGCGCCAGTGAGGTCTGCGTGCAGGACATCGTCGAGGCCGTCGGTACGTCTCAGAGCAATATTTCCCAGCATCTGGCAATCTTGCGCGACAAGGGCGTACTGCTCACCCGCAAGGACGCCAATCGCGTCTATTACCGGGTCGGCGACCCGCGCACGCTGCAGTTGATTGCGCTCATGCGCGAAGTCTTCTGCGGCGACGCGCCGACAAGAAACTGACCTCTCATCTACTCAAGGAAGCATTCGTGGAGTTCTTGCAGCAAAATTGGCACTGGGCGGCGCTGGCCGCTGTCAGCGGAGCATTTCTGGCATTTGACGCCCTGCGCATGCGCAACGACAAGTCCAGCCTCTCTCCCGTACAAGCCACACTGAAAATCAATCGGGAAGACGCCATCGTGATTGATGTGCGTGAGCAAGGCGAATACAGCCAGGGCCACATCCCCAACGCCAAGCACATTCCCCTCAGCGCGATCGAACAGCGCGCCAAGGAGCTGGAACCGCACAAGAACACGCCCGTCATCCTGTGCTGCGCCACCGGCGCGCGCTCGGCCGGCGCGAGCGCCACATTGCGCAAGCTGGGCTTTGAACAAGTATTCAATCTGCAAGGCGGCATGGGCGCGTGGCAACAAGCGGGTCAGCCGGTGAGCCGCAAGCGCAAGAAGTAATCATGTCCGCGAAGGTTCGAATGTACGCAACACGCACCTGCCCCTACTGCATCCGGGCGGAGGCGCTGCTCAATCACAAGGGCATCACCGACATCGACAAGATTCTCGTGGATGACGACCCGCCGCGACGCCTGGAAATGATGGAAGTGAGCGGGCGGCGCACTGTCCCGCAAATCTTCATCGACGGCATGCACGTCGGCGGCTGCGACGATCTGTTTGCCCTCGAGCACGCCGGCAAACTCGACGCCATGCTCAACTGCGAAAACGCCTGAATCACCCTTCAATACACCAAACCCCACTCAAGGCAATCCCATGACTGAAAACACCCAACCCGTCTTCACCATCGAAAAGCTCTATATCCGTGACCTGTCGGTCGAAGTGCCGAATGCGCCGAAAGTGTTCCTCGAACGCGACACCCCGCAAATCAACGTGCAACTGCGCACCGATGGCAAAAACATCGACGAAGGCGTGTTTGAAGTCGTGCTGACCGTCACCGTCACCGCCAAGCTGGGCGAAGACAAGACCGTGTTCCTGGTCGAAGCCGCCCAGGCCGGCATTTTCCAGATTCGCAATGTGCCGGAGAGCGATATCGAGCCCATCATGATGATCGGCTGTGCGAACATCCTCTTCCCGTATGCGCGCGAAGCCGTTTCCGACGCCGTCACGCGCGCCGGCTTCCAGCCTGTGCTGCTCGCGCCGGTCAACTTCGAAGCCATGTTCCAGGCGCGCCAGCAAGCCGGCGAGAACGCCAATCAGGAAACGCCGGTTCAGTGATGCGCTCCCTGTCGCGCATCGCGCTCGTTGCCGCCCTCGGCGCGCTCTGCGCGCCGGCTTTCGGGCTCGACTACCGCGCAGCAGCCGACGCGGCAATCCTTTACGACGCCCCGTCGGCGAGTGGCAAGAAGCTGTTCATTGTCAGCGCGGGCACGCCGCTCGAAGTGGTGGTCACGCTTCCCAAATGGATCAAGGTCCGCGATCGCGACGGCAAACTTGCCTGGATCGCGCGCCCCGATCTGGCCGACTACCAGACCGTCATGGTCACCAGCGAAAGTGCCGCGGTCCACGCACAAGCGGCCAACGACGCCGCCGTCGTATTCACCGCCAACCGCGGCGTCGTGCTGCGCGTGAGCGGTCCGGCCAAGGGCAGTTGGTTGCCGGTGCGGCATGCCGACGGCGAAAGCGGCTTCGTGCGCCGCGTGGACGTCTGGGGTTACTGACGGGTCCAGCCCCCTCGCACCCACGCCCGCTTTCCGGAGCAACACGATGAAAATCACTGTCTATGGTGCCGGCGCTTGGGGAACGGCACTGGCGATCGCCTACGCGCCCGACCACGAAGTGGTGCTTTGGGGGCGGGATACCGATGCCTTGCGCCAATGCGCCACGGATCGGGTAAACGCACTACTGCCTGGCGCACCGTTTCCCGAATCACTGGTCCTCGAAGAGCGCCTTGATGCCGCCGCCGCGAGAGCGGACATCCATCTGGTGGTCACACCGGTCGCCGGTTTGCGCGCCGTCGCCGAGCACTTGGCAGCCACCGGCAACACGGCGCCGTTGCTATGGGCGTGCAAGGGCTTCGAACGCGGCACGGGCAATCTGCCGCATGAAGTGGTTGCCGAGGTGCTTGGCAAGGCCCATCCCTGTGGCGCGCTCACCGGCCCCAGTTTCGCGGCGGAAGTCGCCGCCGGCCTGCCGACCGCGATCACGTTGGCGTCGACCGATCTGGCCCTGGCCACGCGTTGGGCCGAAGCCCTGCACCGCCCCCGCCTCCGCCTCTATGCCAACGACGATCTGATCGGCGCGGAAGTCGGCGGTGCCGTCAAGAACGTCATGGCCATCGCTGCGGGTGTTTCCGACGGGCTCGGCTTTGGTCTCAACAGCCGTGCCGCGCTGATAACGCGCGGCCTGGCCGAAATCTCGCGACTCGGCGTGGCGCTGGGCGCTCGTCAGGAAACCTTCATGGGGCTGGCGGGGCTGGGCGATCTGGTACTGACCTGCACCGGCGATCTGTCACGCAACCGGCGCGTTGGCCTGATGCTGGCCGAAGGCAAGCCGCTGGCGCAGATTCTGCAAGAACTCGGTCACGTCGCCGAAGGGGTGCTGACGACGCACGAAACCGTCGCGCGCGCCGCCCACCACCACGTGGACATGCCATTCACCTGCGCGGTGGACGATCTACTGGCCGGCCGAATGAGCGCGCAACAAGCGGTCGAGGCACTGCTCTCCCGCAACCCGCGCATCGAATAGCCGCCAAAGCGGGTCAGCGTTGCTTGTCGGGCGTTCTACACGCCGCCTGCGAATCCGTTCTGCCGCCAGGCTTCATACAGCACAACCGCGGCCGCGTTCGACAGATTCATGCTGCGCGAATTGGCCTGCATGGGAACGCGCACGCGCTGCTCGGCGGGCACCGCGTCATGCAGCCATGGCGGCAATCCCCGGGTTTCAGACCCGAACAACAGCACATCGCCCGGCGAATAGCGCACTTCGTCGTAGCGCCGGCCCCCTTGCGTGGTGATGGGGTACACCGTCGAATCCGGGCAGGCGGAGCGAAAATCCTGCCAACACTCATGCACGGACACATGCGTCATCTGGTGATAATCCAGCCCGGCGCGTGCCAGCGCCTTGTCGGAAAGCACGAACCCCAAGGGTTTGATGAGATGCAGACGCGCGCCCGTGTTGGCACACAGACGGATGATATTGCCGGTATTGGGTGGAATTTCCGGCTCGAACAGAACGACGTGAAACATGGCGCTGCATTGTGCCGGGCATGGCCTCAGCAATCAACGCGGCGACGGCGTTCTCGCACAAACCAGGTTGGTAACCTCCACTGCCCCCGCCGTTTTCAGACAACGCGCCATCTCGTCGAGCGTCGCGCCCGTCGTCATGACGTCATCGACGACCAACACACGCAAACCATCGAAGCGACGGCACGCCGCAAAGACGCCGCGCACGTTGCGACGACGCTCGGCCCAACTTGAGCCGGCCTGTGGCGACGTGTTGCGCGTTCGCACGACCGCATCGAGCCACAACGGCAAACCCCTCGATCGGACCAAGGGCCGCGCCAGCTCGACCGCCTGATTGAAGCCACGTTCGGCAAGGCGCGTCGCGTGAAGCGGCACAGGCACGATGACATCCATCGCCGGCCACGACGCAAGATTCACCAATTGTTCGCCCAAGGCACGCGCCACCGACAAATCATGGGCATACTTCAGGGTCTGGACCAGTCGGTCGATGGGCGCGACATAGCGATACCGCGCCATCGTTCGATCGTAGGCCGGTGTGCGCTTCTGGCATTGCCCACAGCGTTGCCCCGGCGGCGAATCAATGGCACAGAGCGGGCATCCATCGACCGCGACCGGCAACTCGGCAGCGCAGGGCTCGCACAGGTAGGCACGATGATGCGCCCGACCACATAGCACGCAGTGAATGGGCAAGAGCACGTCGAACAGACGATCGAACAGCGAATACCGCCGGGCTGGCTGGTTTGACAAGGTCTCGGGCGATCCGGGATCATCCATAATTTTGCATTACAGCGCAAAACAACCCAAATGACAATGACATCAACATCCACCCCATCCACGGCCGCAACACCCCCAAACACAAGCGCGCGCCCGGCCTGGCGCGTTGCCGATGTCGAGGCGCTGTTTGCCATGCCGTTCAACGACTTGCTGTTCCGCGCGCAGCAAGTGCACCGCGAGCATTTCGACCCCAACGCGGTGCAGCGCTCGACACTGCTGTCGATCAAGACCGGCGGCTGCTCGGAAGACTGCGGTTACTGTTCACAGTCGGCCCGCTACGACACCGGCCTCGAGCGCGAGCAGCTCATGCCGCTTGACGACGTGCTCGAAAACGCCCGTGCCGCCAAGGCCAAGGGCGCGAGCCGCTTCTGCATGGGCGCCGCCTGGCGTGGCCCGAAGGACAAGGATCTGGAACCGGTCATGGACATGGTGCGCGAGGTGAAGGCACTCGGGCTCGAAACCTGCGTGACCCTCGGCATGCTCAACGACGGCCAGGCCGAAAAGCTCAAGGATGCCGGCCTCGATTACTACAACCACAACATCGACACCTCGCCTGAATTCTACGGTCAGGTGATTACCACCCACACGTTGCAGGACCGCCTCGACACCATCGAGCGCGTACGCAGCGCCGGCATCAACGTGTGCAGCGGCGGCATCGTCGGTCTGGGTGAAGGGCGCAAGAGCCGCGCGGCGCTGATCGCCCAGTTGGCGAACATGGACCCGCAGCCCGACTCCGTCCCCATCAACAACCTGGTGCGCATCGAAGGCACCCCCATGGGGGAGAACGACGAAGTCGATCCGATCGAATTCGTGCGCACCATCGCCGCCGCCCGCATTACCATGCCCAAGGCCTATGTGCGCCTGTCGGCGGGTCGTCAGCAGATGAGCGACGAGATGCAGGCGCTGTGTTTCCTCGCCGGCGCGAACTCCATGTTCTATGGCGACCGCCTGCTCACGACCGACAATCCGGAAACCGATCGGGACGAAACCCTGCTGGCAAAACTGGGCATCAAGCCCATCTGATCGAGGCATCCGGGCGGCGGGCGCGTCACCGCATCGCGCTGTGCATTTTAATTGTGTATGGTGCGCCCAGCCTCGGGCGCCGTGCCCTGCCCCTTGAATGCCATGTCCAAACCGTTTGAAATCGACGTCCCCCATGTTCGCCGCCAGTTCAATCGCGCGGCGGACGCCTATGAGCAAGCCGATGTGCTGGCGCGCGCCACGGCCGAGCAAATGGAAGCGCGGCTCGAAGGCATCCTGCACCAGCCAAGCCACATTCTCGATCTGGGCTGCGGCACCGGCCGCGATCTTGTCGCCTTGGCAAAGCGCTATCCGAATGCCCGACTGAGCGCGCTCGACACGGCCGCCGGCATGGTGAAGCAACTACCGGCACCCGGCGGGGTCGTTTCGCGACTGCTCAGACGCGGGCCGCGCATCGACCGCGTTGTCGGCCGCGCCGACGCCCTGCCCTTCGCGAGCGCGCGCTTCGACATGGTGTGGTCCAACCTCATGCTCAACTGGCTGCACGACCCTGCCCCGGCCTTCGCCGAAATCCACCGCGTGATGCGCGTCGACGGCATGCTGATGTTTGCCACCCTCGGCCCCGATACGCTCAAGGAGCTGCGCGCGGCGCTGGGCGATGCGGGCGAGCTGCACGTCCATCCCTTCATCGACATGCACGACATCGGCGATGCGCTGGTGCGCGCCGGTTTTGGCGACCCGGTGATGGACATGGACGCATTGACACTGACCTACACCGAGTTCGACGGCCTCATTGCCGATCTGCGTCAGTCCGGCAGCACCAATGCGGCCGTACACCGACCGCGCGGTCTGGGCCAACGGCACCGCTGGCAGCAAGCGCGCGAGCGCTACGAACAATATCGGCAGGCAGGTCGCCTGCCCGCCACCTTCGAGATCGTCTACGGGCATGCGTGGAAGCCCGCGCCCAAGACGCTCGACGACGGACGTTCGGTCATCCGCTTTCAGCCCAAGCCGGACGCTCAGGGCTGATGCACGCGCCCGTGTGGCTCTTCGATCTGGACAACACGCTGCACAACGCCAGCGCGCATGTGTTTCCGCACATCAACACGGCAATGACCGCGTACATCGCGCGCCACCTTGGCGTGGACGACGATGAAGCCAATGCCTTGCGCACACACTACTGGCATCGCTACGGCGCCACGCTGCTCGGACTGGTGCGCCACCACGGCACCGATCCGGCACATTTTCTGGCGGAAACCCACCGCTTCGACCGGCTGCACGAGATGCTGGTGTTCGATCGCGCACTCGGGCATCGGCTGCGCCAACTGCGCGGACGCAAGATCGTGTTTTCCAACGGGCCGGGGCGCTACGCCCGGGCGGTGCTCGACATCATGGGCATCACTCGGTGCTTTGACGACGTTTTTGCCGTCGAAGACATGCGCTTGCAGCCCAAACCGCAAAGCGGCGCGTTCCGCCGGTTACTGCGCGCACACCGCCTCAAAGCGAACCGATGCATCCTGGTGGAAGACAGTCTGGAAAACCTGCAGGCCGCCAAGCGCTTGGGAATGAAGACGGTGTGGATCAGTCGCAGCCACGGCCGACCGGCAGGTGTCGACCTCAAGCTACCCAGCGTACTGGCGCTACCGCGCGCCGCAGGGCGCCTGACGGGCGCTTGAAGCGCCCGCGTACGACGCGCTTACGCTGATTCTTTCAGCCAACGCGCGGCATCGAGCGCGAAGTAGGTGAGCACACCGTCCGCGCCGGCCCGCTTGAAGCTCACCAGGGCCTCCAGCGCGCACGCGCGCTCGTCGAGCCAGCCATTGGCCGCCGCCGCCTTGAGCATGGCGTATTCGCCACTCACCTGATAGACGAAGGTTGGCACCTGCAGCTCGGCTTTCACACGCCGAACGATGTCGAGATACGGCATGCCGGGCTTGACCATGAACATGTCGGCGCCTTCGGCAATGTCGAGCGCCACTTCACGAATGGCCTCGTCCGAATTGGCCGGGTCCATCTGGTAGGTGTATTTGTTGCCGCTGCCGAGGTTGCCCGCCGAACCGACCGCATCGCGGAACGGGCCGTAGTAGCTCGACGCATATTTGGCCGAATACGCCAGGATGCGGGTAAGAATGTGGCCACCGGCATCGAGTTCGGCACGGATGCGCGCCACGCGGCCATCCATCATGTCCGACGGCGCCACCACGTCGGCACCGGCGTCGGCATGGCTGCGCGCCTGCCTGGCCAGTGCTTCGAGCGTCTCGTCGTTCATCACATAGCCACCGGTGTCGATCAGGCCATCCTGACCGTGACTGGTGTAGGGATCGAGTGCCACATCGGTGATCACGCCCAGTTCGGGAAAACGATCCTTGAGAGCGGCAACCACGGTCGGCACCAGGCCATCCGGATTCCAGGCCTCTTCCGCCTGCTCGCTCTTCTTCGCGGTCTCGATCACGGGGAACAGCGCCAGTGCCGGCACGCCCAGTTCCAGCGCCTGCTCTGCCACGCCATAGAGCAGATCCAGCGATACCCGTTCGACACCCGGCATGGACGTCACCGTCTGTCGTTGCCCCTGCCCCGGCAGCACAAACACCGGGTAGATCAGGTCGTTGGCCGTCAATACGTTTTCACGCATCAGACGCCGGGAAAAATCGTCGCGGCGCATGCGGCGCATGCGAATACCGGGGAAAGCTGGGTTCGATTTCATCTCGTTGGCTCAATCTGGAAACATTCAGGCACAAGCTTGTCAGTTTGGCGGGAACTTTCGATCCGTGCATTGATCTAGGAAAAAGATGGCGCAAATTGTCATTCGCTTCAACCTCCCTGAGCGGGCGCCCTACCCCATCCAAGTAGGGCATTCAACCCCCGGCTTTTCTCCCCTTTAGCCGGGGGCTTTCTTTTTCCGGCTCAGGCGCGACGTACGGTGCCATTGTTTCCAAGGCATTGGCCAGCCACGGCGCCACCACAGCTTCCACTTCATCCATGCCGGTCTTTTTCAGGCTGGAGAAGAGTTGAACCGTCACCGTATCGCCCCACTGGGCCTGCAGCGCCTTGCGCGTCGCGGCCAAGGTTTTTGCCGCCTCGCTTCTCGTCAGCTTGTCGCTTTTGGTCAGCAGGACATGTACCGGACGACCGCTGGGCGCAAACCATTCGAGCATCTGCTGATCCAGCGCCGTCAACGGGCGGCGTGAATCCATGATCAACACCAGCCCCACCAGATTCGGGCGTTCGCGCAGATACACCTCCAGCAGGCGCTGCCACTGCCGGCGAATCTTGTCGGGCACTTCGGCGTAGCCGTAACCCGGCAAATCGACCAGAACACCGCCGCCACGCAGGCGAAAGAAGTTGATGAGCTGCGTCCGACCGGGCGTCTTCGACACGAACGCGAGCCGCGTATGACTGGCGAGCGTGTTGATGGCGCTCGACTTGCCGGCGTTCGACCGGCCTGCAAAGGCGACCTCCGGCCCGTTGGGCGCGGGCAAACCCTTCGGTTCAGCGATGGAAATCTCGAAGGTAGCGTGACGAAACAAGGACATGGGCGCAGCCAGAAAGACGCAAAGAAAAACAGGCCGGGTGTTGCGTCGCGCAAACCGGCCAAGGTGTTATAGAATATCAGGATTCGTAAAATATTCGACCATGGCTTCCAAGGACATTCTGATCATGCTGAAGCGCTCCCTTTTGATCTCACTGCTGCTCGCCGCGGGCAGTCTCCATGCCCAGGACGAGGCGGCAGCGCCCGACCTCGCAAAGGGCAAGCAAACCGCCGAGACAATCTGTGCCGGCTGCCACAACCCGGACGGCAACAGCCAGTTGCCCGCCAACCCCAAGCTGGCCGGCCAGATTCCGGAATACACGTACAAGCAATTGCGTGAGTTCAAAGGCGTGGACGGCCAAGCGCCGGCGCGCGTCAATGCCACCATGGGTGCCATGGTCGCTGCATTGAGTGATGAGGACATGAAGAACGTCGCGCACTACTTCGGTAGCCAGACGCTCCAGCCGGCCGTCGCCACCAACGGTGATACCGTGGAAGCGGGCCAGCGCATCTGGCGCGCCGGCGATGCCTCAAAAGGCCTGCCCGCCTGTGCCGCCTGCCACGGCCCCGCCGGCGCCGGTCTGCCCGCCCAGTTCCCGCGGCTGGCTGGCCAGTTCGCCGAATACACCGAGGCGCAACTGAAAGCCTTCCGCGACGAAACGCGCACCAACGACCCGGCCAAGATGATGCAGACCATCGCACTCAAGATGACCGACAAGGAAATCAAGGCCGTCGCGGACTACGCCGCTGGCCTGCGCTGATTCATCCGGAACGACGGAACAAAACGGGGTGGCTTCGGCCACCCCGTTTTGCGTTCATTGGCAGCTGTTCTCGCGCGCCATGGCGGCGATACGCGCATAACGACGTTCAGCTCGGTGACGGGGGGCGTTTAGACCTCGGCCGCTCGAGCACATCGAGCTCGTGCTCGGAAAAACCGGCCTGCTGACGCGCGGGTCGATTCAACGGCGGTTTCGGCCACGGCGCATCGAAGGCGTCGATCAGGGCCACATACTGCGCCTCGGGCTGCAGCCCGCGCAGCGCACAAAAATACCGAAACCACTTGTCGCCAAGCGCCACATGACCGATTTCGTCGCGCAAGATGATGTCGAGCACCACCAGGGTTGCCTGGTCACCGATGCCACGGAGTTTGGCCATGATCGGCGGTGTGGCGTCGAGCCCGCGAGCCTCGAGCACACGCGGCACCAGCGCCATGCGGGCCAACGGGTCGTGCGCCGTTTTCACGGTCATCTCCCACAAGCCATTGTGTGCCGGGAAGTCGCCGTAAGCCGCGCCAAGGCTGCGCAAACGATCGCACACAAGCTTGAAGTGGTAAGCCTCCTCGGCGGCCACATCCACCCAGCCACGATAGAAATCGTCGGGCAGCTCCCGGAAGCGGTAGACGCAATCGAGCGCCAGATTGATGGCGTTGAACTCGATATGCGCAATCGCGTGAAGCAAGGCAGCATGCCCGCCCTGCGCCGACAGACGCCGGTTGGGCACATCGGCGGGGAGCACCAGCAGCGGGCGATCCGGACGCCCGGCCTCGCCAATCGGCTCGACCGGCTCGTCGTGCTGGACACGCAACTGTCCTGCGGCAAACGCTGCCTGCAATTGCTCGGTAAGCGCGCACTTGCGTGCGGGGTCGCAAGTACGGAGCGCCTGCAGCGCGGCCGTGTGCAGTGAGCCCATCACCGCCGCCCGGGCTCAGCGCATCATGCCCGGGAGCATGCCCTTCATGCCGCGCATCATCTTGCCCATGCCACCCTTGGAGAACTGCTTCATCACCTTCTGCGTCTGCTCGAACTGCTTGAGCAAACGATTGACTTCCTGCACCGGCACCCCGGCACCCGTGGCAATGCGCCGCTTCCGCGAGGCCTTGATGAGTTCGGGCTTGGCGCGCTCGGCCGGGGTCATGGAGTTGATGATGCCTTCGACGCGCCCCACCATCTTTTCTTCGACGCCGCCCTGCAACTGACCGGCAGCCTGGGCGAACTGGGCAGGTAGTTTGTCCATCAGCGAACCGATCCCGCCCATTTTGCGCATCTGACCGATCTGCGCCTTGAAGTCGTTGAGATCGAAGCCCTTGCCGCTTTTGAGTTTCTTGGCAAAGGCCTGGGCCTCCTTCTCGTCCACATTGCGGCGTGCTTCATCCACCAGACCGAGGATGTCGCCCATGCCCAGAATGCGTGAGGCCATGCGGTCGGGGTGAAACTCTTCGAAGCCGTCCAGCTTCTCGCCCACGCCGGCGAACTTGAGCGGCTTGCCGGTGACATGGCGCACCGACAGCGCCGCGCCGCCACGCGAGTCACCGTCGAGTTTGGTCAGCACCACCCCCGTGAGCGGCAACGCTTCGTTGAAGGCCTGCGCGGTATTGACGGCGTCCTGACCCAACATGGCATCGACCACAAAGAGCGTTTCGACGGGATCAACCGCGGCATGAAGCGCCTTGATCTCTTCCATCATGGGCGCATCGATCGCCAGACGACCCGCCGTATCGACCAGCAACACATCGATGAAATGCTTGCGCGCGTAGTCGAGTGCGGCGCGGGCGATATCCACCGGCTTTTGGGTGGTTTCGGACGGGAAGAACTCCGCGCCCGCCTGCGCGGCGACGGTCTTGAGCTGCTCGATGGCGGCCGGGCGATAGACGTCGGTGGAGACCACCAGCACCTTCTTCTTCTGGCGCTCACGCAGCATCTTGGCGAGCTTGCCGGTGGTGGTCGTCTTGCCGGCGCCTTGCAAGCCCGCCATGAGCACGATGGCCGGCGGCTGCGAAGCGAGATTGAGGCCTTCGTGCTGCCCGCCCATGAGGGCACGCAACTCGTCGTTGACCACGCCCACCAGGGCCTGCCCCGGCGACAGGGAGCCAACCACTTCCTGCCCGACGGCCTTGTCCTTGACCCTGGCGACGAAATCTTTCACCACCGGCAACGCCACGTCCGCTTCAAGCAGGGCCATGCGCACTTCACGCATCGCTTCGCGGATATTGTCTTCATTCAGCCGTGCTTGGCCGCGGATCGTTTTGACGACTTTCGTCAGTCTTTGAGTCAGATTGTCCAGCATGATTGGTTCGAATTCGGCCTTGGAGTAAACTCGCGTAATGCCCACGATTCTACTGCATCTGGTGCCCGCCTCCATGTACGCCGCACTTGGCGTGCATTTTTGGCGCTCCCGCTGGCAAGCTGCCGGCGGCGTGCCGCGGCGCGGACTCTCCACCTGGGAGCGCGCGGCCTCGCTGATGGCGCTGTTGGCGCACGGCGCGGTGCTGCATCGGGAGTTGTTTCCCGGCGTGGGGATGCATTTCGGATTCGGGACCGCGCTATCGCTGATGGTGTGGCTGGCGGTGCTGTTCTACTGGATCGAGAACTTTTTTTCGCGGCTCGACGGCCTGCAGACCTTCGTCATGCCCACGGCGGCCGTGTGCGCATTCCTTCCGGCGCTGTTTCCGCCGCCTCATCTGCTCGCAAACGCGGACTCACCGGCGTTCCGCGCGCACTTCATCGTCGCCATGCTGGCCTACAGCCTGTTCACACTGGCCACCTTGCACGCAATTCTGATGTCGGTTGCCGAGAAGCGTTTGCACAACGCCCGCCTGTCGCGCGTTTTCGCTACGCTGCCACCGCTGTTGACCATGGAACACCTGCTGTTCCGGCTGATTCGCATCGCCTTCGTCCTGCTGACGCTGACCCTGATCTCGGGCGTGATGTTCTCCGAGGCGCTGTTCGGCAAGGCCTTCCAGTTCGACCACAAAACGGTGTTTGCGCTGGTTTCGTGGCTACTGTTCGGCGCCCTGCTGCTCGGTCGGAGAATCTGGGGCTGGCGCGGCAAACTGGCGCAGCGATGGACGATGGCCGGTTTTGCCGCGCTCATGCTCGCCTACGTCGGCAGCCGCTTCGTCGTCGAGGTGCTGTTGCAACGTGCGGCCTGATACCAGTCAAATTGACGAGCGCACCCCCCTGAATACGAGACACCTCGCCTTCTCAACGGATCCCCGTGCCTGACCACCCATCCCCGGTCTTTCAACTGGCCATCCTGGCCTTGCTACTGGTGTTTTCCGGCCTGTTTTCGATGGCGGAAACCACCATGATGGCCGCGAATCGCTACCGCCTTCGCTCGATGGCCTCGAACGGGCATCGCGGCGCCACGCTCGCACTGGAGCTACTGGGGAAAACCGAAAAACTCCTCGGCGTGATCCTGCTGTTCAACAACCTGATCAACGCCGCCGCTGCAACGCTGGTGAGCGTCATCACCATCACCATGTTCGGGGAAGATCGGTGGGCCTTGGGCGGCGGCACACTTCTGATCACGTTTCTGATTCTGGTGTTCTCGGAGATCACGCCCAAAGTGATCGGCGCGCGCTATGCCGACCGGCTCGCTGTCATCTACGCCTTCCCACTCGCCTTTCTGCTGCGGGTCACCTATTTCGCGGTGTGGTTTGCCAACCTGTTCGTCGCCGCCATTTTGCGCATCGTCCGCCTCAACCAGCGTGACGACGGCAGCGCGGACCAGCTCTCCACGGAGGAGCTTCGCTCGATGGTGCTCGAAGCCGGCCACGTCATTCCGCACAAGCACCGCAGCATCCTGCTCAACATGTTCGAACTGGAAGACATCACCGTCGAAGACGTGATGACACCGCGGGGCGCCATCGAGGGCATCGATTTGAGCGACCCGATCGAAGAGATCACCCGGCAGCTGGCCACCAGTTATCACACCCGCTTGCTGATCTTCGACGCGGACAATGACGACGTGGTCGGCATTTTGCATTTGCGTCGGCTGCTCGGTCATTCGCTCGAAAACCCCATTGACCAGGTCGCCATACGGCAGATGGCCGTCAAGCCCTATTTCATCCCCGCCGAAACACCCGTCTATTCACAGCTTCAGTTTTTTCAGGAAAACCAGCAGCGCATGGGACTGGTGGTCGACGAGTACGGCGAACTGCTCGGTCTGGTTACCATTGACGACATCATCGAGGAGATGGTCGGCAAGTTTACGACCAGCTCACCCGACGGCGCCGACCACCTCCACTGGCAGGACGACGGCAGCGTATTGATCGACGGTGGGCACAACCTCAGGGACATCAATCGAAAATTGGGGCTCAACCTTCCGGTCAACGGGCCGAAAACATTAAATGGGTTGATCGTGGAATATCTGCAGGACATTCCCGAGACCGGTTTGTCGATGCGCATCGCCAACGTGCCGATCGAAGTCATCCAGACTCAGGATCGTCTCGTCAAGATGGCTCGGCTATTCAGACCAGACAACTAATTGCAGGAGTAACAGTGTGTTGCATGACTTGCTTTACAAGCAACTTGAAGCAATGCAACATGTTATGTCGGTTCAATAAGAACCAGACAGAAAAGGGATATGGCCGCTAATCCACAAGTCGCTCTGTCCGGGCTGGCCCGGGCACTGATCCAGCAAAACCGCATTTCGGAAGCGGATGCGATCGCGTGCACGACCGAAAACAAGAACAAGGTTAACGGCTTTGTGCTCGAAGCCGCTCATCGCGGTTTGATGACCGAACAGGAGATCGCCCGCTTCGCTGCCGACACCTTCGGCTACCCCCTGCTCGACATCCGCGAACTGGACCCGACAACCATATTGCAGGACGCCATCGACAAGAAGCTGGTCGGCAAACATCATGTGCTGCCGATTGGCAAGCGCGGCAACCGTATCACCGTGGCCCTGGCGGACCCCACCAATCTGCGCGCGCTGGATGAAATCCGTTTCCAGAGTGGTTTGTCCGTGGATGCTGTCGTCGTCGAAGCGAGCAAACTCGAAGCGACGATCGCCAAACAATCGGAGTCCACCGCCGATACGCTTGATGCGCTGACCGGCGACGATTTCGACATGGATCTGCTCGACCAGGAGTCGGGCGCCGAGAAGGAGGGCGCGGACGACGTCCAGGCAGAAGTCGACGATGCGCCCGTTGTCCGCTTCATCCAGAAGGTGCTGGTCGACGCCATCAATGAAGGCGCATCGGACATCCACTTCGAACCCTATGAAAAGTACTATCGCATCCGCGTTCGCACCGACGGCGCGCTGCGCGAAATCGCTCAGCCGCCGCTGATCCTCAGGGAAAAGATCGCCGCACGCATCAAGGTCATCTCGCGCCTCGACATATCGGAGAAGCGCGTCCCGCAAGACGGGCGGATGAAACTGGTGTTGTCGAAGAACAAGGCCATCGATTTCCGCGTCTCGACCTTGCCGACCTTGCATGGCGAAAAGATCGTGATGCGTATTCTCGACCCCTCGTCCGCCATGCTTGGCATCGATGCGCTGGGATACGATCCGGACCAGCGCGAAGCCTTGGTCGAGGCCATCGGGCGCCCGTACGGGATGATCCTGGTGACAGGCCCGACCGGCAGCGGCAAGACCGTTTCGCTATACACCTGCCTGAACATGCTCAACAAGGGTGACTCCAACATTTCGACCGCAGAAGACCCGGCCGAAATCAACTTGCCCGGCATCAACCAGGTCAACGTCAATGAGAAGGCGGGGCTCACCTTCGCCACGGCCCTGCGAGCCTTCCTGCGCCAGGATCCGGACATCATCATGGTCGGTGAGATTCGCGACCTCGAAACCGCGGAAATTTCGATCAAGGCGGCCCAGACCGGCCACCTCGTGTTATCGACCCTGCACACCAACGATGCCCCGACCACGCTGGAACGCCTGCGCAACATGGGCGTGGCCGCCTTCAACATCGCCTCGTCGGTCATCCTGATCACCGCACAACGCCTGGCAAGACGTCTATGCAAGTGCAAGGAACCCATCGACATCCCGCACGAGGCGCTGATTGAAGCGGGGTTCAGCGAAGAGGAACTGGATGGCAGCTGGCAGCCGATGGGGCCCAAAGGCTGCGACATCTGCCAGGGATCCGGCTACAAGGGCCGTGTCGGCATCTATCAGGTCATGCCGATTTCGGAAGAGATCCAGCGCATCATCATGAACAACGGCAATTCCATGGACATTGCCGCCCAGGCCGAACTGGAAGGCGTGTCAGACTTGCGCCACTCCGGTTTGCGCAAAGTGAAGGCCGGCATCACTTCGCTCACCGAAGTGCTGGCCACCACCAACGAATAATTCAAGGCAAAGACGACCATGGCAACCGCGACCCGCACCGCCCGCCGACCGGCAACCGCCTCCAAGGAAGCGCTCTACGACTGGGAAGGCAAGGACAAGAAAGGCAAGATCATTCGCGGGGAGATGCGCGCGGGCGGCGAAGCGGTGGTGCAAGCCACATTGCGTCGCCAAGGCGTGCTTATCACCAAGGTCAAGAAACGCAAACTCTCGCGCGGACGCCGGATCACCGACAAGGACATCGCACTGTTCACCCGCCAGATGGCAACGATGATGAAATCGGGCGTCCCCTTGCTGCAAGCCTTCGATATCGGCATCAAGGGCGCTGGCAACCCATCCTTGGGGCGCCTGCTGAACGATATCCGAAACGACGTGGAGACCGGTAGCAGTCTTTCGCAGGCATTCCGCAAGCATCCCGTCTATTTCGACGCGCTTTTCTGCAATCTGGTGGCGGCTGGTGAACAGGCCGGTATTCTCGATAGCCTGCTGGATCGGCTGGCGAGCTACAAGGAAAAGATTCTCGCGATCAAGAGCAAGATCAAGGCGGCGTTGTTC
>JBNKNO010000035.1:0-34010 GCA_050293885.1 Rhodocyclaceae bacterium | reverse complement strand
GATCCTGCTCCATTGATCCTGCTCCATTGATCCTGCTCCATTGATCCTGCTCCATTGATCCTGCTCCATTGATCCTGCTCCATTGATCCTGCTCCATTGATCCTGCTCCATTGATCCTGCTCCATTGATCCTGCTCCATTGATCCTGCTCCATTGATCCTGCTCCATTGATCCTGCTCCATTGATCCTGTCCCATTGATCCTGTCACCCCATTGATCCTTGTCTTTCCTGTTCCCTTTCTACGACTTGTGTGCGGGCGTGCCGTGCGCTGTATCTTCGCGAAATTGGAACGGCGAGTCGTGGCCCACCTGCGGGTTCAACGTTGCCCTGCATTCACCCCGTCAGGACAAGGCCTCGGCCAGCACATCGAATACCAGCCGGATGCGGCGGCTGGTGTGCAGTTCGCGGTGGGTCGTCAGCCAGATCGGGATCGGGATCGCGACCTGTGCCGGCAGCAAGGCTTCCATGCCGGGGCTGATCGCCGCCAGCTCCCGGGGCATGACCGTGACGCCCATCCCTTGCTTCGCCATCTCCCATCGCGCCACGCCGTTGTTGGTCGCGATCGGGAAGTGATGGCGACTCAGCGCGAGCCCCTGGGCGTTGAGGATCGTGATCGCGCGTTCCGTGTCCTCGAAACCGATGAAGCTCAGTGCATTGAGCTCGGCGAGGCTGCCGGGACGGCCGACTTGGTCGAGATAGGCGGTCGATGCGTAGAGGTGCGCGGTGGTTTCGCGGATGAGCCTCGTGATCAGATCGGGATGCTCGGGCCGTACGTGGCGGATCGCGATATCCGCCTCGCGTCGGCGGAGGTCCTGGAGGGTGTTCGACGCAAGAATCTCGATCTCGATGTCGGGGGCGACCTCCCGCAAGCGGGCCACGACCGGCGGCAGGTGATAGGTCGACACCACGTCGCTCGCGGTGATGCACACCTGACCGCTGATCGATTGCGACTGGCCCGAGGCCGATAGCGAGACCAGCCCCGCCGCCTCGCCCATGGCGCGCACGTGCTCCAGCAGCTCGAGGCCGGCAGGCGTCAGCGACAACGACCGCCCGATGCGCTCGAACAAGGCGACACCCAGCGCTTCTTCCAGTGCGTTGACCTGACGGCCGACGGTGGGCTGGGTCAGCGCCAATGCCCGCGCCGCGGCGGAAAACGAGCCTTCCTCCGCGGTCACGAGAAAGGCCCGGGCCTGATTCCAGTCGAAAGCGGTATTCAGCCAGTTCATGCGTATTTGTATATGTGAGATGCAGTTTTCGCCAATTTACCATTGAAATTCACATGGATAGACTGCGAGTGCGCTCTAGAACTCCAATGGAAGACGACCCTATGGCATCCATCGACGAAAAACTTTCCCCCGAGGCACATGACGTGCTGCGCCGAAGTCGGCCCGACGGCGTTGGCAGTGGCCAGGACGCGACGTTCTGGGATCGCATCGCCGAGCGCTACGCAAAGCGCCCGGTGAGCGACGAGGCCTCCTACCAGCACAAGCTCGCCCGGACCCGCGCCTACTTCCGGCCGGACATGGACGTCCTTGAAATCGGCTGCGGCACCGGATCGACCGCAATCGCCCACGCGCCCTACGTCGGGCATATCCACGCCACCGACATCTCGCCGGCGATGATCGAGATTGCGCGTACGAAGGCAAGCACGGTCAGCAACGTCGATTTCGAGGTCGCGAGCATCGAAACGCTGCAGATCCCCGACGGCTCGCTGGACATGGTGCTGGCCCTCAACGTCCTGCATCTGCTCGACGACGACCACGCCGCCATCGCCCGCATCGACCGGATGCTGAAACCCGGCGGCCTGTTCGTGACCAGTACCCCCTGCCTGCGTGACGCGCGCAAGTACGTCGCCCTGTTGGCGCTGATCGGCCCCCCGGGCCGGTGGCTCGGCCTGATTCCGCCGAAGATCCGCATGTATACCTGCGATGCGCTCATCGCGACGCTGACCGACGCCGGCTTCTCCATCGAAGAGCAATGGCGGCCCGCGGTCGACAAGGCCGTCTTCATCGTCGCGAGGAAACCGAGCGATGCGCCGTCCTGACCCCCTTCAGGAACTGCGCTGGCGGGTGACGCTATCCAGCCTCTGGATTTTCGTGTTGCTGAGCATGCTGGTCCGCGATGTCCACCAATTCTTCCGGACAGGGTTTCTCGCGGAAACAAAGGAAACAAAGGGGGTCAGGTCTTGTAATGAACAAAGGGGGTCAGGTCTTGAATTAACACACATTGACGCACTGAAGCGCGCTTCGCGGAGGCTTCGGGAGTGCCCTATCGCAACGCCTCGACCATATCGATCACTTTCGCAGCCGCGCATTGGCCACCGAGTGCGAGGCGCGGTCGGGTGAGCACCAACAAGCGAAACGCATTGCGCCGAATGTCTTTCCGTTCAAGGGGCGCAGCGTGCGGCCCTTGCCTGATGCGCGAATTCAGCCGCCTGTCTCCCGCGACGGGTTGGCCGCGTCGCGCGATGCGGCCGACGGCGCTGACGACCAGCGTTTGAGCACGCGATACGCGGCCCCGCTGGCGGTTCGCGTCGATGCCACCAGCACACCGCCGTGCACGTGCCACGAAACCGGTTCGACTTTCGGTTCGCTTGTCGTCAATGCGGTGGCTTTTCGCGCCAGCGTGACATGCGGAACAAAATCGCGCTCGGGCAATGCGATGCCGATGGCGTTGAGGTCCGTGTGTAGCGAGGCTGCGAGTTCGGCCAGTGCTTTCGGGGTGTGGGTGCTGCCGGCCCAGACGATGCGGTTGTGCGGCCAATGCCCGATGCGGTCGATCTCCAAGGTGAACGATGGCCACGCGGTGCGATCGCCCACGCGCATGAGCGCGGGCAGCGCGTCGGCCGCGATGTCGCCGACGAAGGCGAGCGTGAGATGGAGGGTGTCGCGGCGCATCTTGCGTGCTTCGGGCGGCGCCATCGACGCGGCCCGTTGGCGCAGCGCGTGCGCGACGTCCTTGTCTGGCCACAGCGCGAAAAAGACCCGGCAGCGCGACGCGTCGGGCGGCGGCGGCACGGTTGTGTCAGCCAGCATCCTTGATCAGCAGCGCCACGGCTTGCGCAGCGATGCCTTCCCCACGGCCGGTGAAGCCGAGCCGTTCGGTGGTCTTGCCCTTGATATTGACGCAATCGGGCGCAATCGACAGATCGGCGGCGATGTTGGCGACCATGGCGGGCACATGGGGTAAGAGTTTGGGGGCTTGGGCGATGACGGTGGCGTCTACATTGCCGACGCGATAGCCAGCCGCGGCCACCGCTGCCATGGCCTGGCGCAACAGCGCGCGGCTGTCGGCGCCGGCATGGGCGGGGTCGGTGTCGGGGAAGTGGCGGCCGATGTCGCCGAGCCCGGCCGCGCCCAGCAGCGCGTCGGTAATGGCGTGCAGCAGCACATCTGCGTCGGAATGACCGAGCAGGCCTTTGTCGAAGGGAATGCGCACGCCGCCGATGATGAGCGGCCGGCCGCTGACCAAGGCGTGGACGTCGAAGCCCTGACCGATACGAATGTCTGTGCGCATGCCCTAGCCCTCGCGATTCTGCAGAATCCACTCGGCCAGATGCAGGTCGAGCGGATAGGTGACCTTGATGTTGGTGGTGTCGCCGTGCACCAGGCGCGGATGCAGCCCCGCGGCCTCGATGGCGCTGGCTTCGTCGGTGACTTCGCGCGCCGATTCTAGCGCCCGCCGCAGCATCACGTAGCGGAACATCTGCGGCGTCTGCGCTTGCCAGAGGCTGTCTCGCGGTATGGTCGCTTCGGAACGGCCGTGCCCGTTGCTGCGCTTGAGCGTATCGGCCACCGGCACGGCCAACAGTCCGCCCACTTCGTCGTCGTCGAGCGTGTTGATGAGTTTGTCGATATGCCAGGGCGCGAGGCACGGGCGCGCGGCGTCGTGCACCAGAACCCAGTCGCCATCGCTCACGTCGCCCCGAATGGCGCGCAAGCCGTTGAGCACGCTGTCGGCGCGGCTGGCACCGCCCACGTACAGGGGCACGAGTTTGACGCCGAGGTCGCCCGTTTCCATGTCGTTCCAGCGTTGATCGCCCACCGAGAGCACCACGTACACGCGCTCGATCATGGGCGCGGTGCACAACGCGCGCAGGGTATGGCGCAGCAGGGGCTCGCCGAGCAGCGAAAGATATTGTTTCGGCGTCTCGCGGCCCATGCGGCTGCCGGAGCCGGCGGCGGGCACAAGCGCGAAGTGGCGATGTCGGGGCGTCTGCATGATGGTTTGCGATTCTACCTGCAGCAGGGCCACGGGGCGCGTTTTCGCGGCGTAGAATGCGGCCATGGATGCTGCCATCGCCGTCGTTCCGTCCCAGCTCCAGGCGCTTGCCATCGCGGTAGGAATCGGGCTCTTGCTGGGCCTCGAACGCGAGCAGCGCCCATCTGCCCGCGCCGGGCTGCGGACTTTCGCCCTGGTCGGTCTCTACGGCGCGCTGAACGGCCTGCTCGGCGAGATTACCGACAGCGTCTGGCCCTTTGTGCTGGGCACGGCGCTGGTGGGCGCAACGATCATCGCCGCCTACCTGCGCAAGCCGGACCCGCTCGACCCCGGCACCACCACCGTGGTTGCGCTCCTGCTCTGTCATACCCTGGGGTACATGGTGTGGGCGGGTTACCACCAACTGTCGATCATGATCGCGGTCGGTACCACCATCCTGCTGTACTTCAAGGCCACCTTGCGTGGCTGGGCGGCACAGCTCACGCCGCGCGACTGGATCTCCATCCTGCAGTTCTGCGTGTTGTCGCTGGTCATCCTGCCGGTGCTGCCGAACGAGAGCTATGGCCCCTTCGGCGTGCTCAATCCCTATCAGATCTGGCTCATGGTGGTGCTGATCGCCGGCGTGAGCCTGGCTGGCTATGCCGCTCTCAAACTGGTGGGCAACCGCTATGGCGCCGCACTGGTGGGCTTTCTGGGCGGCCTCGTGTCGAGCACTGCCACCACCCTGGTATTCGCCCGCGACGCACGCGATCGCGCCGAGTTCGGCCCCACCGCCGCCCTGGTGATCCTGCTCGCCAATCTGGTCATGGTCGTGCGCGTCACGCTCATCGCCGGCTTCCTGGCCCCTGCCCTGCTGCCCTTGCTCATCAAGGTCGTCGGTCCCGGCCTGCTGCTCGGCGGCGCGGCCCTGCTCTTCAATTGGCGCGACCTGCACGCCACCCACGGCTCACCCGTGCCGGAAACCAAGAACCCGATGGAGCTGCGGGCCGCCCTCACCTTTGGCGCGCTCTATGCGGCCGTTCTGTTCGGCTCCGCCTGGCTGTCGGGAGCCATCGGCACCCGCGGGCTGTATTTCATCGCGTTCGCTTCGGGCCTCACCGATGTGGACGCCATCACCCTGTCGAGTCTGCGTCTGTTCTCGCTGGAACGGCTCGACGCGGTGCCGACGGTCACCGCCGCCGGCCTGGCCATGATCGCCAATCTGAGTTTCAAGACCGGGATGGCCGTGTTCATCGGTCGCCGCTCGCTCGGCCGCCGGGTGCTGGGCGGCATGCTGGCCGCGGGCGTCGGCCTGGTGGCCGGCTTGCTCTGGGTCGGTACGCTGCAAGCCCGCTAAAGCTCTGCCGGATTGTTCCGAAATAGCCCTTACGGGCCACCCGCATCCGCTTTCAGCGAAAAGGGCGTACGCCGCCGCATGGGCGAATCCAGGCGGTGACGTCGCGGCAACGGGCACAGAAGCACAGGCATGCACGTTCCCGATGGGGGCGCCCGGCAATGGCATATCGGGGAGGTTGCCGTCAGCATGAATACCAACACACAAGCAGCGCACGCATTGGTGCGCTGCATCTACACCAGCCGCGCCGAGGGCGAGCTCACGCGCGAGCACATTCTGTCTATCCTGCAGGCCGCGCGCGAGAAGAACGCACGCCTCGGTATCACCGGCATGCTGCTGCACGACGACGGGGTGTTTTTCCAGATCCTCGAAGGGGCAAAGGAAACAATCGACGCACTGTTTGCGACGATATCGCGGGACGCACGCCACAACAAGATCACAAAAATCATTGTCGAGCCCATTGCGGAACGCGACTTTTCCGACTGGACCATGGGCTACGCGGAGATTTCGCAACGGGAGATGCAGTCCATCGAGGGGCTGAACGACTTCTTTACTGACGGCCATACGCTCCTCGATCTCGACGAAGGGCGGGCGAAAAAGCTGCTCGCCGGCTTCAAGGAAGGTCGGTGGCGTTCCAGCCTGTCAGGGAAAGCGGTTGGCGCGCGCGGTTAGCACGGTTGGCTGAATTAGCGGGGTTGGCGAGCTTGCTCATCCGCGTTCGGCCCGGTAGATCACACGCCTGCCAACGTCTCGGCGCACCGGATATCCGGTGTCTTCTGAGCGCAAGCCGTGGTCGTCGCACCACGCGGCGCGACACCCGTTTCCTTACCGTTTCGGGTCTCCATCGGGCGTCGCTCTGACGCTTCATCACCACACCCAATGGGCGTATAGTTTTTGTTAGTTACCGTACGCCAACAGGGGATCCCCATGGCGAATGCCTCGATCCGGCGCCCTGCCGTGGCAGGAGCCTTCTATCCCGCCGATCCGCGCGCGCTCAACAGCATGATCGGCGACATGCTCAATGCCACGGTACCGCTCGACACGGTGCACTGGCCCAAGGCCATCATCGTGCCGCATGCGGGTTACGTGTATTCCGGCCCCATCGCGGCGGCTGCCTATGCCAGCATTCGCGGCGCGGCGCCCTACTACCGCCGTGTGGTGCTGCTCGGCCCGGCACATCGGGTCGCGGTCGACGGCTTTGCCCTGCCCGCCTCGCAATGGCTGGCAACGCCACTGGGCGAAGTCGCAGTCGATCGTGAAAGCTGGCTCGCGTTACAGCAACAGCCGGACATCTTTGTCGATGAAAACGCCCATGCCCTCGAGCATTCGCTCGAGGTACAGCTGCCCTTCCTTCAAAGCGTGCTCGAACACATCAGCCTCGTGCCGCTGCTGGTGGGGCGCACCACGCCCGAGCGCGTCGCCGAGGTGCTCGAGTCCTTGTGGGGGCAGGACGACACGTTGATCGTCATTTCTTCCGATCTGTCGCACTACCTGCCGTACCATCAGGCCCGCTGGCGCGATCAATCGACCGTGGAGGAGATCTTGCAGCTGCAGCCCAAGCTGACCTTCGATCAGGCCTGCGGTGCACTGCCGGTCAACGGATTGCTCATCGCGGCCCACCGTCATCATTTGAAGCCGGTGTTGCTCGATCAACGCAACTCTGGCGACACCGCCGGCGACCGCACCCGCGTTGTCGGCTACACCAGCATTGCCTTCAACGAGGCGCGGCCCCATGTCGCTCACTGACCAGGCGCTCGGCGAACGCCTGCTGGCGCGCGCACGGGCCGCCATTGCACACGAACTGGGCTTGGCCGACGCGCCTGCCGACGACCCCGAGTTGAGCGCGCGTGGCGCCACTTTCGTGACCCTCACCCGGCACGGTCAATTGCGTGGCTGCATCGGCAGCCTCAAACCCCATCGCCCGCTGGCGGACGACGTGGCATCCAACGCCTGTGCGGCGGCGTTTCGCGACCCGCGCTTCGTGCCGGTTTCGGTCGACGAGTGGCCGGGCATCCGGGTCGAGGTGTCGCTGCTCGGTCAGGCTGAATTCATGGACGCCAAAACCGAGGCCGACGTCATTGCACGCCTGCGGCCTGGCGAGGATGGCGTCATTTTCTTCAACGGGTGTCAGCAAGCGACGTTTCTGCCGCAAGTTTGGGAACAGATTCCCGAACCACGCGCGTTTCTCGCCGCGCTCAAGCAAAAGGCCGGCTTGCCGCCCGACTACTGGGGCAACGGCGTCATGATCGCCACCTACCCGGTGCAGAAGTGGCGCGAGTCGGCGCCCTGACACGAAACGGAGGTCGCTCATGAGCACCACCGACACCAACCACCCTGCCCGCTATTGGCACACGCTCGACGACGGACGCATCGAGTGCGACCTGTGCCCGCGCACCTGCCGCCTGCACGAAGGCCAACGCGCCGCCTGTTTTGTGCGCCAGATGGTCGACGGCGAAATGAAGCTCACCACCTGGGGGCGCAGCTCCGGCTTCTGCATCGACCCGATCGAGAAGAAGCCACTCAACCATTTCTATCCCGGCAGCAGCGTGCTCTCCTTCGGCACCGCGGGCTGCAACCTGGCGTGCAAGTTCTGCCAGAACTGGGACATCAGCAAATCGCGCGACATGGACCGGCTCATGGACACTGCCACGCCCGAGGCCATTGCCAACGCGGCGGCCCACTACGGCTGTCGCAGCGTCGCCTTCACCTACAACGACCCGGTGATCTTTGCCGAATACGCCATCGACACCGCCGCCGCCTGCCACGCGCAGGGCATCAAGACGGTGGCCGTTACCGCCGGCTACATCCACGGCCAGGGGCGTGAAGATTTCTTTGCCGCGGTCGATGCGGCCAATGTGGACCTCAAAGCCTTCACCGAAGACTTCTATTTCAAGCTCACGGGGGCGCATCTGGCGCCGGTGCTCGATACCCTCGTGTGGCTGCGTCACGAAACCGATGTGTGGGTCGAGATCACGACCTTGCTGATTCCCGGCGAAAACGACAGCGACGAGGAGCTGCGCCAACTCAGCGAATGGGTGATGCGCGAACTGGGGCCGGACGTGCCGCTGCATTTCACCGCTTTCCACCCGGATTTCAAACTCGATCGGCACCCCGCCACACCATTGGCAACCGTCCAGCGCGCGCGAAAGATCGCGCTCGATGCGGGGCTGCACTATGTGTACACCGGCAATGTGCACGACCCGGACGGTGCGAGCACCTATTGCCCGCGATGCGCGCAGGCAGTGATCGTGCGCGATGGCTACGACATTTACGCCTATCGACTCGACGCATCGGGCCGCTGCGAGCAGTGCGGCACGACCATTGCCGGCCGTTTCGGGCATTTCGAACGCCCCTTCGGCAGCCGACGCATCCCGATCATGATCGGCGAGCATGCGCCCGGCGCGAATCGCGTGTAAGTTGTTTCAATGATGATGAAACTGCGACAAACCGAACTGAGCCTGCCCGCCGGCTCGGACTGGCTCGGCGCCCATCTGGCGCATGCGCCGGACGCGCGCGCACTCGTGCTGATTGCGCAAACGAGTGTGGGCCGCCATCGAGACTCGCGCGAGGCCTACGTGGCCGACCTGCTGCAAAAGGCCGGTTTTGCCACGCTCATACTCGATCTCATTACCGCGCAAGAAGACGCCCGTGACACCGACATCCGCTTCAACACCCCCTTGCTGGCAACGCGCATCGAGGCGGCGCTCGAGTGGGTGGATCATCAACCGCCGCTGCTCGGCCTCGCGCGCGGCGTGCTGACCAGCGGCACCGGCTGTGGCGCGGCGATTCGGGCCGCGAGTCGCACCGATGAGAAGTTCGATGCCTTGTTCTGTCGCGCCGGGCGACTCGATCTGGCCGGCGCCGGCCCCCTTGGCAACGTCACCATGCCGGTGTTCGTCGCCGTCGGCACCGACGACCCCGGCCGCAAAATGATCCGCCGCGCCTACGATCTCATTCGGTCGGACAAGCACTGGCAGGATGTCGGCAAGGCCGATGAGTTGTTCACCCGACCCGGCGCGCTCGATGAGGTCACCACGCACGCCGCCAAATGGTTCGACAGAACCCTGCCACCACCACGCACAAAAACCGCCGAGGCACCCGCAGATGTGCCGTCGCCGTAGCGTGAAGCATTTCTGCATCTAAACATCTGTAACCCTTTTTTTCTTTTAAATCAGTCACTAGACTTGGGGCATGATCACGCTACCGAATCCTGACGTCTGATGATTTCCTCTGTCTCCAGCGTCGCCGTCACACCGCAGTTCGCGGGCAACCGCCCCGAGCCGCGCGTCGGCGCGTCTCGGGAAGAAGCTCAGGCATCGCCAACGGGCACCGAAACCACGAGCACGAGCGAGACGGAAGCCTCGATCAGCGAATTGGCGACAACCGATCGGCAGGTGCGCGCGCATGAGGCCGCGCATATGGCGGCCGCCGGCGCACTGGCACAAGGCGGCGCCAGCTTTTCGATGGTGCGTGGGCCCGATGGGCAGATGTATGCGATCGGCGGAGAAGTCTCGATTGATGTTTCGCCCGCACGCACGCCGGAAGGCACGGTAGCCAAGGCCGAGCAGATTCGGCGTGCCGCACTGGCGCCGGCCGATCCGTCGGCGCAGGACTATCGCGTTGCCGCGCAGGCCGCCCAGCTACTTCAACAGGCTCAGCGGGAACTGGCAGCGGCGCAAGCCGATTCCGGCAACGGCGCCGACGGCGCCAGCACGCCGCTTTCACGCTCGCTGAGTGCCTATGCGGATACCGCCGAAGCCGGCGGCGAGGTCAATCTCTTCGCCTGAGGGCGACTGAAGCGCGCGTTCACACCCCGCGCGGGTCGAAGGCATCGCGGACCACGTCCGCCAGCAGATTGGCCGCCAACACCAGCACGAACATGAAGACGAAGGCGGCGGCCAGCGACCACCAAACCATCGGGTCGCGCGCCAGTTCCATGCGCGCGGAATTGATCATGGTGCCAAAGCTGGCCATGTTCGGATCGACCCCGATGCCGACATAGGACAGCACCGCTTCGGCCAACACCAGACTGGAAAAATCCATCACCAGCGCGATCAGCACGATGTGCATCAGGTTGGGCAGGATGTGGCGCAGCAGGATGCGAATTTTCGGCACGCCGAAGGCACGCGCCGCCTGCACGTATTCAAGCTCGCGCAACTTGAGCGTCTCGCCGCGCAGCAGCCGGCACAACCCCGTCCAGCTGGTCATGCCGAGAATGACGCACAGCGCCAGCAGACGTGCGTCGGAGCGTTCGGCCGCGGTCGAGAACCACTCGGGATGCAGCTCGATGAACACCTGCATCATGAGCACCGCGGCGGCGATGAGCAGCACCCCGGGAATGGAATTGAGCACGGTGTAGATGTACTGGATGATGTCATCCACCCAGCCGCCGAAGTAACCGGCCAGAATACCCAGCGCGATGGCGAGCGGCATGGTGACCAGGGTGGTGAGCGTGCCGATCATGAGTGCGGTGCGTACGCTCTTGAGGGTCAGCAGCAACACGTCCTGCCCAACCTTGTCAGTGCCGAACACGTGGTACGCCTGCGCGAGCGAATAGATGATGCCGATCGCCACCGCCAGCACCGAAAAGGTCACCCAGGCCGCACGCCAGGCAAGGCGCGTGTCACCGCGCAACAGCTTGCCGGGGCCACCGACACAGACGCCAAGCACGAGAAACGCGGCGGCGGACAACACGGCGCCGATGCCGATTCCCCATTGCACCCGTTCGATCAGGTCGGCGGCATGTGCGCCGTCGCTCGCATCCAGATCCGCCCCGCCATACACAAGACGGGGAAACGCGCGCGTCTGAGCACCATCGGGCAACTCGACGGTGTCCTTCACGTAGGCATGCGTCGCCAACGGCGCCGAATAGGTGCGCTCGACTTCCTTGCGCTGACGCGCCATGAGCAGATCGAGCACACTGGTCACTTCGGTCGAGTAGACCGTTTCGGTCGCGGTTGCCGTGGGCGGCAAGGCGGCGCGGAAATGCAGACTGTCGGCAACACCGACGCCAAGAAACGCGAGCAGGATGACGATCGCCGACATACCGGTCGCCCGCCGCGTGACCTTCAACCATTGCGAACGCAGTGGCGGGCTACGCCAGGCGTGGATCAGCCCGCCCGCCACGCAGATCAGCAGCAGGAAAAACAAGGCGTCGGTCCACAAAAGGACGGGCTCGAAACCGTGCTCGATCATCCTGGAAACCGTAGTTGGAGGCGCCCGAGTGTGCGCCTGGTGGGCTGACTGGCAAGGCGAGACGACGCACAACCTGCACGTTGCAAGGAGGAGCAACGCAACCAGGCGGCCCGCCAGGCGTGCAATCGGGCGCGTCGCGCTCTCACCCATTGGGTGGTCGGTCCCGAAGGCGGAAACGTTCGCATGTTCAGCACCTTGCTTGCGAGCGCAAGCGGTCAACTGCGGTTTCTAGGATCATTGCAGCCTCACGCGCGGATCGACCAGGGTGTAGGACACGTCAGTGGCCATCAGGCCAATGATGTAGAGCACCGAGCCGATGAACACCATGGCGCGCACCACGGCGAAATCCTGCGCCTGGATGGCGTCGATGGTGTAGCTGCCGAGGCCGGGAATACCGAAGAAGGATTCGATGATGAGGCTGCCCATGAACAGCGTCGGGATGACGACAACGACGCCGGTGAGGATTGGAATCATCGCGTTCTTGAGCACATGGCGGAACAGCACCCGCCATTCCGACAGGCCTTTGGCGCGGGCGGTGCGCACATAGTCGCGCGAGATCTCTTCCAGAAAGATGGTCCGGTACCAGCGCGTGCTGCTGCCGATGCCGCCGACAATGCCGAGGATCACCGGCAGGATCAGGAAGCGCGGCGCATCCAGTCCGCCATCGTAGCCACTGATCGGCACCAGATGCCACACCTTGGACACCAGCCATTGCCCGCCGATGATGTAGAACAGGGTGGAGATGGACATCATCGCCACGCATAGCACCACGCCCCAGAAATCCAGCGGCGTGGCGCGAAAGAACACCAGCGTGAGCGCGAAACTGACGGTGACGAACAGCCCGAGAATGAAGGTTGGCAAAGCGATGGCCAGTGAGGGCCCCATGCGCATCTTGATCTCGCGCGCGATGTCGCGGCCATCGTCGGCGCGACCGAAGTCGAAGGCGAACATGCGCACCGACTTGTCGAAGAAGATGGTGTCGGTCACGCGCGCCGTGCCGCTCGCGTGCGGATTGACGAACAGCGGCTTGTCGTAGCCGCGCTCGGCTTTCCAGCGCTCGATGGCTTCCGGGGTGACCCGTTTGGTCCCCAACTGCATGCGCGCCATGTCGTCGGGCGTATTGACGACGAAGAACAGCGCGAAGGTGATGATGTTCACCCCCAGCAAGATCGGAATGGCGTACAGCAGCCGGCGTGTGAGGTAGGCGAACATCAGCGTGCGCCCTCCAGGTTGCGGGCAATGGTCTGTCGTTCGTGCGCGCGGTATCTCAAGTAAGCGGGCAGCAGGATCATGAGCAGCAAACCAGCCAGCACCCCCAGCGGCCACACCACCGGATGGTTCCATTGCGCCCGCTTCGCCTCGCGCTGCGCCACATCGACGCGCTGGTACTTGAGCGTGTTGCGAATGATCTGGCCGGGTTTGCGATTCGCTAGCCAGCCGTGTTGCAGCACATAGGCTTTCTGGTGGAAGGCGAAGATCCATGGCGCGTCGTGCTGCACGATGCGATTCATCTCGTGGATGATCGCCAAGCGCTCCGGCCCGTTGCGCATGGTCTTCATCTGTTCGAACAGCTCGTCGAAACGCGCATTCTTGTAGTTGGCCGCGTTCTCACCCTGGGTCTCGACACGGCTTTGCTTGCCATGGAGCAGAAAGAAGAAGTTTTCCGGATCGGGGTAGTCGGCGTTCCACCCCAAGAAGAACATCTGCGCACTGCCTTTGCGCAGTTTGTCTTGCAGACGGTTCCAGTCGGTAGCGCGCACCACGAGCTGGACATCGATCTTGCGCAGCTGCTTGGTCAGCCAATCGACGTAGGGCTTGGAGCCAAAGCCCCCCGACGTGGTGTCGAGATTGACTACCAGCGGTTCGCCAGTCGTCGCGTCTCGACCGTCCGGATAGCCTGCTTCGGCCAATAGGCGTCGCGCCTCGGATGCCGGCTTGCGTACGGCCTTGCCATCTTTCCAGTCGTAGACAAAAGGGTTGATCCCTTCCTGGCCGGACTCGGCGCCAAAGATGCCGGGTGGAATCGGATCCATCGCTGCAGTACCGCGTCCATTGAGGAACACCGAGATGAACTCCTCCTGGTCGATGGCGATCGAGAGCGCCAAACGCAGCTTGCGGGCGCGCTCGCTGTCACCGCCAAGCACCGGGTCGAGCATATTGAATCCAACATACATGATGCTCGGCGCCACCGAGGTGACCAACTCGATGCCCTTGTCGCGCATGTCTTCACTCAGACTGACCTCGCCTTCGCTGCCCATCTGCACGGCCTGATCGAAGTTGTCGGACGACAAGCCTGAAGCGTCGTAATAGCCCTGCAGAAACTTTGTCCAGTACGGAATGGACTCCTTCTCGCGCGAAAACACCGCCTTGTCCACGAACGGAATGGTTTTGCCGCAATCGGCGAGCAGGCCTCTGGTGGCGTCCTCCGGCTCGCCTTCGCAAGGATAGGTGCCACCCCGATAGTTCGGATTGCGTGCGAGCACCATGCGCGAATTGGGATCGTTCTTCACCAGCATGTAGGGGCCGGTGCCCATCGGCCACCAGTCGAGCGTCAGGTTCTTTTCCGCCATGCCCGGCTGCGAGAAGAAGCGGTCCACCTCGCGCGGCACGGCCGCGAAGAATGGCATGGTCATCCAGTACAGCAGTTGCGGATAGGCGCCCTCGACGCGAATGCGGTAGGTATAGCGATCGACCTTTTCAACACCATCGAGGGGAAACTTGTCGAGATCGAGCCAGGCGCCGTCCGGCATATCCTTGGCGGCCGCCTGCAGGCGTTCATGGAGTTTCTTCAAGCCCGGAATGTAGCCACTCATCAATTCCAGAATCGGCGAATGCAGGTGCGGGTGCGCCAGGCGCTTGAGCTGATAGACAAAATCGTCGGCCATCAACTCGCGGGTATCGGTGAGCGGAAAGTCGCCAATCCCGTTGGCGCTCGCCAATACCGCCGCGGGCACGGGGACATACGCCGGCGAGCCCGCGGCGTTCTTGGCAAAGGCCGGGTGCGGCTGATACATCACCCCTTTGCGGATGGAGACCTCATAAATCGTGTGATCGACCTGCGCGTTGGGCGCGTCGTCGGGCAAGCGCTTGCCGTCGCGTCCGAAGCGCGTGACCGTGGGCATCGTCGCCGCAGCCCCCGGCGTGAGCGTGTAAGGCCGTTTCAGATAGTGATACTGAAGCGGCGGCTCGTAGATCTGATAGATGAAGGTCGCCTCATCTTCCGAGTACGACTGAACCGGGTCGAGGTGTTTCGGGCGGTTGGTGAACGCCGCATAGAAAATGTTCTTGCCCGATTCCGCCATCGGATAGGGGTCGTTCCATGCGTGCCCACAGCCGGCCAGCAGCACGGCAAGGCATAGCTTGATCAAAAAACGGACCCAGGGAAGCGGCAGTTGAAACATGGGGGTGAGTGTATCCGAAGCGCGCCAAATCCTGCACCGATACGCGCCCGCATCCCGCCAGCGAATCCGTATCAGCTATAATCCGCCGATCTGCTCAATGGAGACTGGAAAAAATGGGTTTTCTTTCCGGCAAACGGATCCTGATCACCGGTTTGCTCAGCAACCGCTCGATTGCCTACGGCATCGCACGCGCCATGCATCGCGAAGGCGCCGAACTGGCATTCACTTATCAGAACGACCGTTTCCGTGATCGCGTCGAAAAATTGACGAGCGATTTCGGCACCTCGCTGATTCTGCCCTGCGATGTTCAAGAAGATAAACAGATCGACGACTTGTTTTCGCAAGTGGGCGATGCTTGGGGCGGCGTCGATAGCGTCATCCATTCGATTGCTTTCGCGCCGACCGATGCACTCGAAGGCGATTTCCTCAATGGGCTGTCACGCGAAGCCTTCCGGGTGTCGCAGGAGATCAGCGCCTACAGCTTCCCCGCACTCGCCAAGGCGGCACGCCCGCTCATGCAAGGGCGCAACGGCTCGCTGCTGACGCTCTCCTACCTTGGTGCCGTGCGCACCATGCCCAACTACAACATCATGGGCCTGGCAAAAGCCAGCCTCGAAGCGTCGGTGCGTTACCTGGCCGTCTGCCTGGGGCCGGAAGGCACGCGCGTCAATGCCATCTCCGCGGGCCCGATCAAGACACTCGCGGCATCCGGGGTCGGCAGCTTCGGCAAACTGCTGGCATTCAACGAGCACAATGCCCCGCTACGGCGCAATGTGACCATCGACGAAGTCGGCAATGCAGCCGCCTTCCTCAGCTCCGATCTGGCCAGCGGTATCACCGGCGAAGTGATGTATGTCGACGGCGGTTTCAATACCACCGCACTGGGCAACTCCGACCAGGGCTGAACGCGGAGCGCAGCCAACAAAAAGCCCGGCGACACGCCGGGCTTTTTGTTGTCGTCGGAAACCGGGAGCGTCGCTTAACCCTGCTCTGGCGCCAGCGCCGACGCGTTGATCTTGACGGTGTACTTCTCGCGCAACGCATTGATAAACGCACGCAGATCCTGCGCGCCCAGCAGTTGCGCATATTGCTCGTCAATGGCTTTCAGGCGCGGATCGTCCTTGCCGACATCGGCCTTCTTGATCGCATCGATACGGAACACCGCGTAACCCGACCCCGGCAGCGTCACGCCCGCATAGGCCGGCAGCTTGTCGGCACCGACCGAGAATACCTCGGTCATCATTTCCGGCGGCAAGGCCGGCACGCCGCGTTGCAGTTCGATCTTTTCACCCCAATTCAACTCGAGCGCCTCACCCGCGCGAAGCTTTGCCAGCTGCGACTCGCCTTGGGCAATCGCGGCCTTGGCGGCTTCCTGCTGGCGAAGCTGCTTTTCAACATCGGCCTTCACTTCCTCGAAAGTCAGCTGGCGTGCCGGCTGTTGCTCCGCCACGCGCGCCGCAACCATGGTGTTGTCGCCGACATCGATGGCATTGGTGTTGTGCTTGTCGTTGAGCACATCGTTGGAGAACAAGGCCTTGACCAGCGCCGGGCTTTCGTGGCCGCCGATGCCCGTCGCATCGGCCTCGATCCAATCCTCGGTCGTCTTGACCTCAATTCCGAACGCTTCCGCTGCGGGGGCGAGGCTATCGGGCTGCTCGTAGACCATGTTGGCAAATTGTTCCGCCACTTCAAGAAAACGTCGGCTGGCGGCAGCGTTGATCAGTTCGTCCTTGATCTGATCCTTCACGTCCGCAAATGCGGGCGTGGTCGACCCGCGGATCTCGTCGACACGAATGATATGGAAGCCGAACTCCGAACGAACCAATTCCGGAATCAAGCCCGGCGAATCGACGCCAAACGCCGCATCCTCGAATGCGCCGAGCATCACGCCACGACCAAAGAAACCGAGATCGCCGCCTTGCGAAGCAGAACCGGGATCGTCCGAATCCGATTTGGCCAGCGCCTCGAACTGCGCCGGCTTCGCTTTCACCATATCGAGCAGCTTTTGTGCCTTGGCGCGCGCCTTCTCGACATCCGCCTCGGGCGCGTCGGAAGCCACTTCGACAAGGATGTGACTCGCCTTGCGCTCTTCGGCGGTACCGAGCGTATCCTTGCGCTGTTCGTATTCGGCACGTACCTCATCGTCCGTGACCGAGACCTGCCGCTTCACGGCATCGGGCGTCAGCACGACGTAGCGAGCCTTGACGCGGGCGGGAACAGAATAACCGCCGGCGTTTTGCTCGAAATAGGCCTTGGCGGCGGCTTCATCGATCTGTACGCCGTCGGCAAAATCTTCAGCCTTCACCTGCACCATGTGCACCGTGCGCGCTTCGAGCTGAGCGGCCAGAAAGCGTGACACGACCGAATCCGGCACCACCGCTGCCTCGCTGACGGCGGTAATCACTTGCTGATTGACAAGATCGGCGCGCAGGCGGTCCTGGAACATGGGAATACTCATGCCCTGCCCCCGCAGCGCACGCTCGTAGCGCTCCATGGAGAACTGGCCGTTCTCCTGGAAGGTCGAGATGCCCGCAATGGTATCGCGCAAGTCTTTGTCGGATACCGACAGATAGCGCTCGGCGGCGTAGATGGCGAGCACGCGCTGGTTGATCAGATTGTCCAGCACCGCGCGCTTGAACAGCGGGCTCTGAAACGTGGCCGAATCGATCGGCGACTCGCTGGCGGCGCGCATTCTGTCTTGTTGCCTGCGCATCTCGCCCTCGAACTCGCGGGCACTGATCTTGATATCGCCGACCGAAGCCACTTCGCTCGCGCTGGATCGATCCGTGAGATAGGAGTCCACGCCCCAGAAGACGAAGGTGAGTGAAATCAGCGCCAGAATAGCCTGCGCAATACGTTTGTTTTGACGAACAGCCTCGAACATGGGATCGACCGGGATTCAGTGCCAGAAAATGGAAAAGCAGGAGTGTACCCCTGCCGAGGATCAGAGCAAAAAAAGGCGAACTATTCGCTCGCCCTTTTTTGATGTTGGCGGAGTGGACGGGGCTCGAACCCGCGACCCCCGGCGTGACAGGCCGGTATTCTGACCAACTGAACTACCACTCCCGCGCGTGTGACTGGTGCGCTGGTGGGTGCTGACGGGTTCGAACCGCCGACATTCGCCTTGTAAGGGCGACGCTCTACCAACTGAGCTAAGCACCCGCGCCCGGGCTAAGCCCGAAAGCGCGTCAGTTTACTGCATCCTTCAGTGCTTTGCCAGCGCGGAACTTGGGCACCTTGGCCGACTTGATCTTGATGGCGGCACCGGTGCGCGGGTTGCGCCCCGTACGTGCGGCACGCTTGCCAACATAGAAGGTGCCAAAACCAACCAACGTGACGGTGCCGCCCTTCTTGAGTGCCTTCGAGACGGCATCGATGGTGGCGTCCAGCGCACGGCCAGCGGCTGCCTTCGAGATTTCGGCGTCGTCGGCAATTTGATCAATCAACTCGGATTTATTCACAGGTGTGTCCCCTTTTGTATTTTGGTGTGGATCTCGCGTCCGGAATCGGCTTGCAGCCAATGTTTCGGCACGGTTTCGCCCTTGAGCGCATCAAGGTTATAGCTTGTGAATTTTGCCGATGTCAAGCCGCGGCGCAACGTAAGCGTCTCAAAAAAAACGGCCGCTGCTGCGGCCGTTTTCAAACATTGCTCAATGGGCTCTGACGCTTCGCTCTGACTCGCCGGAGTCCGCGCTTGCCACCGGGGGCTCGCCGCCCTCGGGTTTCGGCGGCAGGGGCTCGGGTTCACGCTCGAGCGCATACTTGAGCACTTGATCGATCCACTTGACGGGAATGATCTCAAGCGCGTTCCTGATGTTTTCCGGAATGTCGGCCAGATCCTTGACGTTCTCTTCCGGAATCAGCGCCTTGGTAATGCCACCGCGAACCGCAGCCAGCAGCTTTTCCTTGAGCCCGCCGATAGCCAACACCTCACCACGCAGCGTGATCTCGCCAGTCATGGCGACGTCGCAGCGGACCGGGATCCCGGTGAGAATGGACACCAGCGAGGTGGCGATGCCGATACCTGCGGACGGACCGTCCTTCGGAATCGCGCCTTCAGGCAAGTGGATATGAATATCGCTCTTCTGATAGAAGGAGTCGTCGATACCCAGCGACTCGGCACGACGGCGAACCACCGACAAAGCCGCCTGAATCGATTCCTGCATCACTTCGCCAAGCTTGCCGGTGGTGATGATCTTTCCCTTGCCAGGCAAGGAAACGGCTTCAATGGTCAGCAATTCGCCACCCACCTCGGTCCAGGCGAGACCAGTGACCTGCCCGACCTGATTTTCCTTCTCGGCAACACCAAAATTGTAGCGTCGCACACCGAGATACTTGTCGAGGTTCTTGGCATTGACCACGATCTTCGATTTACGGCTACGCATGACGAGCGCGCGGACGACTTTTCGGCATGCCTTGGAGACTTCTCGCTCGAGGCTGCGAACACCCGCCTCACGCGTGTAGTAGCGAACAATACCGCGCAAGGCGTCCTCGGTAATCGTCATCTCGGTCTTTTTCAGACCGTTGTTGCGCATCTGTTTCGGCACCAGGTAACGCTGGGCGATACTGACTTTCTCGTCTTCGGTGTATCCCGACAAACGGATCACTTCCATCCGATCGAGCAAGGGCGCCGGCACATTGAGGGTGTTGGCGGTGGCGACGAACATGACGTCCGACAGGTCGAATTCGACTTCGACGTAGTGGTCGACGAAGGTTGCGTTTTGTTCCGGGTCGAGCACCTCGAGCAGCGCCGAAGACGGATCGCCACGGAAGTCCTGCCCCATCTTGTCGACCTCGTCGAGCAGGAACAGCGGGTTCTTGACCGCGACTTTCGTCATGTTCTGCAGGATCTTGCCCGGCATGGAGCCGATGTAGGTGCGGCGGTGACCACGGATCTCGGCTTCGTCGCGCACGCCACCCAGTGACATACGCACGAACTTGCGATTGGTGGCACGTGCGATCGACTGACCCAGTGACGTCTTGCCAACGCCCGGAGGGCCGACCAGGCACAGAATCGGGCCTTTGAGCTTGTCGACACGCTGCTGCACCGCCAGATACTCGAGGATGCGTTCCTTCACGCGCTCAAGACCATAGTGCTCGGTATCGAGCACCTTTTGCGCTTCCTTGAGGTCCTTGTGAATGCGCGAGCGCTTCTTCCACGGCAGGCCGATCAGCGTTTCAATGTAGTTGCGCACCACGGTCGCTTCCGCTGACATCGGCGACATCAGGCGCAATTTCTTGAGTTCGGCATTGACCTTGCCGAGCGCTTCCTTGGTCATCCCGGCGGCTTTGACCTTGCGCTCGAGTTCTTCGAGATCGGCGCCGTCTTCGCCCTCGCCCAGTTCTTTCTGGATGGCCTTGACCTGCTCGTTCAGGTAGTACTCGCGCTGGCTTTTCTCCATCTGACGCTTGACGCGCCCACGAATGCGCTTTTCCACCTGCAGGATGTCGAGCTCGGACTCGAGTTGCGCGAGCAGCTTTTCGAGCCGCTCAACAGCGTCGGACATTTCGAGCACTTGCTGCTTCTGCTCGAGTTTGAGCGGCAAATGCGCCGCGATTGTGTCCGCGAGCCGACCGGGCTCTTCGATGCCACCAAGCGAGGTCAGAATCTCGGGCGGAATCTTCTTGTTGAGTTTCACGTACTGGTCGAATTGCGCAATGATGGCACGGCGCATGGCCTCGACCTCATGGGACTCACCTTCGTGCACCGGCACAGGCGTCGCCTTGGCGGAAAACACCGTCCCTTCGTCTTCAACCTCGTCGATCAAGGCCCGTTGCACGCCCTCGACGAGCACCTTGATGGTGCCATCGGGCAGCTTGAGCATTTGAAGGATATTGGCGACACAACCGGTTTCGTAGAGATCTTCACCGGTCGGCTCGTCCTGAGCGGCGGACTTCTGCGCCACAAGCAAGATGCTCTTGCCGGCGTCCATCGCATTCTCGAGCGCCTTGATGGATTTTGGCCGTCCCACGAACAGTGGGATCACCATGTGGGGGAATACCACCACATCGCGCAGCGGCAGGAGCGGCAGCTCCATCTGCTCTTGCGGCAATTCCTGGATGCCAGACATGACTATTTCCTTTGATTGGGGTCATGGGCCTAGTTGAGGGCCCATGATGAATTTTCAAGACCACCTCATTCGGTGGTGACCCCGATCAGTTCGATCCAGCGACCTTCTGCTGATCGGCGAAAATGATGATTGGCTGCGCCGTGCCTTCGATGGCGCCTTCGTCGATCACCACTTTCTCGACGTTATCCATACCGGGCAGGTCATACATCACGTCAAGCAAGGTGCCCTCGAGAATCGAGCGCAAGCCACGCGCGCCAGTGCGACGCTTGAGCGCCTTGCGGGCAATGGCACGCAACGCACCTTCACGGAATTCGATCTCGGCGCCTTCCATCGAGAACAGCTTGGCGTACTGCTTGACCAGCGCGTTTCTGGGCTCCGTAAGGATTGTGACGAGCGCCTCCTCGTCAAGTTCCTGCAAGGTCGCCACCACCGGCAAACGACCGACGAACTCGGGAATCAAGCCGAACTTGACCAGATCCTCCGGTTCAGCCTGGGTAATCGTCTCCGATACGGACTTGTCGTGCTTGCTTCGCACCTCGGCGCCGAAGCCGATCCCGGCTTGCTCGGTACGATCGCGAATCACCTTCTCGAGGCCGTCGAACGCGCCGCCACAGATGAACAGGATGTTGGTCGTGTCGATCTGGACGAAGTCCTGATTCGGATGCTTGCGCCCGCCCTGTGGCGGCACAGCCGCAACCGTCCCTTCAATCAACTTCAGAAGCGCCTGCTGAACGCCCTCGCCCGACACGTCGCGCGTAATCGAGGGATTGTCTGACTTGCGTGAAATCTTGTCGATTTCATCAATATAAACAATACCCTGCTGCGCCTTGTCGACATCGTAGTCGCACTTTTGCAGCAGCTTCTGAATGATGTTCTCGACGTCTTCACCCACGTAACCCGCTTCGGTCAGCGTGGTGGCGTCGGCCATCACGAACGGCACATTGAGCAAACGCGCAAGCGTTTGAGCGAGCAGCGTCTTGCCCGAACCGGTCGGCCCGACGAGCAGGATGTTGCTCTTGGCGAGTTCGACCTCGTCCTTGGCCCCATCGATGTGACGCAAGCGCTTGTAGTGGTTGTAGACGGCAACCGCCAGGATTCGCTTGGCCTGCGACTGCCCAATCACGTACTGATTGAGGATGTCGAAGATTTCCTTGGGCGTGGGCAGATCCTCACCGGACTCACCACCAGCCTGCTCAACCGCCAGCTCATCGCGGATGATGTCGTTGCACAGCTCGATGCACTCGTCGCAAATGAAGACAGACGGGCCTGCAATAAGCTTGCGCACCTCATGCTGGCTCTTGCCGCAAAACGAGCAGTACAGCAGCTTTTCGCCGCCCGTTTTCTTCTCTGTCATAGCGTCCTCTCGTCCAGTCTTCAGGCAGCGTCAGCGCGGCTGCTGAGCACCTTGTCAACAATACCGTAGCTCATCGCTTGTTCCGCGGACATGAAATTATCCCTGTCCGTGTCCTTTTCGATCTGCTCCATGGGCTGGCCGGTATGGTGGGCCAGCATGCCGTTGAGCTTCTCGCGCAGGGTAAGAATCTCGCGTGCATGAATTTCGATGTCGGAGGCTTGCCCCTGAAATCCGCCCAGCGGCTGATGAATCATGATGCGCGAGTTGGGCAGGCAGAAGCGCTTGCCTTCGGCACCCGCAGCCAACAGGAAGGCGCCCATGCTGGCGGCCTGGCCGATACACAGCGTGCTGACGTTCGGCTTGATGAACTGCATGGTGTCGTAGATGGCCATGCCGGCCGTTACCGAACCGCCCGGGGAGTTGATGTAGAAGTAGATGTCCTTGTCCGGATTTTCCGACTCCAGATAGAGCATCTGCGCCACGATCAGGTTGGCCGTGGAATCATTGACCGGCCCGACGAGGAACACCACGTGCTCCCGCAACAGACGCGAGTAAATGTCGTAGGCGCGCTCACCGCGCCCACTTTGCTCCACCACCATGGGTACCAGGCCCAAGGCCTGAGGATTCCAGTCACTCATCATCGTTTGCGCTCAGTTCGTCGTGTCGTTCGGTCGTGTTTCGATCATGCCGCAGAGCCCATGAGCTCGTCAAAGTCGACGGCTTTGTCTTCGGTCTTGGCATTGCTCAACACCCATTCCACAGCATTGTCTTCAATAACAAGGGCCTCGGCCTGCGCCAGGCGCTCCGGCTGGGTGTAGTACCAGTCGATGACTTCCTTCGGATCTTCGTAGCTTTGGGCGAAGTCCTCGACCAGCGCGCGCACCTGCTCCGGCTTTGCGTAGAGGTCTTTTTCCTTTACCAACTCGGCCAGCACCAATCCCAGTTTCACGCGGCGCACTGCCTGATCAGTAAACCAATCGGCAGAAATCGGCATATCTTTTGCCGCCATGCCACGTTGTTCCATATCGCGACGCGCGTTCCCGGCCATTTGCTCCGCTTCGCGCGCAATCAGCGATTGCGGCACGTCGATCGGATGGGCTTCGAGCAGTGCGTCCATGGCCTGCTCCTTGACCTTCGCCTTGAGGCGACGGGAGACTTCGCGTTCGAGGTTGCTTTTGACTTCGTCGCGCATCTTCGCGACGTCGCCGTCTGCCACACCCAGCGATTTGGCGAATTCTTCGTCGAGTTCGGGCAGCTTGGGCGCACCGACCTCTTTCAGCGTGATCTCGAATTCGACTTCCTTGCCGGCCAGTTCGCTGGCGTGATAGTCCTCCGGGAAGGTCATGTTGAAGGTCTTGCTCTCGCCTGCCTTCATGCCCATCGCGGCATCCTCGAAATCCTTCAGCATGCTGCCGGCGCCAAGCACGAACGGGAAATCCTTGGCTTCACCGCCCTCGAAGACTTCGCCATCCTTGCGGCCGGTGAAATCGATCACCACGCGATCATCGGCGGCCGCTTCACGCTCGACCGTTTCGTAGGTGGTGCGTTGCTTGCGCAACACGTCGATGGTCTTGTCCACTTCCGCATCGCTCACTTCCAGCGAGGGACGCTCGATCTTGGTGTCGCTCAGGTCACCCAGCTTGATCTCCGGATACACCTCGAACACCGCAGTGAATTCCATGGCGCCGTCTTCCGCACCTTGTTTGGGCTCGATGCGAGGCTGACCGGCGACGCGCAGCTTTTCTTCCTGGATTTTCTGACCAAAGGCCTGTTCCAGCGCCGAGCCGAGTGCTTCCGAGCGGGCCTGACCACCGTGGGTCTGCTCAACCATCTTGAGAGGCACCTTGCCCGGACGGAAGCCCGGCATCTTCACGGTGCGTGCCAGCTGCTTCAATCGGGCCTGCACTTGCGCTTCCACGGTATCCGCGGAAATGGACAGGTCGATACGGCGCTCGAGTGCGTTGGTGGTTTCCTGGTTGGTCTGCATGAAAATTCCCGAAAAATAATACCCGCTGGCCCAGACGCACACGGCGTCAGGCAGCGTTCACGTTGAACGAAGACAAACGCGAATCTTATCACAGGCGCCCCTTCCCTTCCGTGCGCTGTTGATCATCTCGATACGGACAACGCGCACCGCTGAATACCCCCAAAAAAAGGCGTATTCACCGGGAACCCGGACAACACTTCTTTCCTCCTACTTCTGACCGTAGCTCATATTTTGCGAACGTAAATGGCGTCAAGCATTCACAAGAGACACCGTTGTATGCTTTACCTGTCTGCCCAGCTACAGCCATCCCGTTCGTCATCGAGACAGCTACTGCATTTCCCAGGAGACGAGTCATGACCATCTTTAATGCCTACCAAGCACGCTTCGAAGCGACACGCGAAGAGGAGATGTCGCTCCAGGAATATCTCGAACTGTGCCGGTCGGATCCGAGTGCCTATGCCACTTCGTCAGAACGCATGCTGATGGCTATCGGTGAACCGGAACTGGTCGACACCCGCGACGACCCTCGGCTATCGCGCCTCTTTTCCAACAAGGTACTCAAACGCTATCCGGCATTCCGCGAGTTTTACGGGATGGAAGAGGCGATCGAGAACATCGTGTCGTACTTCAAACACGCCGCCCAAGGTCTGGAAGAGAAGAAGCAGATTCTGTACCTGCTGGGTCCGGTCGGTGGCGGCAAGAGCTCGTTGGCGGAGAAACTCAAGCACCTCATGGAGCATGTGCCGTTCTATGCGATCAAGGATTCACCGGTCAACGAGTCGCCACTGGGGCTGTTCAATCCGGAAGAAGACGGCAAGTTGCTCGAAGATGATTTCGGCATTCCCGCTCGCTACCTGACTTCGATCATGAGTCCGTGGGCGGTCAAGCGCCTGCACGAATTTGGCGGTGACATCACAAAATTCCGCGTCGTCAAATTGCGCCCGTCGGTTTTGCGACAAATCGCCGTCGCCAAGACCGAACCGGGTGACGAGAACAATCAGGACATCTCCTCGCTGGTCGGCAAGGTGGATATCCGCAAGCTCGAAGCCCATTCGCAGGACGACCCGGACGCTTACAGCTACTCGGGCGGTCTGTGCCTGGCGAACCGCGGCATGCTCGAGTTCGTCGAGATGTTCAAGGCGCCCATCAAGGTATTGCACCCCTTGCTGACCGCCACGCAGGAAGGCAACTACAAGGGCACCGAGGGCTTTGGCGCGATTCCGTTCGATGGCGTCATCATGGCGCACTCGAACGAGTCGGAATGGGCGGCATTCAAGAACAACAAGAACAACGAGGCTTTCCTCGACCGGATCTACACGGTCAAGGTGCCCTACTGCCTGCGCGTGTCCGACGAAATCCGCATCTACGACAAGCTGCTGCGAGAAAGCTCGCTGGCCGAGGCGCCGTGCGCGCCCGACACGCTGCGCATGATGGCGCAGTTCGCGGTGCTGTCGCGCCTCAAGGAACCGGAAAATTCGAGCGTGTTCTCGAAAATGCGCATCTACGATGGCGAGAACCTGAAAGACACCGACCCGAAGGCCAAGTCTTACCAGGAATATCGCGATTATGCTGGCGTCGATGAGGGCATGAATGGCCTGTCCACCCGTTTCGCCTTCAAGGTGCTCTCACGGGTGTTCAACTTCGACCATCGCGAGGTCGCCGCCAACCCGGTGCACCTCATGTACGTGCTCGAACAGCAGATCGAACAGGAACAGTACCCACCCGAGACCGAGAACCGCTACCGCGCGTTCATCAAGGAATACCTGTCGCCGCACTATGCCGAGTTCATCGGCAAGGAGATCCAGACGGCGTATCTGGAGAGCTACTCCGAGTACGGCCAGAACATCTTCGACCGCTACGTGACCTACGCGGACTTCTGGATTCAGGATCAGGAGTTCCGCGATCCGAACACCGGCGAGATTCTCGATCGCAATTCGCTCAACGATGAACTCGAGAAGATCGAAAAGCCGGCCGGCATCAGCAACCCGAAGGACTTCCGCAACGAGGTGGTCAACTTCGTGCTGCGCGCCCGCGCCCAGCACGGTGGCAAGAACCCGAGCTGGACGAGCTACGAGAAGCTGCGCGCCGTGATCGAGAAGAAGATGTTCTCGAACACCGAGGATCTGCTGCCGGTCATCAGCTTCAACACCAAATCCAGTGCCGACGAACAACGCAAGCACCAGGATTTCGTCAATCGCATGATCGACAAGGGATACACCGAAAAGCAGGTTCGCTTGCTATGCGAGTGGTATCTGCGCGTCCGCAAATCATCGTAAATTGCGCGTCGTAGGTTGCACCCCGGGGCGTGTCTTCGGACACCCCCCGGCCAGACAACACGCCAGGGAGCAGGACGATGGTCCGGATCGTTGACCGACGTTTTGACAGCAAGAAGAAGAGCACGGTAAACCGTCAGCGTTTCATGCGCCGCTTCAAGGGGCAGATTCGTCGTGCGGTCTCGGATGCGATCGAGGGCCGCTCCATCCGCGATCTCGACAGCGGCGAGGAGATCTCGATTCCCGCCAAGGACTTGTCCGAACCGTCCTTCCACCAGGGGCGCGAAGGCATCTGGGAACAAGTGTTCACCGGCAATGACCGTTTCGCCTCGGGCGATGCCATCGAGCGCCCACTGGGCGGCGAAGGACAAGGGGGAAGTCAGGCGTCGAAAGATGGCGAGGGCGAAGACGAGTTTGTCTTTCAGCTCTCGCGCGAGGAGTTTCTCGATATCTTCTTCGAGGATTTGGCCCTCCCCAATCTGGTGCGCACCCAGCTCGCCAAGATCACCGAATTCAAGTCCCGCCGGGCCGGCTTCACCTCGGACGGCGTCCCGACCAACATCAACGTGGTGCGTTCGCTGCGCGGCGCCCTCGGCCGGCGCATCGCGTTGGGCGGCCCCTTGTCGAAGCGCATCAGGGCCATCGACGAAGAGCTGGAGGAATTGCTCAAGAACGAGCCGGCCAATGCCGAGCGCATCAAGGCGCTGCGCGAAGAACGCAGCGCGCTGTTCGTGCGCATGGAGGCCATCCCCTTCATCGACCGATTCGATCTGCGCTACAACAACCGCGTTCGCGAACCGCAACCGGTCACCCAGGCAGTGATGTTCTGCGTCATGGACGTTTCCGGTTCGATGGATGAATACAAGAAGTCCACCGCCAAACGCTTCTTCATGCTGCTCTACCTGTTCCTGAAGCGAAACTACGAGCACATCGAGGTGGTCTTCATTCGCCACCACACCATCGCCAAGGAAGTGGACGAACAGGACTTCTTCTACTCGCGAGAATCGGGCGGCACGGTGGTGTCCAGCGCGCTGCGCATGATGGCCGACATCATCAACGAACGCTACAGCCCGAGTCACTGGAACATCTACGGCGCCCAGGCCTCGGACGGCGACAACTGGGACAACGATTCGCCGCTCTGTTACGAGATTCTCGACCAGGAGCTGCTCAACCTTTGCCGCTACTTTGCCTACATCGAAATCACCACCGGCGAAGCGCAAAACCTGTGGCGACAATACGAGGGGCTATCGGCCGAACATCCCAACTTCGCCATGCAACGCATTGAATCGCTCGAAGACATCTACCCCGTGTTCCGCGAGCTGTTCAAGAAGGAGTCGGCATGAGGGGCATTCAATGAGTGACATCATTCTCGAACGCAAGCAACTGCCTTCCGGCGCCGAGTGGAGCTTCGAGGCGATCGACGCCTACCACGAGGAAATCGCACGGGTGGCGGCGGACTACAAGCTCGACACCTATCCGGTGCAGATCGAGATGATCACCTCGGAACAGATGATGGACGCCTATGCCTCGGTCGGCATGCCGGTCAACTACCATCACTGGACCTTCGGCAAGCAGTTCCTCGCCACCGAGCGCCAATACAAACGCGGCCAGATGGGGCTGGCCTACGAGATCGTCATCAACTCCGATCCGTGCATCGCCTACCTCATGGAAGAGAACACGCTCACCATGCAGGCGCTGGTGATCGCCCACGCCGCGTACGGGCACAACGCCTTCTTCAAGGGCAACTACCTGTTCCGCACCTGGACCAGCCCGGATGCGATAGTCGACTACCTCATCTTCGCGCGCAACTACATCGCCCAGTGCGAAGAGCGCCATGGCGTGGAGGCCGTCGAGGAGCTGCTCGACTCGTGCCACGCGCTCATGAACCTGGGCGTCGACCGCTACAAGCGCCCGCCCAAGCTGTCGATGGCCAAGGAACGCGAGCGCCAGGAAGAACGTGAGGCCTACCTGCAAAGCCAGGTCAATGAATTGTGGCGCACGCTGCCCGACCAGGCATCGAACGAGGCCCCGCAGGAACGCCCGCGCTTTCCGCCCGAACCGCAGGAAAACCTGCTCTATTTCATCGAAAAGCACGCCCCGTTGCTCGAACCCTGGCAACGGGAGATCGTGCGCATCGTGCGCAAGATCGCCCAATATTTCTTCCCGCAGCGGCAGACTCAGGTCATGAACGAGGGCTGGGCCAGCTATTGGCACTACACGCTGCTCAACACCCTGTACGACGAAGGGCTGCTGGCCGACAGCTTCATGATGGAGTTCCTGCACAGCCACTCCAGCGTGATGTACCAGCCCAACTACAACGACCCCTGGTACAACGGCGTCAATCCCTACGCGCTCGGTTTTGCCATGTGGCAGGACATCCGGCGCATCTGCGAGCACCCCACCGACGAAGACCGCGACTGGTTCCCCGACATCGCCGGCAGCGATTGGCAGGAGACTTTCGACTTCGCCATGCGCAACTTCAAGGACGAGAGTTTCATTGCCCAGTTTCTCTCACCCAAGCTCATGCGCGAATTCAAGTTCTTTGCGGTGGTCGACGACGACAGCAAGGAAAAGCTCGCCGTCTCCGCCATCCACGAAGAGCGCGGCTTCCGCACCTTGCGCGAGCGGCTGTCGAACCAGTACAACCTCGGCTGTCGCGAGCCGAACATCCAGGTGTGGAACGTGGATTTTCGCGGCGACCGATCGCTCACACTGCGCTACCAGCCCTACAACCGCCGTCCGCTGGCTGAATCCGGTGAAGAAGTGATGAAACACCTGGCTCGTCTGTGGGGTTTCACCGTGCGCCTTGAAACGGTCCAGCCAGACGGATCGACGACACTCACCTACGAGTGCCGTCGCGAAAAACGCCATCCCAACGAAACAGACGCAACAGCCTGAAACCCGCACCTCAAGCCCGTGCGTCTACGTCCGTAAACAGGGAAGAAACGAAACCCGAGTCCGGTCCCCCAACAATGTCGGGCCGGCTGCGCTACGGAGGCGGCATGTCATCAACTTCACTCGAAATCCACAATGAAGATCCGTTCGAGGAGGCGCTTGAAGCATTTTCGCGCACCATCGAACACGATCTGGCCACCCGGCAGCTGACCTTCCCGACCTTTCTCGATCTGACCATTCGCATCAAACGTGTCTGTGACGACGAACACAGCTCCACTGACGACGTGGTCAGCGTCATTCGACCGGACGCCTTGCTCAGTGCCCGCATCATCCGCCTGGCCAACTCCGTCGCGCTCAACCCCTATGGCAAGGAAATCGCTTCCATTCTCGAAGCGGTGCAACGCGTCGGCCTCGTCAACGTGCGTTCGCTCGCCTTTGCCGTTGCCACCGAACAACTCGCCGCAGAAACCCGCAGCGCCGATGCCCGGCTGGTCGCCTCCGGGCTGTGGATGCACACCATCGATGTCGCGGCCTGGTCCTGGGGCATCGCAAAACATTTGCGTTTCGGCAACGCGGACACCGCCCTGTTCGCCGGCATGCTCAGCAGCATCGGTCAGTTCTACCTGCTCGCCCGCGCGACCGCACATCCCGCACTGGAAAAGGACATGAACCGCTTCGGCGAATTCGTGTCGCTGTGGCACGAACCGGTTGCCCGAGCACTGATCAACGCGCTGGACGTCCCCGACATCGTCGGCAGCGTGTTCGACGACCGTGATCCCTATGGCGGTAGCTGGCCACCCAAGCAGTTGCGCGACATCTACTTCATCGCCTGCCTGTGCGCCGAAACCCCCAACCCGTTCATGCAGTTCAGCCCGGAAATGCGCAGCTCGCTGCTACAGGCGGCCACGCGCGAAGTCGATCCCGAGCAGCTGGAAGAACTCAGGGAATCCGCCCGCGAAGCCCGCGACGGGCTGTTGGCGGCACTCAAGGGGTAAGACCCGAGCAACGACAATGGTCGGCCGTGGCTGGGATCTCCCGTCGCACCGACCATGGCTCGTCGCGATTCACTCGCCACGCGCAATGCGATGCTCAGTCGCGAAAAAAACGCAGCCGGCGAAAAACGTCGCCCGACACAAGCGGAATATGGGTGGCCGTGACCGTATCGCCAACCACCAGTGCGCTGCCTTCAATGGCGCCGTCGTCCCAGCGCCAGCGCAAAAGCTCGCCATCGACCAGCCGAAAGTGCCTCGCCCGTCGAGGTGTCACGTCGACCGTGATCCTGTCTGGCTGATCCGGAATTCCACCACCGATATTCTTGTGCGCGCGATAGCGTAGGGGAATCACCAGCTCGTTCGCCGTATCGAGGGTATTTGCCGCATCCCAGGAAATACCCAGGTTGTAGTGTCCGCGCGGATATCGACCCGTATCGAGCCGCTCATCGGCCGTCGCCGGATAGTTTGCGCTGGAGTGGGTGAGCGCAGGATGCACCCGATCGAGACGGACATCCTGTGCCGGATCATCGAAAAACTCGGTAATCATCGGCGCCACCCCGGGTTCACCCACACCATGCCCATTTCTGATCCAGGAAGCCGCGCAACTGATCTTTTCCTCCTCGCAAATGTTGACGAACACCAGCTGCGAGTTCTGTCCGTTCGCCATGAAGGTCGGATCGTTCGAGGAGAAACGATGGCGAATGTGCAATCCACGAACAATCGGGTCTTTCCTGGCTTGCAGCGAAAAATCGACGGCGTCCCACAGCGCTTTTCCGGAACCCGAATCCGCCGGCCAATTCGGGAGATATTTTCCCGGCGTCATTCTCGGCAAGACACCGCCAACACCGATCGTGATGTACCCGATTCGGGTGCGCCAGCGCTCCGGCAGTAGTGTGGCCTGAAACAAGGCACCACCACCGCCCATCGACCCGCCCTTGAACACCATCCCCTGCGTATCGAAATCGATTTGCGGGTATCTGCGCGCGAGGAACTCCAAGGCCGCGGCGATTCGCCGCGAAGGATACGCCTTACCGTCCTTGCCGTAAGCCCACCATTGGCGCCAGTCCCCATTCAGCGCCTCGGCGTCCTGTGTGCGCAATTCAATCGAGCCGGCGCGTCGATTGGGGGGCGAAAACGCGTGCCTGTCCGCGAACATACCTGCCGAACGCCCCGCACTCGATCCATGGGTATGCACGTACATCCGCATCTTTCCAGGCATTGGATTGGTGCGACTGTAGGCCCAAGGGAAATCACGGTCATGGCTGTCCATCCCGTGCTGCGCGGCATGGTCGAACCGACCGACAAACATCGCCCAGCCGCCCCCGGTCACCTGCGGTAGTGACGGCATCACGATACCGGCGCCATCCGCCGCACTCGGCGTGTTGCCAACCGAACCAGGGGCATTCGGCGGCATGGGCGCTTGTGTTGGTGTTGGTGTTGGCGACGGTGAGACGGCGCCGTTTGGCGTTGTCCGTGTGGTATTGATCGGCGGGGGGGACGGCGTCGGCGATGCAGGTGCGTCGCTTGCGCCGTCGGGCAAATACAGCGCGCCCGTGTCGATCCATTGCCTGACGGTCGCGATTTCATTGGCCGTGGCATTGACGTTTGGATGCTGCTGGTTGAAGTCGAAATCGGCCCGCCAAGTTGTATTGCCTGCATAGTCCCGCCGTTCGCCGACGAAATACCAGTAGAACGGCGAGCGGCCGCTGAATGAACCGTCGATCAGCCAGGAGATCATGGGGCGGTCGAGCCGATACACCTTGCGTGGCGGGTCCACGTCCAGTGGCCGCGGGTTGTACTGTTGTTTGAAGTCCTCAAGCAGCATCTGCCGCGTGTGCTCGACGCTGGAAAAATCGATACCGGCGGCGGGCGCGGCACCCGAGTGACAACTGCGGCATCGGCGCGCGATGATCGGCACAATGTCCTGCCGGTACTCGGGTTGTGGGACGGCTTCGCCCGTGGCATCGAATGCAGCGGCGCCATGCGCCATGCTGCCAGCAAACGCCGGTTGCTTCGACACATCGTTGTGCAGATGACATCCGCCACAGGTCAGCGTGGTACCCGGCCTCAGCGACTGAGGCGTCATGTCGCGCTTGATGACCTCCTTGCGCGTGTTCAGCCCCTGGATGACGAACGGCGTATCGCAGGGAATGGCAATTTTTGCGGAGCCATCTGGCTGAACGGGGGCGTCACCCAGCACCGACGTCCGGAACCCCCACACCGTCCACGGCACATTGCCCCGCCCGGCAAAATTTCGCTGCCGCTGGGTGTTCGGCAACACTTCATTGACACGGATGTAGGCCACGTCCGCGTCGTTCACGCCCGGCAGCGCCTTGCCATGCACGGGACTGTGGTCATTGAAGGCGAAGCGGTACTTGCCATGCAGGACGTCGTAACTCGTGGTGTCCGACTTTTGCGAGGCGATCTGCAAGTAACATCGACCGGTGTCTGACAAGGGCTGTTTGACGGTGGCCGGCGCCGGCTGACCGTAAACATCGGCGTATGCCCCCCCATAGATGGCGCCGTATTCGATCACGTCCGGATCGTCCACCAACATGACCGGATCGCGCACATAGTCGCGCGACGGAATCTTGTCGGCAGGCAGCTTGTAGATGCCGTAACGCTGACCGATGGGCTTGTCGATATGGACCGGCTGCTTCTGATTCGGCCCCGACGTGATGTAGGCATCCATCAGATCCGGCTTCCACCCGCCCTGGTTGTTGCATGTTCCCCGGCACCAGGAAAACATCAGTTCGCCGCCAGGCAGACCTGCGGGATCCCGGACACGGCCCTGGTACTGATGCCGTACCGCATCGAAATAACTCTGGTCATCGTCGGAACGGGCCCAGGGCGTGGCATTGACCAGATCGCGGGGGTTCAACGCACCACGCTGGCTGGCGGCATTGGCGACCGGGGTCGTCGCTTCGGTGACGGGAATCCCCTCGATCGTGAAGTCCTGGCTGGGCGTCCAGCACCAGATGTTTCCGGCGCCGTTCTGGTAATTGCCCCGGTAGTACTCGGTGGTACACAGCCTGCCGTCGGACAACTGGCCGAAGAAGTGCATCGCCTTCCCGTTCCAGTGCGCGCCGAACAGGGTCTCCTGCGAACCGCCCCAGGGGTCCGTCGCCCACACCTCCCACATGTTCAGTAAAGTACTCGGCGTATTGGCGTAGATCAGCCCGTCCGAAGTGTAGGCGCGGTCATGCATCCACTGAGCGGACGAAGAAATGACCCGTCCGTCCTTGAGCTGAAAGAAACCGTAGGCGGCCACCATGTCGTGCGGCCCGAC